>JBGCEG010000052.1:0-20782 GCA_045106135.1 Roseobacter sp. | reverse complement strand
GGCGCGAGGTCACGCTCAACATCGAAGTGGATCTCGGCGCCAAAATCTTCCCGGACCCGCCGGATGGCGGATGTGAAGCCAGAGTATGACGTTTGCGGGTCTTCGCCGGCATCGCAAATGATTATGATACGACATCTGCGCCGGATCAGCTCATAGAGCCCAAGGTTTTCAAAATGCCCCCCATCGGTCAGCTCAATGAAGTTTGGTGTCCGGTCCCGCGATAAAACCAACCCCGTCAGATTGGCGAAAAACTGCAACGCGGGTGGATTGAGTCGATTGCCAAAGCGGTTGAAGCGAAACAAAAAGGGCTTGGGCATGCGCCACCGCAGCCAATAGCCAAGCCTCAGACTGAGCAGCGACATGGCAAGCGACACAGGCAGCAGTGTTGTTGGACCCGCGCCCGAAAATCCGCCGTTGGGGTTCACCGCAGCCCCCGAGGCGGCCATGGCCGTCGCCAGCGTCAGTTTTCCATCGGCAACATCCGACGTCATGCGCCATCCGGTGGTATCTGACCCTGTTCCCACCGCTGACACCACGAAGTTGTCGCCCTTGCGGCGCTGCGCACGTGTATCGTTTGTCCACCATGTGATGACATTCGTGTTCACCAGATGCAGCGGCTTGATACAGCTTTTTTCTCCTCTGAGGTCGGTGACACGCAACTGATCCGCCTTGACGGCAGGCGGTGCAATCTTGACAAGTTTTGCACCCGGTCGCCTGTCCCAGATGGTTTCGAGGTCGGGCATGAATGCCTCGATCAGGCGGTCCCTGTAAAAGCGGCCAAGCGAGACGTCGTTGATGTTGCAGGCCCAAGCCAGAGTGAAAGCCAGCGCGATGACGACCGTCGCAAGGCTCATCGGGATAGCCCCGTCCTCAATCTGCAAGGCCATGCCATACGCAAGGATGGCCACGCCATAGACAAGCAGAAGCGACCCCAAAATCACAAGCGCCGAACTTTTCGGGCCGATGACTTTGCCTAGCCGTGTCCGCACAAACACGATCAGCGAACTTGCGATGCCGCCCAGCGTCGCGAGCGTTCCCGGGATGATGCTGACACCTTGCGCACCTTCGATGGTGTCACTTGGCAGGGCACCAGCGCCGCCCCCCGTGCCCGACCCGTCAAGCAGGTCCGCGATGTGGCTGAGATTGGCGGCAAGCCAAGGCACCACACCAACCCCGATCAGGACGATTGACCCCAGCATAAGCTTGCGCGCCAGCCATTCATTGCCACGCCGCCAACTGTAGTTGAACGACAGCGGGCCCGCCTGCTCGTTTGGCCGGGTCACCCGTGTTTGCTTGCCGATGTACGACTTGAATGCCGTGGCGATCGAATAGCCAACCATTTGAAACAAGAGCACACCAATCAGGCAGACCCCCACCACAAAAGCCCAGCCAAAAACCGCATTTGGTCGCAAATCTGCGTTCATGTGCGCTGCGAAAGACTGCAAAGCCTCATTCACCGCTGAAAGTCCTGTAGAGGGACCGTTGAACACATCCGGAAATGTCGTCAGCACGGCTATGGCCTGTGACGGGTTGATCAGCAGCAAGAACACGAGGGTTGCGAAGATCAGCCAGACAAAGATGTTCAGCACCACAGATCGCAACACGGCGTAGCCGCCCACCAGCGCCCCCGAAAAACCATTGGGCATCAGAAAGCTGATGTTGGCCCGAATGTGACGGATGTACGCCTCGTTCTGCGCCAGCAGATCACGGCCCGAGTAAATCGGATTGTCCGCCGGAACTGCGGGGGTGTTGCCCTCTTCTTCTACTTGCTGTCGCAGCGCCGATGCAGAACGGTTGTTCAAGGTCACAAAGGGGACTTTGAGCGCAGACTGCAGCGATTGAGACAGCGCTGCCTTTTGAGGCTGTGCAGGCACTTCGGCGTCCGAAGTGGCAGATGCGGTCGCATCGCCCAAGACATTATCTGTCTCCGCCCTCGTGTGCAGCCAGTTGGACAAGGCAGAGGCGGCATAGCCACCGCCCGATACGGACGATACATAGTGGACATGATCAAGCACATTGCGGCGCGCCAGACATCCCAGAACACCCATGCAGGTTACCGCAGACCTGACGCCCCCTCCCGACAGGCATACCCCGTTGGTCCGCTTGGCTTCCGGGTCATGCCCCAGCAGGTCGCATTCAAGCCGGTAGAGATCATTCCAGTTTTTCTGACGATCAGAGGTCTCTGCAGACGATCTGACGGCATCTTCCAGCGTGTTGGAGGGGTCGGCGTCTTGCTGGTCAGCCTTGCTTGGTTCATCAGGCATGCGTCGTCCCCAGGATAGCTTAAAAAACCTCAGCAAGTTTCCTCCCTGAAGGGTACAAGTCAAGCGTTTTGGCACAACCCCAAGTGGATTGCCAGATCACTGCACTTGAGGTCTTTGTGCAGCGCCACCGGTCTCGCCCACGTCTGCAGCCTGCGGTTTGTTGTTTGGCCTGTAGCGGTTTGGTGCATCGCCAACCGCGGGCTTGTGCCTCTTTCCGGGCGAAAATCACAGTGCCAAACGATTCCACATCTGTGCCCCTTCGGAGCTTGCACAAGTCGCTGATACCTTTGAAATCAGCATTTCATACGCCCAACGCATTTTCTACGATCTGCGTCAGATCAACTTTGAGGCGTGTAAACACAGTTTCGACGGCAGCGGGAACATGGCATTTTCCTGCGCCGCGCCTCCACACGCTAAAGCCCGAGGTGTCCAAACGGACCGCCCGTCGTGCGAGCCTTACCTTCTTGGCTTTGTGTGGTCACGCCTGTTTCGTTTCTTGCACAGTCTCATATGCAATGATCCACAAGCACATCTTATCGCCTCTGTACTCTCTCACATGTTTGACCAGCCAAGAGAGCGCCAACAGGTATTGGCAATTTCAACCCTTCCCGCCAGATTGAACCTGGTCCACGAATGCTCAGGTGCCGGGGCGGATGATCCAAGATACACGCGTTCCTCCGTTCGGAAGGTGCTGCGGGCCGGGATTTTCTAGATCTGGCTGGAAACGGCCCACTTGACGGCGCTAAGGTTTCCCATTTCGAAGTTCTGGTCGTGAAATCTGGTGCCTCATGGACTTACGGCAATACAGGTGGCGGGTTCGACACTGGCTTTTTTATGGCGTTCGGGGGGTCGATGGTGACCCGCGCTCTCCGCCTTATCCAAGGCATCAGCCAGATCAGGGAAGGTTTTGATTTCAGCAGTTTTTACAATTCCAGTCATTTTCGTCCTGTCCGGCGTCAGCACCTGCTGGACTGATTTGAGGATTTGAATACGTGCGGATGTCCAGTTTATCTTGTCGAATACGGGATCGGGGCGCCGAAGAATCGGGCCACATTGACAGGCACCGCCGACAAGGTGGACAAGAATATTCGTCGCAAGACGCGCCACACCTGCTCATCCAAAGAGTTCCTAAAGGCAGGCAAGCGCCGTTTGTTGGCCGATACTGCACGTCAGGCACCCTCATCAGAAGTAAGGGACGGCGTTCAGAGGCGCGGGCATTGAAAGACGGCATTGCAGATCTGACGCCTGAAAACCGCCTGCTCAAAAAAGAGGGCAGTGGATGGAGGCGACCACGAGAGCCTGAACAACGTGGCACCCGCTGACATCTGCGTCGGACGGGACTAAGCCATTCTAAGAGATGGAGAAAATGTCAGGAAACGGACACTCGAACACCGCCGCTTGCAACATCCAAAACAAGCTGCACAGTCAGTCACAAAAACGCGCCAGAGCTGCAGTTTCCCAAACCGCCATGACGGTGAACCTTGTGTGACGACGGGCAAATCTTGCAGGGTTTTTGGAGCTTCGTCTTCTTCAGATACGCGGCCTGGACCTTTCTTGCGATTGGCACCAGTGTCGCCACCTTTCTCTCGGTAGTCCTGTTCTCGGTGACCGTCGTTGTAATGCCGATGCTGCTTGACCGGGAAAACGATCTTGTGACCGCCATGCTCACCGCCGTTGGGGTTGTCACAGAACACCCGGTGGTCATGCTGATCTGGGGGCGACCATCTCAATCACCATGTTGCTTTTGATGGTTCCGGCCTTTCTGGGCCTGATCTTTACCCTGCCAATCCTTGGGCATACCACGTGGCATTTGTATCAGCGGGTTGTGCAGCCGGTGGAGGGGTGATCCGATGCCTTTGCTCGTTGGCAAAAGGCGCAAGGATGCGTAGGCCCGCAAAAGCCAGTGACCAACGGTCGTCAGATTGCCGTTCACAGCGACCCTATGGGTCTTGGCCGCCCTAATCGCGGCCCGATACACTGGCTTGGTAGCGATCAAGTTCCTTGATTAGCCCAAGGCCGTTGGGCATGTTCTCGCGGGCCGTAAACTCTGCCCAAACGGCACCAAAAGGCATGTCCTTGAATTCTTCAGTGACGGCCAGACGCGTTGTGAAATCAAGCGCATTTTCTGCAGATTTCAGAGCATCCAGCGGCATCAGCAAAGCACGCAGCAACGCCTTTTGCATGTTGCGGGTGCCAATCACCCATGCGGCGGTCCGGCTTATGGTCGCATCGAAAAAGTCCAGACCGATATGGGTACGGCCGAGCAATTCGGCACTGACAAGTTCCTGCGCCATCTGAAGAATATCATCGCTGAGCAGGATCACATGATCGCTGTCCCAACGCATCGGACGCGAGACGTGAAGCAGGATCTCATCCAGCGACAAGGCGACCGCGCTGAGCTTGTCTGCGATGTTCTCTGTCCGATGGAAGTGCCCCATATCAAGACATAAAAGCGTCCCCTTACGGATGGCATAGCCCATGTAAAACTCGTGACTGCCCACCGTGCAGGCCTCAACGCCGATGCCAAAAAGTTTGCTTTCGACAGCGTCCAGCATCTGGGCCTTGTCTTGTGCAGGGGCCAGCATCGTATCAAGGGACGTCTCCAACCGGGCGCGTGCCGACATGCGATCAATGGGGGTGTCCTTATAGCCATCTGGCACCCAGATGTTATTGATGCAAGGTGTGTCCAAAGCGGCACCCATTCGGGCCGCGATATCGCGCGACCGCTGCCCATGCTCGATCCAGAAATCCCGGATGCCGGGGTCCGGATGGCTGAGTGTCAGATTGTCATCAGCCTTGGCGTGGGCAAAAAAGGTTGGGTTGAAATCCAGCCCAATGCCTTGGTCTTTGGCCCAATCGACCCACGGGGCAAAGTGTTGAAACTCAATCTCATCGCGGTCGGGGGTGGCGTCGGTATCCAGATACATCGCATGCAGGTTCAACCGGTGTTTGCCCGGGATCATCGAATAGGCAAAATCCAGATCGGCGCGCAGCTCGTCCGGGGTGCGCGCCCGACCCGGGTGATTGCCCGTCGCCTGAATGCCGCCGCCGGAGGACCCGGTTTTCTGCTCAAAGCCCACAACGTCATCGCCCTGCCAGCAGTGCATAGAGATCGGAATTGTTGCCAGCTTGTCCAGCGCCGCGTCGGTGTCTACGCCCCACTCTGCAAATGCCGCTTTGGCTGCTTCGTATGTCATGACACTCCCCTATCGCGTGAAGGCTTGGACGTTGCCGGCGTCCACATTGATAATGTTGCCAGTGGACTTTGAAGACGTATCCGCCGCAAAGAAATAGCACGCCTCCGCGATGTCTTCGGGCAGGACAGAGCGTTTGAGCATGGACCGCTGGCGATACATCTCTTCCAGCCCCTCTTTGTCAGTGCCGTAGGTGCCCGCGCGCTGCTCCAGCCAGTCGCCTTCCCAGATTTTTGACCCACGCAGCACCGCATCCGGGTTGACGACATTGACACGGATGCCAGCCTCTGCCCCCTCAAGGGCCAGACACCGTGCAAGGTGAATTTCAGAAGCTTTGGCCGTGCAGTAGGCCGCCGCGTTTGGGGATGCCGCAAGACCGTTTTTAGACGCAACAAAAACAACAGCGCCCCCCATCTGCTGCACCCGCATCAGCTTGAACGCCTCGCGACTGACAAGGAAATAGCCGGTCGACAGGATGTCCATATTCTTGTTCCAAAGCGCCAGCGTCGTCTCTTCGATCGGCGCAGAAGAGGCGATGCCTGCGTTTGATACGAGAATATCGACACCTCCAAATTCAGCAGCCGCGTCTGCGAAAGCTGCGGCAACGGCGTCTTCACTGGTGACATTCATGACGACACTGCGCACCAGATCGTCGCCGAAACGACCTGCCAGAGTATCCTGAGTAGATTTCAGCGCGCCCTCATTGATATCCGCGAGGACAACGCAGGCCCCTTCAGCCAAATAACGTTGCGCGGTGGCTGCCCCAATACCGCCTGCGCCACCAGTCACCAATGCCACCTGCCCGGCAAGCGATTTTGGTTTTGGCAAACGCTGCAGTTTTGCTTCTTCCAGCAGCCAGTACTCAATGTCGAACGCCTCTTGTTCAGGAAGCCCCTGATAGGTGCTGACCGCAGACGCGCCGCGCATCACATTGATCGCATTGACGTAGAACTCCCCTGAAATGCGGGCTGTCGCCTTGTCTTTGGCAAAAGTGATCATGCCGACACCCGGCACGAGGTAGACAACCGCGTTGGGGTCGCGCAAGGCCGGGCTGTCATCATGTTTGCACCGGTCGTAATAGGCCGCGTAGTCCTTGCGGTAGGCGTCAACCTGATCTGGCAGCCCCGCCAGAACCTCGTCGATATTATATCTTGCAGGCTCAAAAGGCACCACCAACGGGCAGATCTTTGTGCGCAAAAAGTGATCCGGGCAGGAGGTGCCCATGGCCGCCAGCGGTGCCATGTTCTTTGCGTTGACGAATTCCAATACCGTATCGCTGTCGTTGAAATGTCCCACCATGTGCTGATTGCCAGAAACGAACCCACGGATCGCAGGCATCAGACGGGCGGCGACCGCGCGCCGCTGCTCAGCCGGAAGGCTTGCATGGATGCCCCCCCCGAAGGCGGGCACACCATCGCTGCGTTCGGCCAGCCACATGGTTGCAACATTGATCACGTCAATGGTTTGATCATAGCACTCTTTGGCAGTGTCGCCCCATGTAAAAAGCCCATGGCTTTCCAGTACCACACCATCGGCATTCGGGTTTTCAACGCAGTAATTTTCCAGCCACAATCCTAGTTCATACCCCGGTTTTTTCCAAGGCAGCCAGCCAATGCGGTCCCCAAATATCTCTTGCGTCAGGTCTTTTGAGTTGGCGGAGGCGGCAATCGCGATGATGGCGTCCGCATGCACATGGTCCACATGTTTGCGCGGCACATAGGCATGCAGTGGCGTGTCGATAGATGCCGCACGCGGGTTAAGCCTGAATGTGCAATGCGGCAGATAGCCAACCATCTCGTCTTCGAAATCGACCCCACGGTAAAGCGACTTCAGCGCCTGCAGCTTGTCCATATAAAGTGTGGCGAAGCCGTCCATCCTGATCGAGCCGATATCGCCCCCCGATCCTTTGACCCACAACACTTCAACCTCTTCACCAGTCAGCGGATCAGTTTCCATCACCTTGGCAGAGGTATTGCCACCACCATAATTGGTCACACGCTTGTCAGACCCCAGAATGTTTGAGCGATAAAGCAGAAGCTCTGATTCGCTCATACCCGCTGCGACCGTGTCGTCCCAGCGACTGTCCAAAAGCTGGGTTTCCAGTGATTTCAACATGCTTCCTCCCGGTTGGCGCGGTGCGCCCATCATTGACGTTCCTTCACACGGTGCTTGGCATGCAGTGGTTTGTCAATCATGTTTGATCAATATCAATCATGCTGCAGTGCAATATGACCATTTATGATTGTTTGTGATTGACACACGCGTCGAATCCAGACAGCCTAAGTGGTCAGGGAGGCCAGTAATGCACGAGAAGGAACGCCATACGATTATTCTGTCAGCGGTCGAAGAACGGCCCGTTGTCACGGTGATCGAGTTTTGCAATCTGACTGGCGCGTCAGAGGCAACAATCCGGCGCGACATTGCAACACTCCATCAGGCCAAGCAGATACGCCGTGTGCGCGGCGGCGCCGAAGCGCTGAACCCGCCTCAGTTTGTGGGTCTGGCCGGGCGCCCTTTTTCGGTCAATGAAACAATAAAAATCGCTGAAAAACAGGCGATTGCCACGGCCGCCGTAGATTTGTGTGAAGATGGTGATGCGATAATCATTAACGGCGGCACGACCACATTTCAGATGGTGCACCCGATGGCCAGTCGTCGCCTGCAGGTTTTTACGAACTCGTTCCCGATTGCTGAACACCTGCTCAAACATTCCAAGAACACGATTATGTTGTCGGGCGGCACAATCTATCGTGAGCAGAACATCATTCTGTCGCCCTTTGATAATGACGTGACGCGCAACTTCTGCGCCCGGCGCATGTTCATGGGCGCGCAGGGCCTTGGCCCGTTGGGTTTGATGGAAGCTGACCCCCTTTTGATTCAGGCGGAGCAAAAGCTCATTGGTCAGGCAGATGAACTGATCGTTCTCGCCGATAGTTCGAAATTCGAGCGGCGCTCAAGCCTTGTGTTGTGCCCGTTGAACCGCATCACCACGGTCATCTCAGATGACCGAATTTCAGACAAGGCCGCCGCGATGCTCGAGGCTGCCGAAGTGACACTGATCACCACCCCGGCAGGGAATGATCAGAAAAACATGGCCTCTTAGGGGGCTTTGAACGCGAACGTAATTCAGGGAGGAAACCAATGAAACGTCGTACATTCACCACACTCACCGCAGGCCTCAGCCTTGCTGCAAGCTTGTTCAGCACGACAGCCATGGCGGAGGACAACATGCGCATTGCGCTTGTGGTCAAAGCACTGGGCATCGGCTTTTTCGAAGCTGCCGCAGAAGGTGCGGAAGAAGCCGCCAAAGAACTCGGCGGCGTAGAGATCATCTACACCGGCCCGACAGACACCACCGCTGAAGGCCAGATTGAGGTGATCAATTCGCTGATCGCGCAAGGCGTTGACGCGATTGCGGTCTCGGCCAATGATACGGACGCGCTTGTGCCGACGCTCAAGAAAGCAATGCAGCGTGGCATCACAGTGATCTCATGGGATTCAGGCGTTGCCGAAGAGGGTCGCCAGATGCACCTCAACCCCTCCTCCAACGCGCTGATCGGCAATATGATCATCAAGCTTGCCGCGGATCATTTGCCGGAGGGCGGTGACGTCGCCGTCCTGTCGGCAACCACAACATCCACGAACCAGAACATCTGGATCGAAGAGATGACCAAAGTGATGGGGAACTATCCCAACATCAACGTGGTGGGCACCGTGTATGGCGATGACCTTGCAGATAAATCCTACCGCGAAGCGACCGGCCTGATGCAGTCCTACCCCGATCTCGATGCCATCATCGCACCGACGTCGGTTGGCATTGTTGCCGCAGCCCAGGCGGTCGTTGACGCAGGCAAAGTTGGTCAGGTCAATGTGACAGGCCTTGGCCTGCCGTCTGAAATGGCGGGGGCCATCGAAAGCGGTGCGTCAAAGTCCTTTGCGATCTGGAACCCGATTGATCTGGGGTACTCGGCGGCAATGATCGCGCATGCGCTGGCGTCCGGTGCTGCGACGGCTGAACCGGGATCCGAGATATCCATCGGGCGGGTCGGAACGATCACGCTGGACGACAGCAACGCGGCTGCGATGGCTGATCCATTCGTTTATGACGCGTCGAACATCGACCAGTTCAAATCGATCTTCTAAGCGGTCTGAATTGACCTGAGTTGATCTGCGGCGTGGCCAGTTGGGCCGCGCCGAACCCTTCTCCTTCCAGCAAACCGGGTCTTTCGATGGTAAAGCAATCGGATACTATCCTGCCGTCTGAACGCACGACTGACAGCGATGCAGTTCTGGCACTGGATGGGATCACCAAGACCTTTCCGGGCGTCAAAGCCCTCTCAGAGGTCTCGCTCAAGCTTATTCCGGGCAAGGTCACAGCCCTGATCGGCGAGAATGGGGCGGGCAAATCAACTGTCGTGAAAATCCTGACCGGCATCTATCAGCCGAACGGTGGCACGATCCTTGTGAACGGACAGCCGACCCGTTTTTCGGTTCCGCAGGTCGCCGCGGACAATGGGGTCACCGCGATCCATCAGGAAACGGTGCTCTTTGATGAACTCTCTGTGGCCGAAAACATCTTTCTGGGCCATGCGCCGCGCGGCAAATTCGGCCTGATCGACCTCAAAAAGATGACGTCACGCGCGCGCGTTATTCTGGAAAGTATCGGCGCGAATGTCGATCCCGAGCATAAGCTCAAGGACCTTGGCATTGCAAACAAACACCTTGTGGCCATCGCCCGCGCCCTGTCGATAGATGCGCGTGTTGTGATCATGGATGAACCAACCGCTGCGTTATCCCACAAGGAAATCGAAGAGCTTTACGAGCTTGTCGACAGCCTCAGGGCGCAAGGCAAGGCCATCCTTTTCATCAGTCACAAGTTCGATGAGATTTTCCGCATCGCAGACAACTACACGGTCTTTCGCGACGGCCAGATGATCGGTGATGGTGCGATGGCTGATGTGACCGAGGCTGATCTTGTCAAGATGATGGTGGGCCGCGATGTCAGCCAGATTTTTCCCGCCCGCACCCCCGACCCGGGCGATATCGTCCTGAAAGTTGCGGGATACGCGCACCCCACGGAATTCGAGGGCATCGGGTTCACGCTGCGCAAAGGCGAAATCCTTGGGTTTTACGGCCTTGTGGGTGCCGGTCGCTCCGAATTCATGCAGGCGCTCTTTGGCATCACACGGCCGTCTGCCGGATCGGTCGAAATTGACGGCGCGCCCGTCCAGATCAAATCCCCTGCTGACGCAGTTGACAACGGGATCGTGTATGTTCCCGAAGATCGCGGCAAACAGGGCGCGATCCTCGATCTGCCGATTTTCCAGAACGTCACACTGCCCTCCCTGACACGCCTTTCCGGCAATGGCTTTCTGAAACTGGCCGAGGAGTTCAAGCTGGCGCGCAACTACACCGAACGGCTTGACCTGCGCGCGGCCTCTCTTGACACACATGTCGGCAACCTGTCGGGCGGCAACCAGCAAAAGGTTGTCATCGCGAAATGGCTGGCGACACAGCCCAAGGTCATCATCCTCGATGAGCCCACCAAGGGTGTCGATATCGGGTCCAAAGCCGCCGTTCATGAATTCATGGCAGAGCTTGCCGCACAAGGTCTTGCGGTCATCATGGTCAGTTCGGAAATTCCCGAAGTGCTGGGCATGTCCGACCGCGTGATCGTGATGCGCGAAGGCCGGATTGTCGCCGAACTGGCTGATGATGATCTGCAACCTGAGACACTTGTCCGACATGCCGCCGGTATCTGAGGAAAACACGCCATGCTGAAACGCTACATGACATCACGCGAAGCACTGCTGGTTGGCGCAATTGCCCTGCTGCTGGTTCTGATCTCGTCCCGGTTTCCCGGCTTCATCGCCCCTGCAAACCTCGCGAATGTCTTTAACGACACATCGCCCCTGATCCTGTTGGCGATTGGCCAAATGATCGTCATCCTGACGAAGTGTATCGACCTGAGCGTCGCGGCAAATCTGGCGCTGACGGGTATGGTGGTCTCAATGGTCAATGTGGCGGCCCCCGGCCTGCCGATCGTGGTGATCCTTGCGATATCCATCGGGCTGGGCGCGCTGCTTGGCATGTTCAACGGTATTCTGGTCTGGAAACTCGCCATCCCCCCCATCGTTGTCACGCTTGGCACGATGACGATCTTCCGGGGCATCATCTTTGTTATTTCAGACGGCAAATGGGTCAACAGCCATGAGATGAGCCCCGCCTTCAAAGCCTTCCCGCGCACCGATATCCTTGGGCTGCCGATCCTTGGGTGGATCGCCATCATCGCCGTCATCGGGTTCTCAATCGTCATGACCCGAACAACGTTGGGGCGCGCGTTCTATGCGGCCGGCGGCAATCCGCATGCCGCGACCTATGCAGGCATCAACGTCGGCAAGACCCAGTTCTGGGCCTTTACGATCTCGGGCGCATTGGCGGGGCTGACGGGATACCTTTGGGTGTCGCGCTTTGCGGTCTCCTACGTTGACATCGCCGGTGGGTTCGAACTGGACGTGGTCGCAGCTTGTGTCATTGGCGGCGTCTCGATCATGGGCGGCATCGGCACGGTGGCGGGCGCCCTGCTGGGGGCATTGTTCCTCGGCATCATCAAGAACGCACTACCGGTCGTAGACATCTCACCCTTCTGGCAACTGGCCATCTCGGGCGGCGCGATCATTGTTGCGGTCGCGCTCAATGCGCAGGCCAACCGCGAGAAAGGCCGGATTATCCTCAAACGTGCGGAGGACGCATCATGAGCACCACAGACCGCCTTATTCCCGACCGCCTCCGTTCCCCGCTTGAGCAGCGTCTGAAAAGCTGGGAGACGCTGCTGCTTCTGGTGGCCATCGGTATCTTTGTCGCCAACAGCTTTGCATCCCCATACTTCCTGAACGCCTGGAACCTCAGCGACGCGACCTTCAATTTCACTGAAAAAGCGATGATCGCTTTTGCCATGGCGCTTCTGATCATCTCCGGCGAAATTGATCTTTCTGTTGCCTCCATCATCGCGCTGGCCTCCACCGCGATGGGTGCCGCTGTGCAGATGGGCGTCGGCACACCCGGCCTTGTGTTAATCGGCCTCGGCGTGGGCCTGCTGTGCGGGGCCTTCAATGGCATTCTTGTGACCCGCATGGGTCTTCCTTCGATTGTTGTTACCATCGGCACCATGAGCCTTTTTCGCGGCATCAGCTATATCGTGCTGGGCGATCAGGCATTCCGTGGCTACCCCGAAAGCTTTTCGTGGTTCGGACAGGGCTACGTGTGGTGGGTTATCTCGTTCGAATTCGTGCTCTTTGCGACCATTGCGGTGATTTATGGCGTGTTGCTGCACAAGACCAATTTCGGCCGCGCTGTCTATGCGATTGGCAATAATGCCACGGGGGCAATGTTCTCGGGCATCCGCGTGCAGCGCGTGAAATTCATCCTGTTTCTGCTGACGGGCCTGATGTCCGGGGTCGCGGCTATTTGTCTGACAGCGCGGTTAGGCTCCACCCGGCCTTCTATCGCCACAGGCTGGGAGCTGGAGATTGTGACCATGGTGGTGCTGGGTGGTGTCAGCATTCTGGGCGGGTCCGGCACGATTGTAGGCGTCGTCATTGCCGCCTTTGTCATGGGGCTTGTGACCTTCGGGTTGGGGTTGCTGAACGTGCCGGGCATCGTCATGTCGATTGTCATCGGCGCACTGCTGATTGGCGTCATTGCGCTGCCGCGTTTGTGGTCGATGTGGCGGGCGCGCTGATGGAAAAATACGCCTTCAGAATGCGGCTCAATCCGGGATGCCGGGAGGACTACATAAAACGCCACGACGATATCTGGCCCGAGTTGGTTGAGTTGCTGAAAGACGCAGGCGTTTCGGATTATTCAATCCACCTTGACGAGGATACCAACACCTTGTTCGGCGTTCTGTGGCGCAAGGCGGGGCATAGCATGGACGATCTGCCAAACCATCCGGTCATGCAGAAATGGTGGGCGCATATGGCCGATATCATGGAAACATCTGCCGACAACGAACCGGTCGCCACACCTCTTGAAACAGTATTTCACATGCCATGACGCAGCACATTGCCGTCATAGACATCGGGAAAACCAACGCAAAACTGGCGCTTGTAGATCGCGAAAGCCTGACCGAGATAGCTGTGATCACGCGCCCCAACACTGTTTTGCGCGGCCCCCCGTGGCCTCATTTTGATGTGAACGGCCATTGGGCGTTTGTGCTGGACGGGCTGCGCGATTTCCATGCAGAGCACGGCATCGATGCTATATCCGTGACCACCCATGGTGCCTGCGCTGCGCTGCTTGACCGCGAGGGGAACCTTGCCGCGCCAATCCTTGACTATGAAAGCGCCGGCCCCGACGCCGTGTCGGACCAGTACGATGCCATCCGACCGACGTTTTCCGAAACTGGATCACCGCGGTTGGCGGGCGGGCTGAACATCGGCGCACAGCTTTTCTGGCAGTTCCAAACTGATCCTGATCTCAAAGCCAGAACACACCAGATCGTCACCTATCCGCAGTTCTGGGGGGCAAAGCTGACGGGTGTGACGGCAATGGATGTTACATCACTAGGATGTCACACAGACCTTTGGAACCCACATACCGGAGCCTTCTCATCGCTGGTCGGGGCGCTCGGCATCACGGACAAGCTGGCCCCTGTGCGCAAGCCCTCAGACGTTTTGGGAACAATTCTGCCCCGGATCGCGCAACAGACGGGCCTGCCAGCCGCCACGAAAGTCTATTGTGGCATACACGATTCCAATGCCTCCCTGCTTCCTTATGTGCTCAGCGAAAGGCCACCCTTTAGCGTCATTTCAACGGGCACATGGGTGATTGCCATGGCCATCGGCGGCAGGCCTGTGCCGCTCGATCCTGATCTTGATACATTGATCAACGTGACCGCGCGTGGCCACCCCGCCCCATCCGCACGCTTTATGGGCGGCAGAGAGCATGACCTGCTGACCGGTGGCGTCTACCCGGAGCCCACGTCGCAGGATCTGGACAGTGTTCTATCGAACCAGATCATGGTGATACCCTCATGGGCCCCCGAGACAGGCCCCTTCAAAGGGCAGAAAGCTGGGTGGCATGGGGCTGAACCCAAGCTAGGCACCGGTGAGCGGGGCGCTGCGGTGGCTCTTTATCTTTCTTTGGTCACAGCACAGTGCCTTTCCAACATCGGGCATAAGGGGCACGTCATTGTCGAGGGCCCCTTCGCAAACAACGCTCTCTACCTGGAAATGCTGGCCGCCGCCTGCGGCTCTCTTGTGTCTGGTGCCTCCGGGACAACCGGAACCAGCGCGGGCGCTGCGTTGCTGGCCAGTGGCGCATCAACGCCGCCATCGGTGTCCAACGGCAAACCCACTGCTTGCCCTGACCGCGCGAACCGGCTCCGTAAATACGCATTTCTTTGGCGGGAAACCCTGAAACACCGGCGAGGTCAATACTAACGCGCTGTGCGGCTGGGCGCAGAGAAGAGCATGCCCCCTGCCAGGCGATGCGGCCTTGGGCCCTCGTATTCGATGGACCGATACTCGGCCAAGATCATCACGGTGATCTTCTATGAACCGGATGGGGCCATATTGACCACCCTGTCTCTCGGGTAACCTCAACGGGAACCAGCAAATGCACCTTGAAAGGGAAGTAAGGTGGTCAAGTTGTATGCTCGATTTGACCACCTTGAACACAAAGCCAGCACGGTTAACCAACACGACGTAGTCCAAGGTTCTCGCGGAACCGTTTGATCTCGCTGGCCATTTGAGCTCCACTGTATACCAGCGATGTCTCATGTCTGGCATATTTTCCGATACGATCTGCACTCAACCAATTGAATGAACCGATGCAAAAGATTTCCTCATCGGCGGCGACAATTTTGCTATGCAGCTGTTGGACTGGGTGGACGGTAACGCCGATGGACGAAAGGCTGGCTTTAGCTTCATCAAATTGACTTACGCCGTCGTTGTTGGTTTTCTCGTTTAATACCGGGTCAGCATAAACATCGATCTTTACACCGCGTTCAGAAGCTTCTCGCATGAGCGACAAGAACCCGTTCTTTTCCATGGTGCTGTTGATGATCCAAGGGCTGACAATCTCTATCGTCTTTTTCGCGGATGTGAGAACGTCGCGCAGGAATATGTCATGATCATCGGCGTCGCGCAGCATTTGGATGCCCGTGGCTTTTGTCTTCAGGTCTTCACGAGGTTGGACATCGAACTCGAGGGCGTTTTCTGGTCTTGCAAACAAGAATTTGCTGAGCACCCCGCGGGGGCTATCACTAAGAGCAGACGAAAAAAGGTCCATATCTCCAAAGACCAAGAAGTTGTCCTTAGCGCGTGATACCGCAACGTTCAGCATCGAGGTGGAAGCATCGATAAAGGCACCGTCCATGCCTTTTGCATATGTCGGAGAAAACAGGACTATGGGTCGTTCGGCTCCTTGTAGTGAATGCACAGTGCCGATTGTCATGGCTCCAGCGCCTACAGTGCGGATGCCAACAGCGTTGCATGCCTGACGCAACTCTTGAGCTTGTTTCCCGAAGGGTGTGACGATAGCTGCAATGTCTTCGAGCCGCTTTTGATATTGGTTCTCCAGCGTGGTGCGGTTTTCATTCAGCCATGCAGCAATGGTTTTCGCTTCTGTGGGATTGAACCTGCTGCCGCCCGCGAAGAACGCAGCTCCATCGATATGGAGGTAGCCCATTGGAGGGAAGGCTAGTTCCGTGGCTGGGCCTCGCTTTGGCTGCAAGTGTCCGCGATAGCACAAGGCATTACTGAATTCGATAATTTCGTCGTAGCAACGTCGATGTTCGAAGAGGTATAGACCTCGATCTAAGTCCGGGTAGGGCTGATAACGGGAGGCGTTTTGCGCGCACGCCATCACACTGCCAGAGTTGGAAAGAAACCCAGATGCTAAAACATCCGACAAAGCAGTTTCATCCAAGTCTTCCGAAATAACGTCATATTTTGCGAGGTTCCCTTGGTCGATTGCTTTAGGAATACTTGAAATTGGTTCAATTTGCCTTGTGTCGCCGACGACCAGTGCTTGCCTTGCCAACGCAAGCGACGGCGCGGCTATCTCAGGCAACACCTGTCCTGCTTCATCGATAATCAGCAAATCGACAAAATCATACAGATAGTCGTCGATGAACGCGTTGCCTCGCCTAGCGCGACAGGTCATTTTGTTTGGCAGAGTTGCGAAAGTCGCCACTGCACATGGTGTCAGCATCATACGGCGTCGCCAACGAGGAACGACGGTTTTCTTTCCAGTGCGCTTATGTTCCTTGTCGATGTCTGGGAGGACTTCCTCCATTTCGAGAAGCCAACGGCCTTCCCAATAATGTGTTGCGAAAAGAAACAGAGGAAATCGGATATTGCAGTCAACAAAGCTATCAATTTCGTCAATATCCGCGTCTTTCAGCTCGGTGGATAGCAACACTGCTGCTGACTGAAACTCCTTGAAAGCAGCCTTTACCTTTTCGGTGATCGATGTTGCCCGTTTGAGGGAGTTTGAAGCGTCACTGACACCTGATTGTGCGTCAGTTTTCATTTTCTGGATACTGCTTCCGGCGTCTGGCAAGCTCGACACCTGATCGGCGAAAACCTCAAATCCCGCGCCTCGGATAGCGGCTCTTGCTGCCGCCATGCGTTTCCGTCTCACAGATGGCAAGAACGAGAATATGGCCAACAGAGCCGGTTCATTTGCGACGTGGCTGTCCCATCGATTAAGCAGCTCTTGAATTTTTGTTAAATCGTTTTGCTTGCCATTTAAGCGTTTCTCCAACTCCGCCAGCTTGTCTTCGGGTTCCTTGCCGAGTTCTTTTGATAACGTTTCTCGCGCTTTTTCCCACCGCACAAAAGTTTCATCGAGGTTGACCATCTTGGCTGCCAGCGATTTAATGCGTTTATGCAACCGCTCATTTACATCTTCGATGTCTTGTATTTCTTCATCATTGAATGCTTCGCGTGCTTTTAAAAGGAAGGCCTCTTTCGCCTTCGAGACGAACGCCTGAGTTTCCAGCGTTTTGATAAACGTCTCTGTTTGGTAAGTCTTTGATGCTTCCTCTTCCCGAGCGGCTGAAGACAAAAACAGACCGAAACTCCGAATTCCCGGCAACCAACGTCCAGCAAACGGGCCAGTCCCAATTGCGTAGTCTTTTCCGAATGCGTCGATAATGTTTGTGACCGCTTGATTGTTGGCGGAAGCAGCGATGATCACTGGTGGCTCGCTCTTCTCCAAAGCCGCTTTAACCCAAGCACTAGCGATAGCCGAAAGAAGCAACGTTGTTTTGCCCGTCCCCGGAGGACCATTCACTGCGGTAATTTCGCCATGCTCCGCTTTAGCAAGGTGAGCCAACACGTCCCGTTGGTTTCTTGCTGTTGGGAACCTGTCGTTTGAGTGCCCCAAACGCTCTGACAAGGCATAAGGTTTTGGCAGAGAAGGCGACAATGGACGTGGAGAAACACGCGCATAATTTCGCACTAGAGGTGGGATTTCGTCGTTGTCTACAAGGTCATCGTAAAGTGACAGAATACCGCGAACCATCACCGAAGCGTAATCCGCAACTTCGAAAAATCCCGGGCTACGCTCAGTGAATTCTGCGGTTTTATCAAACCAATCACTGGAAACTTCTTCGAGCAGTTGTTCAATATATTTCAGATAGCGGGTCCAGCCTTCAGCATGTGCTTCAATTGAATGTTCTTCTCCAAATCCACCATCAGCCAAAAATGCATCCTGTTGTTCCACGGTGCCGATTGACAACGCCCCAGTAGTCAAAGGTTCGAGAAGATCGCGTGGGATAAGTGTTCGCCCCGGTAGAATGAAACCCGCTCGCGTCACGTTCGCTTCGGTAACAATAGGCGCAATGACATCTGGCAAGCCGTCTTGCCGCGCTGTGCCATGGCTAAGCTCTCGTGCGTAAACCCGTGGCCAAAGCCGGATTGGCACCGAACCTTCGTTTTCGTTTCGATCATCGAAAAGCTCTTGCGTTTGCCGTGGGGGCAGTCGACCAGTTTCCAGCGACTGGATGCTGAGCCGCATATTTCGCCGCAGTTCATTTACCCGGAAACGCCCCTTTCCAAACATGCTGTCAGAGACACTTGCCCTCCAATACTTGAGAAGGCTCTTTGACGTCTGCAGGTTAGAGGCAGGACTGTCTTTGGGCATAAACTGAACCGGCTTTCATAGTTTCGAGTTACTGATAAATGATTGGAGCGCAGATTTTGAGGCAAGGACTATTTCCGATAATGACATATGAACGGTGCCTCTCACACGCTTTTGATTTCGCGCCATATAATTAGGAAAACTTGCCAGTTCTGGCATTGTCTACACTGTGCGAAGTCGTAGACCTTCAACGACAGCGGATGAATACTATGAGAACGCACTTAGCAACTGCGGGTAAACCGCCGTTTTTTAGAGTGGTGACCTTTACGCCACCTTCTAGGGACACCACTAAACAAAGATTATTTTATGTATATTTCAGTTTCTTAAATTGAATAACAGCAATGGCGCGCTCCCTCCTGCCGGGGTCGCCAAAAATACCTGAAAAATATGACATATTTACAGGGCTTTGTGCAGAAGCTTGCAGAAACTCCCGCGAGCTTTCGCGCCGAATTCAGCTGAAACGGCGAAAATCTCGCACAAATCCAATACAAGATCCGCACGCATTTGCGCCTTTTGAGGTGTTCCAATGAGCTGGCGGGTTGAGAACACATGCGCGGAACGGAAGTTCGGCAGCGCAACGCGCAAGCAGATCATCATATTCCTGGCTGACAAGGCGAGCGACGATGGCTCAGGTATCTGGTGCAATTCCACAGCACCCATGTGACATCATGGAAGCAGCCATTCAAATGAAAACAAGCAGCACATTCGCTGCAAGGGGGCCCAAAATGTGCCCCCTCCTGTGATTCTAAAAGTTCAGAACTAAGCGACATCCTGAGCTTGGTTAAGTCGCTTAAGGCTGTTTTTCATTGCGCTTCGCCATCCCCAGAGTTCACGGTTCTGCATGCCATAGGGGTCTCGGCCCTTGTTGATGGCTTCCTGTCGGCGTTGCGGCATCGTCGTCCAGTCGTCGACAAAAGGTTCGGGTCCGTGAAACTCCAGATGGTGGAAGTCGTGTGCTTGTAGATCTGGTGACCATGAGAAGAGACGGATAGGCAGTTCCAGAAGCAGCACTTCTGTCCACCAGAAACTCCACGCGCGAAACTTAGCAAGGCCTTTCAGATCACGCTCCGGCAGAGAAATCCCGTTGAACCGACCTACCATCGCTTCGGCATATGTCTCCACTGAGTTGTAGCCGTCGCTAGTCTCCAACCATGCATGCCGGTTCAACACTTGAACGAGCCCTGAGATATGGAAAAGTAGAGACCAGGGCATCAACACCGCAGCAAGCCAGGCTTCAACAGGCATAACTAACGCCAAGCTCGCCAGAACGCTTGCTACGAACAGAGCCATGATCCGCCTGACCAGATTCGCGGCATGCCAATTCGACTTGGCGCGGGCAACGAGCATCCTCATATGAAATCCGGGCGATGCCATGGTCCACCAAAACCGCAGCCAGAGCGCGCCGACTGACATTCCCGGCCGGAAACCCCAATCAAAGATGGCACGTGCGTCGGCATCTTTCAGGGTACCAAAAGTTTCCAACGCATGATGCTCTCCGTGGTCCTTACCGTAGTCCTCTTCGTTCTGAGACAACGCGAGGCTGGTCGCCAAAGCCGCAAAGAAGTCGTTGAGGGACATGCCAAAGATGCGCATTTCGCTTCCTCGAAGCCAATGGCCGCGTGGGAAGAAGTTGTCATGTCCGGGTGATCCTTCGTGGCCGTAAAGGGTCTGCATTTTTCGCAAACTGCCGACTAGGATCAAAGTCGGGTAATAGCCGGCCAGCAGAGCCCAGCCAGGTGAAAGGTGGCTCCAGGCCCATGCGATCGCACCAACCATTGCAACAATAAGCCCTACATCCGAAAAGAACTGGATCAGGGGGCCTTTCATTTCCACGGCGCGACCCTGCAACAGATACTTGCCAGTGAACCAGTTCACAAGATCGTTGGGGATCCAGGGCATCATCACTTCGGGCTGGTCGATGCTGTCAATCGGCATCCGGCCAATCTTGGGGAAGGCATAGTCGCGCAGTGTATTGATCCATTGTTGCCCGTGTTTCGCGTTTTTCCATGTGGGCATTCGGTCGATATGAACTTGTTTGGCGAATTCTTCAAAACTCGGAATGTCCCGCTTGGCATTGAAACGCGGGTTCAGCCCGGCTTTGGCCATCCGGCGATATTCCAACGCCCGGTCGCGCGCCTGATTGATCGTGACCACATCCGCGCCGCCCAAACC
>JBGCEG010000051.1:0-3659 GCA_045106135.1 Roseobacter sp. | reverse complement strand
GGCGGCTTTGGACACAGCCTTGATCGTTTCGCCCTTGTTGCCCAGCACGATCCCTTTGTGACCGTCCCGCACCACATAGATCAACTGGTCAATCTTGGCTGATCCATCCTTGCGCTCCTCCCAGCCCTCGGTCTCCACCGTTAGCTGATAGGGCAGTTCCTGATGCAGGCGCAGCGTCAGCTTTTCGCGCGTCATTTCAGCGGCAATCATACGCATGGGTAGATCGGCAATCTGGTCTTCGGGATAGAGCCACGGACCCTCTGGCACCTCCCCCGCGAGCCATTGACGCAGAGCCTCAACACCATGGCCTTTTTCAGCGGAAATCATGAAGGTCTCAACAAAGGGATAGTGGTCATTGAGCTTTTGGCTCAAGCCCAACAGAACCTCGGCCTGCACCCGATCTATCTTGTTGATTGCAAGCGCAACTTTGCGCCCCTGCCCGATATTTTCGAGTCCCTCCAGAATGCGTTCAACGCCCTCTGTCACGCCCCGCTGCGCCTCAATGAGCAGCACAACAACATCAGCATCCGCCGCGCCCCCCCAGGCGGCCGCAACCATCGCGCGGTCCAGGCGGCGGCGCGGTTGAAACAGCCCCGGCGTGTCGACAAACACGATCTGGCTTTGACCTTCCATGGCGACACCGCGAATGCGCGCGCGCGTAGTTTGCACCTTGTGCGTCACGATCGAAACCTTGGCCCCGACCATGCGGTTGAGAAGCGTGGATTTACCCGCGTTGGGCTCTCCGATCAGGGCGACAAAACCGGCGCGTGTGCTCATGTGGGTGTCTCCAGTTCAGCCAATAGATTTCCGGCCGCCGCCTGTTCAGCCTGCCGTTTTGAGCCGGCGGTTGCTTGTTGGCTCTGACCGGTTTCAAGTTTCGCAGCGATGGTAAAGACGGGGGCGTGATCCGGTCCGGTGCGCGCCACTTCGACATAGTTCGGTGGTGGCAAACCCCGGGCCTGCGCCCATTCCTGCAACGCGGTTTTAGCATCGCGCGCGTCTTCTTCAACCTCATGGATGCGGCTGCCCCAAAGGCGCAGGATCAAGTCCTTGGCGACCTCAAAACCCGCGTCCTGATAGACCGCCGCAATCACCGCTTCGATACCGTCTCCCAGCAGAGCTTGCTTGCGTCGACCACCCGATAACATCTCCGAGCGACCAAGCCGTAACACAGCCCCCAGATCAATGTCGCGCGCCACATCAGCACAGGTTTCTTTACGCACTAACGCGTTGAAACGAGGGGCTAATTGCCCCTCTGCGGCTGTTTTGTCCAAAGCCAGCAAGGCTTCCGCCATCACCAGCCCCAACACCCGGTCCCCGAGGAATTCCAGGCGTTGATTATCGTCCCGATTGGCCGAAGACATGGAAGCATGGGTCACGGCCTTCGCCAATAACTCCGGGCGCGCAAACTGGTGACCCAGACGCTCCTGAAAAGCCTTCAGCTCCGCAGAGAGTTTCACTCGACAGCCTTGAAAAAGCGATCTCCACGCCACGTCCAGAAGAACAACATGGAACGGCCACCGGAGGAAAACATGATACGATCCGCACGCCCGATGAGGTTTTCCAGCGGCACATATCCAACGCCCTGAACCTGCGGCCCCAAGCGGCTGTCAGCAGAATTGTCGCGGTTATCACCCATGAAGAAGTAATGCCCCTCAGGCACCTGATAGACGCCCGTATTGTCAGACGCCTGCAGCCCAATGTCGAGTACCACGTGCTGCCTGCCGCCGGGCAGCGTCTCGATTGCGCGGGCTTTTTCACAGGTGCCGCCATCCCCGACAGGGCCATTGGCGCAGCGTGGGCGACGCCCTTCGGGACCTTGTGGTTCCATCAATTCTGCAAAGATTCCAGCGGGTTCCTGAGGTGCAACGACCCCGTTGATCAGCACCTGACTGCCCCGCATCTGCACAGAATCGCCGGGCATGCCGATCACACGCTTGATGTAGTCACGCCCTGAAACCGGGTGGCGGAACACCACGACATCGCCGCGCTCGGGCTCCCCACCAAACAGGCGGGTGTTGTCACCGTCAAAGAAACCACAGAGGTCACGCGCGTCCACATTGATGCCAAAGCGCGGCATGATCACGCTGGGACAGGAGGCGTAGGAATAGCCATAGGCCATTTTGTTCACAAAGAGGAAATCCCCCACCAGCAGCGTTTCTTTCATGGAGCCTGATGGAATCCAGAACGGCTGAAAGAACAGGGTGCGGAACACACCGGCAATGAGCAGCGCGTAAACGACAGTCTTGATCGTCTCGAGGATTGCGTTCTGCTTCTTTTCTTCTGTGGCGGCCATGGGGCGCTCCCGTGATTTAATCTGCGCCTAAATGCGGGCCAGAAAGGGGCAAGTCAAGGCGGGCGCACGCAACGGTTTGTGGCGTCATCCAGCCCGGACCTGCGAATCAGGGTTAACGCCGTTGTTTTTATCAAAAATCGCGATGCACAGACCGTACACAAGCTGTACACACCCTGTACACCGGACGTGCACGAAATCCGTGATTAACACAGCGCGCGGACGCATTCATGAGCAATTCGTTAATCGGCGAGAGGCCGGGCCTCGATCACCACGAAGGCCTGCGCCCAGGGGTGATCATCAGTGAGGGTCACGTGGATGATGGCCTCATGGCCCGCCGGTGTCAGGGTGTCGAGCCGTTCCTTGGCCCAGCCCGTCACATGCATCACCGGCTGGCCGGTTTTGAGATTGCTCACCGACATGTCTTTCCACGCGATGCCCATGGTCAGCCCGGTGCCCAGCGCCTTGGAGCAGGCCTCCTTGGCGGCCCAGCGTTTGGCATAGGTGCCCGCGACGTCTTTGCGGCGTTCCGCCTTGTGCTGTTCGATCTCGGTAAACACGCGGTTGCGAAAGCGATCCCCGAAACGCTCCAGCGTCCCCTGAATGCGTTCGATGTTCGCCAAATCAGTGCCGATGCCGAGGATCATTTCCCGACAACGGGCGCAGACGTAGCCTGTGCCGCTTTAAAAAAGGCAAGCGGGGCGCAAACAGCAATGGCCACATAAACGAGTGTACTAACCACGACTGCCGCAACTGCAGCATCGACATTGATGTCAAATTGACCGGTCGCGGCTCGTGAGTACACCATAATTGACGCGAGAATGACTGAATCGACAGCTATTATTGACCCAACCATTGAGCGCCTTATCGTTCTCATCTCTCCCTTGTCCGGTATTGTGTTGTCGAGTGTTGCCTTCCGCTGCCCTTCCCAGGCCGCACCGAGAACGGCCGCACCGAAGTATACCCAGAAGACTTCAGCCAGCCAACCAAAGCTGACCAGAAAGGATATCGTAATGCTAATAAGTATCCGAAGGCACCAGACTTTTAGCAGGAAGCGCCACACATTGAACTTGTAGTTACTTGCCACAGCCATAGCCTAGATCCGTGCCTCATCCATCAGGCGGCGCATTTGCTTGATCGCGGGTTCAAGGCCCAGAAAAATCGATTCGCCGATCAGGAAGTGGCCGATGTTGAGTTCCATCACCTCAGGAAAGGCGGCGATGGGTTTCACGGTGTCATAGGTCAGCCCGTGGCCCGCGTGGACCTCAAGCCCCAGATCATGGGCAAAGCTGGACATCTCGCGCAGCGCGTCCATTTCCCGGGCGTGGGTGTCCATGTCGCCCTCGGCAAAGGCATCGCAATAGGC
>JBGCEG010000050.1:0-11557 GCA_045106135.1 Roseobacter sp. | reverse complement strand
TCGCACACGTCGCGCAGCACAAGCCGTTGCGCCAGCAGGATTTCAAACCGGTGCGCGGTCATCTGCGCCAGCAGAAACGGCAATCTGAACCATTCGTACAAAACAGCTGCGGTGCGGTATAGCGGCCCATAGCTCACGGTTTGCCGGGCCGCGCGCATGTAGCCAAGACGCCCGCTCAGCCGTGTGGCTTCGATCAGCCGGTCGATGTCAATCAGCGCATTTTCTGCCAGCCGCGTCGACAGGGACCTGTCGCGCATGTGCCTCAGCACGATGTCCCGCTCTGCCCCGGCCATGGCCAGCAAGCCGAGAGTCACGCGGTCGCGGTCCAGCACATCCTGACAGGCCTCCGCCAGTTCAACCGCCTTGTCGAGCCGCGCCCCAAAGCGAACGGCTTCGGCGCGTACAATCTCGGGGCTGAGGTCATAGCTTTCGGTAGTTTTCGCCACATCCGCGCGCACGGTTTGCAAGGCAACCGCCACCACCTGTTGTGACAGCGCCTCGTCCAGCGGTGACAGACGGTCAAGGCCAAGGCGGGTGATCACCCCGCGCAGGGTCGTCCCCTGCGCCAGCAGCGTGAACAGCACAAAGCCCGTGGCCAGAATACCAACGAGGCGCTGAATTTCTTCGGGCACACGCACGTTTTCGGTCACCGCCAGCGCCAGCGCCAAGGTCACTGCCCCCCGTAAGCCACCCCACAGAATGGCGACACGGTAAGGCCCTTCAACCTGCGGCGAGACACGGATCAGCGCCAGAAACGGCAACAGACCAAACAAAACAACCGCCCGTGCGGCCAATGCCGCAAGGATGACAACAAGGATCAGGCCAAAGTCAGACCAGAGCGCACCCGCCAACAGCCGTGGGATCAACAGGGCCGCCAGCACAAAGATCAGCGCACCGGCCCAATGCGCCAGCACATTCCAGATGTCTGCCAGCCGTGCCCAGGCTTGCGGGGTCAGACGCCAGGGCGCGGCAAGGTTGAGCGTCAGACCCGCCGCTACCACGGCAATAACGCCGGACGCCCCGATGCTTTGCTCCGCCACGATGTAGGCCAGATAGGGTAGCGCGATTGAGACAGAGATCTGCGCAAGCTCATAGCCTTCAAAACTGGTCATCAACCACAGTGCTGCCCGGGCCAGAAGCCACCCCGTCACAGCGCCCCCGGCCAGCAGCAGCGGAAACTGGAAAAGTGCGTCGCGCGGCGTGGGATCAGGCACGCCGATCATCACAAACCCCACAAACAAGCCAAAGAGCGCGATTGCCGCCGCATCATTCAGCAGGCTTTCCCCTTCGATGATCCGCGAAAGGCGCAAGGGCGCTGCAATCGACCGAAAGATACTGACCACCGCCGACGGGTCCGTGGTAGAGACGATTGCGCCCAACAGCAGACAGGCCGCCAGCGGCAGCGTAGAGACAGCCGCCAGCGCATAGCCTACCGAAAACGTGGCAACCAGCACTGCGACGATGGCCAGCACCAGAATAGGCACCCAGTCATCCAGCATCCGCCGCAGGTTCATCCCAAGGGTCGCCTGAAACAGCAGCGTTGGCAGAAACAGATACAGAAAGACGTTTGAACTGATCGGCAGGCCAAGGATCGCCCCTGCCACCGGGTTCAGCACATCCGTGAGGTCTGTGCGCCAGAAAAACAGCGCCCCGCCCCCGATCAGCGTGCCAAAGACCGCAAGGATCACGCTATAGGGCAGCCGCAGCTTGGCCGCTAAAGGCTCAGCAAGCCCGATCACCACGAAAAGCGCGGCAATGACGGTGGTGACCAGAACGATATCCATGTCTTCTATCTATTGCGGCGATGGCACCGCGGCCAGTCCACACCCTGCGTTTGCCGCTGGAACGGCGATCAATCTGCAGCGCGGCGCTAGTAAAGGTCAGAGCGCAACAGGTTCAGCTCCACACTTTCCGGGTTTGCGGCAACGGCCCGGTCTGCCGTGGCACGGGCAGCTTGTCGGTTGCCCATCGCGTCATGGATGCGGATCATCATCGTCCACGCCTGTTCCTGCTGTGGATCAAGCACCACCGCTTCACCAAAGGCGCGCAGGGCTGATTCCATGCGCCGGGTGACCAGCCCCACCCCGCCCAGCACCATCTGCGTTTCGGGAAAATCGGCCTTGGCCATCAAACTGCCCTGCCAGTCACGCATGGCACCCCCAAGGTCCTGCGACATCTCGGCGGTGATCTGCGCGGGCGACAGGTTCAGAAACGCGCGCGCGGCCGCAATGCGGACGGCTTTGGTCGGATCATCCAGCACAGCAAAAAGCCGCGCGGCCCGCAGACTTTCAGGCGCGCCGCCCTGCACACCGACCGCCGCAACCCGCACCATGGGGTCGGGATCGTTCAGCAAGGGGGCCAGCCTGTCGGCAAGCGCAGGGGTCGGCACCTGCGACAGCATCTCGAGCGCTGTGGCCCGCGCGATGCCCGGCATCACTTCATATTCCGCCAAAGCCGCCAGTTCATTGGCACTGCCGCGCAGATTACGGCGCCCGGCGGCCAGCGCCTGACCGTAGTGCGGCCCGCGTTTGGTACTGTTGGGGTACCATTCCTCCAGCGTCGCTGCCGCCCATGCCGCTGGCTGGTCGCTGTGGCAATCCGAACAGGCGTTGGGGCTGCGCGTCTCAAGGCTGAGGTCCGGGCGCGGCACGCGGAACGAATGATCGTGGCGGCCATCAACCACCATGTAGTCGCGTTCGATCATGTGGCAGCTTTTGCATTGCGCGGCCTCACTGCCCGCTTGGTGAAAATGGTGCGCGGGATCATCGTAGCTTTGCAGGCTCAGGGTGGGAAACCTTGGATTGCCGTTTTCGGAATGACATTGCGTGCAGGTCCCGTTTCCGGTCACGCGCAACTCCGCGGAGTGTGGCGTGTGACAGTCGTTGCAGGTCACCCCCTGCGCATACATCTTTGACTGCAGGAAAGAGCCGTAGACATAGACCTCTTCGAGGATTTGCCCGTCCGCGTGATAAATCCCATCGCGCAGCGTGCTCAGACGGTAGGCATCGTGAAACGGCGTGCCGGGCAGCGGGTTGCCCGCATCAAAAGGCTCGCGGCGCGCGTGGCAACTGGCGCATTGTTGCAGGTAGACCTCGCGTCCCAACCCCATGTCGATGGTAAAGCCAGTCTCGTTCAGCCCCTCCCACGGGGTCTGGGTTGTCTCTAACCCGTTGGCCCACGCCAGATGCGCCTCCCCCGGTCCGTGACAGGCTTCGCACCCCACACCAATTTCGGACTGAGTGCTGGCATAGCTGCGGGTGATAGGCGTGTAGTTCTTGTCGAAATCGGTGGCATGACACTCCGCGCAGCGCGCGTTCCAGTTCTTGTAGGGACCGGTCCAGTGCAACCCGTCGCCACCGTAAAGCTCCTGATCCGGGTAGAGATGATACCAGCGCTCTTCTTCGGTGTCCCAGACCACATCAAAGGATTGCAACCGGCCCTCTTCAGTCTCTAACAAGTACTGTTGCAGCGGCTCAATGCCAACGACGCTGTGCACGGGGTAGCGGTTGATCCGGCCCGTTGGCCCGTCTGTCTCGATCATGTAGGTGTCGTCATCGATGTAGAACCGCGAGGTCACTCCGTTCTGGGTAAAGGTCACATCGCCGAAATCCCCAAGGATGTTCTCAGCCGCCGTGGGCGTCCATGCCTTGGCATGGTGCGAGCCTTCCCATGCCGCCATCGCGTCCGTGTGACAGTCTGCACAGGCTTGCGTGCCCACATAGGCTGGGACCGGTGCTTCCTGTGCCGCGACCGGTGCGGCGCATAGGCCCAAGCCTATCCCGGCCCAAAGCGCAAGGCGCATGATACTGTGCATCTCGTTTCCTGAGTGAATGTCATCTTTGGTTGACAGCTTATGCCTGTGACCCGTGCTGGCAACCATAAAAGCACCCTTGCGGCAATCAGTGCGCGGCAGGACCGATCACTTCTCCGAGAATGGGTTGAGCGGGGGCAGGTCCGGCGTCCGGGACTTTTGCGACACCAACCGGGGTCCGTGCCGTCGCAAGGCACCCTGCACGCCCTGCCATGCTTTTGTTTGCTCCGCAGTGCCTGCGGCGTCGCGAAACCGCGCGCGGGTCAGGGCGTGGATGGCACAGTCCACATCCGGATGCGTCGGCACCCCGCGCAGGCGCTGTGTCTCAAGGGCGGTCAGCAGCCCGCCAAGATTCTGCGCAGTCGCCGCTGCCGATGCTGCACGGTGCGCGGCATGCGCTGTGCCCTGATACCAGTCTCTAACTTGATCAACTATGGGCGTGACTCGTGGCCAAAGCCACCGCCGCGCGCCCCAAACCACAGCCCCCAACAGCACAACCGCGCCAAGGATCAGCGCAATCTGCCTGCGATCAAGGCTGCCCCGCACCTGTGGCGGCATGGCCACGGTCACGTCCTGCCCCGGCAACACGATCTCTTCGATCTTTTCGCTGTCCAGATTGTACCAGCTCAGCCGAAGCTCCGGAAAGCTGGCAGGCCCGTCGCCTTGCGCGATGTAGCTGACCTGCTCTGTCCGCGTGCCGGACATGACCCCTTGATCAAAGCTCTCCGTGACCTGCGCGTCCTCCGGGTAGGGCTGAAACTGCGCCTGTTCTGCCCCGTCTGGCGTCTCAAGCAGCGGCGGCACAAAAAGCGCCGACGCTCCCGACACCGAAACCTCCAGGCGGCGCACAACCGCATCGCCCACCGCCATCTCACCCTCTGGCACCTGCCACGTCTGCGTGATCTCGACCCCGCGCGCCACCACCAGCGGGTCAAGTGTCTGCGCGCCCGGCGGCACCACGGCGTTTACCTCAAAGGCAGGCACAGGGAGGCTCAGCGGTACATCGTCGTTGGTTTGCGTGTCCTTATAGATAATCGACAGGCTCTGTTCAGGGATTTGCGTCACCCCGGCCTGCATCGGATAGATGCGATAGGTCCGCCGCACGCCTGACCACGTGTCGCCCTCAATGCTCTTGCTGATCGGCCCGGTGGCGCGTTCGGGCAACCGAACGATCAGACCCGGCACCTCAAAACTCGGGAACACCGGGGCCGAGGGCATGAACGTCGGCACCAGAATTTCGACCCGCAGGATGAAAGGCTGACCGACGATCACCTCCTCCTGCTCGGAGGTTACGGTGACCTGTGGATCCTGCGCCGCCGCAGACGACACACAGATCAGCATCCAAAGCGCGATAAGGGCAAGGACCCGGCTCATTCCGCCCCTGCCGTTGTTTCCAGCCGAAAGCGCGAGGCCAGAAAATCGCCCACCTGCGTATCGACCGCGCGCATCCAGTCTTCTGTGGACAGGCCCGTGGCGGGTCCTGCTTCCTCCTCCGGGTTGATCTCTGTGTCCTGCCCCTGCCCGCTTTCATTGTCGAACACCATGTCATCCGCGCCTATACCGGTGTCCTCTCCGGTGTCGCTGGCGGCTTGTGTGCTTTCCACAAAGTCGCGAATGGCCTTTGCCACGGTCAGGTTTTCTTCGGCCTGCGCATTGCCGGGATCGCGTTCCAGCGCCTTTTCAAAGGTCCGCACCCCGTCGCCGTACTTGCGGTTGCGCAACAAGGCGACCCCTTCGCCCATTGCGGCTTCTGTGGTTTCGATAAAGCTGAAGGCTTCTGCCGCCTCTTCATAGCGGCCAGCGCGCAACAGCGCGTGCGCCTTTTGATCCGGGTCCTGAAACAGGTCCGCCGCCGCCGCGAATTGATTACGGTTCATCGCCATCTGCCCCTGCTGGTCGGGCGTCAGGAACCAGCCGCGCCACCCGTCCGCCTGCGCAGGCGTGCCCATGGGCAGAAACAAGCCCGCCAGCACAGCCGCGCGCAATGTCCAACCCCGCCGGAACCACGGCAACAACAAGAGCAGCGCAGGCCACGCCAACAGCCAACCGCGATCCTCCCAGTCTTGCTGAGGATCATCCAGCAGCGCATCCCTGTAGGCCGATAAAACCCGCCGTTCGATCTGATCGAGATCGCTGTCATCGGGGCTGAGGCGGATCACGCTGGAATTCTCAACCCCATCCAGCTGCGGCAAAGCCACGGACGCGCCAGCCGCCACCAGAAAGATCACCGGCGCGCGCGCCTGCGGCTCTTGCTCGAACGCGGCGATACTGCCCGGCGCCATATCATCCAGCACCATCAGAATGGCGCCGGGTGTCTCTGACCGGGCCAGTTCCGCCTGCGCCTGCGCCAGCGCCTCGTCTGCGCGGTCGCCCGCCTCGGGCATCACATCAGGCTCTAACCCTGACAGATACGCCCGCAGAATGCTTGGGTCTTCGGTTAGGGGTGTGACCCGATGCGCAGAGCCTGCATAGGCGAAAAGCGCTGTTTGCGCGCCGCCGCGCCGCTCCACCAGATCAAGAATTTTGAACCCGGCCCGCGCCAGCCGGGACGGCTGAATGTCCGCATTCTCCATCGAAGGCGTGACCTTGAGCGCCACCACCAGCGGTGCAGTTTGCGCCAAAAGCGGATTGTCCACGCGGGTCCACGAGGGGCCCGCCGCCGCCAGCACCAAAAGCGTGACCGCAAGCGCCAGACCATCCACCGGCTGCACCCGACTGCGTTCGGACGCCCCCACGCGCAGCGCCTGCGCCAGATGCGGGGCAATGCCCTTGGGCGCACGGTCGCTGGTGTCTTCGCGTGGCCGCATCTGCCACCACAGGGCCAGCACCGGCAGCAGCGCCAAGAACCAAAGAGGGCGCAGAAAATGGAACAGACCAAACACCTCAGCCACGCGCCACCCTCCGCCCGGAGGCCCGCAGCCCTGTGGCCAAGACGACCAGCGCCAACAGCACCGCCCCGGCAAAAGCAAAATGACCGATGCTCTCCTTGGGCTGAAAGGTCGTTGTCTCAACCAATCGCGGGTTCAGCGCATCAATCTCCGCATAGATGTCGCGCAAGCCTTCCTCGTCTTCGGCGACGTAAAATGCGCCCGAGGCCCGGTCCGCGATGGCCTCAAGCGTTTGCAGGTCTACCCGCTTGTCACCGCTGGCCGCAGGGTCCCCCACGCCAATCGTGAAAATGCGCACCCCGGCAGTGGCGGCAATCTCTGTGGCATTGAGCGGGCTCATCTGACTGTTGGTGTCCGCCCCGTCGCTCAGCAGAACCAGCAGTTTCTGCTCAATCTCGGACCCTTCAAAGGTGCGCAGCGCCAGCCCGATGGCATCCCCCATCGCCGTGTGCGGACCGGCCATGCCCACCTCGGTCTGGGCCATCAGTTCCGCAGCACTTGCCAGATCTTCCGTGAAAGGGGTTTGCAGATAGGCGTTGGAGCCGAACACAATCAGCGCCACCCTGTCGCCGTCGCGGTCTGCGATAAAGCCGTTGATGACCTCCTTGACCGCCGCCAGCCGTTGCTGCGGCGTACCATCCGCAGCCGCCAGATCGCGGGCATCCATTGACCCCGAAATATCCACTGCCAAAATCAGGTCGCGGGCGGATTTTTCGATCATGATGGGCTCGCCCAGCATCTCTGGACGGGCCAGACCCGTCACCGTCAAAGCCCAGCAGAGCAATGCCAGCACCATCTGTACCCTGCCGCGCGCCAGCACCACAGCGCCTGCTGAAGGCGTCTCTCCTGCTGCAGCGGCCACGCTTTGAAAAAAGGGCACGCGCAAGGCATCTGATTGGGTGCGTTTGGGGGCCGCAAAGCGCCAGACCAGTACCGGCACCAAGAGCAACACAAACGCATAGGGAAAAGCAAAAGACAGCATTATCCTGCCCCTGCATTTCGGTGGTGTGCTTTGATCCAGAGCACGGCCTCGCGGTGCAGGTCAGGATGCGCGGGCTGAGCCTTGAACGGGGCTGTGGCCAGCACCTCACCAGCAGGGGATGTGGCAAAGGATGTGCCTGCGGTCTTGTCCAGAAACTGCAACCAGTCGCGTCCGTATAACCCCGCCACACGATCACGCGCGTAAGCCGCAAGCGCCGCACGCCTGAGGATGTCCGCAATCGCTGCGGGATCGTCGCCCGCAACTGCCAACGCGGCCAGCGCCGCCCGTCGATACGCCGTCGCCCGCCGCCACGCGTAAATGCGCCACGCCAGAAAGGTCATCAACACCACAAGCGCCGCCAACAGCCAGAGCCACCCGGCGGTCTGGGGCCACATCGACACCGGCGCAGGAGCGGCAGGCAACACCAGCCGGTCATACAATTCAACCAGATTTAGGCCTGACAAATCCTCGCTCATCGCCTGCCCCGCAATCCACCCAGCAGCGCCAGAAGCTGTGGCAAGGTAGGCGCGGCGCTGGTCAGTGGCACCAGCGGCACGTTGTAACGGGCGGAAAACGCTCGCAGCGCCCCCAACCGACCGCTGCTATAGTCCTCCAGCTTTTGGCGCACGTTGGCATTCTTGAGATCAATGCGCGCCTGCAAATCCCCGTCAGAGGCAATCAACTCCATATCGGCAGGCAGATGCGCGGACGTTGGATCGGCCACATTGAACAGGATCAGTTGGTTGTGCTGTGCGATGCGCCTCAGATGACGCTCGGCTTTATCATCCCAGCCGTCAAAATCGCTGAAGACGATGACCATCTCGCCAGATTTCACGATCCTTGCCGCAGCCTGCAACGGGGTGCTGAGCGGCATCGGCGCTTGCGGTGCCGCATCCGCGTGCAGCGCGCCGTTGGCATGGGCCAGCCGATCCAGAAACCGGTTGAGCGCGCGGGCGGAGGCATGGGGCCGCACTGTTTCAGCCCCCGCATCGTCAAAGATGATCCCCCCTACCCTGTCGCCTTTGTCATGCACACGAAACGCGGCAAGCGCTGCTGCCTCGGCGGCGGTAACGGACTTCATGTTCAGCACGCTGCCGTAAAACATCGACATGCGCTGATCCACCACCAGCAGGACAGGGCGGTCTCTTTCCTCTGTGTAGACCCTGATATAGGGCGCGCCCGTGCGGGCCGTCACTTTCCAATCAATCGTGCGCACATCGTCGCCCATGGCGTAGTGACGCAACTCTTCAAAGTTCAGCCCCCTGCCCTTGATCTTGGAGGCGTGCTGCCCGTTGAGGATACTGCGCGATGGCTGGCCCGGCCCGAAACTAATGGCCCGCGCACGCCCTTTCAGCCGGCGCAGATGCGCCAGATCAACATGGACACGCGGATCAGGGGTCTGGGTCATGCCGCCACCTCAGGGCACCGCCACCTGCGCAAGGATCGCGTCCGTCACATCATCCGCTGTGACCCCTTCGCCCTGCGCCTCAAAACTCAGGCCCAGCCGGTGGCGCAGCACGTCATGAGCCACTGCCCGCACATCCGCCGGGTCCACGTAATCGCGGCCCGACAGCCACGCATGGGCGCGCCCGCATTTGTCAAACGCCAGAGAGGCGCGCGGGCTGCCGCCAATCTCGATCCAGCGGCCCAGATCATCCGAGACTTTGGCGGGCGTCCGCGTGGCATAGACAAGCTCAGCCATATATCGCTCCATCGCGTCTGACACCTGAATCTCTGCGATCTCGCGCCGCGCCTCAAAGACCGCTGTCTGCAGGATAGGTGCAGGTTTCTCTGACGGTCCGCCAGCATCTTCTTTCTGCTTTGCCGCCTCTTCACGACGCACCAGCCGGATCACCTCCACCTCATCCTCCACGGGGGGATAATCGACCCTGACATGCATCAGGAACCGGTCCATCTGCGCCTCGGGCAGCGGATAGGTCCCTTCCTGTTCAATCGGGTTTTGCGTGGCCATTACGATGAAAAGCGGTGGCATCTTGTGCGTGGTGCCCGCCACCGTGACCTGCCGTTCCTCCATCGCCTCAAGCAAGGCCGCCTGCACTTTGGCAGGCGCGCGGTTGATCTCGTCCGCCAGCACGATGTTGGCAAAGATCGGACCGGGATCAAACTTGAAAGACGCGCCTTCCGGCGACTGGTGATAGACCTCGGTGCCGGTCACATCCGACGGCAACAGATCGGGTGTGAACTGAATGCGGCTGAAATTTGCGTCCATGTTCTGCGCCATCGCCTTGACCGCGCGGGTCTTGGCCAGCCCCGGCAACCCTTCGATCAAAAGGTTGCCATTGGCCAGCAGCCCGATCACCAACCGATCCACCACATCACGCTGCCCGATGATCGACTGGCCCATCCGGGCTTTCAAATCTTCAATCTGCTCTTTCGCACTCATACAGGTCCATTCTCCCCAATGGCACAACACACTAAGAGACATACTGCTGGTTGTAAAAGCTTTTGAACGGAAAGTCTGCACGGTCCCCTATTGCCATCACACCAACAATTTCGACCGTTCCCCTGAAAAGAACATGCCAATCGGGTTCGAACCCCATTTCCGTTCTACCTATGGGGGATAATCGGAACCGTTACCCCTGTAATGAGCAACCTCTTGTCGTTTTCCTTAGGCACATCGTGTTGCTGTCAGATAGGCTAACCCAGCGCCACGGGGCTTTTCTAATAGTCAGACCTGTTTTTGGCCAAATAGCCAACTAAGGATTTACCATGAATTTTAGAGCACTAGCGACAGCGGTGTGTTTGTCACTGACGACAGCCACGGCCAGCTTTGCCGCCCCGATTAATGTCAATTTCTCGTTCACGGACGCAGACGGCCTCATGTTTGGCATATCCTTCCCCTCCACGGTTACTGGCGTGATCGAGGGTCTGGATAGTGACGGTTTAGGCCAACAAGCAACACGCATCACTGCCAAAAGTGATTTGGCTAATTTTGATTACGTTTTCACATCATTCGGGTCGAACACCTTTGACGTTTCTGCTGGTATTATCGACATGGGGACCGTTCGGGTATCTGCTGCCTCAGCGAATACCACATTAGGCGAACCTGGCCAACTTGATTGGCGTGGGGCTGACTCGCACTTCTCCCTTTTTGAAAGCGTTGGTTTGTATTTTTTTGGCTTTCCATTGGATACAGATGCATCGGAAATCACGTTTACGTCCGACTTTACGCCCGCCGCCGTACCCTTACCAGCGGGTGGCTTGCTTTTGATGTCCGGGATGGTCGGTATCGCCGCCCTTAAGCGCCGCAAGAAACGCGCCGCATAGCGCACTGCCGCAAAGACCACCTTGGATACCCGAGCGGTCCATCGTGTCAGAGACTGCAGGAATTTTAAGACGCGGGGCACCGGTTTGCGCCGATGCCCCTCCGCTCAAAGACAGATGGAGGCGCTTTAACTGTACCACCTACACCTGTTTTCGCACGTCAATTGAACCAAGCGTTGCAGTCTGCGCGCGACTTTTGGTCCGTGCGACGCAGACATAAGACCCGCCACGCACAGGCTTTAAGCATCAGACTGCATGAACAGGTCTTTGAACCGGTCGCGCAGCACGTTCTTTTGCACCTTGCCCATAGTGTTGCGCGGCAACTCATCCACCAGCAAAATGCGCCTGGGATGTTTGAAACGCGCCAACCCTTGCGTGGCGGCTTTGGCGATGGTGTCAGGCTCGAGCACCGCACCCGGTTCAGGGACCACAACGCCCAGCACTGTCTCCCCGAAATCTGCATGCGGCACGCCGATCACAGCACTTTCCAGCACGCCCGGCAGATCGTCCAGCACCAGCTCGATCTCCTTGGGGTAGATGTTATAGCCGCCAGAGATAATCAGGTCCTTGTTGCGGCCTACGATATGCACA
>JBGCEG010000049.1:0-76460 GCA_045106135.1 Roseobacter sp. | reverse complement strand
CCAGCTGAGCTAAGGGTCCACTGAGCGCGGTATAGACGCTGCGCCGGAGTGCTGCAATTACAAATATCGGCCTTTGTCTCTAAGCAAACAGATCATGCGCCAGCTCTAGGGCATCTACCAGAACATCGACATCTGACTTGGTGTTATACATCCCAAACGAAGCGCGACAGGTTGCAGGCAACCCCAAATGCTCCATGAGTGGGCCAACGCAGTGTTGCCCTGCCCTCACCGCCACCCCCTTTTTGTCGAGAATGGTAGAGATATCATGCGCATGCGCAGCACCATCCAGCGTAAAGCTGAAAATGGCACCCTTGTCGGGGGTCGTGCCTTGCAACTGCAGCCAATTCAGGCCGCCAAGACGCTCGACCGTGTAATCCCGCAGCGCACTTTCGTACGACGCGATGTTCTTCATCCCGATGTCCATCATGTATTCGAGTGACACACCCAGACCGATCGTCTGCACAATCCCCGGCGTGCCAGCCTCGAATTTCATTGGCGCGTCGTTGTAGATCACCTGATCCTTGGACACCTCGCGGATCATGTCACCGCCACCAATAAAGGGGCGCATTTCGGCAAAACGGGCTTGCTTGACGTAGATTGCACCAGACCCTGACGGCCCATACAGCTTGTGCCCGGTGACCGCGTAGAAATCGCAGCCAATGTCCTGCACATCAACCGGTTCATGAACAGCAGCCTGACTGCCATCCACCAGTACCGCGATCCCGCGTTCGTGCGCAGCTTTGGTGATGGATTTTACATCGACCCGCGTACCCAAAACGTTCGAAAGATGCGTGATCGCCACAAGTTTTGTGCGCGGACCCATCGCATCAATCACTGCTTGTGGGTCGAGAGCGCCCGTACTGTCCACATCCACCCATTTCAGCACCGCACCCTGCCGTTCACGCAGAAAATGCCAAGGGACAATGTTGGCGTGATGCTCCATTACGCTCAAAACGATTTCGTCGCCCGGTTCAAAGCGAGGCATCGCCCAGCTGTAGGCGACCATGTTAATACCTTCTGTCGTCCCGGAATTCAGCACAATCTCATCTTCGGAGGCTGCGTTCAGAAACCGCGCGATCACCCCGCGCACGCTTTCATACTTTTCCGTGGCAAGGTTCGACAAATAATGCAGCCCGCGATGCACGTTGGCATATTCTTCAGCATAAGCCCGCGTCACGGCATCGATAACTACCTTTGGCTTCTGAGCAGATGCCCCATTATCCAAATAAACCAAAGGCTTGCCATTGACCTCCCGCGACAAGATCGGAAAGTCCGCGCGGATTTTTTCTACATTATACATTGGCAGGTATCCCGACACTTACGCCCAACAAAGACAAGATCAGCGACAGACCGATCACCAAACCTGCAGCAGCACCGATCACCACGGCGACCGCCTGACCCATAGAATTGAGGCCCAGACCGATCTGCACAAAATTGACGAAGATCCAAAGCGTTGCAAAGCTCACAAACAGGACGAAGAACGTGGCGACCACAGGCATCGTCATCAACAAGAACAGCAAGATAACCTGCGCCAACGCACGCAAAACCTGCAACCAGATCAGCAAGGCCAGCATATCCTGAAACCGCCCCGTGCCCCCCAACAGCCCTCCCATCCACGTCAGCATATAGGTCGATGCAATCAGGACCACCGCCACAATAATGGCGAAAATCGCAGGGCTGATCATCAGACCGTTCAAAGCATCCGGGACCGGCACCACGAAGTTCGACAGGGTCGACAGGATCGCATTGACCACCGCCACCAAGGCCAGCGCAGGCCACAGCACCTCGTTGGACAGCCGCCACGACAACACATATTCAGCGGCTTCTTTTGGCTGCTTGATACTTTGCAGCACCAAATGCTGCCAGCTTATGGGGTTATTCATTGCATTCCCTGCTCTGCGACCACCAGTCCTCTGATCCAGAACCAAAGGAGACACGCGAGCCAAATAGACCCAACCAAGCGCAATTCCAACCCAGGCCCGACAAAACCTGCCACCAGACCATTGAGCAAAAACAAAGGCGACGCGGCCAACAGCGCCCAGAACAGCGCCAGACGCGCGCCATAAAAGGTCCCCTTGCCGCGAAATAGTTTTGCTATCAGATGACTGATAGCCGCAATCAGATACAGCGCCAGCGGGGTGATGATCACCCACCCCATCAAAGCGCCCCCCATCAACATGTTCAGATCATCGCCAGACTCGTGCGCCTCGCGGGCCAGCCGGGGCAATTGCCCGATAAACATGACGATGCAGCCCGCCATCAGATAGGCAAGCGCCCTGTCTTCCCGCTGACCAAGACCGAGCAGGCGTTGGATCACCTTGCCCGGCCCCCGGTACGTCGCTGAGATATTGCTGGTGACCGCCATCAGCTCCGGTGCCGTCGCAACCAACTTTCCAAACGAGACACGATATCGTCCCGCAGGGTTTCGCTTTCAATCTCATCGACCGCTTCCGCAAGGAATGCGAGTGTCAAAAGATCAGTGGCCTCCGCCGCCGGGACGCCGCGTGAGCGCAGGTAGAACAAGGCCTCTTCGTCAATCGCACCGGATGTGGAGCCGTGCGAACACGCCACATCATCGGCATAGATTTCCAACTCGGGCTTCGCGAGAAACTGACTGTCCCCGTCCAAAAGCAAGGACTGGCTGATCTGATAGCCGTCGGTCTTTTGCGCGCCCGCTTTTACAAGGATCTTGCCCTGAAACACGCCGGTTGCCCCGTTGCGCAACACCTTTTTAAACACCTGACGGCTTTCGCAATTCACCGCGTCATGCGTGACAAAAACCGTATCATCGTGATGGAAATCTCCATCGCCGACGCAAGCCCCCGCAACATGTGCTGCGGCATCGTCGCCGGTCAGCTCAATGATCACCTCATTACGCGTCAAAACCCCATTTGCCGTCAGCGTGAAAGATTTGAACGTGCTTTCAGCGCCAAGCCGCGTAAACATATGCGTCACCGCCCGGCGTTCGTGGTCGCGCCCTTGGGTGCGGACATGATGAAACGCCGCACCATCAGCCACATCAATTTCCATGCATTTGTTGAACCGCGCCGCCGCCGGGCCGTTCTCCAACACCGTGATTTCCGCGCCCGGGTCTACTTTGACCACATGATGCAGGATCGCATCCGACGTCTCAGAGCGGTGAAAATACTGCAGGTTCACAGGTTTCGAGACTTTGCCAGTCACATGGATAAGTACGCCATCGGTGGCGAACGCCGTGTTCAACGCCGCAAGCGGGCGCTTTACCGGGTCCTGGCCGCGCTCTTCCAACACACCATAAAGGCCCTGCGCCCAATGGATGTCCGTCTGTGCGTCGGCCAAGCGGTCAATGCTCAATCCTTCACCTGACAGGTCATCGGACGCCTCTGCATCAAAAACGCCGTCTACAAATACGATTTTGAGCCGGTCTACACCGTCAAAAGCGGGGGCTTCGTCGTCGCCATGAAACAACGATGCGGCGGGCGCAGTTGCCTGTACAAGCGTATCAGGCCGGGTGAACTTCCAGTATTCATCCCGGCGGTCTGGCAAACCTGCTTCGGTGACACGGCCTAAGGCTGCGTGCCGCGCAGCTTCCGACCACCCGCCGGCTGGCAGGTCAAGCACCGCAAGCCGCTCATCGGTCGCGCTTTTCTTCAGAGCAAGCTCGGCCATTACGCCACCTCAGCAAGGATACCGGCATAGCCGTTGTTTTCGACTTCCAGTGCCAGTTCCGGGCCACCGGTTTTCACGATTTTGCCGTCAGCCATAATGTGCACCACGTCTGGCTTGATGTGGTCAAGCAAGCGCTGGTAGTGCGTGATCACCAAAAAACCGCGTCCTTCGTTGCGCAGGGCGTTCACACCTTCTGCGACCAGCTTCATCGCATCCACGTCAAGCCCGGAATCGGTCTCGTCAAGGATGCACATTTTTGGCTCAAGCATCGCCATCTGCAGGATTTCATTGCGCTTTTTCTCACCACCAGAGAAGCCAACATTCACCGGGCGCTTCAGCATGTCCGCGTCGATCTTCAACTCTTTGGCGCGCGCGCGCACCAGCTTGAGGAAGTCTGCCGCCGACATTTCCTCTTCGCCACGTGCCTTGCGTTGGGCGTTCACGGCTGTGCGCAGGAATGTCATGTTGCCGACACCGGGAATTTCCACGGGGTATTGAAACGCCAGAAACAGGCCCGCAGCGGCGCGCTCTTCTGGTTCCATTTCCAGCACATCCTCGCCTTCCAGCATGGCTTCACCGCCTGTGACTTCGTAGCCATCCTTGCCCGACAGCACGTAGGACAGGGTCGATTTGCCCGACCCGTTTGGCCCCATGATCGCGTGCACCTTGCCCGCTTCGATCTCCAGATCGACACCTTTGAGGATCTGTTTGTCTTCTTCTTCCAACTTCACGGCGAGGTTCTTGATGCTCAGCATTTTACTTCCCTTGTCTGCCCGCATGAGGGCCTTTTATATCATAGCCTTGCGGCGCGTTCTTAATGTCAGTTTATCGCGACGGCAGTGCCCGAGACGGATACCATCAGCATCGAGTCCCCGATCACTTCGTAATCCAGATCGATCCCCACGACGGCGTTCGCCCCCATGGCCCGCGCGCGCTCTTCCAACTCAGCCATCGCCTCGTCGCGGGCATCCTTGAGCTTGGATTCGTAAGCCCCCGAGCGTCCGCCGATCACATCCGTAACGGAGGCAAAGAAATCCCGCACGATATTCGCGCCCATAATCGCTTCACCGACGACAATGCCCTTGTAGGCGGTGATGCTGCGCCCTTCGACGCCGTTTGTGGTGGTGAGGATCATTCCGACCCCTCCTGTTGTGACGTGTTTTGAGCGTTGCCGGAGAGCAGCAGCAAGCCGACGCGCAGGGCAGAGAAAGTCATGGCCCCGCCAACCGCGCAGGCCTCCGCGACCGATGGCAAAATCACCAATCCCATCACCCCTCCTGCCACGCCGCCCAAGAGCGCCGCTTTCAGTAAGACCGGCACGACAGACGCGTTGCGCGTGTCGGCCAAAGTGGTGTCCTGGTGCTCAGTCACGGGTTAGCCCACCGACCCTTCAAGCGAAATCGCCACAAGCTGTTGTGCTTCCATGGCAAACTCCATGGGCAGCGCTTGCAACACGTCCTTGCAGAAGCCGTTCACCACCAGCGCCACGGCCTCTTCCTCGTCCATGCCCCGCGAGCGGCAGTAAAACATCTGGTCGTCATCAACCTTCGACGTGGTCGCCTCGTGTTCAACACGGGATGAGTTGTTCTTGACCTCGATATACGGCACCGTATGCGCGCCACATTTGTCGCCAATCAACAAGCTGTCGCACTGCGTATAGTTGCGCGATTCCTTGGCCTTGGGATGCATCGACACCAACCCGCGATAGGTGTTCTGCGCCTTGCCCGCTGAGATGCCTTTTGACACGATCCGCGACTTCGTGCGTTTGCCCAGATGCACCATTTTGGTGCCGGTATCGGCCTGCTGCATGTTGTTGGCGATGGCGATGGAGTAGAACTCTCCCTGACTATCATCGCCGCGCAGGATGCAGCTTGGGTACTTCCACGTCACAGCCGAGCCTGTTTCCACTTGGGTCCACATCACTTTCGCCCGGTCGCCCCGGCAATCAGCGCGTTTGGTCACGAAGTTGTAGATGCCGCCCTTGCCGTTCTCGTCGCCCGGATACCAGTTCTGCACGGTGGAGTATTTCACCTCCGCGTCTTCCTCGATGATGATCTCGACCACCGCCGCGTGAAGCTGCGCGATGTCGCGTTGCGGCGCTGTGCATCCTTCAAGGTAGCTGACGTAGGATCCTTTGTCGGCGATGATCAGCGTGCGTTCAAACTGGCCTGTGTTCTCCGCGTTGATGCGGAAATAGGTGCTCAATTCCATGGGGCAACGCACACCCGGGGGCACATAAACGAATGAGCCGTCAGAAAACACAGCCGAGTTCAGCGTGGCGTAGAAATTGTCCTGCACCGGCACAACTGTCCCCAGATATTTTTTGACAAGATCGGGATATTCCCGGACCGCCTCGGAAATCGAACAGAAGATGACGCCCGCTTTCTTCAACTCATCTTGAAACGTCGTCCCTACAGAAACGGAATCAAATACCGCGTCGACCGCCACTTTGCGCGGTGCGTCGCCCATTTCCTCGGCCCCTTCAACGCCTGCAAGGATCATCTGCTCCTTGAGCGGAATACCCAGCTTTTGATAGGTTTCCAAGAGTTTCGGGTCGACCTCGTCCAGAGATTTTGGCTTTACTTCCATAGACTTGGGCCGCGCATAGTAGTACTGATCCTGAAAATCAATTTCAGGATAGTCAACCATCGCCCAGTCGGGTTCCTTCATCTGCAGCCAGCGCTCGTAGGCCGCAAGACGCCATTCGGTCATCCACGCGGGCTCTTCGTTTTTCTCTGAAATCAGCTTGACGATGTCAGGGGTCAGGCCTTTCGGCGCATACTCCATCTCGATGTCTGTGGACCAGCCATATTTGTACTTGCCGCCGACTTCGCGCACCGCGTCAACCGTCTCCTGATCGACGCCGTCTTTTACCTGAACTTCAGCGGTAGGATGATCCAAGGCTGTCATGTCGTTCCTCCAGTTGTCACGCCGCACGGGCGCGGAATTTTTGTTCTTTTTCGAGCCATGCGTCGGCAAAGCGCCGGACGTCAGCTTCAGTCGTTTCCAGTCCCAAAGACACCCGGATCGCACAGCGGGCGGTCTCTTCGTCGTATCCCATCGCCAACAATACCGTGCTGGCGCGGACCTTGCCGCTTGAACACGCGGAGCCTGCGCTGATCGCGAAGCCCGCAAGGTCCATCTGCATGACCTGTGTCTCGTTCTTCCACCCCGGAGCGGCAAAGCAAGACGTGTTCGGCAAACGTGGTTTATCTTTCCCGACAAAAATAGTTGTCTTCGCACCAGCTGCAAGGGTGTTTTCTAGAATCTTTCTAAGTTTCTCGACCTCGTCCCATAAACCGGACGCGATATCGCGTGCGGCCGCAGCCGCAGCTGCGCCAAAACCTGCAATGCCTGCAATGTTCTCTGTCCCGGAGCGGCGGCCCATTTCCTGACCGCCCCCCGGTGCGAGCGTTCCGATATCCAAGCCCTGCCGGATGATCAGCGCGCCAATGCCCTTGGGCCCCCCAAGCTTGTGCGCCGACAAGATCGCGAAATCGGCCCCGCTGGCGCGGAAATCAAACGCGACGCGCCCGGCCGCTTGGGTGATGTCCAGCAGCAACCTATCGGCGGCTTGCGCGCCGTAGACCCACTTTCCCTCTACGCGCGGCGGGACAGGGCTGATCACCCCCGTTTCTGAGTTCGCAAGCCCCATCGCCACAATCTGCGCATGCGACGGGGCATCAGGTCCGGCATGGGCGCGCAAGGCATCATGCGCTGTGTGGTCCACAAGGACGTGCGGCTGCGACAGCATGCGGGCGGCTTCCGTCGCACCGCTTGTGAACACCACCTCTGACGGCGCACAGCCGACCAAATCCGCCACTTGCGCGCGGGCCTGTTCCAGCAATGCTTTGGCCTGCCGCCCCTCCTGATGCACGGACGATGGATTGCCCACCACATCCAGCGCTGCCAGCATGGCTGCGCGGGCCTCGGGCCGCAAAGGCGTCGTCGCGTTATGATCCAGATAGACGCGGGTCATGGCAGACGGTTCGGCCGGGCAAGGTGCGTCATAGGTTTTCTGCCGGTTCATCGACAACGTCGAACAGGTTCGGCACCGCAGGGCATGGGGCCAGATCATTGTTCACCACATCCGACAGGCGCGTCTGGTGCAAGAAAACGTAGACATGCGCGCTCATCCCCTCCCACAGGCGGTTTGTCAGAGACTGTGCGCGGCTGCCAGATGCGCCACCTGAGGCCCCTGCCCCTTTGTGCATGGCGCTGACGGTCTCATCCACCGCCGACAGAATATCAACGACGCGAATGTCGGATGGGTTTTGCGCCAGCCGGTAGCCGCCGCCCGGCCCGCGCACCGATGCCACCAGACCCGCGCGGCGCAGCTTCACGAACAACTGCTCCAGATAGGGCAGGGAAATCTGTTGCCGCTCTGATATCTCGCTAAGCGTGACCAGACCTTCGGCGGGTTGCAGCGCGATATCGGCCAGCGCAACCATCGCATAGCGGCCCTTTGTCGACAGCTTCATCTTGCCTCTCCCGCGTGACAGACGGCACCTGATTGATTGACGCCGCGCGATTATGAAATTACATCCCTGCAACGCGTCGATGCTTTGTCTGCGATGCTATATTTAGAACCGTTCTAAAGTGCCTGAGCAAAGCCGTCAAGTTTGGCGTCACAGGCCCTGTGAACTGAGCACGAAGGACACGCATGCCCGAGGTCATTTTTCCCGGACCGGAAGGTCGCCTGGAAGGTCGATATCATCCGCAAAAAGAGCGCGACGCGCCCATCGCGATCATTCTGCACCCGCATCCGCAATTTGGCGGCACCATGAACCACGTCATCGTGCACAAAATGCATTATGCGTTTTTCAAGATGGGGTTCACGGTTCTGCGGTTTAATTTCCGGGGTGTCGGACGCAGCCAGGGCGAATACGATCAGGGCGTGGGTGAGCTTTCTGATGCGGCCTCTGCGCTGGATTATTTGCAGTCCATGAACAACAACTCCAAGCACTGCTGGGTTGCGGGCTTTTCATTCGGGGCGTGGATCGGCATGCAGCTTTTGATGCGCCGGCCAGAGATTACCGGGTTTATCTCTGTCGCGCCGCCCGCGAATATGTACGACTTTTCGTTTCTTGCCCCCTGCCCAGCCTCCGGCCTGATCATCAATGGCACCGCCGACCGAGTGGCCCCGCCTGTCGACACAGAAGCGCTGGTGTCGAAACTGCATGAACAAAAGGGCATCACCATCACCCACGAACAGGTGGAGGGCGCCGGTCACTTCTTTGAAGAGCCGCACGCGGACACGCTGATCGATACCACAACGGCCTATGTAAAGCGCCGTCTGACCGAAACATCCCGCTAGGCCGATGTCGCGGATGGATAATATTGCGGATGATCTGGCACTGCAGAGCCTCAAGATCATCACCGCAACCAATGACGACGCCTTTGTCAGGCAAGTGGCCGACGCAATCGGCGGCTCGTCCCAGACCATGGAAGAAACTTATCTAACGGCGGTGCGGGTCCGGCGGGCAGAGCAGCGTGCCCGCGCCGTACTCGACAAGCTGAGCAACGAGATCGCGCAACCGCCGATGCCGGATGTCTGATATGCGTGATGTCTGAACGTCTGGACGCGCAATTTGCCTTTCTGGCAGAGGCTGACAAGCTGAAATCCATCCTCCGGGCCTCGCGCCTGCATGATGGCAGCCGGTTCGAAAACTCCGCAGAGCACAGCTGGCACGTGATGTTGTTCGCCTGCGTCCTGGCAGAGCATGCGTCAGAGCCTGTGTCAGTTGACCGGGTCATCAAGATGCTGCTGATCCACGATATTGTAGAGATCGACGCCGGCGACAACCCCATCCACGGGACGGTTGATGCAGCGGACATGGCCGCGCGTGAACAAGCAGCGGCTGACAGGCTGTTTGGGCTGTTGCCGCCAGATCAGGCGCAGGCGTTTCGCGCGCTCTGGGATGAGTTTGAAGCCGCAGAAAGTGCCGATGCGCGGTTTGCCAAGTCCATCGACCGCGTGCAGACCCCACTGGCCAATATGGCCAACGGCGGCGGATCGTGGCGGGACTATAATGTGACCTACGCGCAGTTAGACGCGCGTGTGGGCACACCCGTCGAAAAGGGCGCCCCGGCGCTTTGGGAGTGGCTGAAGCCCAGGCTTGCGGGCTTTTTCGGCACCGCGCCTTAAGCTTCAAGTTTTACACTCTTTATTTCGGTATACTGTCGCATACCGTCTTCTCAGGCGGATGTTTCTGCGGTACAGCATGGCGCGAGTTGATCTGCACCGGGAGCCCGCGCAATGACCAAAATCAAGGTAGAGAACCCTATCGTTGAGCTTGATGGCGATGAAATGACCCGCATCATGTGGGATTTCATCAAGAAAAAGCTGATCCTGCCGTACCTCGACGTGGATCTGAAGTACTACGATCTGGGCATGGAGGCACGGGACGAGACCGACGACCAGATCACCGTGGATGCCGCCCATGCGATCAAGAAGTACGGCGTGGGCGTAAAATGCGCGACGATCACCCCGGATGAGGCGCGCGTCGAAGAGTTCGGCCTCAAGCAGATGTGGCGCTCGCCTAATGGGACCATTCGCAACATTCTGGGCGGCGTGATCTTTCGCCAGCCGATTATCTGCCGCAACGTGCCGCGCCTTGTGCCCGGTTGGACCAAGCCCATTGTGGTGGGCCGTCACGCCTTTGGGGATCAGTACCGCGCGACGGATTTCAAGTTCCCCGGCCCCGGCAAGGTGACCCTCAAATTCGTGGGCGACGACGGCACAGAGATCGAAAAAGAGGTGTTCACAGCCCCCGATGCGGGCGTCACTATGGCGATGTACAACCTTGATGCCTCTATCATTGATTTCGCCCGTGCGTCGCTGAATTATGGGCTGAACATGGGCTGGCCGGTCTATCTGTCCACAAAGAATACCATTCTGAAACAATATGATGGCCGTTTTCTGGAGTTATTCCAGAAGGTCTATGAAGAGGAGTTCGAAGCAGCCTTCAAGAAAGCGGGCATCTGGTACGAGCACCGGTTGATCGACGATATGGTGGCTTGCGCGATGAAGTGGAACGGCGGCTACGTCTGGGCCTGCAAGAACTACGACGGGGACGTGCAATCGGACACAATCGCGCAGGGATTTGGCTCCCTTGGGCTGATGACATCGGTGTTGATGACGCCCGACGGCAACACGGTAGAGGCCGAGGCCGCCCATGGTACCGTCACCCGCCACTACCGCCAGCATCAAAAAGGCGAAGCGACCTCCACCAACTCCATCGCGTCGATCTATGCGTGGACTGGCGGCTTGAAACACCGCGCCAAGCTCGATGACAACGCCCCGCTTATGAGCTTTGCGGAAACGCTGGAGAAAGTGATCGTGCAGACCGTTGAAAGCGGCCACATGACCAAAGACCTCGCGCTTTTGGTGGGACCGAACCAAGGCTGGCTGACGACCATGGGCTTTTTGGAAAAGGTTGATGAGAACCTTGGTAAGGCACTGGCCGGTTAAGCGGTCAATCCGCTCATAAATGCAGCTTGGTGCGCGGTCGGCGTCGCCTGAGCGCGCAAAACTACGGCGCGCGCGTGGACAATCCGCTCTGCCGGGCGTAGCCGAGACCTATGGCAATGACGTCGCATGATCCGCGCAAACATACGTGGCTTGAAGATATACAGGGGCTGTCGATCGGCATTTTCCTGTGCAGTCTGGGCATGCATTTTCTGACCAGCGTGGGCCTGATCACCGGCCAGACCGCAGGCATCGCGGTCATTCTTTCCTACCTGACCGGCTATTCCTTTGGAGCAATGTTTTTTCTGGTCAACCTGCCGTTTTATGTACTGGCCTACCGGCGCTTGGGGCTGGAGTTCACGATCAAGTCCTTGGTGTCGGTGACCTTGCTGTCGCTGTGCACCGAACTGTTGCCGCTTGGCCTGAGCTTTGAGCGTATTGATCCGGCACTGGCGGCGGTGGCCTTTGGCGCCACGGTCGGGATCGGGTTGCTGGCAATGTTCCGGCACAACGGCTCCATGGGGGGCTTGGGCGTCGTGGCGCTGCTGGTGCAGGACAGCACGGGGTTCAGGGCGGGCTGGGTGCAGCTGATGGCGGATGCGGTGATTTTTGGGATCGCGGCCCTGCTTTTCCCCCCATCCGTGGTACTTTATTCGCTGTTGGGGGCCGTTGTCCTTAATCTGGTGATCACGTTCAATCACCGCCGCGACCGCTATATTGCCACCTGAGGTCAGTGCCGCGTGACAATACGCTGATTCAAGTCTGCGACCAGCTTACCGGCGGTTTTCTCAAAAAGACACGGCACCAGCGCGTGGACCAGTGCGGCAACGCTTGCCATGAAAAGCAGCGCGGAAAACCGCAGGGCGAAACGGAGATGCTGAAAATACGATTCACCAACAGAACCGGGATGGGCGAGAAAAAGATGACGCAACATAAGACCTCCTGAGGTGTATGCTGTGTTCTAACTTCGTGAGTGTGAGATTTTTGCCCAATATTTTGCCTTATATCCATTGATGTGTGGATGATTTTCTGCATTTCATCCAATCATGTTGAATATTGATGAATATGATCGCCGAATCCTGAAACTTTTGCAAAGTGACGGATCCTTGTCGCTGGAGGCCGTGGGCGAGGCCGTATCTCTCAGCCGGAATGCCTGTTGGCGCAGAATTCGCGCGCTTGAAGAAAAAGGGTTCATCAAACAGCGTGTCGCCCTGCTGGACGCCGAGGCGCTTGGCCTGCCGTTGACGGTGTTCATCTCGGTGCGCACAAACGCGCATGCCCCCAATTGGCTTGAAACCTTTTCCAAGGCGGTGCGCGCGATGCCGGAAATCCTCAGCGTGTACAGAATGACCGGTGATCTGGATTACTTGATCCGGGCAAAAGTCGCGGATATGGCGGATTACGACCGTCTCTATCAAAACCTGATCCGGCGCGTGCCTTTGTCAGATGTGTCCGCCAGCTTTGTGATGGAAGACATCAAGGACACGCACTGCCTGCCGCTTTAGCCCATGAAAGCCCTGCCATGCCCGCGCATTATATCTTTTTGATTTTCGCCATTCTGGCCGAAACCATCGGCACCACGGCCCTGCAAGCCTCGCAACAGTTCACCAAGCTTGTCCCTTCCATCGTGGTGGTGATCGCCTATGGCATCTCGTTTTATCTGCTGGCCATGGCGCTCAAGGTGATCCCGGTGGGGATTGCCTATGCCATCTGGTCGGGGCTGGGGATCGTGTTCATTGCCAGCATCGGGTTTGTGATCTTTGGGCAGCGGCTGGATCTGCCGGCCCTTCTGGGTCTGGCGATGATCATCGGGGGTATTCTGGTTATTCATCTTTTCTCAAAGACCGTAGGGCATTAAGCGCGCACGGCTCGCAATCCGCCGTTTTTACCCTAGCTTTTGCTGCGGCTGCACGGTATGCGGCCTGCAACAACGGATATTTGATCCGTTCCTCCCTGATTTGAAGGCCGCTGACGAATGGAATTGAGAAATATTGCGATTATCGCGCACGTGGACCATGGCAAAACAACCCTGGTGGACGAACTGCTCAAGCAATCCGGCGCGTTTCGGGAAAATCAGGCCGTGGACGAACGGGCGATGGACAGCAACGACCTGGAACGTGAGCGCGGCATCACCATTCTGGCCAAGGCCACAAGTGTGGAATGGAAAGGCACGCGCATCAATATCGTCGACACGCCGGGCCACGCGGATTTCGGCGGTGAGGTCGAGCGGATCCTGAGCATGGTGGATGGTGTGGTGCTGCTGGTGGACGCCGCCGAAGGGCCGATGCCGCAGACCAAGTTCGTGACCTCCAAGGCGCTGGCGCTCGGCTTGCGCCCGATTGTGGTATTAAACAAGGTCGACAAACCTGATGCGGAGCCGGACCGGGCGCTGGATGAGTGTTTTGATCTCTTTGCCAATCTGGGCGCGGACGACGATCAGCTGGATTTTCCGGCCATGTATGCCTCCGGCCGGAACGGCTGGGCGGATATGGAGCTGGATGGGCCGCGCGAGGACCTTTCGGCACTGTTTGATATGGTGGTCGAGCATGTGCCTTCCCCAGCACAGTCCGAAAGACGCGCAGAACCGTTTCAGATGTTGGCCACAACACTGGGTGCAGACCCCTTTATCGGGCGTATTCTGACGGGCCGCGTTGAAGCTGGCACAGTGAAAGCCGGTGAGACGGTTAAAGCTCTGTCCATGGACGGCTCGCAGGTCGAAAGCTTCCGCGTGACCAAAGTGCTGGCCTTCCGCGGGTTGACGCAAAGTGCGATTGATGTGGCCGAAGCGGGCGACATTGTCTCGCTGGCGGGCATGTCCAAAGCCACGGTGGCCGACAGTATCGTGGCCCCCCAGGTGACAGAGGCGTTGCCCGCGCAACCCATTGATCCACCAACCATTACCGTGACGTTCGGCATCAACGACAGCCCGCTGGCAGGCCGCGATGGCAAAAAGGTACAAAGCCGGGTCATCCGGGAACGGTTGATGAAAGAGGCAGAATCCAACGTCGCCATCAAGGTGAGCGATACGCCCGGCGGCGAGGCCTTTGAGGTTGCAGGCCGCGGCGAATTGCAGATGGGCGTGTTGATCGAAAATATGCGCCGCGAAGGGTTTGAGCTGTCAATCTCGCGCCCACAGGTGCTGTTTCAGGATATTGACGGCGCGCGGCACGAACCCATTGAGGAAGCCACCATCGACGTGGATGACGAGTATTCAGGGGCTGTGATCGAAAAGCTGACCGGTACGCGGCGCGGTGAGTTGGTTGAGATGAAGCCTGCCGGGGCCGGGAAGACGCGGATTGTGGCGCACGTCCCGTCGCGCGGGCTGATCGGCTATCACGGTGAATTCCTGACCGATACGCGCGGCACCGGCGTTTTGAACCGCGTGTTTCATGGCTGGGCACCGCATAAAGGCCCGATCCCCGGGCGGCGCGCAGGCGTTCTGATCTCAATGGAGAACGGATCATCGGTGGCCTATGCGCTCTGGAACCTTGAAGAGCGCGGCAAGATGATGATTGGCGCACAGGCAAATGTATACACCGGGATGATTATCGGCGAGCACAGCCGCGAAAACGATCTGGAAGTGAACCCGCTGAAAGGCAAAAAGCTGACCAACGTCCGCGCCTCCGGCACCGACGAGGCGGTGCGCCTGACGACGCCTATGACCCTGAGCCTTGAAGAAGCGATCGCCTACATCGATGACGATGAGTTGGTTGAGGTGACGCCAAATGCAATTCGTTTGCGCAAGCGTTACCTTGACCCGCACGAGCGCAAACGGATGGCCAAAGCAGGCTGAGATGCGCGAGGGGCCAGCCCCTCGCACCCCTCGGAGTGATTAGGCCAAAGGAAAGTGTTACTCGGCGGTCTCGACGATGAGGAGTTCACGCTCTGATGCGCCGCGAGCGTGCGTTAAGGCCTGCTGATACACCTCTGAATGATAACATTTTTCGGCAGTTTCCACGTCTGGAAACCGGGCGACCACATTTCGTGGGCGCTCGCGCCCTTCCAGTTGAACAAAGCGTCCACCGCGCGCGATAAAATGCCCGCCATGGTCCGCGATGGCCTGTGTGGCCAGGGCGGCATACTTCTTGTAGGCCTCTTCATCCGTGACCGTGACATGTGCAATCCAAAGCGCGCCCATAGCTCTTACCCTTCTATTAGTTTTTCAACGGAGGCGATGGCCGCATCCGCATTGTCCACTGATTTTGCCCCGCCCTGAGCCATATCCGGGCGACCGCCGCCGCCTTTGCCGCCTAATTCCGCGACGGCGGATTTGACCATATCAACCGCAGACAGACGAGTGCTCAGATCAGAGGTAACACCCGCAGCCACGGCAGCTTTCCCGTCCGCATCGGCGATTAACAGCACAGCACCACTGCCAAGCTTGTCTTTGAACTGGTCCACTAAAGCGGGCAGATCACGGCCTGTCACGCCTGAAAGCACCTGCGCAATAAAGGCTGTGCCCGCGATATCTTTTTGCGCAGTCCCTCCCCCGGAGCCGCCGGACATTGCGAGATCCCGGCGCAGTTGTGCGACTTCATTGGCAAGGGCCTTGCGTTCATCCAGCAAAGTTTTCACACGCGTTGGCACTTCCTCTGGTTGTGCCTTTAGGTCCAGTGCCACCTGCGCCAGACGCTGGTCCTGTGCGCGCAAATGAGCAATAGCAGCCGAGCCGGTCAGCGCCTCAATCCGTCGCACGCCGGCGCTGCTGGCACTGTCACCCAAGGTGACGAATGCTCCGATGTCACCAGTCCGCCGCACGTGGGTGCCGCCGCAAAGCTCCAAAGAATAGGTGTCGCCCGCCTGCCCTTTGCCGGACCCTTCCAGCAGGCCCATGGATACGACGCGGACTTCATCGCCGTATTTTTCGCCAAACAGCGCCTGAGCGCCCAAGCCGCGCGCATCATCGGGGGTCATGATGCGGGTCTCAACCGGTGCGTTCTGGCGAATGAAGGTATTTACCTCCTGCTCCACCTGCGTAAGCTCTGCAAGGTTCAGGGCCTGCGTGTGGCTGAAATCGAACCTCAGCCTGTCGTCCGCGTTCAACGATCCGCGCTGTGCCACGTGATCGCCCAACGCCCGCCGAAGCGCCTCGTGCAACAGGTGCGTCGCGGAATGGTTGGCCCGGATGGCCGTGCGTCGGGCCGGATCGACCGTGAGCACTGCAGCCTCCCCCACACTGATCTCGCCCGTCGTCACTTTGGCCATGTGCACAAAGACGCCCGCCGTTTTCCGTGTATCGGTGATGGTAGCGGCCCCCGATGGGGTGACCAGCGTCCCACTGTCGCCCACCTGCCCGCCAGATTCTGCATAGAATGGCGTCTGGTTCAGGGCGATATGAACGGTTTCGCCTGTTTTGGCTGTGTCTTTGCGTGCACCATCGCTGATCAGCGCTGCAATCTGACCCTCTGCGGTTTCAGTGTCGTAGCCCAGAAAATCGGTTGTGCCTGCTTCATCCGCGATGTCGAACCACACAGTTGCGTCCGCAGCTTCGCCCGAGCCTGACCACGCAGCGCGCGCCTTGGCTTTCTGGGCGGCCATGGCCACGTCAAAGCCTTCCGTGTCCACCGCACGGCCTTTTTCGCGCAACGCGTCCTGCGTCAGGTCCAGCGGAAAGCCGTAAGTGTCATAGAGCTTGAACGCCGAGGCTCCGGGCAGGTCAGCACCGTCTGGCAAGGCGTGCAATTCCTCATCCAGCAGCTTAAGGCCGCGATCAAGGGTCTGACGGAAACGGGTTTCCTCTTGTTCCAGCGTCTGTTCGATCATTGCCTGCGCCTGACCAAGCTCGGGATACGCAGCCCCCATTTGCCGCACAAGCGCGGGAACAAGCCGGTGCATCAACGGATCTTTCGCGCCCAGAAGATGCGCGTGCCGCATGGCGCGGCGCATAATGCGGCGCAGCACATAGCCGCGCCCGTCGTTCGAGGGCATCACCCCATCGGCCATCAGGAAAGAAGTGGAGCGAAGGTGATCGGCGATGACCCGGTGATGCGTCTTGCCCGGCCCATCCGGATCGGTGCTGGTGGCATCGGCAGAGGCCTCGATGAGATTGCGCATGAGGTCTGTGGCGTAGTTGTCGTTGGTGCCCTGCAGAAGCGCCGCCACTCGTTCGATGCCCATGCCCGTGTCGATGGATTGTGCCGCCAGATCGCGTCTGGTGCCGTCCTCGAACTGTTCATACTGCATGAAGACGAGGTTCCAGATCTCTACAAAGCGGTCGCCGTCTTCTTCGGGGCTGCCGGGGGGGCCACCCCAGATGTGGTCGCCGTGGTCATAGAAAATCTCTGTGCAGGGGCCGCAGGGACCCGTCGGCCCCATCATCCAGAAGTTGTCATTGGTCGCAATGCGGATGATCCGGTCTGCAGGCACGCCAACCTTTTGCCAGATCGCCACTGCCTCATCATCCGTATGATAAACCGTGACGTAAAGCCGGCTCTTGTCGATGCCCAGATCGCGGGTGATCAACTCCCATGCAAAGAAAATGGCGTCTTCTTTAAAGTAGTCGCCAAAGCTGAAATTTCCCAGCATTTCAAAGAAGGTATGGTGGCGCGCGGTGTAGCCCACATTGTCCAGGTCGTTGTGTTTGCCGCCTGCCCGCACGCATTTCTGGGCGGTTGTGGCACGCTTGTAGTCGCGGTGCTCAACCCCGGTAAAGAGGTTCTTGAACTGAACCATGCCCGAATTTGCGAACATCAATGTGGGGTCATTGCGCGGCACCAGCGGGCTGGACGCGACGACGGCGTGCCCTTGCTTGTCGAAGTAGGACAGGAAAGTGGATCGGATATCGTTCAGCGTTTGCATGGGGTCGGGCCTTTGCACGAAATCTGTTGGACGTCTGTTGACCGGGCATCAGATAACGCCCTCCGGTGCCTCTGTCCACAAGGGCCATGCGCAAAAAGAAACGCGCCGTAAAAGGCGCGTTCATTTCTCATTGTGTTCAGGGCCGGGTCGCCATCGCCGATGCTGCGCGGGCGTGGGTCCGTTACGCTTCGATCACGCCATCATCGTCGTGCCGTTCGCCCGCTGGGATGTCGAAATCAAGGCCGTGGGCGGCGCGGATCTTGTCTTCGATATCGTAGGCCATTGACTTGTTCTCGCGCAGGAAAGACTTGGCGTTTTCGCGACCCTGACCAATGCGCTCATCACCGTAGCTGAACCACGACCCGGCTTTTTCAACAACGCCAGCAGCCACACCAAGATCGAGCAGTTCACCCATTTTGGAGATGCCTTCGCCATACATGATGTCGAATTCCACCTGTTTGAACGGCGCCGCCACTTTGTTTTTCACAACTTTGACACGTGTATGGTTGCCAACCACCTCGTCGCGGTCCTTGATCGCGCCGATCCGGCGGATATCGAGCCGCACGGAGGAATAGAACTTCAGCGCATTGCCCCCGGTTGTTGTCTCTGGCGAGCCAAACATCACGCCGATTTTCATCCTGATCTGGTTGATGAAGATCACCATACAGTTCGAGCGGCTGATTGAGCCTGTGAGTTTCCGCATTGCCTGGCTCATCAGACGCGCTTGCACACCAACGGAGCTGTCGCCCATGTCGCCCTCAAGCTCGGATTTCGGCGTCAGGGCCGCAACGGAATCCACGATGACCATGTTTACAGCACCGGACCGCACAAGCGTATCGGTAATCTCAAGCGCCTGTTCGCCGGTATCGGGCTGGCTGATCAGCAACTCGTCCAGATCAACGCCCAGTTTCTTTGCATAGGTTGGGTCCAGCGCGTGCTCGGCATCCACAAAGGCGCAGACGCCGCCCGCTTTTTGCTGTTCAGCCACGCAGTGCAAGGTCAGCGTGGTCTTGCCTGAGCTTTCCGGCCCGTAAATCTCCACGATCCGGCCCATCGGCAATCCGCCGATTCCAAGGGCAATATCCAGCCCCAAAGACCCGGTGGAACTGGCCTTGATGTCCTGGACAGCGCCTTCCGCGCCCAGTTTCATGATCGAGCCCTTGCCGAACTGGCGTTCAATCTGTGCCAGCGCTGAATCAAGCGCCTTCTGTTTCTCTGCTGCTTTTTTGTTGTCCATGCTCAAAAGATCTGCCGTTGCCATATCGCTCACCTTCTTAGTGTCACACATCCCACGGAGCGGCAATCATTGTCGCACCTGAATGACAGAATGTTCTCATTACGTTCTGTATGAGATCAAAATAAGAACATTTCAATCAAATTCTATTCAAATCATCTTTTTCGCAAACTGGTTAAGGAGTAGTTTAAGCAGGACTGCTTACGCAAAAATGGGGAATCTGTGCTGGTATTTTACAAGGCGCGTCTTGCGTTTCTGTCCGTACCAAAGACGGGATCGACCGCTTACATTGAGGCGTTAAGCCCTTTGGCTGACATTGTTTTCTCTGGCCCGCCGCAGTTGAAACACGCGCCGGTCTATCGCTATGACCGATTTGTGCAGCCGATGTTGAAAAAAGTCTGTCAGGCAGAGATGGAGGTGCTCGCGGTGATGCGCGCGCCCTTGGATTGGCTTGGCAGTTGGTATCGCTACAGACGCCGCCCCGACCTGTCGGAGCATATCCAGTCTACATCGGGAATCAGTTTTGATGAATTCGTGCGCGCGCACTTGCAGGATAGCCCGCCTGAATTTGCGGCCGTGGGGCGACAATCGCGGTTTTTGGAAGCCGGCAGCAACGGCTCGCGCGTGACATATCTTTTTGCCTATGAGCATCCCGAGCGCCTCACCCGGTTTTTGCAGCAAAGGCTGGAGCATAGGTTTGAAACACAACGTCTGAACGTCTCACCTGCCGGGGATCTGGATTTAGACCCGGCGACAGAACGCTTGTTTGCGCAGCACTATGCGGCTGACATTAAGCTCTATGAGCATGCGCTGAACCGTACCGTGTCGGGCTATGATCCCTAGTGCAGCTGTTCGTGGACTGTTTCGGTCAGATCATTCAGTGAGAAAGGTTTCGGCAGGAACACGGAATTGGGGATTTTCGTCTGCGCCTCGCCAAAGCTGTCTTCGGCGTAGCCTGACACAAACACGACGCGAACGCCGGGCCTTTCCTTCAGCGCCTCGCGGACCCAGCTTGGGCCGTCCATACCGGGCATGACAACATCCGTCACAAAGACGTCGACATTCAGCGTATCGTCTTCGAGCGTTTTCAGGGCGGCTTCGGCTGAATCCGCTTCGAGCACCGTATAGCCGCGCAGGCGCAAGGCACGGCTTGCAAAGGCGCGCACGGGCGCTTCGTCCTCCACCAGCAGGATCACCCCGTCGCCATGCTTTCCTGTCGGTTTCTGCACCAGTTGTGTGGGCTTCGGCTCGACCTGCTCAACATTGTCCAACACAGGCAGGTAGAGCGTGAAACACGTGCCCTCCCCGACCTTGCTGTCCACAAAGATATAGCCGCCGGTTTGCTTGATGATGCCGTAAGCCGTGGAAAGACCCAGCCCGGTGCCTTCGCCTGTGCGTTTGGTGGTAAAGAATGGCTCGAACACCTTTTGCAACTTGTCATGCGCAATGCCCATGCCGTCATCGACGACCCGAACGGTCACATACCGCCCCGCAGGCACGTTGACGCGGTCCCGCGCCAGCGGTTCTGCAAGGTCTTTGCATTCGGTGATAATCCTGATTTCACCGCCCTGAGGCATCGCGTCGCGCGCATTGACCACGAGGTTCATCAGAACTTGTTCAAGCTGGCGTTTGTCCGCGCGGATCGGATCAATCACTGGCTCATGGCTCAAGGTGAGCGTCACCTTTTCCCCAACCAGCCGGTTCAGCAAATGCGTCAGATCAGACAGCGTGTCGCGCACATCCAGCGTCTCGGGCCGCAGCGTCTGCTTGCGCGAGAAAGCCAGAAGCTGCCCCACCAAAGCCGCGGCACGGTTGGCGTTCTGGTTGATCTGCACCAGATCGCTGAAGTCCGGATCCCCCTGATCGTGGCGCAACAGCAAAAGATCACAATGCCCCGAAATGGCGGTGAGCAGATTGTTGAAATCATGCGCCACACCGCCCGCAAGCTGCCCGATCGCCTGCATTTTCTGGCTTTGCACGAACTGCGCCTCAAGAGATTTGAGCTCCGTTGCATCGTTCAGCACCGCGATCAAAGCCGGTTTGCCGTCTTCTGTAGTGCGGTTGAGCGTCACCTGAACAAAGACTTCCTTGTCTGTTCGCTTCAGCCGCAGGAATTCAGATTGTGGCCCGGCGCGACCCGACAAGGTGCCCTGCAACCATTCGGTCATGGACCGCCCCAACCCTTCCATCAAATCCGACAGATGGACATCGTCGCGCAGGGACACGCCAATGAGGCTTGTCGCAGACCTGTTGAACGCCCGCACCATCCCCTCCGGATCGATTTTGAGCAAAGGCACTGGCAGTTCCTGGAAAACGGCCCATTCCTCTTCGACCACCGGCTCTGATCCCGGGGGCAAAAAGTAAATCGCGCGCCTGCCTGCACCTGCGTCAACTTCGCTGATCAAAGCCCGCGCCGGACCGTCGGATGTGGTGATGTCGCAAACGGTTCCCGGCACCACGGGCAGTGTTTTGAACACTCCATCGAGCGTTTTAATCCTGCCACCTGCCAGTTTGTGGGCAGGCTCGTTCATATAAAGCACCGCGTTGGTGCGCCCCACGAGGATCATGGGCAGTGTCGGGCCCTCGTGCTGGCTGGCGGCCGTCGGCAGATCCTCTACACGCCACAGATAGTTCTCGTGACCGGCTTGAAGCACGCTGAGGCGGATATGCCCTTTCCGGGTCACAAGATCCTCTTTGGCGTTGCTTTCCAAATCGGCGCGCATCTGCAGGCGGAACACGATCCCGTTGGGGTTGGCAAGGGTAGTCTGCAGCGTGCCTGTGACCGTCTCTTCAAGGTGGTTGGCGAACCTGCGTTTGGCAGCCCCATTGTGCGACAGAATATGTCCGTCTTTATCGGCGATAAAGCTTGGGGTTGCATCCTTTGAGGTGAAATCGCTCAGGACAGCCAAGGCGGAGGCCACGCGTCGGCGGTAAAGCCACGCCATCAGCAACAGCACAGCACCAAGGCTCAGCGTGGCGGCGGAGGCTGCAAAGAACGCCCGCTGCAACTGCGGATCGGGGGCCGCAAGTCCCAGAACACCAATCATGACAGCCACAAGCAGCAAGGTCAGCGTGCGCGGCTGCGCGGTTTGCGCAAAGCGCATGATCCTTGAAGAGGTCAGTGCACTACGCAACACAGGAAAATCCAAGTCTGTTTCGAATCATATCTGTAGTTTCGCGTTTGATACCTTAATCCCAGATTAACCAAGACACATGATACACGCAAAACGTGAATAAAATAAGATTTACTACCGTTTCAGATGTGCAACAAAGAACCCATCCGCCTGTTGCGTAACGGGATAACGATGCTGCGAGACACACTGCCAGTCCGGGTGCTGCGCCAAAAATGCCTCAACCTGATGTTCGTTTTCACCTGCCAGCACCGAACATGTGGCATAGACCAGCGTGCCATGCGGGGCCACGAAGGTCACAGCGGTGCTCAAGACCTTTGATTGCAGGCGCGTCAGCTCTGCCAAACGATCAGGCGTCAAGGCCCATTTCGCCTCTGGTGCGCGCCGCCACGCGCCGCTGCCTGAACAGGGGGCATCGCACAGGACAACATCGTAGGGCGCGTGCGCGGCCCGGTCCTGTTCGGCCAGAACGGTGACGCTGACCTGTGCGCGTTTGGCACGCTCTGGTATATCCTTCATCCGGTTTACGTCGATATCAGAGGCAAAGACACGGCAGTCGTATTGATCCGCAAGCGCCAGAGATTTCCCACCCCCGCCTGCGCAGATGTCCAGAACCGACGCGGGCTCAGGCAGACCCGCGACCACAGCTTGTGAATGGATGTCTTGTAATTCGACCAGCCCGTCCAGAAAAGCCGCCCCGCGCCGGATAGCGCGCGCGCCTGCCGTAACGCGCAAGGCATCCGGTGCTGTGGCGACCGGTTCGACCTCAATGCCGTCAGCCTGCAAGGCCTGCACCGCGTCTTTGAGCGTGCCGCGACGCCGGTTCACCCGTAGCGATACAGGGCCGCGCTGTTGCAGCAAAAGAGCTGTCTCTTCTGCGTGATCTCCCAGCGAGGTCTGAAAGTGTGGTACGATCCAGTCAGGCAAATTCCATCGATCTGCCAAGGACATGGAATGTGGCTCAAACGCGGCCTCTGCTGCGGACAGTGCGGCAGGCGCGTAACGATCCCCGTTAAACAGACCGTCAGCGTCGGCGGCCTGCGCCCGTACCAAGCCCAGCATGATTGCACGTCCATTGTGCCCACCGCCAAGCGTTCCTGCAGATCGCTTACATCGCAGCGCGTCAAACACGTGATCGCGCACCGCGGCGCGGTCTTTTGATCCGGCAAAGCGACTGCGCCGCGCCCAGCGAGACAGTGCCTGTTCCGCCGCCTGCCCTGCCAGAATGTCGTCGAGAACCTCGATCGCGGCCTGAACGCGGGCGGCAGGGGTCATGTCACAGGTCCGGTCAGGTCAGGCACAGACGTTCTATCCCGCCCGGTAGTTCGGCGCTTCGCGGGTGATCTGAACGTCATGCACATGGCTTTCCTTGAGGCCCGCACCTGTGATCTTGACGAATGTGCAGTTGCGGCGCATCTCGTCCACAGTTGCACAGCCAGTGTAGCCCATCGCCGCGCGCAGCCCGCCCACCAGTTGGTGCAGCACAGCGCCCGCACTGCCCTTGTAGGCCACCTGCCCTTCGATCCCTTCCGGCACCAGCTTGTCGCTGGCGGCATCCTTTTGAAAGTACCGGTCCGCAGAGCCGGAGGCCATGGCCCCCAGACTGCCCATGCCCCGATAGCTTTTGAAGCTACGACCTTGATACAGAATGACTTCTCCGGGGCTTTCGTCCGTGCCTGCGATCATGCTGCCGACCATGGCACAAGAGGCCCCTGCCGCAATCGCCTTGGCGAAATCACCTGAGAATTTAATACCACCATCCGCGATGACCGGCACGTCGCCTGCCGCTTTGGCACAGTCCATGATGGCTGTCAGTTGCGGCACGCCAACGCCCGCAACCATCCGCGTGGTGCAGATAGAGCCGGGGCCAATGCCCACTTTGACCGCATCGGCACCTGCGTCGATCAAGGCGCGCGTGGCCTCTCCAGTGGCGACATTGCCCGCCACGATCTGGACTTCGTTCGACAGGGATTTGGCGCGGCGCACGGCGGCGGCGACCCCTTCGGAATGTCCGTGCGCGGTGTCGATCACAATCATATCCACCCCGGCATCGACCAGCGCCTGTGACCGCTCGAACCCGGCATCACCCACGGTGGTGGCCGCCGCCACGCGCAGACGCCCCAGGTGGTCTTTGCAGGCTGTTGGGTTGAGAACCGCCTGTTCGGTGTCTTTCAGCGTCAGCAAACCGGTCAGCTTGCCCCCCGCGTCAGTAATCAGCAGCTTTTCGATGCGGCGCGCCTTCATGAGGCTGATCGCCTCTTCCCTGTCTGCCGGTTCGTTCAGAATGGCAAGATTGTCCGACGACATCATCACCGACACAGGCGTGCTGTCATCGCTGGCAAAGCGCATGTCTCTGTTGGTCACAATGCCCAGAACGCGGCCCGCCTCATCGACAACCGGAAACCCCGTGACACGGTAGCGATCCTGCAAGGCCTTGGCATCCGCCAGCGTCTGATCCGCGCGCAGCGTGATCGGGTTGTATACAATCCCGCTCTCGAACCGCTTCACCCGCCGGACCGCGCGCGCCTGTTCGTCAATATCAAGATTGCGGTGCACCACGCCGATGCCACCTGCCTGCGCCATGGCGATGGCCATGCGGGCCTCTGTCACTGTGTCCATTGCAGAACTGAGCAACGGGATGTTCATTGAGATGGATTGCGTAACCTTCGTGCGCGTGTCTGCAGTGCTGGGCAAAACCGACGATGCCCCCGGCACCAACAGCACATCATCAAAGGTAAGAGCCTCGCGAATCTCCATGGGCTGACCTCGCATTGGAGTTGTTCATTTGGCAGGTTCCTATTTCATGACCTGACCGAAATGAAAAGGGCAAAGGCGCGCTGTCGTGCTTTGCCAGCCTGCAGCAGCACCGCTTCATAATGGTTATGACAATTTAGACGGCGGGATGGCGTCAAAGACGGATTATATGACGCAAGCGGCCCGCCGTGATGCATCGGCACCGCTTAGATTTGGGCAAACAGATTGGTAAAGGTACGAGCGCCGGTATGACTTCTGATCCTCTTGTGGTTTTCACGCCGTCGGGCAAGCGCGGACGCTTTCCGGTGGGCACGCCCATTCTGACCGCAGCGCGGCAGTTGGGCGTTGATCTTGATTCTGTCTGCGGGGGGCGGGGCATCTGTTCCAAATGCCAGATCACGCCCAGCTATGGTGAGTTCCCTAAGCATGGTGTGACCGTGACGGACGGTGCGCTGTCGGCGTGGAACAGTGTCGAGGCACGCTATGATGAAAAACGCGGGCTGAAAGAGGGTCGCCGGTTGGGATGTCAGGCCGCCGTACAAGGTGATGTGGTCATCGACGTGCCGCCCGAAAGTCAGGTGCACAAGCAAGTGGTCCGCAAACGGGCGGAGGCGCGCGAGATCGTGCTAGACCCGTCCACAAAGCTATTCTACGTGGATGTGGCAGAGCCGGACATGCACGACCCGTCAGGGGATCTTGAGCGCCTGCGCGCGGCGTTGCAGCAGCAATGGGACCTCGAAAACGTCACCGCCGATCTGCACATCCTGCAATCCATGCAGCCGGTTCTGCGCAAAGGCGACTGGAAGGTCACCGTCGCTGTGCATCTGGGCGATGAGGAAAACCGACCCCGGATCATGAACATCTGGCCGGGGTACTACGATGGCACCGTCTACGGGCTGGCCGTGGATCTGGGCTCCACCACCATTGCGGCACATCTGTGTGATCTGCAAACCGGTGAGGTGCTGGCCTCCTCCGGTGTGATGAACCCGCAAATCCGCTTTGGCGAAGACCTGATGAGCCGCGTGAGTTATTCGATGATGAATGCAAGCGGCGCAAAAGAGATGACAGACGCGGTGCGCGAAGGCATGTGCGGTCTTTTCACCCAAATCGCGGATGATGCGGAAATTGACAAATCCCTGATCGTGGATGCGGTGTTTGTCTGTAATCCCGTGATGCATCACCTGCTGCTGGGCATCGACCCGTTTGAATTGGGACAGGCCCCTTTTGCGCTGGCGACAAACAATGCGCTGCGGCTGCGTGCGGATGATCTGGACCTCAATATCCACCCTTCAGCGAGGATTTACATGCTGCCCTGCATTGCAGGCCATGTGGGCGCGGATGCCGCCGCCGTTGCCCTGTCTGAGGCCCCGGACAAGGCGGATGAATTAACACTTGTAGTCGATGTAGGCACCAACGCAGAGATTTTGCTGGGCAACCGTGAAAAGGTGCTGGCCTGTTCCTCGCCCACGGGTCCTGCCTTTGAAGGGGCGCAAATCAGCGCAGGCCAGAGAGCCGCGCCCGGTGCCATCGAACGGGTCGAGATTGATGCGCTCAGCAAAGCGCCCCGGTTCAAGGTCATCGGCTGCGATCTGTGGTCAACCGAAGAAGGCTTTGACGTACAAACCGCCACCACGGGCATCACCGGCATTTGTGGCTCGGGCATCATCGAGATGGTCGCGGAAATGCGCCTGCATGGCATCGTCGACGCCGCCGGTCTGATCGGATCGCCGGAGCAGACAGGCTCTGATCGTTGTTTTCTGGACGGGCGCACCTATTCCTATCTGGTGCACGATGCATCAGATAAGGGTGGGCCGCGCCTCACGGTGACAAACCGCGACATCCGCGAAATCCAGATGGCCAAGGCCGCCCTTTATTCCGGGGCGCGTCTGTTGATGGATAAATTCGGCGTCGATACCGTGGACCGCGTGGTGCTGGCAGGTGCCTTTGGCGCACATATCTCGACGAAACACGCAATGATCCTTGGGATGATCCCCGATGCCCCGCTGGACAAGGTTGTCTCTGCCGGGAATGCGGCGGGCACAGGCGCGCGCATTGCCTTGCTCAACACCGGCGCGCGCGCTGAGATCGAGGCGACGGTGCGCGCCATCCACAAGATCGAAACCGCCATTGAGCCCCGGTTTCAGGAGCATTTTGTCAATGCCTCTGCCATGCCGAATGCATGCGATCCCTTCCCGATCCTCAATAGCATCGTGACCTTGCCGACAACCACTTTCAACACAGGTGGTTCCGGGGCAGACGCCAGCGGTGGCCGGCGCAGACGGCGGCGCGGGTGAATTTGGCGCAGGACATCACATGACACAATCAGATCAGCAGACCTTTTGGAACGGTGACGCGGGCGGCACGTGGGTCGCGCAGCAAAAGGCCTTTGATGCGCTCATGCAACCGGTGCTTGATACACTTTGGCAAAAAGCGTCGCTTGCGCCGGGGGCGACGGTTCTGGACATCGGATGCGGCACCGGGGCCAGTGTTCTGCAAGCCGCACAACAGGTGGGGCCGGACGGACATGTGACCGGGGTGGATATTTCCGCCCCCATGCTGGCGCTTGCCGCAACGCGCACAAAATGTGCGCAAAATATCACGCTGATGCAGGCGGATGCCGCGACCCACACCTTTGAGGGGGCAGGCTTTGACCATCTGATCTCGCGCTTTGGCGTGATGTTCTTTGGCGACACAACTGCTGCGTTCAGGCACATCCTCAACAGCCTTAGGCCCGGCGCAAAGGTGACCTTTGCCACATGGGGAGCGATTGAAATGAACCCGTGGTTCACGCTGTCTGCCAAAGCCGCAAAAACCGTGCTGGGCGCACCGCCTGCCGTTGACCCGGACGACCCCGGCCCCTTCGCGCTGCGCGACCGGGCAAAAACCACCGACATGCTTGCATCCGCTGGATTTGCCGATGTCAGCGCCGTGAAGGAAGACCTGCACCTGACACCTGCGGGCACGCGCGATCAGGCGGCAGCCTTTGCCGTCAGCGCAGGGCCGCCGAAACGGACGATGGATCATTTTAACGCCACACCCGAGGACGGCGCAAAGATCACCGCCGTGCTGACCGAGCTGTTTGCGCCTTTTGTAACACCCCAAGGCCTGAGAATTCCGGCAGAGATCAACTTTTTCAGCGCCCGCGCGCCGCGCTGACCGACGCGGGCATCGGTCTCGGGCCTAGTGCCATTGCGCCAGATTTGGGGCTGATGCGACAATTCACTTTGGCAAAAGGCAAAAATGGTCTTAGCTGACACCATGATGGACACAGCGCCCGGCACTGGTTTTTACGCATCTGTTCCCGAACAAGATGACTTTGCGAAGCTGTCCCGCAGCACCGCCTACACCCCCTTGCCCGACGACTGGTGGATTGGCACCTCGGACATCACGGGCTCCACGCAGGAGGTGGCCAACGGGCGCTATAAAACCGTCAATATGGTCGCAGCGGCGGTGATTTCCGCCCAGATCAACGCCCATAAGGGCACGCCATTTCCGTTTATCTTTGGCGGTGACGGTGCGGCCTTTGCGGTGCCCCCCGATTGGAAAGCGCGTGCCGAACAGGCGCTGGCCGCGGTTCGGTGCTGGGCACAGGAAGAGTTCGAGATCGGTTTGCGTGTGGGCATGGTGCGGGTCATGGACGTGCGCGCCGCCGGTTTTGACGTAACAGTCGCCCGCTTCAAGGTATCGCAAGGCGTTGATTATGCAATGTTTTCAGGGGGCGGCGTCAGTTGGGCAGAGGCCCGCATGAAGGCTGGCGCACACGCCATCGCCAATGCCCCCGCAGGCAGCCAACCCGACCTCACCGGGTTGTCCTGTCGCTGGAGCCACATGCCCAGCCGCAACGGCACAGTGCTGTCTGTGGTGATCCTGCCGGTGGACGGCGTGCCGGACGCGGATTTCGCGACCCTCGCGCTGGACGTGCTGAAGTTGATCCATGGCCTTGAGGGCGCGGGCCACCCCGCCGAAGATCAGGGCCCGCCAGTGCAGTGGCCCCCCGCTGGTGCCACGCTTGAGGCACATGCCCAACGCAAAGGTGGCGCAGTGAGCAAAGCGCGCCGCAAGGCGCTTTTCGAGAGTTTTGTGGCCTGGCTGCTGATCAAAACCGGGCTGAAACTTGACGGATTTGACGCGCGCAGATACCGCCGTGTTGTGGGCGCCAACGCGGACTTTCGCAAATTCGAAGACGGCCTGAAAATGACCATCGACTGCGATCCCTCGATCGAAGGGCAATTGCGCGATCTGCTTGAAAAGGGGGCGGCCGCTGGTGTCATTCACTTTGGGCTGCACGCCCAGACCGAAGCCATGATGACATGCATTGTTCCGTCTATTCTGACGGATGATCACGTGCATTTTGTGGACGGAGCGGCAGGTGGCTATACGGCAGCGGCGCAAAACATAAAGACGCGTCTGACCTGAAATGAGGCGGTGCAAACACCAGTAAACGGGGTCTATTGAGGGGGCGTTTTGGAGCGGGTGAAGGGAATCGAACCCTCGTCGTCAGCTTGGGAAGCTGCTGCTCTACCATTGAGCTACACCCGCGATGCGCAGTGCATATGGCTAAAAAAACGCGACTGCAAGCTGTGATCCGGGCCGCCCCAAAATTTTGCCGACCGCGCACCGTTGCCCATAGAGGCGCGCAGGTTTATTCAGCCGCAACCTTTCCTTGGGCCACCAACATCGGGGCCAGATATTTGCCAGTGTAGCTTTCGGTCACGCTCGCGACCTTTTCGGGTGTGCCGGTGGCGACCACGCGGCCCCCGCCATCGCCGCCTTCAGGGCCAATATCAATGATGTGATCTGCGGTTTTCACCACATCGAGGTTGTGTTCGATCACGATGACGGAATTGCCCTGGTCTACCAGTTCATGCAGCACTTCCAATAGCTTACGCACATCCTCAAAATGAAGGCCGGTGGTCGGCTCGTCCAGAATGTAGAGCGTGCGCCCGGTCGAGCGTTTGCTCAGTTCCTTGGACAGTTTGACCCGCTGTGCCTCGCCCCCCGACAAAGTGGTCGCTTGCTGGCCCACCTTTATATAGCCAAGCCCCACGCGCATCAACGCGTCCATCTTTTCGCGGATCGACGGGACCGCCTGAAAAAACGTCTGCGCATCTTCAACCGTCATATCAAGAACGTCAGCTATGCTCTTGCCTTTAAACTTGATTTCCAATGTCTCGCGGTTGTAGCGCGCGCCCTTGCAGGTCTCGCATTCCACGTAGACATCGGGCAGAAAATGCATCTCGATCTTGATGACACCGTCGCCCTGACAGGCCTCACAGCGCCCGCCTTTGACATTGAACGAAAAACGCCCGGGCTTGTAGCCGCGCGCCTTGGCCTCCGGCAGACCCGAAAACCAGTCGCGGATCGGCGTAAAGGCCCCGGTGTAGGTCGCCGGGTTCGACCGGGGCGTGCGGCCGATGGGGCGCTGGTCAATGTCGATGACTTTATCCAGGTGCTCCAACCCTTTGATGGTCTCGCAGGGTGCGGGCGTCTGGCGCGCGCCGTTCAGTGCCATGGACGCCGTTTTGAAAAGGGTCTCGATGGTCAGGGTAGACTTTCCGCCGCCTGACACACCCGTCACACAGACAAATTTACCCAGCGGAAAGTCCACGGTGACGTTTTGCAGGTTGTTACCCGTGGCTTTGACCACCTGCAGTTTCTTTTTGTTGCCCTTGCGCCGCTTGGTCGGCACCGCGATCTTGCGCGTCCCGGTCAGATACTGCCCGGTGATGGAGTTCTGATCGGCGGCGATGGCGTCGGGCTTGCCGTGACTGACCACTTCGCCCCCATGCACGCCTGCCCCCGGCCCAATGTCAAAGACATAATCAGCCTCGCGGATCGCTTCCTCGTCATGTTCGACCACGATGACCGTATTGCCTTGATCCCGGAGGTTTTTAAGCGTCAGCAGCAACCGGTCGTTGTCGCGTTGGTGCAGCCCGATTGAGGGTTCGTCCAGCACGTAAAGCACGCCGGTCAGCCCGGAGCCGATCTGGCTCGCCAACCGGATACGCTGGCTTTCACCGCCCGACAGCGTGCCTGCGTTCCGGCTCAGGGTCAGATATTCCAGCCCCACATTGTTCAGAAACCCCAACCGTTCGCGGATTTCCTTGAGGATGGCCCGCGCAATCTCGTTTTTCTGCGCCGTCAGATAGCCCGGCACACGGTCGCACCAGTCGAAGGCCTCGCGGATCGACATCTGCACGACCTGGCCCGCGTGCAATAACTCCCCATCCATCTCACCGATTTTCACGGCGAGCGCCTCTTCGCGCAGGCGGTAGCCTTTGCAGGTGCCGCAGGACCGGTTGTTCTGGTAGCGCTCGAATTCTTCGCGGATCCAGCTGGAATCCGTCTCGCGGTAGCGCCGCTCCATGTTGGGGATCACCCCTTCAAAAACGCGCGTGACCTGATAAACCCGCCCGCCTTCATCGTAGCGAAAGGCAATCTCTTCCTTGCCGGAGCCGTAGAGAAAGACTTGCTGGACCTTTTCGGGCAGGTCTTTCCACTTGGTCGATTGTTTGAACTGATAGTGCTTGGCCAAGGCTTCGATGGTTTGCAGGAAATAGGGCGACTTGCCTTTACGCCAGGGGGCCAGCGCGCCATCCGCGATTTTCAGGTTCTGATCAGGCACCACCAGCCGTTCGTCAAAGAACAGCTCAACACCCAGACCGTCGCAGGCCGGGCAGGCCCCGAAGGGCGCGTTGAACGAAAACAGGCGCGGCTCAATCTCAGGGATCGTAAAGCCCGAGGTCGGACAGGCGAATTTCTCTGAAAAGGTGAAGCGTTCGGGGTCGCCCTCACTGGGCGCGGTTTCAAGGATCGCAATGCCATCGGCAAGGTCCAGCGCCGTGCGCAGACTGTCGGCCAGTCGCGTCTCAAGCCCGTCGCGGACCACGATACGGTCCACCACCACGTCGATGTCGTGGCGGAATTTCTTGTCGAGCGTGGGCGGCTCATCCAACTCGTAGAAGGCGCCATCCACCTTGACCCGCTGAAAGCCCTGCTTGCGCAGTTCGAGAAACTCCTTGCGGTATTCGCCTTTGCGGTCACGGATGATCGGGGCCAGCAGATAGGCGCGGGTCCCCTCCTCCATCGCCATGATCCGGTCCACCATGTCCTGCACCTGCTGCGCCTCGATCGGTTTGCCGGTACTGGGCGAATAGGGCGTGCCTGCGCGGGCAAAGAGCAGACGCATGTAGTCATAGATTTCGGTGACGGTGCCGACGGTGGAGCGTGGGTTTTTCGACGTGGTCTTCTGTTCAATCGAAATGGCAGGCGACAGACCGGCAATGTGGTCCACATCCGGTTTCTGCATCATATCGAGGAACTGGCGCGCATAGGCCGACAGCGATTCCACATAGCGGCGCTGCCCTTCGGCGTAGATCGTATCAAACGCCAGCGAGGATTTGCCCGACCCCGACAGACCGGTAATGACCACAAGCTGGTCGCGCGGAATATCAACGTCGATCCCCTTGAGATTGTGCTCGCGCGCGCCACGCACCTCAATGTGTTTCATCTCTGCCATCGGACACTCCTGCTCAGACACTCGAACATAGGCTTACAAACCGTCCTCGCCACTGCAAAGTCGCAGAACGTTAAGGGAACATTAATAGGGGACGCGCTTCCACGCCAGCCAAATATGCACGCCAAGACCGCAAGCAAAGGCAAGGCCAAGCACCACGACCATACCGGTGTAGCCAAAACCCGCCAGCACAGCGATCAGAACCGGGACGCCCAGCGTGTTGCCGATGTTGCCGGTTTGCGCCATGGCCCCGTTTGACAGCGCCTGATCTGAGGGCTCTGCATTCAGTTGCGGGACGGCTGCAAAACTTGCCCCCTGTACAAGCCCCATGGCGGCGGCCAGGCCAAGACAGGCGGCGGCATCACCCGGCAGGACCCACAGCCAGATCATGCAGAGCGCACAGGTCGCAAACCCAAGCTGGATCACCCGCACCGCAGGCATCAGACGCAAAAGCCAGACACCAAGGCTCATGGACGACAGGATGCTCATCAGTGGCATGGCCCCGATCACCCACGCGCGCTGCACCGGATCAAGAAAAGGCGGCATCACCGTCAGAACCGCCACAAAGCAAAAGGTGAAAAACAGCCACCCGGCAGCGGGGGCCACCCGGTGCGGTGAGGCGTAGACGTCAAGATGTTGCCGGAGCAGAGAGCCTGCAGGTTTGGCAGGTGGTGTTTCGATGAATTTCAGAGGCTGCGTCAAAATCAAAGCGCAAAGGGCCATGACCGCGGCATGCGCACCCAGCAAAGCCCCCAGCCCAAAGCGTTCTGCAAGCGGCACCCCACCCCAGGCAAGGATCGCAAACGCCACCCCAAAGAACGTGCCCCAGAGCGTCAGCGCAAACCCGCGATCGCGCGGCGCGCAAAGCTGCGCAATCAGCGTGGGCGCTGCGACCACGATCGCCAGATGCGACAGCCCTTCGACCGCGCGGCTGGCCAGCAACCACGGCAGGGGCGGCAGTGTGGCCTGAAACACGGAAAGGGCGGCCCCGATCCAAAGCCCCCACAACAGCGCGCGCCGGTAGCGCAGCCGCGCCACCAACAGCCCCGCCACAATCCCCAGAAAAATACCCGAAAGCCCAACAAGGGATACCACAAACCCCAGTGCTGTCCCCGCCTCGGGATAGGCCACGGGCAGCAGGTGAAAGGTCACGCTGAACTTGCCGTATTGCGCAGCAGCCCCCAGCCCGGCGGCCCAAAGCGCCAGAACAAGCCCCCATGATGTGATGTGCCGCGCCTCTTGCATGCGCCCCTAGTGACAGAGCCTTTGGCTGCAGGCAATCAGGTCAATCGCGGCCCAAAGCCCCCCGCATTGTGCTTGCACAAGCTTGGAGCCATAGGCCATACCACAGTCCAAAGATGCAAAACGATTGGCTTTGGCCGGTCACACCTGGGGGAGACAACACGATGAAATGGGCAAGAGGCACGACCGAACAAGGCGAAGCTGTCAGCGGTGTGATCGACGCGGCGCAGTTTCACCCGCGCGCGCACCTTGGGTCGGAAGAGCCTGCAGGTGCTGCCCTGCCCCTGTCTGCTGTGACGTTGCAAGCGCCTGTATCGCCGGGAAAATTTATTGGCTTGTGGAACAACTTCAAGGCGGCGGCTGAAAAAGGCAATCTGGCCGTGCCCGCGCATCCTTTGTATTTCTTCAAGGCCAACACATCGCTGACCGGACCGGGGTCAGAGGTCGAGATCCCGACTTCTGCAGGCCGCGTTGTGTTTGAAGGCGAGCTTGGCATTGTGATCGGCAAGACCTGCAAAAACGTAACACCAGAGCAGGCAAGTGAGGCAATCCTTGGCTACACCTGCGTCAATGACATCACGTCGCTGGATGTATTGAATGCCGACCCGTCGTTTCCGCAATGGACCCGCGCCAAAAGCTTTGACGGCTTCGGGGTCGTCGGCCCGGTCATCGAGACGGATGTGGCATGGGATGCGCTGACGGTGCAGGTGCTGGTCAACGGCCGTGAACGGCAGTCTTACCCGACATCGGACATGATGATGCCCCCGGCTGAGATCGTCAGCCATCTGTCGCAGGACATGACCCTCAACCCCGGTGATCTGATCGCCTGTGGCACGTCGATTGGCGCACGCCCGATCAAACCGGGTATGACGGTGGAGGTTGTGATCGAAGGCATCGGCGGCGTCAGTGTGACCATGACAGCCCCGGACGCACAGGACTGAGACAACCAGACAGCGCATTATTCTGCCGACATGATCTGTCGCAAATTCCCGCATAGAAAGCGCAAACTTGCCGCGTTGATGAAAATCCTATCGCAATAGTTGAATTGTCCTTGAATTCTTTGTTTTTCGTTGCGGGGAATCGGACACTGATCAATGCTTTGAGCATTCATAGCTTAAAGAGGGTATTTTATGTTTCGTTATTTATGTGCAGCGGTTTTGATCGGGATCGGCTCTGGGGCTTCTGCGGTGACACTGACCAATGCGCTTCCCACAGGAACGACGGTTGATCTGAGCTCTTTGTCTACCAACACAGCACTATCGTCGTCAGAGTCCGTTTTTACATCTGCGGGAATATCATCAATCACCGTGAACACCCGCGCGTCAAGCAACTCAGAGCGATATGACGCGGGTTCAACCTTCGGCGCAGGCCGCGCCCTCTTCAATCTCGAGAACGGTGATCTGATCGCGTTGGATGAAGGGGCTACAGGCACAGACTTCGGGTCGCCCACCTTCACCATTGATTTCGCGTCGCTTGTCAGTTCGTTCGGCTTGCGGATTGCTGACACAAGCAGCAGTTTCGTAACACCGGTCTTTACGTTCGAGAAAAATGGGAGCCAGATTGATCAAATTACATTCACCGATCCGTATACTGCGGCGACTGAGTTCGGTTTTGCCGATGCGGGCGGGTTCGACCGTATCCTGATCAGCACGGGCGATTCAGATGGGTACGGCATTTCGAGCCTTGTTGTCGGATCAGCTGTTGTCACGAACCCAAATGACCCGTCAGTCGTGCCGCTTCCTGCAGGCTTGCCGCTTTTGTTGTCAGGATTTGCTCTCTTTGCTGGTGTTCGCCGCTTTCGCAAATAACGCGCTTCTGCTTGACTGGCAGTAACATCGTCACAAAACAAAAAGTGCCAACGCCTTATTTGGTTGGCACTTTTTTTTCTTATACACCGTCGGAATTACGACATCACTCCAAGCGGGTAATGGAAAATAGCGTTAAAAATGGATCACGCGGTCGTAGGCGTCCAAAACGCTTTCATGCATCATTTCTGACAGGGTTGGGTGCGGGAAGACGGTGTTCATCAGGTCTTCTTCGGTGGTTTCCAACTGACGGCCCACAACATAGCCTTGAATCAGTTCGGTCACTTCCGCACCGATCATATGCGCCCCCAGCAATTCACCGGTTTTCGCGTCAAAGACTGTCTTGATCATACCTTCCGGCTCGCCCAGGGCGATGGCCTTGCCGTTGCCCATGAAAGGAAAGCGCCCGACCTTGATGTCGTAGCCCAATTCCTTGGCCTTGGCTTCGGTGTAGCCAACTGAGGCGACTTGCGGGTGGCAATATGTGCAGCCTGCGATGGTTTCCGGCTTGACCGGATGCGCCTTGTTGGAGCCTGCCACAAGTTCGGCCACCATAACGCCCTCGTGCGACGCCTTGTGCGCGAGCCACGGCGCACCAGCGATGTCGCCGATGGCATAAAGCCCTTCAACGCCCGTGCGGCAGTATTCGTCCGTCACCACATGGGTGCGGTCGATCTCGACGCCAAGCGCCTCCAGCCCCAGCCCTTCTGTGTTGCCGACGATACCAACGGCAGAGATAACGGTGTCAAAGTCCTGCTTCTCAACCTTGCCACCCACCTCGATATGCGCGGTGACCTTGCCTTTTGCGCGGTCCAACTGCTTGACCAGCGCCTTTTGCATGATCTTCATGCCCTGCTTTTCAAAAGCTTTCTTGGCGAAGGCAGAGATTTCGGCGTCTTCCACAGGCAGCACACGGTCCATGACTTCGACCACTGTCGTATCTGCCCCCAGCGTGTTGTAAAAGCTTGCAAATTCGATGCCGATGGCCCCGGACCCGACGACCAGCAGTTTCTTCGGCATGTGTTTCGGCTCAAGCGCATGCTTGTAGGTCCAGACCAAGTCACCATCTGCCTCAAGCCCCGGCAGCGTGCGCGCGCGCGCCCCTGTGGCCAGAATAATGTTCTTGGCGGTCAGATCTTCTACTCCCTTGGCCGTCTTGACCGCGACCTTGCCTTTGGCAGGGATCGACGCGTCGCCCATGATCACAGTGACTTTGTTCTTTTTGAGAAGATGCGCGACGCCGCCCGACAGTTGGCCTGCCACATCGCGGGACCGTTTGACCACCGCATCAAGGTCATATCCAATGCCGTCGGCCTTGAGGCCAAATTCTTTGGCCCGGTGCATGAGGTGGAAGACTTCGGACGACCGCAGCATCGCTTTTGTCGGAATGCAGCCCCAGTTGAGGCAAATCCCGCCAAGGTGCTCGCGTTCGACGATGGCGACAGACAAGCCTAGCTGCGCACCACGAATGGCCGCAACATAGCCCCCCGGGCCTGCACCGATCACAATTAAGTCGAAGGATTTGGCTGCCATGTTGACCTCGCGCAGTCTGTTTCGGGATTAGTTTACCGCTAAACTATATTCCACTGCCGGGCAACAGTCACCCAAGCGCGACAAAAGCGCGCTTGGATATTTACGTGTTTTCTGCGCCTCAGGCGGCGATGGTTTCGGCCTGCAGGCCGGTGACCACGCGACCGTAGCCGCCCTCCGACAAGAACGCCCGTTCTGCCGGGGAAGAGTTGCGCCCCAATGCCTCATTGCGGGTCGGAAAACGTCCGAAGTCACGGATGACCGCGCGATGCGCACGTGCGTGCAGCAGGTTTTCCGCGCCGAATTTCGGCATCCGGTCCAGCAACAACCGCACACAGCGGTCTTGATCACACAGATTTTCAGAGTGCATCAGAGGCAGGTAGAAGAACTGCCGCGCGGGCTCGTCGATCTTCATATCCCACCCTTTGTCGATCGCAGATTTAGCCGACGCAAGCGACGCACGATCGCTGGCAAAGGCCTTGCCTGTATCGCGGAACATGTTCCGGGGAAACTGGTCCATCAGGATTGTGTAGGCCAAGGCACCGCTTGGGTATGTGAGCCACAAAGAATAGCGCCCTTCGCAGGCCCCTTTCCATGTCGCTTCAAAACGCTGCCGAATGTTTGCATCCAGCGCATCAGACGCTTTATACCACCCCTCCGGTCCCACGTGATCCAGCCAAAAACTCAGGACGTCATCTGGTCCAACCATAGTATCCTCTCCACTCTTCGCACCATACCTGTTCACCCTAGAAGCAAGCTACAACATCCCCAAAGTCACAAATTGCGACATTGCGACATATTTACACAGAATTAGACCGCTCCTCTGCCTCTATTTCGGTCTCGATGGCATATTCCTGCGCATATTCCATGGCAACAGGCGTATAGCTGGGGGTTACCGCAACATACGCTCCCGTCTCTTCAACAGGTACAGCGCCGCGCACCGTGGCGCGGTAAGCGGCATAGAGGGCAAGCGCCACGAAAAGCGATGCGGTGAACACATAAAAGCCCGCAGGCCCCGCATACTCCATCATATAGCCCGTGGTCAGCGGCCCCAGAATGGCACCCAGCCCGTTGATGAAGATCAAACCGCCGGAGGCTGCAGCCATATCTTCGTGCTCAAGATAGTCGTTGGTGTGCGCGATCAGCAGCGAATACAGCGGGTTGGACATGCCGCCGACCACAAAGGCAGAGACCAGCAAAAACGTGAAGTTCGCCCCGAGGATCATTCCGATGAAAGAGCCACCCAAACCAATCATGGAGACAATCAGCACGAGGCGACGCCGGTCCATCCGGTCCGATATCCAGCCGATGGGGTATTGCAGCAGGACCGATCCCACAAAGAACATCGCCACAAAGGTCGAAATTTGACCAACGGTCAGCCCCGCGATGGCGCCATAGACAGAGGCCATGCCGAACTGCGCCGAAAAGATGCCGCCCAGCAGGAACATGCCCACACAGCCCAGCGGGGACACGACATAGAGCGTCTTCAGGCTCATGGGTTTCGTGGTTTCAAACGCAGGCGTAGGACTGATCGACAGCAGGATCGGCGTGATCGCAATGGAGACGAGGATCGAGGGGATCACGAACAGCACGTAGCCCGAAGGATCAGCCGACAGCAGCAAGGCCTGACTGATCACGATGCCTATTGTCTGCACGATCATGTAGAGCGACAGCGCCTGACCACGGTTTTCGTTGGTCGCGGCATTGTTCAGCCAGCTTTCCGCCGTCACGTAGACCGCAGAAAAGCAAAAGCCGATCAGTACGCGCCCCAATGTCCAGACCCAAACGTCCGTCAGTGCGGCGTACAGGATGATGACCGCAGAGATCAGCGAGGCAAGCGCCGCAAACACCCGCACATGCCCCACGCGGCGGATCATACCCGGTGCCAGCCGCGAGCCGCCAAGAAACCCGACGAAATAGGCCGACATGACAATGGACAGTTCAAAGGTGGAAAACCCCTCAAGCTCGCCCCGGATGCCCAGCAGAGTGCCTTGCATCCCGTTGCCAATCATCAACAGACACATACCCAGCAAAAGCGCCCAGGCGCTGGCGAGAACTTGTAGCATGAAACGCTCCGATCATCGTTGGGAGGGACGACATGCCCGCCATATCTCAGGCGGTGTGGACCTTTCGCGCATATCCGCGACCTGCGCCGTTCATTTGCGCCATCATGTGTCGGGTTTTGGGATCAAAAGGGACGAATCTCCATAGGAGAAAAACCTGTAGTCGCTGGCGATCGCGTGGGCATAGATCTGTTTGATCCGCGCCTCGCCCATCAGGGCTGATACCAGCATCATCAAGGTGGATTTCGGCAGGTGGAAATTGGTCATCAAGGCGTCTGCAACCTGAAACCGGAAGCCCGGCGTGATGAAGATATCGGTGTCGCCCTCCCACGCCTCCAGCCGCCCGGCGCGCCCGGCCGTTTCCAGCAGGCGCAGCGCGGTGGTCCCCACGGGGATGACCCGCCCACCGTCCTCTTTGGTGGCGTTGATCTCGGTCGCTGCCTGCGCGCTGATCTGGCCCCATTCCGAATGCATCTTGTGCTCTGTAATGTCGTCGACCTTGACGGGCAGAAATGTGCCTGCCCCCACATGCAGGGTCACAAAGGTAAACCCCACGCCGCGCCGGGCCAGGGCATCCAGCAAGGCCGTGTCAAAGTGCAGGGAGGCCGTGGGAGCCGCCACCGCGCCGCGATTGCGCGCAAACACGGTTTGGTAGTCGTCGTGGTCCTGCGCATCTGCCGGGCGCTTGGCGGCAATGTAGGGCGGCAACGGCATCGCCCCTGCGACATTCAGCGCCGCATCAAAATCATCGCCCACCAGATTGAATGTCAGGTACCCCTGCCCGTCCCGTACCTGTTCCAGACGCGCGCGCAGGTCCGCGCTGAACACCACCTCTTCGCCCAACGCCAGTTTCTTGAGCGGCTTGATCAGCGCCGACCATGTCCCGTCAGGCTGCGGCTCCAGCAGGGTCACGTCGATGCGCGCTTGCGTGTCGCCTTGGGCAGACCGTCTGTGGCGCTGGCCCGACAGCCGTGCGGGGATCACTTTGGTATCGTTCAGAACCAGACGGTCAGCCGCCCCAAGCCATGACGGCAGATCACTGACAATACTGTCGGTGATGGTATCACCCTGCGCCACCAACATCCGCGCAGATGAGCGCGGAACAGCGGGACGTGTGGCAATCAACCGCTCTGGCAGGTCAAAATCAAAATCACTGAGTTTCATGCGCGGCGCTTAGCGTTCATCCCATTCATTGACAACAGGCGGCGCACGCGGCTCAACTGGAGGCGGCGGGGTTTCGCCATCCACCAGCGGGGCGACTGTGCGCGGCGCACGAAACAGATCGCGCATGCCGCCCGGTGCCAAGGCCGACAGGGCATTGACGGAGACCTGCGGATTGTCGACCGTTCCCGTGATGGCATAATTGAACCCAAAGAGCCCTTCGCCCGCGCGGGTAAAGGCGGTGCCAATGCGGTTGATGAGGTAGACCGGTGAGATCACGCCCTGCAATTGCAAACGCCCTGTGTCGGTCTGATACACGCCATCCATCGACAGGCCCATGGAGGCCCCTTCGGCACTGGCGCGGCGCAGCGTGATCCGGTTGGCAGTGAGGCGAAAATCAGCCAGCACTTCAGAGAAGAAAATACCGTCCCCCGACAATTCATTGACGAGGCCTACGATGCTGATGGCATTGAGCAAGGCGGCAATGGCCGGGGCTTCAATGATGCGCAGATCGGTGACACGCAGCCTGCCGTCAAAGGCCCCGCCTGAGCCTACAGGCTCCAGCAACAGCTCCAGCGCACCGCCGCGCGCCTGCCTCAGCGCGCCTGCCGCAGCAACAATGCGCCCGGCGTCATCGGCAATGACCCGCACCGCCGAGCGGCCGTTTTGCGGCGCAATCTCCCCTGCAATGGGGGCCTGCCCGTTGATCGAGCCTGCAAATTGCCCTCTGATCCCGCCGCCAACCGTGAACTGACCGGTCAGCCCGTTCAGCGATATTTCATCCGTCAACTGCAACCGGTCAAGGGTGACGTTCAATGGCACCCGCTCGCCTGTGTCTGCGCCTTCTCCCAGATCAGCGGTGCGCAGATCAAAACGCCCGCCGCGAATGACAATGCCGGGCGACAGGTCACCGCCCCGCCCCACCAGATCTACCGGCGCATCCAGCCAGTCACGCACGCGCAGCCGGTTAAAGCGCACCCGGTCCAATTGCCCGTCTTCGGTTAGGCGCACCGTCCCCTCTGCGGTCAGACCGGGTGCGGACAGGCTCAGCCTTTCAACATCGGGCACCGGCCCAAGAGAGACATCAAGCGCAAAATCTCCGGAGGTGCCGCGCGCTTTGCGCCAGTTAAGCGGGGTAATATTCAGTTCTGCGCCAACCAGATCAGAGGTCAAGGATAACCTTGGCGGCGCGTCCTCCGCGATGTCGATGTCAACCTGCCCTTGCGCCTCGCCCACAATGGTGCCGGGGGGCAACTCGACCCGGAACGCTTCAAGGGCGGCCTGTGACAGCACGGCCGTGCCGGTAATGCGGCTGCTATCTGGTGTGTCCTCCCCAAGCTGTTGCGCCCATTGGACATCAAATGCCACGCCTTCCAGCGTCCCTGCCCCCGACACCTGCGCAAGCTCTTCGTTGACGACCACTCTGATCTCGGCCGCCTCCAGGCTGCGGTCCGGCACCAGCACGGTCGATTCCACCTCTTCAAGCACGCCGTCCACATCGAAGGTGATCATCTCTACCGGTACGTCCTTGACCAGTGGCAACGACAGCGTGCCATTGAGCACTGCGCGCCCCTCCGCCAAGGCGACAGGCAGGTCGGCTTTCTGCATGATCTCGAGCGGGGCCTGATCCAGCATCGACAAGGCCGCCGTTACAGAAGAGCGGGTTTGCAGCCGCAAAACACCCGGCGTTTCATCCTTGGCCTCCACATCGGGCACGATAAAGGATGATCCGGTAATGTCGATAAAGCCCCCTTCCGGGGCGTCAACGCCGCCTGAATCCACCACCAGCGCAAACCGGTTGCCTGCGAGGTTTGCATGGCCTGTCGCGTTGCGGATTTGCGGCATCGTCTTGAGAAAGCGCGCATCCACACCAGCAAAATCAAACCCCAGATAAACGTCTGGTCTTTTCTGGTTAGGGCGAAACCGGAAGGCTGCGTTGATATCATTGATGCTGCCCGCGAATATGTTTTCCGACAGCCACCGGCGGGTCTTGAAGGCCGCAGCTTGTGGCCAGAGGGTCAACAACCGCTGCGTCGACAGCTGCGCCATCTGCGCATCGACCGCGATGGTCCAGCCGTCCGAGCCTGCGCCCACCTTCCCCTCAAGGCGCAGCGGCTGGCCTTCATCGACCACGTCAAGACGACCGACTTCCAGCGCAAAAGGACGCAGCGACAGACGGAAATCCATTTCTGCCTCGTCCAGCGAGATCGGCGTTTCAAACAGGTCACCGGGGGTCAGTTCCATTGACGTTAACCGAAACTGCCCGATCAGCCCGTCAAATCCGCCCGACCCCGCAAGATGCGCCTCCCCTTCCAGCCTGCCGCGCCCAAATGCGCTTTCCACGGACAATTCGCTGAACCGCAACAGGTTTTCGTCCGGCAGGAAGGTGAAATAGCTTTGCGCGCCTTTTATGGGCACAGGTCGGCTTTCGGGGGTTGGCTGGATCACGCCGGAGCCGATCTGCAGGGTCGCATTCAGCGGTAGAGCCTCCCCCGTCTCGGTCAGGCCGCCACGTAATGCCCCCGAAATAGGCGCGTCAATGGCCTGCAACCACGCGAAGGCTGGGTTCTGGCTCGCAATGTCCGCTGCGGCCAGATCGCGGATGGTCACCCCGAAATCTGAGGCCTTGGAGCCGATCTCTCCGATGTAGCTTGCAGTGACGGTTGCCACGTTTGTACCCCCGCCCAATACGGACAGGTTGATGGACAAATCCAGCTCTGCCGCGTCACGCCTGAGGGCAACCCGCGCCCCGTCCACCGTCCATGCCCGGCGGGCGCGGGCATCCTCATAGCGCACCGTCAGCGCATCCACCGTGGCGTTTTCCAAAGACCGCAAGCCGGGGCGCAGCAGCAACTCGTCAAAGTCACTGATCAGTGTCGCCAGATTGGGGGCTGCGCGCCGCGCAGCAGGTGTCTCGCGCGGCGCGGGTGTTCCGGCTGTGACCTCCAACGCCCCTTGCTCATCCCGCCTGAGCATCAATAAGACACCGCTGACGTCCAGACCGGTCAAGGCAAACTGGCCCTGCATGAGGTCCTCCACCCCAAAGCTTGCACGGGCTGATGAGACGGTGACAATCTCTTGCCCGCTTGGCGTCGTCACCTGCACATCGCGCACAGAGACTCGGGGGTGCCAGTTCTCTGCGATAAAAAGCTCGATCTGTCCAAATGCGATGCGCACATCCGGAAAGGCCGCAGCGATCCGGTCAGCCGCCTGCGCCCGCACCCAGTCGGGGCTTTCAAATGTGCGCCCCTTTGCCCAGAAAGCCGCCCCGGCCAGCGCACCAATGAACACAAGCACACAGACCATCACACCTGTGGTGCGGCGCCACCCACGGCGCGCCCGGCGGTGAGAAGAGATGTCTTGCGCGGGCTCCAAGCGGCCGCCCCCCTTTTTTGTCGGCGTGACTATTTGGCGGTGCAGGATTTGCCTCAAAGAGGCCTTCCCTCCACGCAGGTTGGCCCTATTATGTTGCTCTCGTTAAACTTTATAAACCCAAAAGAAGTGACCGATGCCAGAGATTTCTGAACAAGCCCCTGACTTCACGCTGCCCTCAACCGGTGGGGACGATGTCACCCTGTCCGCCTTGCAGGGCCAGCCCGTCGTTTTGTTTTTCTATCCGCGGGACGACACCCCCGGCTGCACCAAGGAAAGCATCGGCTTTTCCGGCGCGCTGGGCGATTTTGAAGCCGCGGGGGCAAAGGTCTTTGGCGTGTCCAAGGACAGCATGGCCAGTCACGTGAAATTCGCTACCAAACGCGATTTGTCCGTGCCGTTACTGTCTGATGAGCATGGCAGCGTGTGCGAAGACTACGGCGTTTGGAAAGAGAAAAACATGTATGGCAAGAAGTACATGGGGATCGAACGCACCACCTATTTGATCGGGGCGGATGGCGCGATTGCGCAGGTCTGGAACAAGGTCAAGGTGCCGGGCCATGTGGAGGCAGTTCTGGAGGCGGTGCGCGCGCTGTGATGCCGCTGGCGCAGATGGCAGAGGCAGTGCTGCGCTGTGCAGATGGCCGGGAAAAGACCGCCCTGTCGCGTGGCTTTGCCGCAGACTGGCAGACAGCGCGGGCCAAGGGGGACAAGCCCGCGATCGGCACCGCCACGCCCCCCCTGCACCCCGCACGCCCGGCCTTGCCTGAATTGCTGCACCCGCGCGATGTGCCACGGCGCAGACCCGGCTCCCCACAAGGGCGGATTGCCCTGATCCATGCGGTGGCGCATATCGAACTGAACGCGGTTGACCTGCACTGGGACATCATCGCGCGCTTTACCGACACACCCATGCCCATCGGGTTTTATGACGACTGGGTGAAGGCGGCAGATGAGGAATCAAAGCATTTCAATCTGATGTGCGACTGTCTGGAAGAGATGGACAGTTTTTATGGCGCGGTTCCCGCCCATGCCGGCATGTGGCGCGCGGCAGAGGATACGGCAGAGGATATCATGGGCCGGTTGGCGGTGGTGCCCATGGTGCTGGAGGCACGCGGTTTGGATGTGACGCCCGGCATGATCGAGGTGTTCCGCAAGGCCAAGGCGACGTCGGTCGTCTCCGCGCTGGAGACGATTTATGCAGAAGAAGTCGCGCATGTGGCTTACGGGTCCAAGTGGTTCCATTTTCTGTGTGGCCGCCACGAAGAAGACCCCAAGGACCTGTTTCATGCCTTGGTTCGGAAATACTTCCACAGCACATTGAAGCCTCCTTTCAACGAAGAAAAACGGGCGGAGGCGGGCATTCCACCGGATTTCTACTGGCCGCTGACAGAGCAGGTTCAGCCGTAACGGCCTATAAACCGGCGGTTTTTCGCCCATTCTATCGGCTCTACGGCAACACTTCCCGTCAAAGTTGTGATGCCCGGTCAAACCGACTTGCCCCACCCCGACACGCTTACTATGCAACGGACGTCCGAGCCGACGCCGACAGGACCGTATCGGATGGTGAAACTACGATGAGGCACACAGGTGCGCGGACCATTAGCAATACGTCTTCATGCGACACTGGAACGGGCCTTTCCAGAACGGCGCTTGTTTCTGAAATCAGACACGGACACGCGGTTCATCCGCCTGCGGTCTGAAACCCAAGCCATTGCCGTGACCGGTACCGCCCTCGTTCTGGGCTGGACCATTCTGGCCTCAGCCTTGCTGATCATGGACGCTCTGGGGTCCGGGTCTTCACGCGAACAGGCGCAACGCGATCTCGTAACCTATCAGACGCGCCTGAACGATCTTGCGGACCAACGCGACATGCGCGCCACAGAAGCCCTTGCCGCGCAAGAGCGGTTCAACGCGGCATTGCAGCAAATCTCTGTGATGCAATCAAAATTGCTGGCGTCCGAGACACGGCGCTTTGAGTTGGAAACCGGCATTGATGTGGTACAAACAACGCTGCGCCAAACCGTGGCGGAGCGCGAACAGGCGCGCAGTGTCGTGGCCGCACTTCAATCTGAAAACAAGCTGGACGGCCTGCCGTCCGTTCAACCGCAAGCTGCCGATGCGGCACCTGTGGAGTTTCTCGCCGAAGCGCTTGAGCATACAGCGGCGGAGCGTGATCAGGTTGTGGCAGACGCCAAAGAGGCATTGGTTGCCGCCGATACGCTGGCCCATGCACTGGCGCTGATGCGCGAAGACAACGACAAGATTTTCCGCAAGCTTGAAGAAGCGATGACCGTCTCAGTTGAGCCTCTGGACAAGATGTTCAGCACCGCAGGCCTGCCAACGGAGCGTATTCTGAACGAAATCCGGCGCGGGTATTCCGGTCAGGGTGGCCCGCTGACGCCGCTGTCGTTTTCCAGCCGGGGGGCGGAGCCTACCGAAGACATGGAGCGGGCCAATCGGTTACTCACCCAAATGGACGAGCTGAACCTATACCGCATCGCGGCTGAGAAAGCGCCCTTTGCCGCGCCAACCAAATCAGCCGTGCGGATGACCAGCGGATTTGGCTTTCGGCGCGACCCCTTTACGGGCGGTCGGCGCATGCATTCAGGGGTCGATTTTGCAGGGCCATACGGCACAGGCCTCTATTCCACAGCGGACGGCGTCGTGACCTATTCGGGCTGGAAACGGGGCTACGGTCGCGTGATTGAAATCCAACATGAATTCGGAATCGAAACAGTCTATGCACATTTGGCAAGAATTCGCGTCAAAGTAGGGCAAAGGGTCTCGCGCGGCGATCGCATTGGTGATATGGGGAACTCAGGGCGGTCTACGGGCGTCCATCTACACTACGAAGTTCGGGTGGGTGGGAAACCTGTAAACCCAATGATCTATATCAAGGCTGCTAAAGATGTTTTCTAAGAGCAAAATCAACGAACCGGGCCCGAAACAGGCAGAACAGGACAAAGCTGCGGCACCCGCAACACCTGCGCCGTCGGCCCCGAAAACGGAATACAAACCAACGACGCCAAAAGCAAAACCGCCAGCATCCGTGCTGTCGGCGGACCTGCATGTCACCGGGAACATGAAGACAACCGGCGATATTCAGGTCGAGGGCACGGTAGAAGGCGACATTCGCGCGCATCTGCTGACCATCGGCGAAACCGCGACGATCAAAGGCGAAGTTGTCGCCGATGATGTGGTGGTGAACGGTCGTATCGTGGGTCGTGTGCGCGGGCTGAAAGTCCGGCTGACCTCGACCGCGCGGGTTGAGGGTGACATCATCCACAAGACCATTGCAATTGAAAGCGGTGCGCATTTTGAGGGGTCTGTTCAGCGTCAGGACGATCCGCTGAGCACCACAGGCAAAGCCGCCCCTTCAAAAGCTGCTGCCACCTCGTAAGCGACGACCTTCTGTCGCGGCGACGCAAGAGCCAAATGAAAAACGCCTCTGCCAAAAGCAGGGGCGTTTTGTTTTGCGGGTTCTCGTTTGAGGCCGCGCTTTGCAGCAACAATGCCACAGCGCATTTTATTTGCAAAAGCCTCGCTTCGTGAGGCTTGCCGCCTTAAACAGCGACAAGCGACAGGTTAGACGGTCAGACAGCAGCGCTTAGTCGATGACTGTCACGCTTTGCATGACGTCCGGCTGTCCAACAACAGACCCGTTTCCGCCCTCGCCGAGTTTGATGGCATCCAGCACGTCCAATCCGTCAGTTACGCGGCCCACAACTGTGTATTGGCCGTTCAGAAAGTATCCTTCCTGAAACATGATGAAGAACTGGCTGTTAGCCGAGTTGGGGTTTGCCGATCGCGCCATGCCGACAACGCCGCGATCAAAGGGCACGTCTGAAAACTCCGCCGCAAGGTCCGGGTTGTCAGAACCACCCCGGCCCGCCATTCGCATGTCACCGCCAAGCTTACCGAATTCAACGTCACCTGTTTGCGCCATAAATCCTTCAATCACGCGGTGAAACACCACGTTGTCATACGCGCCATCTGCGGCGAGTGTGGAAATACGGGCCACATGGCCGGGGGCCACATCTTCAAGCAGGTCAATGGTGATGGTGCCATTGGCCTCACCCGACACCGTAATTTCGAGGCCAGTGGCCAGCGCGGGTGTCGACAGCGCAAGACCCGCCAGAAGCGCCAGAGGTTTACGCATCTGCGGCCACCTTCACGGAGATCATCCGGTCCGGCTCCGCTGGCGGTTCACCGCGTTTGATCGCGTCCACATGCTCCATTCCTTCGATCACGCGCCCGTAAACGGTGTATTGGCCGTTCAGAAAGTGGTTGTCGCCAAAGTTGATGAAAAACTGGCTGTTGGCGCTGTCCGGGTTTTGCGACCGTGCCGCCCCCAGCGTGCCGCGATCATGGGGCAGTTTGGAAAACTCTGCCGGAACATTGGGCATGTCCGATCCGCCAGTACCCGCCATGCGCAGGTTAAAGCCGTCTTCCATATCGCCGTGCTGCACATCACCGGTCTGAGCCATGAACCCTTCGATAACCCGATGAAACGCCACGTTGTTGTATTCACCGGCACGCGCCAGTTCTTTCATGCGCGCGCTGTGCAACGGGGCCACGTCGGGCAGCAGTTCGATTGTGACGGTCCCTCCGGTCAGTTCCACCAAAATTGTGTTTTCCGGGTCTTTGATCTCGGCCATATGCCTCTCCTGTTTTACTATTTGCGCATGTTCCTAAGCGGTGGCGCGGCGAAAGCCAACCCGGTCATTGACCTGCACCGCGATAACGGCAAAACAAGGCGCAGAGAAATAAAGGGAGCGATACGATGGGCTGGAAGACGCTGGATGATATGACGCTGACGGGAAAGCGTGTGCTGGTGCGTGTCGACATCAACGTCCCCGTTGAGAACGGCGCAGTCACGGATGCCACACGCATCGAACGGATCGTACCAACAATACACGACATTCTGGCCGCAGGCGGCACGCCGACCCTGCTGGCGCATTTTGGCCGGCCCAAAGGGCAGATCGTCCCCGAGATGTCGCTCAGGATCACCCTGCCCGCCTTGGAAACCGCCTTGGGCAGGCCTGTCAGCTTCATCGAACGCCCTGACCCGGAAACCCTCAAAGCGCTCGCCCCGGGCACGGTTGTGCTGCTGGAGAATACCCGCTTCATCAAAGGTGAGGAGCAAAACGACGGCGCTTTTGCAGATTTTCTGGCCAGTCTGGGCGATGTGTTCTGCAACGATGCGTTTTCGGCAGCGCATCGGGCGCATGCCTCAACCGAAGGGGTGGCGCGGCGCTTGCCGTCCTGCGCAGGTCGGCTGATGCAGGCAGAGCTTTCTGCGCTGGAAGCCGCCCTTGGCAGCCCAAAGCGCCCTGTTGGGGCCGTGGTCGGTGGCGCGAAAGTGTCCACCAAGATCGCACTGCTGGAAAACCTCGTGTCGCGGCTTGACCTTCTGGTGATCGGCGGCGGCATGGCCAATACGTTTCTGGTAGCCCAAGGGGCGAAACTGGGGTCCTCCCTGCTGGAAGCCGATTACATGGAGACGGCAACCAAGATCCTCGACCGTGCGCGCGCGGAAGGCTGCGAGGTTTTGCTCCCTATCGACGGGCTCGTGGCGTCTGAATTCAAAGCGGGGGCTGCGCATGCCACGGTCGCTCTGGACGCAAGCACGCAGCTTGAAGAGGGGCAAATGGTGCTGGATGCCGGACCCCAAAGCGTGGCAAAGATTGAGGCCGCCTTTGCAAACCTGCAGACACTGATCTGGAACGGCCCTCTGGGCGCTTTTGAAATCCCCCCGTTCGATACCGCAACAAACGCCGCCGCGCGCAAGGCCGCCGCTTTGACCCGTGACGGCACGCTGATCTCCGTCGCGGGCGGCGGCGACACTGTGGCTGCATTGAATAAGGCGGGGGCCGCGTCGGACTTTTCTTATGTCTCCACAGCGGGGGGTGCATTTTTGGAATGGATGGAAGGCAAAACCCTGCCCGGCGTTGCAGCACTGGATACATAACCCAAAATCGGGGAGTTCACAGCGGCCCTGTTTTGTGCGATTGTCAAAGAATACGCCCAAAAAGAGGCGTTGGATGAGGCACACTATGAATAGCAGTTCCCCCGCACTGACGAATGCCGTCGTGTTTTCCGTAGCCCTCGGTCTTGCCGGGTATTTTACCTTTGCTGCGGTTCAGGGGGATTACGGTATTTTCCGGCGCGCTGAAATCGAGGCCGAAGCCCGCGCCTTGGAACGTGATCTGGACGTCTTGCGCAGCGACATGGCCCGGATGGAGAACCTCACGCGGCGATTGTCGGACGACTACCTTGATCTTGACCTGCTGGATGAGCGCGCGCGTGTGGTTTTGGGCATGATACGGGCCGATGAGATCGTCATTCGTTAAGCACTTTCAACGCCCTGGCTTCTCCATGGCGGACGCGGAAGATTGCCTCTCGCATAACGCCTCCGAATCCGGTAATAGATAGTTTAACGCTAAACTATCGCCCGGCAGACGGGCTCGACGAGGGAGGATCGCCGCGTGGCAACCCGCAAATCAGCGAAAAAACCGAATGTCTCCGCAGATGAGTTGAAGGCCTATTACAAGGACATGCTGCTGATCAGGCGGTTCGAGGAAAAAGCAGGCCAGCTTTACGGCATGGGTCTTATTGGCGGCTTTTGTCACCTGTATATCGGTCAGGAAGCGGTCGTTGTAGGCCTTGAGGCCGCAGCAGAAGAAGGCGACAAGCGGATCACCTCCTACCGCGACCACGGTCACATGCTGGCCTGCGGCATGGACCCCAACGGCGTGATGGCCGAACTTACGGGCCGCGAAGGAGGCTATTCCAAAGGCAAGGGCGGCTCCATGCACATGTTTTCCAAGGAAAAGCACTTCTATGGCGGCCACGGCATTGTTGCTGCTCAAGTGCCGCTTGGCGCGGGTCTTGCCTTTGCGGATCAATACCTTGGCAACAACCGCGTGACCTTTGCCTATTTTGGTGACGGGGCTGCAAATCAAGGGCAGGTCTACGAGTCCTACAACATGGCAGAACTGTGGAACCTGCCCGTGGTTTTTGTGATCGAGAACAACCAATACGCCATGGGCACCTCCACACAACGCTCCACACACTCCCCCAGCTATTGGGAACGCGGGGCCGCTTACGGCATCAAAGGCGAAGAGGTCGATGGTATGGACGTGCTGGCCGTGAAAGAGGCCGGACAGCGCGCGGTGGATATCTGCCGGTCCGGCAAAGGTCCCTACATTCTGGAGATCAAAACCTACCGCTACCGGGGCCATTCGATGTCGGACCCTGCCAAGTACCGCACCCGCGAAGAGGTCCAGAAGATGCGCGACGAGCGCGACCCGATCGAACACGTGCGATCCATGTTGTTGACGGGCAAGCACGCCACCGAAGACGATCTCAAGGCGATCGACAAGGAGATCAAGGCGATCGTGAACGACAGTGCCGAATTCGCAAAAACGTCGCCTGAGCCGGCTTTGGAAGAGCTATGGACCGACATTTACGCTGACGCCGAGGAGGCTTGAACGATGGCAACCGAAATTCTGATGCCCGCACTGAGCCCAACCATGGAAGAAGGCACCCTGGCGAAATGGCTGGTGAAAGAAGGCGACACGGTGTCGTCCGGCGACATTCTGGCGGAGATCGAAACCGACAAGGCGACCATGGAATTTGAAGCGGTCGATGAAGGGGTGATGGGGAAAATCCTTGTGCCCGAAGGCACCGAAGGCGTGAAGGTCAATACCGCCATCGCCGTTCTGCTGGAAGAAGGCGAAGACGCCTCTGCCGCAGATACCCTTGGTGGCGGCGCGCCGGAAGCGGCCCCGGCCGCTGACGCGGGCAACGAGGCGGCCCCTGCGGCCGTCGAGGCGCCCGCCCCTGCTCTGCCACAGACCGACACATCGCCCGACTGGCCGGAAGGTACAAAGCTCAAACAGCAAACCGTGCGTGAAGCTTTGCGCGATGGCATGTCAGAGGAAATGCGCCGCGATGACACCGTCTTCTTGATGGGCGAGGAGGTTGCCGAATATCAGGGGGCCTACAAAATCTCACAAGGCATGCTGGACGAATTTGGCCCCAAGCGCGTGATCGACACGCCGATTACCGAACATGGCTTTGCCGGCATTGGTGTCGGGGCGGCCTTTGGTGGGTTGCGCCCCATTGTCGAGTTCATGACCTTTAACTTCGCGATGCAAGCCATTGACCAGATCATCAACTCAGCCGCCAAGACGCTTTATATGTCGGGTGGTCAGATGGGCGCACCCATGGTTTTCCGTGGCCCGAACGGCGCTGCTGCCCGTGTGGGCGCGCAGCACAGCCAGGATTATGCCGCGTGGTATATGCAAATTCCCGGTCTGAAGGTGGCCATGCCCTACTCGGCATCAGACTACAAAGGGTTGATGAAAACCGCGATCCGTGACCCCAACCCGGTGATCTTGCTTGAAAACGAGATCCTCTATGGCCGGACGTTCGACGTCCCGGACCTGGATGACTATACAGTCCCGTTTGGCAAGGCGCGCATCTGGCGCGAGGGCACAGACGTGACCATCGTCAGTTTTGGGATTGGTATGCAATACGCGCTGGAGGCAGCGGACAAGTTGGCCGAAGACGGAATTTCCGCCGAAGTCATCGACCTGCGCACCCTGCGCCCGATGGACACCGGTGCCATTCTGACCTCTGTTATGAAAACCAATCGCTGCGTCACGGTCGAAGAAGGCTGGCCGCAAGGCTCGGTCGGCAACTACATCTCGTCCGTCATCATGCAGCAGGCGTTCGACTACCTTGATGCGCCTGTCATCAACTGCACAGGCAAGGATGTCCCCATGCCCTACGCTGCAAACCTTGAAAAACACGCCTTGGTCACCACGGATGAGGTGATCGCCGCCGTGAAACAGGTCACTTACACGTAAGGAGCGCGCAATGCCGACAGAAATTCTCATGCCCGCTCTCTCGCCGACCATGGAAGAGGGCACATTGGCCAAATGGCACGTCAAGGAAGGCGACACTGTCTCTTCCGGCGACATCATGGCCGAGATTGAAACTGACAAAGCCACGATGGAATTCGAAGCCGTGGATGAAGGCACCATCGGTAAGATCCTCGTCGACGAAGGCACCGAAGGCGTCAAAGTGAACACGGCCATTGCCGTTTTGCTTGAAGATGGCGAAAGCGCCGACGATATCTCAAGCGCACCATCCACACCTGCCCCCGCCACCCCTGCAGAAGCCGTGCCGGAGGCGGCGACCCCAGCGGCGGCACCGGCACCTGCTGCCCCGAAAGCCGCCGATGGCTCCCGCCTCTTTGCCTCCCCGCTGGCGCGCCGCATCGCGGCGGACAAGGGCATCGATCTTGCGTCGGTTAAGGGCTCCGGGCCACGCGGTCGTATTGTCAAAGCTGACGTGGAGGACCTGAGCGCATCAGATGCCCCGCAAGCCGCTGCCTCCGCGGCTCCCGCAGCGCCGCAAGCCGCTAAACCTGCGCCTTCAACCGGCCCATCGACAGACACGATCATGGCAATGTACCAGGATCGCGCGTTCGAAGAAATCAAGCTTGACGGCATGCGCAAAACGATTGCCGCGCGATTGACAGAAGCCAAGCAGCAGATTCCTCATTTCTACCTGCGGCGTGATATTCAACTGGACGCTTTGCTCGCTTTCCGGGGCCAATTGAACAAGCAGTTGGAAGCCCGCAATGTAAAGCTGTCGGTCAATGACTTCATCATCAAAGCCAGCGCCCTTGCGCTGCAACAGGTGCCGGATGCAAACGCTGTCTGGGCTGGTGACAGGATGCTGAAACTGACACCATCAGACGTGGCCGTCGCCGTGGCGATTGAAGGCGGGCTCTTTACCCCGGTGCTTAAGGATGCAGAGATGAAGTCACTGTCCGCCCTCTCTGCAGAAATGAAGGATCTGGCGGCACGGGCGCGCGATCGCAAACTGGCTCCGCATGAATATCAAGGCGGCAGCTTCGCGATCTCTAACTTAGGCATGTTCGGTATCGACAACTTCGATGCGGTGATCAACCCCCCCCCATGGCGCCATCCTCGCGGTCGGCGCGGGCGTGAAAAAACCAATCGTCAAGGACGACGGCGAACTGGGCGTTGCGACCGTTATGTCGGTGACACTCTCTGTTGATCACCGGGTGATTGACGGTGCTCTGGGCGCGCAATTGTTGCAAGCGATCAAGGATAATCTTGAAAACCCGATGACAATGCTCGCTTAACCACAAAGACGCAGAAAGCCGCGCAACAACTGCGCGGCTTTCTGTCTGTCCTTCTCAGGACTCGGTCAGTCTTGTGGACCGAACATATGGTTCATCGAGATCGAAGGCTGATCGCACCCGGCCTCCCCGACAATACGTGCGGGGATACCAGCAACCGTTTTGCAAGATGGCACGTCTTCCAAAACGACAGAGCCCGCCGCAATGCGGCTGCAGTGACCAACCTTGATGTTGCCCAAGACCTTCGCACCTGCTCCGATCAACACACCATCCGCAATTTTTGGATGGCGATCCTCTTCTTCTTTTCCGGTTCCCCCCAAGGTCACCGAATGCAGCATGGAAACATTATCCCCGACAACCGCCGTTTCGCCGATCACGACCGAATGCGCGTGGTCAATCATTATACCGCGCCCAATCCGCGCCGCCGGATGAATATCCACCCCAAAAATCTCTGAAACCCGCATCTGGATAAAATACGCAAGATCGCGTTTTCCCTTGGTCCACAGGTAATGACCAACGCGGTAGGCCTGCATGGCCTGATACCCTTTGAAATAGAGGATCGGCTGCAATAACCTGTGGCAGGCAGGATCCCGTTCATAAATGGCCATCAGGTCCGCGCGTGCGGCATGCACCAGTTCCGGTTCTTGACTGTATGCCTCTTCCACAATCTCACGCACAACAACCATCGACATCTCATTCGACGCCAGTTTTGCCGCAACTCTGTACGAAAGGGCTTTTTCAAGGTTCATATGATGCAAGATACACGCGTGCAGAAACCCACCCATCAAGGGCTCGTCCTCTGCAGCTTGCTTGGCTTCAGCGCGAATCTGCCCCCAAACCGGGTCCACTTGCGCAATTTTTGCGTTCAACTCCGCCATGGCGCGTCTCCTTCTTTCCCGCAATATACGCGCACTACAGCAAATTCCAAACGCAAAGACGTGATCGCTCGCATCAGCACAGGTTATGAGTGGCGATACCGGTGACACATCCATGCGCTCAGGGCAGCTTGGAAACAAAGACAATACTCAAGGTCGTCAAACCGTTTCGGCGCGGCGATGGGAAAGCTCCGCGCCGCCGCGTCCACTGAACCATCCCCCCATCGGGGGTGAGGCTTCTTAAGCCGCGCGGTATACCTGTGCGCGTAGCTCGCACAGGTCAGGATGTGTTGCGCCAGGCGCGGTCTGCGGGTGGCCGGAACCATCAGCAAAGTGCGGGCAAGCGTGGCGACGTCTGCATAGATCACCCGCCGCGTCATGCGCCGATCTCCATACGTGCAAAGGCGCCCGGACCAAAACTGGACGAGACTTGCGCCACCTCAAAGGCATAGGCCGATCCGATCTCATCTTCGGATTGGTCCGCCATGCTATACTGCCACGTGGCCTGAGCGGTGGTGCCCTCCCGCACGACTTCGCCATCCTTCAACAGCCGCACAAGGTAAAGCTCGCTATCCTCGCCCAGAGGTACATCCAGCGCATCCCAGCTGTCGCCATCCAGCCTTGTGCGTCGTGTCCAGCTGAACGCGACATCACCGCCAACAATCGCTTCTCGCCTCACATGCACAGGCGCGTAGGGTCGCAACCCGTTCCCCTGAAACGCAAATTTGTCTTGCAAGTAGACGCTGTCATCAAACGGCCTGTTAGATGGCCCAACCCTAAAGGTTTGTTCGACCCCTCGTTCGTTGCGGCTCAGATCGAGTTGTTGCGGGGCTCCGTCCAACAGCACGAACCACGACCCTTCCGGCCAGACTTCAGGCATCAATGCATCCGTCCCTAACTGCCCGCGCAAACGTCTAGACAATCGGTACGTTTTATCGCCTATCAGTTCGGCCTGGGCAAATTGGAATATCTCCCAACCGTTTGGTGTTCCATCGCCAATGGCCGCCAGATTTGCACCACTCAACAGCGCCGGGTCTTCGACAGAGCTCAGCGCACCGCTGGTCAGGGACACATCCAATGGCAAGCCGTCATCGAAACGACCCGATGGCGCAGACAGGAGTGGCGCCTGTGTCCGTCCGATCACTGCGCGCTGCCGAACCAGGTTAAGCAGCCCAAAGTTACTTTCTGTGAACGACCTGTAAACGGCCGCACTGCCGGGCCAAGGTTCTGACGTGACAGCAATATAGGGAGCATGCGGCACCTCATCGCCCGTGATCAAGGGCAGATCAAGATAGAGCGGGAGCACCGGCAGCGGCGCCACAAACGGTCTGGAGGTTCCGGTCTCATCGCTGACTTCAATGGGTTGATAGACGTCGTTGTCGATGCGAACAGCTTCAACAACCTGCAACGGTCCTTGTTCAACCTTATCAATGCGGTAGACCGATTGACCCTCCCCTTGGTCAGCGGGAAAAGTAACAACATCGCCAGCCCCCAGATCAAGACAGGACGGCGGGAGGGCAAAGCGCACGCTTTCGCGCGCAATGCGGCTTTCCACCAACCATCTTTCAACGATCTGTTGGCCTTCCCCCCGTGTCAGCACCAGCGGCATCTCGGATGTGGACACCGAATGCGTCCGATCTTCCGAGACCACTGCCTCTTCTGACAGCGCATCAAAAGCACCGTCCGCTTGCACAAATCTAAGACGTACACGCCCAGCAGTTTCCGCAGCAGAGGTCCGGGTTTGTTCAATCGTGGCATCCAACTCATCGCTGACCGCCAGCATTTCCTTGCCCAGAGGCGTCGCAACTTGCCCTTCGCGCATCTTGAACACAAGGATACCGTCCCGCTCAACAGCATCAAAGCCATAGCGCAGCATCAAGGGTTGCAAAGCAGAACGTGCGTCGCTTACATCTGCAACAGTGTACCCCTTAACCACACCGTAAAGCCCTGAAATGTCATAGTATTGCACCCCTGCCCGAATACAGATTTCAGCCACAACAGACGCGAGCAGACGCGCTGTCATGCGCCCATTCAACCAATGACCTCTCATGTAGTTCGTTGAATCAGACCACAACCTGCTGTTGTTCGGGAAATATGGGTAAGGGCGTGCGTCCCATGCCCAAACATGGGCCCGGCTCATATCGACCATCGCACGCCCATAAACCCCTGAAACAGGATTGTTTTCCAGCTCAGACCAATAGCCTGTCATCGCGCGCAGGTATTGAACCTGAATGAAATCATCCCGCTGGCCACTGGAAAAGAACGGCAGGCGGCTTTCAGAAGATTTCGGGTCGATAAACTTGTTAGGCTGGTTGGTGCCCCGGTCAATCGCAGCACATCCATACTCAGTAAACCAGAATGGCTTGGATTGCGGAACCCAGGCAGACGGCGTTGTTGAACGCACACCCCCGATGCGATCAAAATGCTGATTTTGCCACCAGCTTTTCAAATCCTTGTAGCGAAATACCCATGGCTCGCCGTAGGCGCCGTCCTCAATGGGTGTCCGTTCCTGACGTTGCCGCGCATCATCTGATGCATAGAACCAGTCGTATCCTTCGCCACCGGCAACATTGCTTCGCAGATAGTCGAGGTCATAAATTGATCCTGCTGCACTATCGAGATGCTCAGCCCCGTTGCGCCAATCAGACAAGGGCATGTAGTTGTCGATTCCAACAAAGTTGATGTCGTTGTCTGCCCAAAGCGGGTCAAGGTGAAAGTACCTATCATTGCTGCCATCTCTAGGCTGATACCCGAAGTATTCGCTCCAATCCGCAGCGTAGCTGATTTTTGTATTGGCGCCGACAAGCTGCCTTACATCCGCCGCCAGCTGACGTAGACGCTCAACGGCCACAAACCTGTTACCAGCCCCGCGGATTTGCGTCAAACCCCTCATTTCAGAACTGATGCAAAAGGCGTCAACGCCCCCCGCTGCGGCACAAAGAGCAGCATAGTGAAGGATAAAGCGGCTCAACGACCATTCATCCGGGCCTGAATAAACAACACGGTTGAAAAACACCGTGAAGTGGCTGGGACGGACGGTGCCAAAGAAGGCGTTGACCTCAGCATCCGCCGTTGCGGTCCCATCGGGTGACCCCGCCACACCCGGCGCCCGGGACGTCGTAATCCTGCCGCGCCAAGGTAAACGCGGCTGTTCGCTGGATGGATCATACGGATTTGGCAACCCGTTGCCTGCCAGCTGCTCCATCAGGATGAAGGGATAAAACAGAACAGCCTGACCAGTGTTTTTCAACGCCTGTATGGCTTCAACAACAGACAGATCTGTTGGTGTGCCCCCATAGACTGGTCGATTTGCCAGTTTCGGCACTTGTCCTGCGGCTATTCTTGGCAGTCCGGAGACCTCCCAGGGCATGTTTTGCCCGTCAAACTGACGTTCTTCAACAAGCGGTCGGACAGAACAACTGCCACACCTGAGGTCGTTGCCAAACCACGACACGATCAATGAGACCGATTTGCAATTAGGCACTTCGTAGCGCAGCGCCTCCAGCGAAACAGAAAAATCTGGCCGAAGTGCCGGTGAGTTGACGTTGGCGCTCCACGTCGTACCTTGCCCACTGCCGTAATAAACCGGCGTTGTCGCAAGCGAATACTCGCCGGTCCCCGGTATCATCGCCACGGCTTCGACGCTCAGGTTCGGCGCCTGCAAAGCACCGGGATTACCCGGCCTTTCCGGACGTGTCACCTCAAACGAAAACTGCGGAACGCGATTGCCAAATGGCGTCAGATCAAGGTTTTCAATGACGACATAGGCGGTACCGCGATACGCAGGCACCCCGCCTTGACCTTCAATGGCTTCAATCAACGGGTCCGGCAACTGATTGGATGCCCCCGAATAAAATCGAAAGCTTATGTCGTCTTTCGAGATTTCCTCACCATTGGCCCAGACCCGACCCATATGCGTGACCAATCCTTCACATAATGCCAGCGCCAGGTTGACGCTATAAGTGTAATTGCGGGTTTCCGTTTGAGGCGTAGCAGGTGCACTGCCTTTGCCACCACCCCCACCGCCGCCGCCACCACTCCGGGTCACAGTAACCGTTTCCGAAAAGTCCGATGCCCAGATAATCTGACCTGACACCCGCGTCCGGCCGTAAATTTGCGAAAGCGGCTCGCCTTCGCCCACACTCGACAACCGGAACCGCTCCACTCTGCCGCTTTCAACAACGTCAGAGCCTTGCCCCATAAGGTTCTGGTCGATCACCCTGCCGAGGGTCGCACCCACGGCACGACCAATCACAGCCGTAGAAAGCCCCGCAATAGAACCGCCAATCGACCCACCAACCGCAGCACCAACAGAAGAAAGAACAAGGGTTGCCATCAGTAGACCTCCATCGGAAAGACGAACCGTGCCGCAATACGCTTTTGCCACGGAACGCTGAGGGCGCTTTCGACAACCCCATATTTTGAATAGGCATGGATAAACGTGGCAGCCGCGCCGCCTGAGGAGACGATCCCAAGATGTTTGGCCACAGAGCCTGCGCGCATCCGGAACAACAAGACGTCACCCGTTGCTGTATCGTCAGAGGATTTCTCCGTCAGATGGCGCTGTGCCGCATGCCACAGGCGCTCTTCGCCCTGTGGTTCTGACCAGTCCATGGAATAGGCTGGCACCGCTTCCGGCTCAGCACCGTAGATATCCCGCCAGATACCCCGCAGCAGCCCAAGACAGTCTGTTCCTGCCCCTTGCTTAGACGCTTGATGCACGTACGGCGTTCCAATCCACGAACGCGCAACTTCCACAATCTGTTCCGCCTGCGTGCTCATCTGCGGCTGCCTCCTGAATTTGTGCTGTTGGATTTTGGCACCGCGAGCAACCAGTCTTCGTTGGGCACGTCCGGAAACCCTTGAAAGTTTGCGTAGTTGCCAAACTTGTTTCTGCAGGTGTCCCCGCGCTTGTCGCATCCCGTAACCAGCCGTACGGAGGTGCCTGTTGCAAGCTCACACCTGATGGGTTCCCAAAGGGCTACAACACGATCCGCGCCAATGATCACATCCTGTTTGATCGCTGCGGACAATCCCGCACCCTCACCATCCAGAACCTCCAACCGGCCACGCGTGAACCAACCGTCCACGTAGCTTGGAAAGTCCGCAAATCGGATTTGCCGTTGACCCGAGGCTTCAGCAATCACCGTCGAATAGGAGTAGGACGGGCTCAACAGGTTTACACCACAAGACCGGTCACCCAAAACAGCGCCACATGGCTTTTGGTACACGCGGCCTTGCGGGCGATTAAGCGCTTGCGTTAGTCCACGCAATTCAGCGCGGAACCCACCATCGCCCCGGGACACTTCACCAATCGTTCCTCTGAACTGCAACCAGCGTTGCGACACATCGTTCCAATTCACCAACCAAGCTTGAATGGATGCATCGTCGAACCGCCCTTGCTCAATTTCATCTTCACGGATTGAGATGTCGCTCAGCGCACCCAGCGCTTCGGTGTTGTCGACGGACATGCCCGTGCTTTGCGCCAAAGACAAAGCACTCAAACCAGTGTCAGCCCGAAAGGTGATCCCGTCGAAACTTAACTCCCGATCATGATCGGTAAATCCCAGCACCACACCATCTGTGCGTGTAATCGCCCAAGCGTGGGCAACGGTCGTGACGCCCGTTGCGAGATGCTCTTTTAATCCAGAATTCATCTGCGACATCAGTAACGAACCTCCACAATTGGAACATTCGGGACTTCGCCCGCCTGAAAGCTTGCAACACTGGTTTGAATGCGGTCGGTGTCGAACCGCACCGGTACGTCAAATTCAAAGCCCGCCGTGATTTCAGCACCTTCTGGCGGTGCAACCGAAAAATTGATCTCACCTGTTGCTGTGTCGATGACAAAGTCTGTCTCTTCAATCAGGACAAAACCATCCAACGCGCAGACAACCGTGCCTTCGACAGGCTTTCTGATGGGTCTGATGTAGAATTGCTCACCAGATCTGTAGGTCTTCGTCATCTGAAACGTCACCGTCGTCCCATCTCCGATTGCAATGGGTTGGTTTGTCGCTTCAATCTCTTCCGAAGGAGGCGCTGACCGAAAGTCAGACCAGTCTTTCCAACGAAACGCGTACATCTGACCAAAGCGCGCTTCGAAGAACGCAATCATGATTTCGATGTCGTCCAGCGAACGCACACCGACCCCGGCGTCATAGCGTCGCCGCGAATGAGCCCAGGGTGAATTACGCTCTTCAAAGCCATTGCTGATCGCCACAATGTCCGTGCGCCGTTCAGGGCCACCCACCGACCCAAAGCTAAGCGCCACTGGAAATCTCACGTCATGAAACTGCATCTCGTTTCCCCTTAGTTATCTGTTGCGCTGACCGCGCGCCAAAGCGCGCGAGACTTGCGCTGCGATCTGGCCTTGACTACGTTGAAATCCCTGCACATCAGGCGTGCTCACATTCATCACGATGGTCTGACCGCCGCCACCTGCCCCGCGAACGCCCAACTTGCCATCCGATCCTCTGGCAAGCGGCATAATGGCCTCAGGCCCAGCCTCGCCCATCACACCCAGCCCGCCGCGCATGCCAAAAGGGGTCGCCGCACTGACGATCCCGCCTGTGGCAAAGGGCATGACGCGTCCTTGACTGAAGGGGGCCCCATTTGCGAAGGGCAGTATGCCATCCACCAAACCGCCGACACCTTCCGCAAGGAGGCCCCCAACCTGATTGATGGCAGGGCGGGTAGCCGCGTTATACGCCGCATTCAACATGCTCTCTGCGACGGTATTCAACGCATCCGTCAACGACAGCCCATCGAAAATCACACCATCGAAGGCGCTGCGCAGACCTTTGCTCAGACCTCGCTCTAGCACGGCGATGTCACGCCCCGTGGACTCAAGCGCGACCTTCATGCGTTGCAACTCGCCTTCAAAACCACCGATCAGATTGCTGGTTTCAGCCAAAGTGTCGTTTAGACCCTCGGTGCGCTCTTCCAATTCGTCGAAAGCTCTTTCATCGGTCATGCGGTGTGTCCTTCGTGTTTGTGTCCGGATAACTGGCCATAAGATCGTCGAGCCCGGTTTTCGTCATTGGCCCGCCACGCGCATTCTCGCCGAGCATCAGGCGCAGCTCTGCAGGCGTAAGACGCCAGAAGTCATCAGGCCGCAGGCCAAGCCCCTGCACGCCAAGACGCATCAGAGAAGGCCAGTCGAGACTGCTCACGTCTGAGGCACCGAAAATGCCCGCGCGAGCAACTCTGCCGCCGCCCGCGCAGCAGCGATGGGGCCACCGTCAATCTCACCATGCAGCAATGCCGCTCTATCAAGCCCGCATTGCCCTCCGCGCAGCCCTGCTTCGAGCAGCGCAAGAACATCCGCCGTTGAATACCCCCCGCTCTCGAAGCGCTCGACAAGGGCCACAAGCGTTCCCACCTCAAGCTGCGCTTCCAACTCCGCCAGCGCGCCCAGCGTCAAACGCATCTTGTGCGTCTGACCGTCGATCACGATTGCAACTTCGCCCCTCCAGGGATTTGCCATGATCAGCCCGCCGTGAATGTCAGAATGCCAGCGCTTGCGAGCGAGATTTCGTAGGTGGCCTCACCATTGTAGCTGCCGCCATACTCGATGGAAGCGACCTGAAAGGGTCCTTCAATCGTGCCAAAATCCGGAATGATCACCTGAAAACGAGGCGCTTCCCCATCAAAGAAGATCTGGCGCGCACGTTCATCGGTTGTTTCATCGCGAAACACACCCGATCCCGTAATCGACACGGAACGCACGCCTGCGCCCACCAACAATTCACGCCACCCGCCCTGACTTTCAAGACTGGTGATATCAATCGTCTCAGCGTTGAAGCTGACCCGCGTGGCCCGCAGTCCTGCAAGCGTGGTAAACTGACCATCCGAGGCCATATCGACCTTAACCAAAAGGTCTTTTCCATTCTGAGCACCCATAAGGCTTCTCCTGTTTTGTGGCTTGAGAGTTAATCGTCATCAACGCGCGCGCTGAACTGCATCTGGATTTCCCGACCTGCACTTTGATCGAGGCGGCGTGCTTGCGCGCGCAGGAACCTCAGGTAGACAAGCCGCCCACGATCCATGTTCAAATCCGCATTGTGCAAAGCATCAGAGACCGCAACCGCGATGCGCTTGGCCTCCACAAATCCGGGCTTTTGAGTCCTGACCGTGACGTCAATCCTGTGGATCGCACCGTTTGCGGTTTTGTCAGACGCGTCTCTGACTTGTTCACTGCCAAGGCTGATAAACGTCTCAGGCAAACTACCGCCGGGCAAGGCGTCATAAATCTCGTCGCCCACCAGTCCAGTCACCGAACCATCGTTTGAAAGCTTCTGGTAGACCGATGCCTGAAGGGCTGCGGAAAGAGCATAGGTCATAGCGTACTCTCTTCCGTGGCAAAACAGGTCAGATAGCGGCCGTTCCGGTCTGCCTCTGCGACCGCTTTGATCAGATAGACTCTGTCACCATCCCTGAACCTCTGGTCGGGGCGGGGACGGTCCTGCGTGCCAAAGGGCGCACCGCGCACCGTGATGCGAAAACTGCTGGCGGACACTGGCGCACCCAACCGGTCGGTTTCGCGACCCGATCGCAGAGCGACTTGCGCCCAGAGCGACCCCAGAGCCTGCCAGGTCTGCGTGTAACCGCCAGCACCATCTGGTACACGTTGCGGCGTTTCAAGGATCAGCATCCTGTTCAGTGTCGGGATGCTCATCAGTAGCCCCCCATACCCAAGCGCATGGATTTGTAGCGCTCGATCAAGCTGCTTACGCCAAACGGCATACAACCATCGCTCAGTGACGTTTCATGGCGATACTCGTAGTAATGCGAGGCCAGCAACAACACTGCTTGTTTCAAATCCGCAGGCAATCCGGCCCAGTCAGCGGCGTACCCCGCTTCAAACTCCAGAATGGCGGTGCCATTGTGCGGAATGGACGGCAGCGTCCCGCCCCGAGATCGTAATCGCGGGCGCATGTCGTCTCGTTCCAGCCAGTAAGCGTCAGCCGGAACTGTCGTCTCAATCCCGTCCCGTGACACAAGGGCCACACGGGTGACCTGCACAACAGGTGCCACCGGCAAACCCTGCGCATCTCCGTGTCGCCAGTAGGACAAGGACCAGCTAAAGGCACGGATCAGCAAAACCTTACCCGTTCTGCCTTCAATTGCAGCCATTGCGGCCCGCAGGAAACCCGTCAGAACTTCATCTTGTACAGTCTGCTGACCGAAACTCGTCCCGAGCCTAAGATGCGCCTTGAAGTCTTCGACCGGCAGTGCGGTGTCCGGCACTGTCATTTCCTCGATCAACATCATCGAATGTCTCCATCGTTTTTCTTTGCCCATAGGCACCGGGCGCGCGCAGTTGCGTTGCTCGGTTGGAGGGGAGCAGCTAGACAACGCAAAGGGGTCTTGTCGCGCACCCGGCCCGAAGCGACCGGCATCGGCCGCTCCGGTATCGCACTCTCGAAATTAGGAGACTGCGAATCTCAACAGTTTGATCGCGGCAAAGTCACTGACATCGCCCCCAACGCGCTTGGTCGCGTAGAAAAGAACATGCGGCTTGGCGCTGAAGGGGTCGCGCAGGACGCGCAAATCAGGACGTTCCGCAATGGTGTAGCCGGTCTCATAGTCACCAAATGCAATCGCATCGGCACCCGAAGCCACGTCCGGCATGTCCTCTGCCACCAGCACAGGATAGCCCATCAAACGGGCGGGTTCGGCCGCCGCCAACCCATCCGACCACAAGAAACGTCCGTCATTGTCCTTGAGCTTGCGCACACGACCAGCCGTTTTTGAGTTCATCACAAACGTGGCGTTAGAGCGGTATTGAGCTTCAAGCGCGTAGACCAGATCCACAATGGCATCCGCCGTCAGATCACCATCAACACCCGTCGGCACATAGCCAATATTGCCCCAGGCCCAAACATCGTTATCGACCTTTGCGTGGTTCAGAAACCCGCGCGGTTTGTCCACACCATCGCCATTGACAAAGGCACTGGCCTCAGCGCGTGAGAATTTGTCAGCGATACGTCCAGCCAACCAACCTTCGATGTCAAAAGCACTGTCGTCCAACAGACGTTGTGAGGCTTTCGGCAAAGCGCTCAACTCGTGCAGCGCAATCGAAATGCGATCAATCTGTGGTGTGTCCGTCTCAACCGTTGATCCGGATTCGCTGGCCCAGCCTGCACCAAGATCCGTATGATCAACCAGCACATCATAGGACGTGGCTTCAACGTTCACGACCGATGCAATCGCCCGAATGGACGCGGTGGCATTCAGCACGGATTGCACGGTCTCGGATGTCTGCGGATCAACAAGATAGCCACCATCCGAGTTTACAGCGGTGCTGAGGCTCTTGATATCGAACTCCAATCCGCGCAAAGCATCGTCATCCCCGGTCCGCAGATAGGAATTGAAGGCTTTGAGGTGTGGCGCACCTGTCTCAACTGCAGCGCCCAATGGGGTGCGTTGCGGCGTTGTCGTTTTACGGTCTAGCATGCTCAGTCGCTCTTCTGTTTGCTGAAGTTTCTGGTCGATTGTGGATTTGAACGTTTTGAAATCATTCACAAAGCCATCCACGGCTTGGCGAACTTCTTCGGCGGGGGACACGCGCGCCCCATCCGCCGCCTTGCTTTCGGTCTTGCTCACGGGCAATCCTCCAGGGTCAAAGTTGTCGGTCGCATTCACACGCGACCCTTGCGAATGGTGCGCAATCAGCGCGCCAGTTCAGCGCGCGCACCTGAAAAGGTCGCGGCCATGTCACGCAAAGCTGCATCAAGATCGGAGGTGTCCGATTTTGCCGCGACCCGCGCACTGGGCAACATCGGGAAAGTGACCAAAGACACTTCCCAAAGTTCCATTTCCGTCAAGAGCCTCTGGCCCTTGGAATTCTTGCTGGCTTTGAGCGTCCGGTATCCGATGGACAACCCATCCAAAGCGCCCGCCTCGACAAGTGCCTTGGCTTCACGGCCCTTGGCCACGCTGTCCAACAAACGCCCTTTGACCCAAAGCCCCCGGGCATCTTCGCGGACCTCATCCCATACGCCGATGGGCTGCGCCGGATCGTGCTGCCACAGCATTTTCACGCTGCTCCCTTTTTGGGAAAGGGCGGACAAGGATGCGGTGTAGGCACCCGGTGCCACAACGTCGTTGCCATGGTCTACCGCATCGAAAAGACTGGCATAGCCGCAGATAATATTGCTGTCCTGCACCTCCACGGCCTCACCAAATCGAACAAATTTTTGCTCAAGCTCTGTCTCAAAGTCCATTATATTGTCCTTTTGCCACCTTTTTACCTGAAAGTACGTCATGGCACGGCAACCAGAATGGATTGCAAAGCCTGCCCCAAAATCATCGCAATGATCCCGTAAACCGTGAGCCATAGCCGCCGCTCCAGCCGCTCCATCATTTCCTCAACGCGGTCGAGACGCTGAAGGATGTTTGCGTTTTGAATTTCCGTAACCCGCTCGTGGGCTTGCAGCCGCAGGCCCGGCGCGCATTGAAACCGCTCCATGCCGGGCTCACTCATCCGCTGCGACCGCTGGCAATCCAAGCAGGGCGCGTTTCTCTGCATCCGTCAGAAACTCAGCTGCCGCCACACGGCTCCACTGCGCGTCCCGCTCTGCCGCCAAGGCCGGGACCTGATCCAGATCAGGCTTCAGAACCAACGGCTCCCCGCCAAACTGCGCAATCCACTGGGCAAGCGCCGTTGTGACCCGCGTGGCCAGAGGCAAAACAGTCAGACGATAAAAGGCCCGATGCGCTTCCTGATAGTTCGCATAAGTGGCGTCGCCCTGAATACCCAACAGCATCGGTGGCACACCAAAGGCCAGCGCAATCTCACGCGCGGCAGATTCCTTGGTTTTCTGGAACTCCATATCTGACGGAGAGAACCCCATCGGCTTCCAGTCCAACCCCCCCTCAAGCAGCATCGGACGCCCTGCGTTCCGCGCACCTTGATGATGGCTTTCCATCTCCGTGACCAACCGGTCATACTGATCCGTGGTCATCGTGCCCTGCCCTTCAGCACCTCGGTAAACGATGGCCCCCGACGGTCTCGCCGCATTGTCCAGCAGCGCTTTGGACCACCGGCTGGCCGAATTATGCACATCGACCGCCATCGCCGCCGCCTGCATTGGGCTAAACCCATAGTGATCATCCTGCGGATGAAAACTCTTGATATGACAGACAGGTGAGGCATCCCCGGTTGCGTCAAAGTGGTGCTTGCGTCCGCCAACCGCATATTGGTAGGCAACCGGCCAACCATCGGCCCCCGGCACCACGCTCATGCGATCCGACCGAAGCACATGCAGCTCCACCGGCAATCCCGCCTCACCAGAGACTGCTTCAATGTAGCCATTGCCGGTCAGCAGCAGTTGCGCATAAAGCGCCTCCAGCAACTCGGCGCGGCCCTGCACCGGGTTGGGCGCCTCCACAAGTGACAAAAGCGGGTGCACCTCAAAGCGTTGCTGCGCATCCTGCAAAACCAACGGCAATGCGGCCGCAGCTTCAGCGATCAGCTTGACCACCCGAAACCCAACCGGATTGGCCGCAAAACCAGTCTTCGTCAGCGACACCGTATCTCTGGGGCTCCATGCCACACGACCAGAAGATTGATAGGCCACCACTGGGCCGGTCGCACTCGCTTTTCGCTCAGGCACCTCAACGGGTGCCCCCCGTCGCAAAAAGTCAAAAACCATATCGTTCGCTCCTCATCTGATAGCGGCGCAGCAGAACACTCAGGGTCATCGACGCCATGTCGACTTGCCCGACTGCAAACAATTTGCCTTATAAAACTGTTGATTTTGTCATCTGCGCGTGCGCGCGATTAACCTTCACCGTACGGTGCTTGCCTCACAGGCTGCGCACACGCGGGGCCCGCCATTTGGCCACAGGTTCGATCATTAATTCATGCAATGCCCAGACCAGCGCATCCACGCGGTCCGGGCTTCCTTTGCCTTCGTACCCTTGCACCGTCATGCGGCACATCTGGTCTTCCAGCGTCTGCAATCCCGGCACGTGTTTCACGCGGCCCTGCTCGTACAACGCGGCCACAGGTTCTGCCCGCGCCGTCTTGCCGCGCGTCGCATGCACAGTCTTGAGCGGGATCAACGGATCCACCTGTCGCAAGACCTCTCCCACCATCTGCCCGCCCTGATTAACCTCAGCGACCAACTTGTCTGCCCCGAACCGCTCCATCGCAGAGACGGCAGCCTGCGCCCAAACGGACGGGCTCGCGCCCTGAACCGTACAATCTGCAAGGACCACAACTTTCCAATCCTGCGGCGGGCCTTGCATCCTGATGCCGGCCACAACAATACCGCACTCATCAGAGGCCACCCCCGATGTCGTCACCGGGTCCAGCGCAACCACAATGCGGTCAAGCTCCGGCGCTTTCGAAATCCGGCATCCTTCAATCCCGGCTGTCGTCCAAAGCGCGCCCTCCGCGTCCTCCAACAACACACCATCCAACTCCTGCCGCCCAAGCCGGGTGCCTGCATAGCGCATGCGCACCTCCTCCAGAAACGACCGCGCCAGATTTGCGCTGTTCGCTTCGGTCGCTGCATGGGTCACGACCGTCGACGGGGCCTTCAGCAGATCTTTCAGAACGCCCACATTGCGCGGGGTCGTTGTCACGCAGACCTGCGGATGATCTCCCAGACGCAGCGCAAACTGCAACATGTCCCATGTCTCCTGACCCTTTTTCCACTTGGCCAACTCGTCCACCCATCCCGCGTCAAACTGCGGCCCGCGCAAACCTTCGGGATCATGCGCTGTGTGCACCGTGGCGATGGCTCCGTTTGGCCAGACCAGCCTGCGCCGCCCGGCCTCCCATGTCGGGCGCCTGTCCGGGGGCGAGCAGGCAAGAATACCGCTGTCCCCGAATATCATGACTTCCCGTACCTGATCGTATGTTTCTCCCACAAGGGCCACGCGCCGTGCGCGCCCCTCCTCCAATGGTTTCGATCCCTCCACCTGTGACCGTACCCACTCTGACCCGGCGCGCGTCTTGCCCGCGCCACGCCCCCCCATGATCACCCACGTCCGCCAAAGGCCTTCCGGCGGCAACTGGTGTTCAAAGGCCCAGAACTCGAACAAATAAGGGAGAGCCAGAAGCTCTCCCTCTGTCAGATCATTCAAGAATTGGTCCTGTAGGGTGCGTGCAGCGGAGCCGATCCAGCTTGCACCCGATGTCAGCGCGTGCTTTTTCAAGGTCAAGGGCGTAGCCTCCTTGGGCAATCCCGGCGTGTTTGCTGCGGCATTCGACAAGACGATTCTCCACTTTCTGGCATGTCTCGAGCAGGGATACAGTCTGGGTTACCTGCTTCATCGCTCGTGGCGCCTCAGGATCTTCTCCAGTGCGAACCTGTTGTTTCAGGCTTTCAAGTTCTTTCCGCAAATCCTGGATGGATCCGATAACCGAATTCAATAGGTCTTCGGTCTGCGATGCTACGAGCTCAGGGGTTATAAGTGTCATTCAGGTTTCTACCTCTCATGCGCGTAGGTCTCCGCACGAGAGAAACAAAAAACGACCCTTAGGCATCCGCCCCGGGTCGTCTCTCACTTCTTCTAGCATGTCACAACTTATACGTGAGGGCGTTCGCAGAGTCAAGTATTTTCACTTGCATAACATATACTTAGCGTACGGTGCCGTTAACACATTGGTTAACGGACAACCCGTTTCTGCAATGTGGTCCAAGCAATCAAGCGGCCTGAAACCAAGGGGATCAGTTGTCTGCGCTTGCCGCGTTCCGCTCTGCTTCGATCCTGCGCCACACGGCCACGTTGCGGTTATGCTCCGCCAAAGTGGTCGCAAAAGCATGCCCGCCCGTGCCATCCGCTACAAAGAACACGTAGTCCGTAGCATCCGGTTGGGCGGCAGCCTCAAGGCTCGCAAGACCGGGGTTTGCAATCGGGGTCGGCGGCAACCCTTCAATCACATAGGTATTCCACGGCGTCGCTGCGCGCAACTCACTGCGCCGCAATCCGCGTCCCAGAATGCCGCGCCCCTCGGTGACGCCATAAATCACCGTGGGGTCCGTTTGCAGACGCATGCCCCGGTTCAGCCGGTTCACAAAAACGCTTGAAACGACGCCGCGCTCTTCAGCCTCTGCCGTTTCTTTCTCAATGATCGACGCCAGAATGAGCAACTCCTCAGGCGTCTCAATCGGCAGATCCTCTACGCGCGACTGCCAGACCGCCGCGACCCGCTCTTCCTGAATGGACCGCATCTCGTCCAGCAACTCCGCCCGATCCGACCCTTGGCGGATGGCATAGCTTTCGGGCGCAAGCGATCCTTCGGGCGGCACGTCCACAATGTCACCGGCCATCACATCAATCGCTTTCAGGCTCTCCGCAATCTGCCAGCTGGTCACCCCCTCCGCCACCGTAATCCGAAACCGCGTACCGCTTTCTTGTTTCCGATCATCATAGACGGCAGGAACCTCGTCCGCACTCGGGGTAAACTCGGCAAGTTCCTCAAACCGGCTGGTTTCCGGGTTCAACTCGCGCAGTTGCACCGTCAAACGGCTCACCCCGATTCGGTAAACAATCTCTGTGCCGCAGGTGCTCGCCCCCCCGCGCGTCACAATATCGACGATCTCTTCCATGGACGCGTCCGGCGGGACCAGAAAATTGCCTGCCTTCAATTGCCCGGTCTTGCCCGCATAGTCAGAGCCTATGCGAAAGATCGCAGGCGACGACACCGCCCCCTGCGCGCTCAGGCTTTCACTGACGCGCCGCATGTTCGTCCCACTTGGCACCTCAAGGCAAATCGCAGTTTCCAGCGGTCCTGCGTTTTCATACTGCCCTTTGCCCCACAAGATGACGCCGCCTCCCAGAAACAGAAGAACGATCAGCATTGTAATGGCGTTAGAGGCAATATGCCGCCACATTACTTGAGCTTCCCAACGATGAGGCTCGCATTCGTGCCGCCAAACCCAAAGGAATTCGACAAGGCCACGTTGATCTCACGTTCCCGCTTGGCATTGGGCGCCAGGTCAATCGCCGTCTCAACCGCCGGGTTGTCCAGATTGATCGTCGGCGGAGCCGTCTGGTCCCGGATCGCCAGAATGGAGAATATCGCTTCAATCGCGCCCGCCGCCCCCAACAGATGCCCGGTCGCAGATTTCGTCGATGACATGGTCACGCTTGAGGCCGCATCGCCCATCATGCGCTCTACCGCGCCCAACTCGATCGTATCCGCCATGGTCGAGGTGCCATGCGCATTGATGTAGTCAATGTCCTTTGGCTCCAGCCCCGCATTGCGCAACGCGTTGCGCATGGACCGCTCACCGCCTTCGCCATCTTCAGAAGGGGCCGTGATGTGGAACGCATCCCCGGACAGACCGTAGCCCAGAACTTCCGCGTAGATCTTCGCGCCGCGTGCTTTGGCATGTTCGTATTCTTCCAGAACGACAATGCCCGCCCCTTCGCCCATCACGAAGCCATCCCGGTCCGCATCGTAGGGTCTGCTGGCTTTTTGAGGCGTGTCGCCAAATTTCGTGGACAGCGCTTTGCACGCATTGAAACCCGCAATGCCAATCTCGCAAATGGCCGCTTCCGCACCGCCCGCGATCATCACATCCGCATCGCCGTGCATGATCAACCGACTGGCATCCCCAATCGCATGCGCGCCCGTCGAACAGGCCGTAACAACCGAATGGTTGGGCCCCTTAAAGCCGTACTTGATGCTCACCTGTCCGGAAATCAGGTTGATCAACGCGCCGGGCACAAAAAACGGCGACACGCGCCGCGGCCCTTTCTCGTTCATCATGATCGCTGTATTGGCGATGGAGTTCAGCCCACCGATGCCGGACCCGATCAAAACACCTGTCCGCTCAAGGCTTTCTTTGTCTTCGGGCTGCCAATTGGCATCCTCCACCGCTTGCTGTGCCGCAGCGATGCCAAACAAGATGAACGTATCCACCTTCCTTTGGTCTTTCGCAGGCATGTAGGTATCCGCATTGAAGGTGCCGTCGGTGCCATCGCCCAGCGGGACTTCGCAGGCATACTGCGTGGTCACCCGTGCCGGATCAAAGCCCGTGATCAGGCCTGCGCCAGACTGTCCGTCCAATATCCGGGACCAGCTTTCCTCCACGCCATTTGCAAGCGGGGTGACAAGACCAATCCCTGTGACAACTACTCTGCGCATCCTACAGCCTCTCTCAATTTCGTGCGCCCTCTTACCGTGAGCAAACTCCCCTGCGCAAGACCACGCGAACCGCTTCGGCCTTCCTCAGCTTATTGTGGTGGTGCTTTCCGGAAAAGCAGCGCAACCGCACGCCCCTCAAACGTTGCCTCGCGCAAAGGGACATATCCCATCTTCGCGGCAATCTTCAAAGAATACGCATGCTCAGGCGCGATCATGCACACCAAAGGACCTGTAATGACCCGGTCAAACCAGTCATGAGCCGCTTTGGTGGCCTCAAGACCATAGCCTTGCGCCTGATCCTCCGGGCAGATAACCCAAGCAGCCTCAGGATAGGTGTCAAAATCCTCGCCCAGATCACGACGGCCGTAGAAGAACCCGACCTGCCCGGAAATATCCGGCGCGCGGTGTTTTTGAACCGCCCACTGCCCAAAACCCGTGATCTGCCAGTGACCGGCATGGCGCAAAAACGCGTCCCACGCCTTGCTGTTGGACCACGGCGCGCCACCGATATGCTCGACCACCTCGGGCATCGCCCAAATCTCGGCAAACCGTGCGAAATCTTCCGCGCGCATCCCGCGCAAAGTCAACCGCTGCGTATTGATTGTTGGAATGGCCCTCAACGCGATACCTCAATGAACCGGAGCTTTTGCTCTCTTTATGGGGTCGATCATGGCGCAGTCGCGTCAAAAGGGGAAGACCTTGCATCCCCCAGACAAAAAAATAGCGCCGCTCCCAGTGGAGCAGCGCCCAAAACAGCATAGATCATGCAGATTTATCAGCTGGCTTGGTCGATAAACTTTACCGCGTCGCCAAATGTCTGGATTGTCTCGGCTGCATCATCCGGGATTTCAATGCCGAATTCTTCTTCAAATGCCATGACGAGCTCGACCGTATCAAGGCTGTCAGCGCCAAGATCGTCGATGAAAGACGCGTTTTCGATTACTTTTTCTTCGTCAACGCCAAGATGCTCAACGACGATTTTCTTTACGCGATCTGCAGTGTCGCTCATATCAATCCCTCATTCTTTTGGGCCAGATGTGTGGCCCCTTTCGGTTGCCGCGCGCTCCGTTTCCGAACCGTTTGGCCTATGCCCCAAAAGGGGCGGCTCCTTACCCGAATGACACGTGGATCACGCCTCATCCGGCAGACTACCTTTAGCACTCGATATCGCTGGCAGGTGCATCTGCGCACCCTTTAACACACAGCGCACAGATGGCAAACGCATTGTATACCCACTGTCAGTTCCCGTTAAACGGGCTTACAGCATGGCCATTCCACCGTTCACATGCAAGGTCGTGCCGGTGATATACCCTGCTTCCTGACTTGAAAGAAACAGAACGGCCGATGCGATTTCATCTGGTTTACCCATGCGCCCGGTGGGAATTTGCCCCATGATCGCCTGTTTCTGGTCGTCTGACAGTTTGTCGGTCATCGCCGTCTCGATAAAGCCCGGTGCCACCGCATTGACGGTGATGCCCCGGCTGGCCACCTCATAGGCAAGGCTTTTGGTCATTCCCACCATGCCCGCCTTGGAGGCCGCATAATTGACCTGCCCTGGGTTGCCCGTCGCGCCAACGACAGAGGATATGTTCACAATCCGCCCCCAGCGCGCCTTCATCATGCCCCGGATCACGCCTTTGCACAGGCGGAACGTAGCACTCAGGTTGACGTCAATCACCGACTGCCACTCGTCTTCAGACATCCGCATAAACAGGTTGTCGCGCGTGATGCCCGCGTTGTTCACCAGAATGTCCACCGATCCCATCGCCTCTGCGGCCTGTTTCGGCAGCGCGTTCACCGCCTCTGCATCGCTCAGGTTGCAGGGCAGCACATGGACGCGGTCGCCCAATTCCTCCGCCAAGGCAGACAGCGGGTCAATCCGCGTGCCAGAGATGCCGACGGTGGCCCCCGCTGCGTGAAGCTCTCGCGCGATCTGCGCCCCGATCCCGCCCGATGCACCCGTGATCAGGGCGTTCTTTCCAGTCAGATCAAACATTCTTTTATCCTTCTTTCAGCGCGTTAATGTCGTCAGGGCTGCTAACGCTTCTGGTCTCACTGCCTTTTGCGATGCGCCGGATCATGCCAGACAAGGCCTTGCCCGCCCCAATTTCCCAGAACGCGTCAACGCCCTGATCCGCCATCCATTCAACAGAGGTTTTCCAGCGCACCCGCCCCGTCACTTGTCGGATCAGCAAGTCGCGGATCTCATACGGGTCGGACACAGCCTCCGCCTTGACGTTGGACACCAGCGGCACATTTGGCGCATGGATCGTCACATCAGACAGCGCGGCGGCCATCACATCCGCTGCAGGCCCCATCAATGCACAGTGAAAAGGGGCGGAGACGGGCAACAAAAGCGCCCGCTTTGCCCCGGCTTCCTTGGCCAGAATAACCGCGCGCTCCACCGCCGCCTTGTGACCGGACACTACGTTCTGTGATGGGTCATTTTCGTTGGCCAGTTCACACACCTCGCCTTGCGCTGCGGCCGCTGCCACCTTGTCCACCGCATCGACATCCAGGCCCAAGACGGCGGCCATTGCCCCAACGCCCACAGGCACGGCCTCTTGCATGGCGCGCCCGCGCGTGCGCAACAGCCGTGCCGCATCCGTCACACTGAATGCACCCGCTGCAGCGAGGGCAGAATATTCACCCAGAGAATGGCCCGCGACGAAAGACGCCTGATCCAGCCCAAACCCCTCGGCCTCCAAGGCTTTCATCACCGCGATCGAGGTGGCCATCAGCGCAGGTTGCGCGTTTTCCGTAAGGGTCAGCGTCTCCAGATCGCCCTCCCAGATCAGGTGGCTCAGCTTTTCACCCAAAGCGGCATCCACCTCTTCGAACACAGCAGCCGCCTGCGGATAGGCCTCCGCCAGCGCCTTTCCCATGCCAATGGTCTGGGCACCCTGCCCCGGAAACACAAATGCTGTGCTCATCTCCCCACACTCCTTCATTCTTGGCCTCGGCACCCGATTACCCTGCGGCAAGACCCTGCGCAACGGGCCATGCGTTCATTTTTCGCAACCGAGATTTCGGCACCTCCGCGCCCATGCGCAGACCATGTGCACCAGCAGCGATTGCAAACTCACCCGCAGCCTCTAGGTCTGCACCATGTCCAAGACCCGCAGGAGAAGCGCAAAATGTCCCTAACGAACACTGACACACGCTACGGCGGGGTGACCAAGACCTTTCACTGGTTGACAGCGTTTCTTATCCTGACATTGATCCCCATGGGCATCTACGCAAACGGTCTGCCTTACGAGACGTCAGAGCAACTGGCGCTGAAGGCGATGTGGTTCTCAACACATAAAACGCTGGGGGTTTTTGCGTTCTTTGTGGCCCTGGCGCGCATCGTGTGGGCCATCAGCCAGCCCAAGCCGGGGCTTTTGAACGGCGCGCGAAAGATCGAAAGCCTTGCGGCTGAAACAGTGCATTGGCTGCTTTACGGCTCGTTGCTTCTGGTGCCGCTCTCGGGCTGGATCCATCACGCGGCCACCACAGGCTTTGCGCCGATCTGGTGGCCCTTCGGTCAAAACCTGCCCTTTGTCCCCAAGGACGAACAAATCGCAAACGCCGCCGCTGGCCTGCATATTGTGTTCGAGCGGGTTCTGGTAGGCTCGATCTTGCTGCACGTCGCTGGCGCGTTAAAGCACCACTTTATCGACAAGGACATGACCCTGAGGCGGATGCTGCCTGGCACTGCCGAAGGGCGCGGCAGCGGGCAAGGCCACAAGGTCGCCCTGCCCCTTGCCAGCGCTCTGGCCATCTGGGTGGCCGCCTTGTTTGTGGGGAGCCAGCTTGAGCTTTATACCAAACACGGCACCTCCGTATCCGTGGCGCAACTGGCGCAGGTGCAATCAGACTGGCAGGTGGATGACGGCACCCTCGCGATCACCGTGATGCAAATGGGGTCTGAGGTGACCGGCAGCTTTGCCGACTGGACCGCCGCCATCAGCTTTGATGAAACCGTTGAAAGCGGCATCGCAGGACAGGTCGATGTGACCATATCCATCGGGTCCCTGACGCTGGGATCTGTTACCGGAGAGGCCATGAAGGCGGATTACTTCAACACAGAGGCTTTCCCGACAGCGACCTTCACGGCAGATATCATCCGCGGCGAAAATGGCTATGTGGCGGAGGGCGCTTTGACCATCAAAGAGCAGTCGTTGCCGCTAAGCCTGCCATTTGATTTGACCCTCACAGAAGGTGTCGCCGAAATGTCCAGCAGTACAACGCTGGACCGGCGGGGCTACAACATCGGCAACAGCCAGACCGACCCCGGCACGCTTGGCTTTGATGTGGCGGTCAGCGTCTCTTTGACCGCGACGCAAGCACAGGCGCAATAGACGCCCCTCCCAAGGACCGGACAAAAGAAAGGCCGCGCCAGAGACCGACGCGGCCTTTTAAGTCCCTGACAAGGGGGTTTAGCAGGCCGCTGAAATAGTCTCCGGACTGGAACGGCTTCCCGTTCGTCGGAGGCGGGTCACCTGATCGTCATGCCTGTCTGCGCCTCTGCTGTTTGCTCCCGAGGCCATTTTCCCCTTCATGCCCCCAGCAACCGCGG
>JBGCEG010000048.1:0-9283 GCA_045106135.1 Roseobacter sp. | reverse complement strand
AGCGAAATGCGCTGACAACCACGCGAACGGAACTGCTGGCGCGGAGGTCACAAATAGGGACAGAACAGGTAAGCCGAGGGGTCATGCTTACTGCGCTCGGCATCCCGACACAGGCCAATTCAGAAGACCAGCGGCAGGTGCTCGTTGACGCCAAGGCTTTTAGCATTTTCATGGACGACCTCGGGGTAGTGGACGTTCCGCCGTCAGTCCCGTCGTTAGATCTGTCAAAAATTGAGGAGATAGAGCGCTATTCGCCAAAGCTTGCGCAAGTTCTGGCGTATCAACGTGCGACTGTACCGCTTGAACCGCGCGGAGCAACAGCGCCCAATGCGATTGAGGCAGACGGCGATAGCGGTGAAAATAAATTCGCAGATCCAAAAATCACATTCAGCGAATTGAAGAAAGAGGCCTCAGACTTCATCGAGACAACCGTCACGTCTTTGCACCGCGACAATATTCTTCTCGACAGTTACAACTCGCAAATCGCTGAGATCGATGCGCGCATCAAGGAGATCAACGTGCTTGTGGACAAAGAGGTCAACAAACTGATCGACGCGATTAGCACGGCGGGCAATCAAAGTTCATCTTTCCTGATCGCCTCTGGCATCACCCGCTTTGGCATTGTGGCGATCATCGTGTTCATCATCCAAATTCTGGTGACGTTGTACCGGTACAACATGCGGCTTGCCTCGTTCTACTCCTCCCGCCTCAGCGCGCTTGTTTACGGCGACAATGAAACCGGGTCGGTCGAGTTCTTCTCCGGCTTCTTTGACACAAAGGAAATCACCTTTGGCAAGGATGTGATCGCGCCCACGCAAAGTGTCAACGAACTGGTAAAATCCGCCATTGAGCAGGCGGGCAAGGCATGGGCTGCAAAGACCCCATAAGCCGGGTCACCGCCAAGAGCACTTGAAACCGCTGCCTTAACTATTGATAACGGTGGGATGCTGGCCTTCATCCTTCGTCGCGTCTTTCAATCTGCTATTGTGTTGCTTGTGGTGGGTCTTGTGGCTTTCTCCATGTTCAGATTTGTGGGCGATCCGGTCGACAATATGCTGGGTCAGGAACGCACGCAGGCCGACATAGAACGACTGCGCGTTGATCTGGGGCTGGATCAGCCGTTCCCCGTGCAATACGTCAAGTTTCTGGCAGGCGCGGTCGAGGGTAACTTTGGCGTCAGCTATCGTCAGGGCAGGCCGGTGTCTGAGATTTTGATCGAACGTGCGCCTGCGACGCTTGAACTGGCCGCCGTATCCGGGTTTCTGGCCATAAGCATGGGCATTGCCTTGGGCGTTTTCACGGCCATCCGACGAAACGGGTTTGCGGCCAACACAATCATGACCTTGTCGTTGATCGGGGTGTCACTGCCCACGTTTCTGATCGGGATTTTGTTGATCTACCTGTTTTCCGTCGAGCTGGGATGGCTGCCCAGTTTCGGGCGGGGGGAAACCGTTGATCTGGGAGGCTGGTCGACAGGGTTTTTGACCGCAAGCGGGCTGCAGGCGCTGGTGTTGCCGTCGATTACCCTGGGGCTATACCAGATGACGCTGATCATGCGGCTTGTCCGGTCTGAAATGCTCGAAGTTTTGCGACAAGACTACATCCGCTTTGCCCGTGCGCGGGGATTGCGCGAACGCGTTGTCAATTTCCGCCACGCGCTGAAAAACACGCTGGTGCCAGTGATCACCGTGACGGGCCTGCAGCTTGGGTCCATTATCGCCTTTGCCATTATAACTGAGACTGTTTTTCAATGGCCCGGTGTCGGATTGCTGTTCATCAACGCTGTGCAGTTTGTCGATATTCCGGTGATGGCGGCCTATCTGATGCTGATTTCGGTGATGTTTGTGGCGATCAATCTGGTGGTTGACCTGCTTTATTTTGCGATTGATCCGCGCTTGCGCGTAGACAGAACGGCGGCGCACTGATGACGGATACCATGCCTTCCAAACCACAGGAAAAGTCGCGCTTCAAACTGGCTTTGGAAAGTGACTTCGCCTACCAGTTCCGGCGGTCCCCGGTGGCTGTGGTCTCTGCTGCGATGGTGCTGCTGATGGTCTGCGCGGCCCTGTTTGCGCCGCTCATTGCCCCTTACAACCCCTTTGATCCCGCCTCGCTCAACCTGATGAACGGCTTTTCCTCGCCGATGGAACCCAACGCCTTTACCGGCGATGTGTTCTGGCTGGGCACGGACGATCAGGGCAGGGATGTCTTTTCCACCATTCTTTACGGCATGCGCATATCGCTTTTCGTGGGAGCGGCCGCGGTGCTCTTTGCGATGGTGCTGGGCATCACGCTGGGGCTGGTGGCAGGCTATGTGGGTGGCTGGACAGAGACAATCATCATGCGCATTGCAGATGTGCAATTGACCTTTCCTTCGATCCTCGTAGCCATGTTGATCTTTGGGGTGGCAAAGGGCGTCACGCCGGTTGAATACAGGGATCAAATGGCGATTTGGGTGCTGATCATTGCCATTGGCCTGTCGGACTGGGTGCAGTTTGCCCGCGTGGTGCGCGGGGCGACGCTGGTGGAAAAGGGCAAGGAATATGTGCAGGCGGCGCGGCTGATCGGACGTAGTCCTGTGTCAATCATGCTCCAGCATATCCTGCCCAATGTGCTCAGCCCGGTGCTGGTGATTGCCACCATCAGTCTGGCGCTTGCGATCATCGCGGAAGCAACCCTGAGCTTTCTGGGGGTGGGTGCCCCGCCGACGCAGCCGTCTTTGGGTACGCTCATTCGCATCGGGCAGGGTTTTTTGTTCTCTGGTGAGTGGTGGATTTTGCTGTTTCCCGCAGTCACACTGCTGGCGCTGGCGCTGTCGGTCAACCTGCTGGGGGATTGGCTCCGCGATGCGCTGAACCCGAGGTTAAGATAATGGTCAAAAAGGGCGCTTACGCAACAATCCTTCGGTGCAACCCTCATCGGACCGCTTGCCTGTGACCGATCCCGTGCTCTCAATCCGCGATCTGACTGTCGAAATCCCCACGCGGTACGGCGTTCTGCGCCCTGTGCATCAGGTCAGCTATGACATCGCGGCGGGGGAAATCCTTGGCGTGGTGGGCGAATCCGGTGCGGGCAAATCGATGGCGGGTAATGCCGTGATCGGGCTTTTGAACCCGCCTGCGCGGATTGCCGATGGTGAAATATGGGTGCGGGGCATGCGGATTGACAGCTTGGGACCTGACGCCATGCGGCGTCTGCGGGGCAAGGAAATCGGCATGGTCTTTCAAGACCCGCTGACATCCCTGAACCCGCTTTTGCGGATTGGCGATCAGTTGACCGAAACAATGCTGGCGCATCTTGATATTTCGCGCCGTGAGGCCACGGATCGCGCCATCGTAGCCTTGGAAGAGGTGGGCATTCCCGGTGCGTCCGAAAGGGTAAACGCCTATCCGCATGAATTTTCGGGCGGCATGCGGCAGCGTGTTGTGATCGCGCTGGCGCTCTGTGCTGAGCCGTCGCTGATCATCGCGGATGAACCGACCACCGCGCTGGATGTCTCTGTGCAGGCGCAGATCATCGCCTTGCTCAAACGCCTGTGCCGCGACCGGGGGACAGCCGTGATGTTGATCACCCATGATATGGGCGTGATCGCCGAAGCCGCCGATCGGGTGGCAGTCATGTATGCGGGCAGACTGGCGGAATTAGGCCCTGTGCGCGACGTGATCACGCAGCCGCGCCACCCTTATACACATGGTCTGATGGGCTCGACGCCGCTGGCCTCACGGGGCAAGACGCGGCTGCACCAGATCCCCGGTGCGATGCCGCGTCTTGACGCCTTGCCCCCTGGTTGTGCCTTTGCGCCGCGCTGTACGCAGGCGCAAAACGCCTGCCTGCGCGACCCGGGACCGACCATTGCAGACGGGGACGGGGGTGCTGCCTGTTGGTTCCCCCTGACCCGTGAAGAGGTCGCATAATGGCGCTTGTGCAGATCGACCACCTGAGCCGGGTTTTTGACGTGTCCAAGCCGCTGTTGAACCGGATCATCGAACGCCGCGACAAGGCTTATCTGACGGCCGTTTCAGACGTCAGCTTTGAGATCGAAGAACGCACGGTCTACGCGCTGGTGGGCGAAAGCGGGTCTGGTAAATCGACCATTGGCAAGATGCTGGTCGGCCTGTTGCAGCCGTCAGAGGGCGTAGTTCAAATTCGAGGTGTGGACCTTGCCCGTGAGACCGATGCCGCGCGGGTGGATGCGGTGCGCGCGGATATCCAGATGATTTTTCAGGACCCCTTTGCCTCGCTCAATCCGCGCTGGCGCGTGCGCGACATCATCGTGGAACCTGTGGCCGCGCGGGGCGGTGACACCACAGGCATAGCCGAACGCCTGCTGGAGCAGGTCGGCCTGTCCGCCCGCGACGCCGGGAAGTTTCCGCATGAATTCTCAGGGGGGCAACGGCAGCGTATCTGCATCGCGCGTGCCCTCGCGTCAGAGCCCAAACTGATTGTCTGTGATGAGCCCACATCCGCGCTGGATGTCTCTGTTCAGGCGCAGGTGTTGAACCTGATGAGCGATCTCAAGGACGCGTTTGGGCTAACATATCTCTTTATCAGTCACGATTTGACGGTCGTGCAGCACATGGCAGACCGCATCGGGGTTCTGTATCTGGGGCGACTGGTCGAAGAGGCCGGGCCGGATGATCTTTTTGATGCGCCCAAACATCCCTACACACAGATGTTGCTGGCCGCAGCCCCGCAGCTGGACGGGTTTGGCCGCGATGTGGAACCGCCCAAGGGCGAAATCCCCGATCCGATCAATCCGCCCAAAGGCTGCGCCTTTCACCCCAGATGCCCGCTTGCGATTGACCGCTGCACGCAGGAACGGCCCGACATGCGCTGGGTCCATGGATCGCGTGTGGCCTGCCATCTTGCGGAATGACCGGGCCGCTCGCCAGTCTGCAGGTGATCGAGTTCGCAGGTCTCGGGCCTGCCCCGCTTGCCGGGCAATTGCTGGCGGATATGGGCGCGGATGTGATCACCATCGACCGGGCCAAAGCGCCCCGTGACCCGACAGATGTGAACAGGCGGGGCAAACGCAGCATCGTGCTGGATCTCAAATCTGCGCAGGATCTGAAGACGGCGCAGGCCCTGATCGCGCGTGCGGATGTGCTGATCGAAGGGTTTCGCCCCGGCGTGATGGAGCGGTTGGGTCTGGGGCCTGACACCTGCCCGGGTCGCCTGATCTATGCGCGCATGACCGGTTGGGGGCAAACGGGCCCTTTAAAGGCGCGGGCGGGTCACGACCTGAATTATCTGGCCGTCACCGGGGCCTTGCACGCCATGGGACCAGCAGATCGCCCGCCGCCTGTCCCGCTCAACCTGATCGCGGATTATGGCGGGGGGTCGATGTTCCTGCTCTTTGGAATTCTCTGCGCGGTGATCGAACGGGGCGTTTCGGGCAAGGGTCAGGTGGTAGATGCGGCGATGGTCGATGGCGTGCCTGCCATGATGGGTCTGATCCACAGCCTGCTGGCGCGCGGCGACTGGTCAGAGTCGCGCGAAAGCAACTGGCTGGACGGCGCCGCCCCGTTTTATCGCTGCTACACCTGCGCTGATGGTAAATTTATCGCGGTGGGCGCGCTGGAGCCGCAGTTTTACGCGGAACTGATCGAACGGTCCGGTCTGCCTGAGGCCCTGAAATCAGAGCAAAACAACAAAGCGCTTTGGCCTGAGCGACGCGCAGTCTTCGCCCGGCATTTCGCGACAAAAGACCGGGACACATGGGCCGCCTTGTTCGACGGCTCAGACGCTTGCGTGGCCCCAGTGCTCACCTTTGACGAAGCAGCAAAGCATCCGATCAACATAGCGCGCGGCGTTTTTCAGGATGTGGGCGGGGTCATGCAAGCGGCCCCGGCCCCACGGTTTTCGCGCAGCACAGCACGCCCGCCAGAACACCCCACAGCCGCAGGGCACCACAGCGAAAAGGTTTTGTCTGACCTGAATTTGACCTTAAAAGAAGATGAATAAAGTGCAGCGCGTTGCAGTTGTCACCGGTGCGGCGGGCGGGCTTGGGCGCGCCATTTCAGCCGAACTAATGGGCATGAGGTTCGAGGTTGCAGGCCGGTGATATCGACGGCGCGGGGCTGTCTGAGATGGCCCAACCCGGTTTTGAAGGCATCCCCGTTGATCTGACAGGCGATGCCGCGATCAAGGCTGCGTTTGACCCTGTCACGGAACGCCACGGCGGGATTGATGCGCTGGTGAACAACGCAGGCACCTGTTTCATGTCCGACTTTCCAGACATCCCGACCCATGAGCTGGACGCGTAGGTACAGATCAACCTCTCAAGCGCGTTTTACTGCTGTCAGGTCGCCATCAAAGCCATGCAGGGGCGCTATGCAGCACGGTCACGCCATGTAGCCCGAAGAGGTCGCCTGCGGGCGATGTGAGTTCCGGCAATGTCATTATCCTCAACCAACGGCGAGATGTGCACTACTCGTAGGCCTGCGGCGCTTTGCGCAACGTCTCCCATTGGGCGGGGCAATGCCCGTAAATCACAAACGCATCGCGGTCGGATGCGATCTGCATCAACCGTGCGCCATGATGCTGTGCCTGATCCACGTCCCACGACCCTGCAAACTGCTCTGCAATCTCGCCGGGTCTGCTGATCGCGTCTGATGTCAGTAAAACAGAGCCTGTGTGGCGCAATTCGATCCTAAACGCCAGTTGTCCGGGCGCATGTCCGGGGCACAGCAGAATGTCAAAACCGGGGCCAATGGCGCAATCCTCCGTCACAAGATGATAGCGGGTGTCTGGCCAGTCGAGCGGCTGCTTACCCGCCCAATAAAGCGGCCGGGGCAGCGCGCGTTCTGCGTCTGCAATCACGATGGGCAGGTGAGCAAAGTCCTCCAAATACCCCACATGATCGATATGGGTATGGCTCTGGATCATCAGGGTGATGTCAGCGGGCGAAAGCCCTATTCGCGCCAGTTGCGCAGGGGCCAGATTGTCAGCCGTCAGGTCAATCACGCGGCCAAAGTCCTGCAGACCGTCCTCAAGCGTCGCGGCATCGGAGTCGGCGCCATATTTGGCCGGAAAACCAGTGTCTATAAGCACGTTTTCGCCCGCATTCGTCTGAATGAGATATCCGCATATCCCGATAATCCGACCACTGGCGTGGACCTGAAACAGACCATAGTCCAGCACATAAAGCCGCTGCGGGGCGCCTTTCAGGAGGGCTTGCATCTTGGGTCCAACGCCTTTCTGTTTGTGCGTGACGAGAGCGGGGTGAGAGATGAAAGTCAAGATACACAGGCTGTTCGAACATCTGCTGGAGACAACAGCCAGCGCGCCAGAGGCGATTGTGGGCTTTTCCCTGTCCGCCTCACCAGTATTGGGTGACTTTTTCGATGCGCTGGACCAAAATCTGTCGCTCGATTGGAACAATCGTGATTTTCGGGGCCTGCCTGAACTGCGCGACCATATTCTGCATCATGCGGGTCTGACACAAACCTGTGTGCGCGACGATGTGTTGATCACCGCCGGCGCGGCTGAGGCAAACTATCTGGCGTTGATGCAACTGCTCCAACCCGGCGATGAGCTTGTGGTGGAGGCCCCCGGCTGGCCACAGGCAGAGGTCATTGCCAAGGCAAAGCAGGTGAAAATCATCACCGTCACACGCTCAGAAAGTCAGGATTGGGCGTTTCCAACCAATCAGTTGCGCGCCGCCGTAACCCCCAGAACAAAGTTGATCTTTCTGACCAACCCAAACAACCCCACAGGCCAGAGGATGGATGCAGCGACACTGACCGATGTAGCACGGATCGCAGAGGCTGTCGGCGCTTGGGTGCTGGTGGATGAAGTCTACGCGGGGCTTGAATGGGACGGCCCACGCGCGCCCAGCATTGCGGGCCTTTACCCGCGCGGTATCACAACAGGGTCCGTGTCAAAAGCACTTGGTCTGCAGGGGCTGCGCACCGGCTGGATGATTTGCCAAGACCCGCAGTTGATCATGGATGCGGTGATCTTGCGGGAAAACAGTTCCGAGATCATGAACATCATGGGCGAAACCATCGCAGAGATCGCCCTGAGGCCGGACCGCTACAGCACCGCCCTGGCAAAAGCGCGGCAAGATGGGCAGGCAAACCTGCGCCGGTTGCAGGGCTGGGTGGATGCAACCCCTCAGATCACATGGGTCCCGCCTCAAGCCGGGCTTATCGGCTTGGGCCGGTTGCCCGAGGGGGTGGACAGCGACGCCTTGGCCAGACGCGTTCTGGGAGAGCCCTACCGGACGTTTGTCATGCCGGGCAGCGCCTACGGGCAATCATCGTACATCAGACTGGGCGTGGGCGGCGGGCAGTCAGCCAACCTTGAAAAGGGCCTTGACCGCATTGCACAAGCGCTTCGGGACTGGCCAAATTAGGCTCTATTGCAGGGCATCGCGCGTTAGAAGCAGCGCCAGATCCGCAATCACCTGACCGCGCGCGCGCGCCAAAGCTGCCGGGCCTGCCTCCAGATCGTAGGGCACCGTTAGATCAAAAAGACCCGCGCGCTCCCGCCGTTCCAAAGAAGAAACAAAGTATTGCCCGCGCGCCTGATACCGACCATCCGGCAGGGCGAGCAACGCTTCAAACCTTATTTCCAGCCGCGCCTGAGGGGCTGTTTCCAAGGGCCACGGGGCGGAGGCCACGCGCGCCCCTGTGATCTGCGTCAGCAAACGCACCAGTTCCAAGGATATCGCGCGGTCCGGGGTATCGGCCCAAAGCGCGCTGCCATCACTGCCAACCGCACCATCCGGGCCAAGGCGCGCGATTTCATCTGCCGCCGCATAAGCGGGCAACGAAATGTCCCGGATTTCCAGCGAAGTGTAGGCAATGCGCTGCCGGTCCTCGATCACGGGTGGCGTCACGGCAAACAAGTCTGAATTGGTTGCACATCCGCCAAGCACAAAGGCCAATAGCACGAGGAACATTCGGGGCATCATCATCGACCTCGGATCAGGGCACTGGGGTTTCGTTCAAGCATCCGCACAAGCGCCGCGATTGCATCTGCCGCTTCGCTTATGTCGCGCAAGGCCGCCTGCGCATCGCGGCTGATGGCATCGCCACGGTTGTACCCGGCAATGGTGGCGCTCGCTTCATCCAGCACGGCTGTCATGCGGGTCACAAGCTGCGGCAAGTCACGGCTGGAAACCGCCACCGCATCCGCGGCTTCGCGTGCTGACGACAATGTGGCGTTAACGTTCTGGACAGCCCCACCCGCGCGCAGTTCTGCGAGTGTCGCGCTCAATTCATCCAGTGCGGTGGCAAATGAACCCGGCAGAGCGGCCATGTCTGGGGAGGCCAGC
>JBGCEG010000047.1:0-114285 GCA_045106135.1 Roseobacter sp. | reverse complement strand
GCGGGTGAATTCGTCCGTGTGACACAGGCCCGTGGCCTTGATCTCGACCAACACCTCGCCCGCCCGGGGACCCTCAAGCTCAACCTCCATCACCTCAAGGGGCTGGCCTGCCGCCAAAGCAACTGCTGCGCGCGTTCTCATCTGTTTGATCCTTAGCTGGGAATTCCGTGATCCCCAAAGAATGCCGTCGCGCGCGCGTGTCAAGCCAAAGCAGTCCGCGTGGCCGGAATTGTGCCGTCCGCCTTGCGTGACTACGAACATAAAGCCCGGATGCGAGACCTGTTATCTTGGTCGAGCGCGCTCGATAATTTGCGCCACGCGGCCCGCAATCTGTCGGCTTGCCTTGGCAGAAGGGTGGATACGATCAGCGGTATGAAAAGACTTGTCACCGTAGGGCACCATGTCCTGCAACGATATGAAATGCACGCCGCGGTCTGCCTTCGCCATGCGCGCCAGACGTCTGTCCAGTTCATTGCCTTCGTCGCTGCAGTGGTCGATCACGGAGCCTACGCCGGGACTGCGCAGATAGCCGACGTAAATGACTTGCGCGCCGCTGCGACGGATGCGGTTCACCGTGTCGGCGATGCTGCCGCCGCGCCCATTGGCGCTGATCATCCGGTCCATTCGCCGGTCGCAGCGCGAACACCCGCAGCCCAGCCAAAGATCATTGCCACCGCCGTTCATGATGACAAAGTCCCAGTCGCCGGGGCGGTATTGCTGTGCAATGTTCAGACCCATGGCACCGGAAATGGGCAGATTGTAGAACACCCGCGCGCCGATGACCGAGCGGTCAACGACCGGTTCGCGCAGGATGTTTTCAACGCCATGACTGACCGAGGCGCGTGAACCGCTGTGCCAAGCCAGCATCGAATCCCCCATGGTCAGGATGCGCGCGCTGCCATCTCTCGGGACCGCCTCGGTACACCCGGCCAAGACGCCCAAAGACACCACCAGCCAAACTACAAATCTTCTCATTTGTTACTCCAAACACACCCACGGCCCAAGCCGGATAAACCCCGAAGGTGCCCCCGCACCCGGAAAGTCCAGATCATGTCAGGAATAGGGCAGATTGTGGCACAGGCCGTTAATGCCAGCCCCCAAACTGCTTAGAGTTTTACAAACGTGGCTGGCGTCAGCCACATCGCGGGGTCAGCGTGATGCTCACCGGGCGATGATCGCTGAGCATACCGCGACCAAACTGCGCTTCGGCTTCTTCGAACTTCAGGTGCTCCACGCATCCGGCGCGGGATTTCACCACAAGCGGGCTGGTGCCGCCCCGTGTCATGGCCTGTGTAAACAGGATGTGATCCAGCAGGATATGGTCATCCCGGGACGGGTCTATGGGGTCTTTGAAGCGTGCAGACCAACGCAGATGCCCCGGCTGATCAAAAAGCGCATGGTTGAGATAACGTTGCGCAAAGAAGACCTCGCCTTGCAGGTTCGAGATCAGATCGTGCAACAGGTACTCGCGCTCCATCACTTCTTTACCGGGGCCGTCGTTCAGATCGCCCACCACAAGGATCGACGGGTCAGCTTCCTGCCCAAAACGGTGGTCGATATAGGCCCGGACGTAGGTGGCTTCCGAGCTGAGTTTTATGCGCGCTTCTGTCGCTTTGGCGGTAAATTCGCGCACCGCCTTGCTGCGTTCGAGGTAGGCGTCAAAGCTTTCTTCAGCCCGGCGCTTGGGCAAGGAACTGCCGGTGAATTTGCTTTTCAGATGCGCGCCTATGATCTCGTGAGAGCTGCCGCCAAAATCAAAGCGCAAGACTTGCGGTTCGCGGAAAAACTGATGCGTGATCCGCATGGCAACGGGGACGTTTTCAACATCGCCGAAGTCACGGTTGCGCGGTGCAGACACCCGCCATGTGCCGTCCTCGTTGATGCTGTCGGACTGCGCTGCTGCGAAAACGCGCCACGTGTCGATTGGCACCAACCTTGGATTGATCCGCTCCGCCAGAGGCGTGCGGACGGCAAACCATTGCCACTGGCGTCCGCCCGTTTCATACGACGCGCCATCCGGCCTTGTGACAAGCGTATGCCCCGGCATGACCTGCGCCAGAAACGCCTCCATCTGAGGCTCGCCCTTGGGCCCTTCGCACAGAAAAAGGATGTCCGGATCAAGTGCTGCGAGAAATCCGCTTACCGCATCGATGCGCGCTTGCGCCTCGTCCAGGTCGGGCGCTTTGTGCGGGAACAGTCTTTGGCCCGGTTCGTACTGACCGGATACGACCCCCCAATGTGTGTCGAGCCATTCGGCGTTCCATGCTGTGACTTTCATGTTTGTCCCCCCCTGGCGCGATGCGTATTGCAGTATGAGTTTCAGCCGATCGCGCAAAAATTGCAAATCCCTCGCAATAGGCGTGCCGGGAGGGGGCCAGCCCCCTCAGTCGCCTTTGGCGTCTTCACCCCCAGAGTATTTCTGGCCAAAAGAAGTGGGTGCCTCGCCTTTCTGTGGTGTTAGGCCGTAAGGGGCCGCAATTTTCCAGACATGTTCGGGGATCATGTTTTTCATTTTGGGCGGCATGGCGCGGCGCAGGTGCAGCACGGTTTCGGCGGCTTTCATTTCGACGCGGGCACGGGCAAATTCGAGGCCGCGGGGGCCGATACGCGGCTGCAGAAAGCTAACCAGCGGTCTGAGCCAGTTGGGCATGCGGCGCAGCGGCAAGCCCCCGGCTGCCCGTGCGGTATTGGCGATGAACCCTTTGACAGCACCCGCACGCTTGCCGGCTGTTTGAGGCGGGGCAAGCGTGATCCGGCCTTCCAGCCCGGCCAGCATTTCGGCGCCGCGGGCATTACGCACCAGCAGCCACTGTTCCCCCGTGCCGCCCATGTACCCCACGGTAATATCCGCCAAGACGTTCGTATAATCGACACAGGTGCGGCAAGTGAGCGGAAAGAAGTCCTGCGGCAGATCAGAGATTGGCAGAGACAGGAACGGGATCGTGCGCATGCGCCCGTCTGTGTAGCGCAGTTCAACGCGGTAATCGGCACGGAATTCAAGGTAGGTGATGCTGTCCGGATCTTCGTCCAGAAGCTCAAGAAACTGGTGAAAATTCTCCGTTGTGGTATTGTCAGAGCAGGGCGTGCCGATCACGTAGAGCAGGTCCAGACCCAGCTCTTTTTCCAGCGAGCGCAGCGCATAAACCTGGCACGGGATGCCAATGACCGCGAGGCGTTTGAACCCGCGTTCCTGCGCAGTCTCAAGAAGCGCCAGCAGCGGCGCGTAGCCCATGCGCATCCCGCGCGCCCGGGCCAGTTCTGCGGGATCAGTGAGCAGCGCAGGGACCGGGCGCCAGACGTCTTCGGCATCCGGGATCATCGTCAGAACGGCGTCAACCTTGCCCCGCACCAGAAGGTCTGCGGCCAAGGCTGTGGTGATGCCGGTCCATTGCGCCCCCTCTGCGGCAGGTGTCAGAGCTGCGCGATGCATCGCCTCAAAGGGTCCAAAGAAGGTTTCATCCCCTGCCCCGCGCCTGTGGCCATGGACCGTTTGTTCGAGATTTGGGTAATCCGGCGCGATGAATTGGCAGGCCCGCCCACAGGCCTTGTGATTTTTCATGCGCGACACGCCGCAGTCCGTGCACAGGCCACGTGGTTCCGGCGCACGCAGGGCGGGCACGATCATGTAAACTGCTCGTTGATCAAGCGTTCTTCCAACCCATGCCCCGGATCAAAGAGAATGCGGTGCTGCACGCCCGCATCCGAACGTATTTCCACGCTGACCACTTCTGTCACGGCGTTTGCATCCGCTTCAGCCATCACGGGGCGCTTTTCAGGCTCCAGCACGTCAATGCGCACGATGGCTGATTTTGGCAGCAAGGCACCGCGCCAGCGTCGAGGGCGAAACGCGCTCATCGCTGTGAGCGCCAGCACATCCGACCCGATAGGCAGGATCGGGCCATGGGCGGAGTAGTTGTACGCGGTGGACCCGGCGGGCGTGGCGACCAGCGCCCCGTCGCAGACCAGTTCCGACATCCGCAAACGACCATCCACAGTGATCTTGAGCTTTGCGGCCTGTGGCCCGGAGCGCAGCAATGAGACTTCGTTGATGGCAAGCGCTGTCGTAACAGCCCCGTCCGCTTGTGTTGCGGTCATTGCCAGCGGATTGATCGCAGCCTCCTCTGCGGCGGCCAGACGGTCGGGCAGGTCCAGTTCTGAATAGTCGTTCATCAAGAACCCGATGGTGCCTCGGTTCATACCGTAGACGGGCGCATTGATGTGCTGGGTGCCGTGCAGGGTCTGCAGCATGAAACCATCCCCGCCCAGTGCCACAATCACATCCGCATCCTCTGGCGCGACCCCGCCATACCGCGTGACAAGGGCCGCACGCGCGGTCTGGGCAACATCTGCGCGGCTGGCGGTAAAGGCGATTTTCTGCGTCATAGGGTATTCCGGAGGGTCTTTGACCAGTACACAAGCACATCTGTTTGGCCTTGGAAAGCGCTCTGCGGTGCTGGCTTTTGGACGGGCGCGGCGTTCCCGCAGCGGAGGAGGTCGCTTTCCCCTCTTTCCGCTCTAAGTTCTTTACGATAAAAATCCGCGAAACTGCTTGCCATCAGGAGACGCTGCCATGAACGCCCCGCACCTTGCCCCCGGTTTCTTTTCTGCCTCACTGGAAGAAACAGACGCCGCCATTTTCAAAGCTGTCCGACAGGAACTGGGGCGCCAACGCGACGAAATTGAACTGATCGCGTCGGAAAATATCGTCTCTGCCGCCGTGCTTGAGGCGCAGGGCTCGATCATGACCAACAAATACGCGGAAGGGTATCCGGGGCGGCGCTATTACGGTGGGTGCCAATACGTCGATATCGCCGAGGAACTAGCGATTGAGCGGGCGTGCCAACTGTTTGATTGCAGCTTTGCCAATGTGCAGCCGAACTCGGGCAGTCAGGCAAATCAGGGCGTGTTTCAGGCGCTGCTGCAACCGGGTGACACCATTCTGGGCATGAGCCTTGATGCAGGCGGCCACCTCAGCGACGGCGCGAAACCCTACCAGTCGGTCAAATCGTTCAACGCTGTGCAATACGGTGTGCGCCGTGAGGACAACCTGCTGGACTATGATCAGGTCGCGGCGCTGGCGGCAGAGCACAAGCCCAAGATGATCATCGCGGGCGGTTCTGCCATTCCGCGGATCATTGATTTTGCCAAGATGCGTGAAATCGCGGACAGCGTCGGCGCATACCTGCTGGCCGATGTCGCGCATTTCGCGGGTCTGATCGCCACGGGCGACTACCCGTCGCCGTTCCCGCACTGCCATGTGGTTACCACCACAACGCACAAAACCCTGCGCGGGCCACGCGGTGGCATGATCCTGACCAACGATGAGGCACTGGCCAAAAAGTTCAACTCAGCGATCTTCCCCGGCATTCAGGGCGGTCCTTTGATGCATGTGATCGCTGCCAAGGCCGTGGCCTTTGGCGAAGCGCTGCGACCGGACTTCAAAATCTATATGAAACAGGTGATCGCCAATGCGCAGGCGCTGTCGGATCAGTTGATCAAGGGCGGGCTGGACACAGTCACTCACGGCACCGACACCCATGTGCTGCTGGTCGACCTGCGCCCCAAAGGTGTGAAAGGCAATGCGACCGAAAAAGCGCTGGGGCGCGCGCATATCACCTGCAACAAGAACGGTGTGCCGTTTGACCCCGAAAAGCCGATGGTGACCTCTGGCATCCGGCTGGGCAGCCCCGCAGGCACTACGCGCGGCTTTGGTGAGCCCGAATTCCGCCAGATCGCGGATTGGATCATCGAAGTGGTTGATGGGCTTGCCGCAAATGGCGAAGAGGGCAACGCGGCCGTGGAAGCCAAGGTCAAGGCCGAGGTCGAACAGATGTGCGCGCTGTTCCCCATGTATCCCAACCTCTGAGAGATAACCCCGGGCGGGCCGCACCGTTGGCCCGCCTGCTTTATCCAAGGACGCTGAATGTGAAGTTTTTGCCTGCTGGCAGCCGCCCGACGGAACCTGCACCCGCCGCCTATTTCAGCGGAGAGGTCTCTTTCGATCCCCTGATCAGCGCGCCGGAGCCGTCACGCCTGCGGGGTCTCAGCGTCAGCTTTGCGCCCGGCGCGCGCACCCATTGGCATACGCATCCGCTGGGCCAGACCATCATCGTGACCGCCGGTCTGGGTCTTGTGCAATGCGCGGGCGGCCCCGTGCGGTATTTGCGCCCGGGTGATGTTGTGTTCTTTGAGCCCGCAGAAAAACACTGGCACGGTGCCGCCCCCAACAACAGCATGACCCACATCGCCCTGCAGGAAGCGCTGGACGGGAACGCCGCCGACTGGCTGGAGCCTGTGTCGGATGACGACTACCTCTCACCCCCAGAAAGCTGATTTTTTCAAGTTGAGCGACGGAAAGTGCCACACATAGCGTATCACCTGTGCTGACAACAGGAGAATGATGATGCGCCTGCCTTTCACGACACCCCTTTATGTGATGATCCTTGTGATCGGTGCTGGCTGTCTGGCCACCGGCGCGCAGGCCGTGACCTGCGGCCTGCCGCTCTGATCCGGTAGATTTGCACTGGTTTGGCCTGCGCAAATCCGCTAGGCCGACCATATGCTCGCCTACTCGCAATTTGGGAATTCTGCCGCGCCACGCGTGATGCTGGTGCACGGTCTTTACGGGTCCGGACGCAACTGGGGCATGATCGCCAAAAAGCTGTCTGACAGCTTCCATGTGACGACTGTTGACCTGCGCAACCACGGCGACAGCCCGCGCACCCAGACACACAGCTACCCCGACATGGCAGATGATCTGGCAGCCCTTATCGCGCATTTGGGCGCACCCACACACCTGATGGGCCACTCGATGGGGGGCAAGGCCGCGATGGTGCTGGCGCTTCACCGGCCAGAGCTTATCAACCGGCTTGTGATCGCAGACATCGCACCTGTTGCCTACAGCCACAGCCAGATGCCTTTCATCGACGCCATGCGCGCCGTTGATCTTGACGTTGTGACCCGACGCTCAGAGGCAGAGGCGCAACTGGCAGCACAGGGGGTGGAGCCCGCGCTGTGCAGCTTTTTCACCCAGTCATTGGACATTGCGGGAAAACGCTGGAAGCTCAACCTAAACACGCTGGCAAAAGAAATGCCCCAGATCATGAGCTTTCCCGCTGTCACAGGCCATTTTGAAGGCCCCGCGCTGTTCCTCACTGGCTCCAATTCTGACTACGTGTTGCCTGAACATCGCGCGCGCATCCGTGCGCTGTTTCCCCAAGCACGCATTGCCAAGCTGAAAGACGCAGGCCACTGGCTGCACGCCGAACAACCCCGCGCGTTCGAGGCCGCCCTGCGCGGGTTCCTGCACGCCTAGACGCGGCGGCACGCCGTGCACACAGTTGTTGTTGCGCAGTGTGTGCACGCCCGATACGTCAGGTGAATGACACGCTGGCGCCCTGCCCCCACGATCCGTTTCAAAGCCATCGGCCTGCACTGGCGCGGCGACAGACTGCTTGCCGCTGAGGTCACGGACGATGCCGGTCGGTTGAAAGGCGTGCGCCCCTTGGGTGGGTCAGTCGAGTTTGGTGAAACAGCACAAGGCGCTCTTGTCCGCGAGTTTCACGAAGAGCTTGGGGTCCCTGTGACGATCAAGAGCCCCCCCTTTTTCATCGAAAACATCTATCATCACGAGGGAAATCTTGGCCATGAACTGCTGGCGGTCTTCGATGTGAGCTTTCCGCAAGGGGCCTATGATCATCAAGACCGCATCGCGTTCACGGAACACGATGGTTACAGGTGCCATGCCGAATGGTTCGCGCTCGACACGCTGGATCTGCCGAACGGGCCAAAGCTGTTTCCGGATGGTCTGAAGACGCGCCTCCTTGGGTCGTGCTGAAAGGCGGCCTTAGCGCAACGGCGGCTGCAACGCGGCTGGCCGCACCGACTGTGGTGCGCTGCAAAGGCGCACAAAAGGACGACGCATTCGACCTTGCGCACAGCCTCGCGATGCCTATAACGCAGACAATTTGAACGCGTGCAGGCCGGGGGTACGACGATGCCAAAAAGAACCGATATCAAGTCGATCATGATCATTGGTGCAGGCCCCATCATTATCGGGCAGGCCTGCGAGTTCGACTACTCCGGCGCGCAAGCATGCAAGGCGCTGAAGGAGGAAGGCTACAGGGTCATCCTTGTGAATTCCAACCCAGCCACCATTATGACCGACCCCGGGCTGGCGGATGCCACCTACATTGAACCCATCACGCCCGAGATGGTTGCCAAGATCATCGAAAAGGAACGCCCCGACGCGCTATTGCCCACCATGGGCGGGCAAACCGGGTTGAATACATCGCTCGCGCTCGAAGAAATGGGCGTGCTGGAAAAATTCGGGGTCGAGATGATCGGCGCCAAGCGCGAAGCCATCGAGATGGCCGAGGACCGCAAACTGTTCCGCGAGGCGATGGACCGTCTGGGCATCGAAAACCCCCGCGCGACGATCATCAGTGCACCCAAGACCAACGGCAAAAAGGACGTCTCCGCTGGCGTGGAACTGGCCATGGACGCGTTGGAAGACGTGGGCCTGCCCGCGATCATCCGCCCCGCCTTTACCATGGGCGGCACGGGGGGCGGCATCGCCTACAACCGGGACGATTATGAGGCGATCTGCCGCTCGGGTCTGGATGCCTCGCCCGTGGGTCAGATCCTCGTGGACGAGTCGCTGCTGGGCTGGAAAGAATTCGAGATGGAAGTGGTGCGCGACACTGCTGACAACGCCATCATCGTCTGCTCCATCGAAAACGTGGACCCGATGGGCGTGCACACAGGCGACAGTATCACCGTGGCCCCGGCGCTGACGCTGACGGACAAGGAATACCAGATCATGCGCAACCACTCCATCGCAGTGCTGCGCGAGATCGGTGTGGAAACGGGCGGATCGAATGTGCAATGGGCGGTGAACCCGGACGACGGGCGCATGGTGGTGATCGAGATGAACCCGCGCGTCTCGCGGTCCTCGGCGCTGGCGTCCAAGGCCACCGGGTTTCCGATTGCAAAGATCGCCGCGAAACTGGCCGTGGGCTACACGCTGGACGAGCTGGACAACGACATCACCAAAGTCACTCCTGCGAGCTTTGAGCCGACGATTGACTACGTTGTCACCAAAATCCCGAAATTCGCCTTTGAAAAATTTCCGGGCGCGGAGCCCTCGCTGACGACCGCGATGAAATCCGTGGGCGAGGCGATGTCCATCGGTCGCACCATCCACGAGAGCATGCAAAAGGCGCTGGCCTCGATGGAAGAGGGGCTGACAGGCTTCAACGAAATCGCCATCCCCGGCGCGCCCGACAAGGCCGCTCTGGTCAAGGCGATCAGCCAGCGCACACCGGACCGGCTCCGCACCATCGCGCAAGCCATGCGCCACGGCATGTCCGACGACGATATCTTTACCGCCACCAGCTATGATCCGTGGTTCCTTGCCCGCATCCGCGAAATCGTGGATGCAGAGACTGAGGTCTCCCGGAACGGCCTGCCAGCCGAAGAAAAACCGCTGCGCCACCTCAAAATGATGGGCTTTACCGACGCGCGTCTGGCAGAGTTGTGCGGCACATCAGAGAGCGACGTGCGCCGCGCCCGTCTCGATGCCGGGGTCACCGCCGTCTTCAAGCGCATCGATACCTGTGCCGCCGAATTCGAGGCGCAGACGCCTTATATGTATTCCACCTATGAGGCCCCGGTATTCGGCGAAGCGGAATGCGAAGCGCGCCCATCGGACCGCAAAAAGGTCGTGATCCTTGGCGGCGGGCCAAACCGCATCGGTCAGGGGATCGAATTCGACTACTGTTGCTGTCACGCGTGCTATGCGCTGACCGACGCGGGCTATGAGACGATCATGGTCAACTGCAACCCCGAGACGGTCTCGACCGACTATGACACCTCGGATCGCCTGTATTTTGAGCCGCTCACCTTTGAACACGTCATGGAAATCATGCGGGTGGAGCAAGAGAACGGCACCCTGCACGGCGTGATCGTGCAATTTGGCGGGCAGACCCCGCTGAAGCTTGCAAATGCCCTGAGCGATGCGGGCATCCCGATCCTTGGCACCACGCCGGATGCGATTGATCTGGGTGAAGATCGCGAACGTTTTCAGAAACTGGTGCAGGATCTTGGGCTGAAGCAGCCCAAAAACGGCATCGCCCATTCCGATGCAGAAGCCCTGGAGATTGCAGCCGACATCGGCTTCCCGCTGGTGATCCGCCCGTCTTATGTCTTGGGCGGTCGCGCGATGGAAATCGTGCGCGATCAGGCCGGGTTGGAGCGCTATATTTCGGATGCCGTTGTGGTGTCAGGCGACAGCCCCGTCTTGCTCGACAGCTATCTTTCTGGTGCGGTCGAACTGGACGTGGATGCGATTTGTGATGGCAAGGATGTCCATGTCGCAGGCATCATGCAGCACATCGAAGAGGCGGGCGTGCATTCCGGCGACAGCGCCTGTTCGCTGCCCCCCTACTCTCTGCCGGACGACATTATCGCGCAGATCGAACAGCAAACCAACGCTTTGGCGCTGGCGCTGAATGTGGTCGGGTTGATGAATATCCAATTCGCGATCAAGGACGGCGACATTTACCTGATTGAGGTAAACCCGCGCGCGTCACGTACCGTGCCCTTCGTCGCCAAAGCCACCGACTCTGCCATTGCGTCCATCGCCGCGCGGGTCATGGCGGGCGAAAAGCTCAGCGCCTTCCCGCAGCGCGCGCCCTATGACAAGGACGCGGCCTACGAGGATGTCTTGCCACTGGGCGATCCGATGACACTGGCCGACCCAAAAATGCCGTGGTTCTCCGTCAAAGAGGCCGTGCTGCCTTTTGCACGGTTTCCCGGGGTTGATACGCTTTTGGGGCCTGAGATGCGCTCTACCGGTGAGGTCATGGGATGGGACCGCGACTTCCCACGCGCCTTTCTCAAGGCGCAGATGGGCGCGGGCATGGTGCTGCCCGCAAATGGCTGTGCGTTTATCTCGATCAAGGACGCGGACAAGACCAACGATATGCTTGAAACCGCGCGTATCCTTCTGGATCAGGGCTTTACGATGGTCGCGACGAGCGGCACGGCAAGATGGCTCAACGCGCATGACTTGCCCTGCGGCACGGTCAACAAGGTCTACGAGGGCCGCCCCGATGTCACAGACATGATGAAGGATAACGACATTCATCTGGTGATGAACACGACCGAAGGCGCGCAGGCGGTGGAGGACAGCAAGTCCATCCGTTCCATCGCGCTCTATGACAAGATCCCTTATTTCACCACCGCAGCCGCTTCTTATGCCGCAGCACTGGCCATCAAAGCGCAGGCCGAAGACGAGATTGGGGTGAAATCCCTTCAAGGGTGATCAAGTTCACATAATATCCCGCTTAGGTAGAGTAGGCTTGGATGATCACTTTTCAGAAGGAGATCATCATGAGCCTCTCGCGCCAAGAATTCAATGCGTTGCGTCACCCCAGTGAGTCGTTCCGTTTCACGCTTACGCTGTTTGTTCTGGTCCCTGTGGTCTTGCTGGCGTCGGCAATCGTCATCGCTACATTCGGCATTGCCTTGCTCAGCATTCCTGTGGTCCTCGGGACGGTATGGTTCGGGCTGCGCATCTTTGCCGCCTCGCATCTGAACAATTCGATCGAGTGTTCAGACAGGAACTTTCCCGAAGTGGTTCGGGCCATCAACGATGCAAAAGCCTACTTTGACTATGATGGTGAGGTCTTGGCATTCATTGTCGACGACGGCGGGTACAATGCCTCCCTCGTGACGCTTTTGCGCCGTAAGTATCTGATGATCCATGCGGATATGGTGAAAGACCCAACCAGTGAAGAACAGTTGCGCTTTGTGGTTGGCCGCTTTGTGGGCGCACTTGCCACCAAGAAATATCGTTTCATGTGGCTGCAAACCCTGCTGTCATCGGTCGAAAAGCTGATGATCTTCAATCTTTTGCTCTACCCATATGAACGGGCAACGCAGCTTTCGGGCGACCAGATGGGCCTCGCCATGATAAACGGCAACCTCGATGCAGCGCTGAACGCCATGATGCGACTGACCGTTGGCAACGAATTGTCAAAGCGGGTGAGCATCGAAGGGTTCGTGGAACAGGGTCAGCGGCACGGCAGCGGGTTTTTTGCATGGTTGGTTCGGGCGCTTTCCACTTTTCCGCACCAAACCAAGCGGGTCGAGAACCTGATCCAGTTTGCGCAAGTCCTCAATGGTCACACAACCGTTGTTCAAACGCCCCGTGAAATGAAAGCGCCCAAGGGGCTTGTTCCGCAACCGGCTTGATCTGCCGCAACGCTCAGCCCCTCCCGCGACGTGCGCAGATCGCGGCGCGTCTTGTCCAAAAGACGCGCCGTTTTCCGTTTAGGGCCGATGTCCGTCCGAGACAGAGCAGGCTGCAAGCGTACCGCGCCCGAATGTCCGTTGCAGGCGCACCGCTTGAAAGGTGGGTAGGTCAAGCCTTTCAACGCGATCCACATCAACGATCACAGTCGAGCCGCCCCAGGCAGACGGCGCCCCGGGCAGGAACAGCACCGCCGACGCCTCTGATCGCTCCACTTCAAAAGCAAGCTGCCGGTAGTCGTCAAACCGGACCATGACAGGTTGCAGCAACGTTTCCGCATTGTCCGTGGCCGATGCACTGCCGACGGTTGACTTGAAGGTGGCGTAGCTGGGGATCATGTCGATCAGAAACGCATCAACCGACTTCAGACGTTTGCCACCAAAATTGCGGCGGGCGATATGGCCTGCGCTCCAGCAGATGAGCACAATCAGCACAATCGCAAGGACATTGACGAAGGCGATCCCGGCCATGTGGTCGATGGGGATCAGCGCATCAAGCGGTTCAGCCACGATCAGCCCGTACTGAAAAACCTTGCCAGCCAATACGATGATGACCACCAAGGGTGCCAGAAAAAGTACACCACCCAGTATTGTTGTTTTCATGTCCACTCCGTACTCTTTTGCGACGTCTTGTACCGGCTAGAACGGTGCACGCGCGCGCCCGCGGCAAGTTGCCTGCTCGCGGGTGGAAATGATAGACCCAAAAGCGGGAGGAGACAGATTGTGCGCCTGTTCCATGTTCTCTGTGTCGCCGTCGTTTTAGCGGCTTGCGCTCCGATCACGCCCCTCGCACGCACCGATATCTCCGGGCAGCTTCCAGCCTTCGGAGACGGATACCCGACCGCGGGTGACCCCTGCCGCCGGTTGGGCGAAAACGACCTGACACGGCAGTGGCTGGATCACACCCGCGACCTGGTTGGCTGCCCCACGGGCACCGCAGCAAGCGCCTTGTCGGCGCGCGCGGGCGCACAGTCACTGGCCACCATTGACGATACGGTCATCCTGAGCCTGCCGCGCTAAGGCGGCTTCTCTGGCAGCAAACGGGCGGGTTTAACCACCGTTCGCAGAAAGAACGCCGCGTTACCAGCCTTGACCTTTGGCGTCTTCTGGGGCCTCATCCATCGCTCATCTGGAGGTCTTTTATGCCCGTCCCCGTTATTTCCGGCACCGGTGTGTTCACGCCTGAGAACACCATAAGCAATGCTGAACTGGTTGCGGCCTTCAATGCCTATGTCGATCTTTTTAACGCCCGTCATGCCGCCGAAATCCGCGCAGGGCAGATCGTAGCCCTTGAGTATTCGTCAGAGGAATTCATCCTGAAGGCCTCCGGCATCCACCAACGCTACGTGATCGACAAAAAGGGCGTTTTGGACCCTGAAGTGATGCACCCCCTGTTCCGGCAACGCGGCGATGATGAACCTTCCCTGATGGCGGAAATGGGGGTAGATGCCGCGCAAAAGGCGCTCCGCAATGCTGGCAAGGACGCCTCAGAAGTTGATCTGGTAATCTGTGCCGCCTCCAATATGGAACGCGCCTACCCTGCCATTGGCGTTGAAATTCAACAGCTTCTGGGCGCGTCAGGCTTTGCCTTCGACATGAATGTCGCCTGTTCGTCCGCCACCTTCGGCATTCAGACGGCATCAGATATGATCAAGGCCGGCAGCATCCGCAGCGCGCTGGTGATCAATCCTGAAATCTGTTCGGCGCATCTGGAATGGCGTGACAGGGACTGCCACTTTATCTTTGGCGACGTGGCCACCGCGACCTTCATTGAAAAGCAGGCAGCGGCCACAACATCTCATTTTGAGATCATATCGACCCGCTGCGCCACGGAGTTTTCAAACAACATCCGCAACAACAACGGCTACCTCAGACGGTCCCGTCCGGCAGGAATGGTTGACCGCCGTGACATGCAGTTCATGCAAAACGGGCGCAAGGTCTTCAAGGAAGTTCTGCCCATGGTCTCTGCTCATATCGCGGATCACATGGCAAGCGAACAGGTCCAACCCGAAGACCTCAAACGGCTCTGGCTTCATCAAGCCAACAAGACCATGAACGACTTCATTGGCCGCAAGGTGCTTGGCCGGACACCGCTGCCGGAGGAGCAACCCAACATACTGCAGGACTATGCCAATACGTCTTCAGCAGGGTCAATCATCGCATTCTCAAAGTATTCCAATGACTTGAAACACGCAGATGCGGGCCTGATCTGCTCTTTTGGCGCGGGGTATTCAGTGGGGTCTGTTCTCTTGCGACGCCACGTCTGAAGGGGCACCACCCGGAAATACAGACACTTTTCCACATTAACGGCATCTCAGGATGTCTGCGATACACAGTAATTCCCATTCATGGGAGTTTGAGTGTTCGGCGCTTCCCGGCGTCGTTGCGGTTGAGGGTCAGCATGTGCCATCTTTTCGGGAACGGTGGGCGCAAACACTGCGGCAGCCACATGCTGACTTTTCCACACCCGCGCCTGACAATGCAAAAGCCCGTGCATAAGCCGATGCTCAATCGCGCGCACAAGCCGTTGCAGAGGCGACAGGGGCGGCCTATCAAGCGATATGGCCAAGCTCTATTTTCACTACTCCACCATGAACGCAGGCAAATCCACCGTGCTTTTGCAAGCAGCGCACAACTACCGCGAACGCGGGATGGTGCCCTATTTACTCACAGCACAACTTGATGACCGGGGCGGCAACGGGCGTATCGCTTCCCGCATCGGCATTGGAGAGGACGCCGACACCTTCGCCCCCAACGACAACCTGTTTGATCGCTTGGCGCACAGAGTGTCACAAGGCGATGTCGCCTGTGTGTTCGTGGACGAAGCCCAGTTCCTTACGCAAGATCAGGTCTGGCAACTGGCACGCGCGGTGGATGATCTGGACGTGCCAGTGATGTGTTTTGGGTTGCGCGTTGATTTTCGCGGTGCGCTTTTTCCTGGATCTGCGACACTGTTGGCGTTGGCCGATGAAATGCGCGAGGTGCGCACGATTTGCCACTGCGGCAAGAAAGCGACGATGGTCATCCGGCAGGATGAACAGGGCAATGTCCTGCGCGACGGCGCACAGGTACAGATCGGCGGCAATGAGACATATGTCTCTTTGTGCAGGCGACACTGGCGCGCCGCGATGGAACCTTCAACCGCTTAGATTTGCACGCTAAACCGGATTGGGTAACGCGCCCCCATCGGCAAACGCCCGCAAATTAGCCACGCTCATCAGCCCCATTTCTTCGCGCACTTCCAAGGCGGCCGTGCCCAGATGGGGCAGCAGCACCACATTCTCCATATCGATCAGCGTCTGCGGCGCCTGTGGTTCAAATTCGTATACGTCGAGCCCAGCACCCGCGATGCTGCCTCCCTGCAACGCATTTATCAGGGCCGCCTCGTCCACCACATTGCCCCGCGCGATGTTGATCAAAAAGGCATTTCGCCCGAGCGCATCCAACACCTTTGCATCCACAAGGTGGTGCGTCTGTGCACCGCCGGGCACCGCCAGCACCAGAAAATCCACCGACGCGGCAAGGTCCGTCAGGCTTGAGGACAATTGCGCCGGAAATGCCAGATCTTTCGGGGACCGGCTATGATAGGCGATGTTCATGCCAAACCCGTAGTGACATCGCCGGGCAATGGCCTGACCGATGCGGCCCATGCCGACAATGCCAACAGTCTTGCCGCCAAGGTGAACGCCCAGCAGTTGCGTCGGGTGCCAGCCTTCCCAACGCCCCGCACGCAACAGGCGTTCGCCTTCACCAGCGCGACGCGCCGCCATCAGGATCAAGGTCATCGCAATATCAGCCGTCGCGTCCGTGACCGCACCCGGCGTATTGCTCACCGCAATGCCTGCGCTTTGGGCCGCTGCCACGTCGATATGGTTGAAGCCCACGCCGAAATTGGCCAGCAGCTTAGCCCGTGGCTCTGGCACAGCGGCGAACACCTCCGCGCTGTACATATCGCCCAGCGTCGGGACCACCGCATCAAAGTTGCGCAGGCTTTCGTGCATTTCTTCTGGCGTCAGCGGCGAGGTCTCCGCACGCACGGTCAGGTCGCAAAACGCCCGTGCGGCCTCTTGCACTTTGTCAGGCAGCGGCCTGCTCATGAAAACGCGCATCAATGCAATCTCCCCCCTCTTGGGACATCTTTGTCCGCTGTTACCAGAACCACTTCCCCCGCCTGATCGGGCAGGCCCAGCAACAACACCTCTGACATGAACGGGCCAATCTGGCGCGGCGGAAAATTCACCACCGCCAGCACTTGTTTGCCCACCAGATCGTCTGCGTTGTAATGCGCCGTGATCTGAGCAGAGGTTTTCTTTTCGCCAATCTCATCCCCAAAGTCGATCCAGACCTTCAGGGCAGGCTTGCGCGCCTCGGGAAAAGGTTCGGCGCGGGTGACGATGCCCGTTCGCACATCGACTTTCATGAAGTCGTCAAAGCTGATCTCATCCACGCGCCAACTCCCTTGACCGGTCTGCGGCGGCTTTCACCGCGTCTTGCATCAAATCTGACAGCCCGGACTGTTGCGCCATCAATACCTCAAGCGCTGCCTGCGTTGTCCCGTTTGGCGAGGTGACGTTGCGCCGCAACTGATCCGGTGCCTCATCTGCGGCCATGGCCAGCGCGCCTGATCCTGCCACCGTTGCTTTGGCAAGTTGCATGGCCAACTCAGAGGGCAAACCTTGCGCCTCACCCGCCGCCGCCATCGCTTCGATCATCAGAAACACATACGCCGGGCCCGATCCCGACACGCCCGTGACCGCGTCAATCAGGCTTTCCTGCTGCAGTCGGACGACGTCGCCGATGGCGGACAAAAGCTGTTCGGCCTCCGTTAATGCATCCGATCCTGCAACCGCATTGCCCACAATCGCGGTGATGCCTTGCGAAATTGCCGCAGGAGTGTTCGGCATGGCGCGCACGATGGGCGTTCTCGGCCCCAAAATATCCTCAAAGGTGCCAATGGTGATGCCCGCAGCAACGCTGATGAACAGCGTGTTACCGTCGCCCATCGCCTTTAGCTCAGGCAGGGCCTCGGCCATCATCTGCGGCTTTACCGCAACCAGCACAACCGCCGGGGCGCCCGGAAGGGGAGCGTTGACCTGCACGCCCGTTTGCGAAAGCCAGTCTGATGGGTAGGGATCGCGCACCCAGACCGATGTGGGGGGCAAGCCCTGCCCCAGCCACCCGTTCAGCATGGCCGAACCCATCTTACCGCACCCCAAAAGCACTAGGCCATCGTGCGCAATCCGGCTGTTTTGCATGAATTCCTCCCGGCTTCACTCAAGCACGGGAGTGAGTGTTACGCGCGTCCGTAGGCTTCTGCAATGGCGACTTGCAGGGCCTCTTCGGGCGTGCGGTCGCCCCAAACAAGCAATTGAAGCGCCGGGTAGTAGCGTTCGGCGCTCATAACCGCAGCACCGATCATGGTGTCGATTTGTTCGGCGCTGGCGATATGACCGCCCGCCAGCACAAGACCGTAGCGGTACACCATCAGCTTTTGCGCGTCCCAGTATGTGAAGGCACCCGCCCAGCACTGGTCGTTCACGTGATTGAGCAACGTATAAAGCTCAGCGTGTTTTTCTTCTGGTGGCTCCATGTCAAAGGTGCAGATCAACCTGAGCGTCTCGTCATACGCCGACCACGCAAGCGTGATCGAATAGGTACGCCACTGGCCTTCGACGGCCATTGCGATCTGTTCATCGGAAATACGGTCAAAATCCCATTCATGGTGGGTTGCCAAATGCTCCACGATGTCGATGGGGTGGATGTCGTCTTCCAGATACTGCTCTGACAGGGCCATAGGGTCACCTCTTTTTGTCGCTCTAGCGAGGGGGCCAGTTTGGCTCCCCAATGCTAGGTGCCTGATCTATGGGCCGGGACGATCCCCAGCGCCCATACTAGATATGGTGGGCTGTCGAGAACCCTGTGGCAACCCCTATTCTTGGGGCGCACCACAATAAATTGTGTATAATAAAAAAAACGACCCAAATACGGGCCGTTTTCTTAACGAAGTGTTTCGAATTGTGTCGATCAGGCGAAAATATTAACCTTTTTGCCGACAGACACCGTTGCTGCGTCAGCCTTTGCTTGATTCCATTTCATCCAGCCGTGCCTTGAGCGCCTCGTTCTCTTCGCGGGCCTTTTGCGCCATCGCGCGCACCGCATCAAATTCTTCGCGTGTGACAAAGTCGCGGTCTGCCAACCAGCGGTCAACGAGGCTCTTCATTGCGGTTTCCGCTTCTTCACGGGCGCCTTGGGCCACACCCATGGCGTTGGTCATCAACTGGGAAATATCGTCCAGCACTTTGTTGCGCGTCTGCATATCGTTCTCCGATCTCATCTTGTTCTTATATGGTCACAACTGTGATGCGCCGCAAGGTTGACTTCTTTGTGCCGGCACGGTCAAGGATGCGACATGCGCGCACAACTCGCCTTTCCTGATATCGGCCCGGAGATCTTTTCGATCTCTGTTTTAGGCATGGACTTTGCGCTGCGCTGGTATGCGCTGGCCTATATTGTTGGTATTTTGCTGGGCTGGCGGCTTGCTGTGCGTGCTGTCAAACAGGCCAGGCTCTGGCCCGCAGACCAGCCTGTCATGACCCCACAACAAATCGAGGATTTGCTGACGTGGGTGATTGTCGGGGTCATTCTGGGCGGGCGTCTGGGCTATGTCATCTTTTACCAACCCGCCTATTACTTGTCGAACCCAGCTGAAATTCTGGCTGTCTGGCAGGGCGGGATGGCCTTTCACGGTGGCCTGCTTGGAGTTGTCATCGCGGGCTACCTTTACACCGGGCGTCACAAGATCAACCGGCTAAGTGCGGCGGATGTCATGGCGCTTGGCGTGCCGCCCGGCCTTTTGCTGGGGCGTCTGTCCAATTTCATCAACGCAGAGCTTTGGGGCCGACCGACAGACCTGCCATGGGGCGTCGTTTTCCCCGGTGCCGCCGCACAAGACTGCCCCGGCATCACAGGCCTTTGCGCGCGCCATCCGTCGCAGCTTTATGAGGCCGCCATCGAAGGTCTGCTTCTGGGGGTTGTCCTGATCTGGCTTGTCTGGGGCGCACGCGCGCTCAAACGCCCCGGCATCGTCGCAGGCACGTTTTTTGCAGGCTACGGGCTGGCGCGGTTTCTGGTGGAATTCGTCCGGCAGCCTGATGCGCAGTTCATCAGCCCTGAAAACCCGCTGGGCCTTGCCCTGCACAGCGGCGGACTGGGGTTGACCATGGGGCAGTTGCTGTCCCTGCCGATGATCCTGTTGGGGGTCTGGCTGATTGGCAAAGCCCGCGCAAAATGAGCCTTAAGGCGCTGCTCAAGACGCGTATCGCACAGCAAGGCCCGTTGACGGTGGCCGAATACATGGCCGAATGCCTACTGCACCCCACCTATGGCTACTATGCGACGGCCAACCCTTTTGGGCAGCAAGGCGACTTTGTCACAGCACCCGAAATCAGTCAGATGTTTGGCGAACTTTTGGGGCTGTGCCTGGCGCAAAGCTGGCTCGATCGGGGAAGGCCTGCGCCTTTCACGCTGGCTGAACTAGGCCCCGGCCGTGGCACAATGATGCGCGATATCCTGCGCGCCACGCAGGGCGTACCGGGTTTTCTGGACAGTGCAGAGATTTGGCTGGTCGAGGCCTCGGACAAGCTGCGCGCCGTGCAGCGCGAAACGCTTGCGCGGTATTCTGTGCGCCATGTCTCTGACGTGTACAGCCTGCCGCCCCAGCCTTTGTTCTTTGTGGCCAATGAATTCTTCGATGCGCTGCCCGTCCGGCAGTTTGTGCGGGGCGAGCATTTCTGGCGCGAACGGCAGGTTGGTCTGGTGGACGATTCGCTTGGCTTTGGGCTTGGGCCGGAAACACCACAGCCCTCTCTGGCCGGGCGGTTGAGCGACACAGACCCCGGTGATCTGATCGAGTATGCGCCCGCCGCAGCGCCCATCATGCATGCGTTGGGCCGTCTGGTTGCAGATCAAGGCGGCGCGGGGCTTGTGATCGACTATGGAGACTGGCGCAGCCTTGGCGACACGCTGCAAGCCGTCAAAGCGCACCAGAAAACCAACCCCCTGATTTCACCCGGAAAGGCCGACCTGACCGCGCATGTAGATTTTGAGGCACTGGCCGCAGCCTGCCCCTGCCCGGTCAGCCGCCTGTGCCCTCAGGGGGTGTTTCTCGAACGGCTAGGGATCACGGCGCGCGCAGAGGCACTGGCAAAAAGTTTGGAAAAAGACACCCTGAAATCCCACATTGCCGCGCATCGCCGCTTGACGCATCCTGACGAAATGGGAAACCTGTTCAAAGTGCTGGGCGTGTTCGCGGACAATGCCCGACCCCTACCCGGACTGGACGTATGACACTCGAAATCCTGACGTCAGATACACTGACCCCGCTGCGCCACGGCTTTTTCACGCGCCGTGGTGGTGCCTCTTCCGGCATTTTCGCCGGGTTGAACTGTGGCACAGGCAGCAGCGATCAAAGCGAGATTGTCGCCATAAACCGCAACCGCGTGGCTAAGGCAATGACGGTTCCGCCGACGCATTTGCAGGGCGTGCATCAGGTGCATTCCGCCGACGTCGTCACGGTCACCGCGCCGCAGACGCAAAAGCACAAAGCAGACGGGATCGTGACAAACCAAACGGGTTTGGCGCTGTCGGTGCTCACGGCCGATTGCCAGCCTGTGCTTTTTGCAGATCATGCAGCGGGCGTGATCGGGGCTGCGCATGCGGGATGGCGCGGCGCGCTCGATGGCATTCTGGAAGCAACGGTTGAGGCGATGGTCACACTTGGTGCGGCACGCGACCAGATCCACGCGGTGATCGGGCCCAGCATTTCGCAACGCGCCTATGAGGTTGGGCCGGAATTTTTGGACACCTTTCTGGCGGCAGACGACGCCTATGCCCGTTTTTTTGCACAAGGAGACGGGGACCGCCTGCTCTTTGATCTGCCGGGTTTTGGGCTTCATCGGTTGCGCGAGGCAGGCGTCTCCAATGCTGAATGGACACGGCATTGCACCTACTCTGATCCGGAACGGTTTTACTCTTACCGGCGCGCAACCCACCAAAAAGAAGCGGATTACGGACGTTTGATCGCAGTAATCTGCCTTTAGCCCCCAAACATTTGCGCAACAATTCAACAGATTTGCCGCAATACTGCCCCACTCATCTGCGATATGTTCACTGTGCAATATGGTCGACAGCACCTTGATCGAACGAACAGGCGCGCCTGCGGCGTCTCATCGTCGCAAGGCCGTGGTCTTTGCTGGTTGTGACCAAAGTGCATTTGGCATGAAGGGGTGAATGGTAGAGAGTATGAATTATATCAACAGGGTAGCCTACAACGATCCGCCCCTTGGGTCTGAAGCCTCGTCAGACACGCAGAACGCCCCCCCTCAGGCGGCGTGGTGCGTTCAGGTGCAGGCGCTTGAAAAATCCGGCCAGATTGCAGAGCTTGCACGGCGCATTCCTGCGACGCCGCAGTTTGAAGCGGCCTTTGGCGCTTTTGCGCGTGGCACCCTGCTGCAGACAGAAGAAGCCCTGATCGCCATCGAAGATGTCCTGCCCGGCGACAGGCTGATCACCGCCGATGGCCGCACCGAAACCGTTCTGTGGATCGGAAAAATGCGCTACACCGCCCAGAATGACGTAATGCGCAAACCACTCGTGCGCGTGTTGCCCGACGCCTTCGGGCCTAACCGGCCAGAAAACAACACTATTCTGGGACCCTATGCGCGTCTGCTCTATCCTGCACCCGGCGTCGCGAAAAAGACAGATGTCTGCTCTGTCACAACCCCGGCCAGCGCTTTTTTAGACAACGGCACAGTCGTCGAAGCCTTGCCACCGACCGAAGTGCAGCTTTACCATCTGATCCTTGGCCGCCACGCGGCAGTCATTGCTGGTGGGATTGCCGTAGAGACCTATCACCCCGGACTGCACCCGCTGGAACACATCGAACCACGGTTCAAATGCTTGTTTCCAGGCCTCTTTCCACATGTCACGCATCTGGCTGATTTCGGGCCATTGCACTACGCCCGATCCGAAATGTACCCGTGAACGAAGGATACGCGGATCAGTCCGCTTTGGCGAGCCGCTCTTCGAGCACATCAAAGGGCACACCCGGCTGGTCCTTGGCCCCGCGAATGACCAGCGATGTCTTGACGCTGGCCACATTCGGCGTGGTCAACAGTTCACCTGTGAGAAAGCTCTGAAAACTGCTCAGATCAGGGGCCGTGCATTTGAGGATGAAATCAACCTCACCGTTCAGCATGTGACATTCTCTGACTAGCGGCCATGCGCGACACCGGTCCTCAAAGGCCGTCAGATCGGCCTCGGCCTGACTTGCCAGACCAACCATTGCAAAGACCTGCACCTCGAAACCAAGCGCACGCGCGTCAACTTCGGCGTGATATCCTTTGATAAAACTGGCTTCTTCCAAGGTCCGCACGCGGCGCAGGCAGGGCGGTGCAGAAATCCCAACCCGTTTCGCAAGCTCTACATTCGTCATACGCCCATCCGACTGAAGCTCAGCCAGAATTTTACGGTCAATCGGGTCCAGACGTGTGCCAGCCATTTATTCCTCACCTTTTTCGGTTGTTATAGCATTAACCGCAGCGCGCGCAATTATATTTCGCAGTTCAGCAATTATATTTCGATTGCTTGCATTGAATGCACAGCAGACTTGTACGCCACGCCGCAACGTCGGGGGTTTAAGATAGGCAAGCATCGCTATATATCGGGGCAAACGTGCGAGCCAATCCTTGGGGGATGCCATGACCGAGACCAGAAAAACACGCGTATTGATCATTGGATCAGGCCCGGCGGGCTATACGGCAGCGGTGTACGCCAGCCGCGCGATGCTTGAACCCATCCTCGTGCAAGGCATTGAGCCGGGCGGGCAATTGACCACAACGACCGAAGTAGAGAACTGGCCCGGCGATACCGAAGTGCAGGGGCCCGACCTGATGATCCGAATGCAGGAACACGCAAAGGCAATGGGCACCGAGATTATTGGTGACATCATTACCGATCTGAACATGGACAAGCGCCCGTTTGTGGCAACCGGCGACAGCGGCACAACCTATGAGGCAGACGCCGTCATTCTGGCGACCGGGGCGCGCGCGAAATGGTTGGGCCTGCCGTCCGAGGAGAAGTTCAAAGGCTTCGGGGTATCGGCCTGCGCCACCTGTGACGGGTTTTTCTATCGCGGACAGGAAATCGTGGTGATCGGTGGCGGCAACACAGCCGTTGAAGAAGCGCTGTTCCTCACAAACTTCGCATCCAAAGTCACGCTCATTCACCGCCGCGACGAGTTGCGCGCCGAGAAAATCCTGATCGACAGGCTGATGAAAAACCCAAAGATCGAACCTCTTTGGTTTCATGAACTCGACGAAGTTGTTGGGACAGACGCGCCTTTGGGGGTCGAGGCTGTGCGTGCAAAGCACACCAAAACCGGCGCTATCACGGAAATTCCGGCCAAAGGCGTATTTGTCGCTATCGGACATGCCCCGGCAAATGAATTGGTGATCGACAAGCTGGAAACGCACATGGGCGGCTATGTGGTGACCAAGCCTGACAGCACGGAAACATCCATTCCCGGGATTTTCGCCGCAGGCGACCTGACTGATCACAAGTACCGGCAGGCGGTGACCTCGGCCGGAATGGGGTGCATGGCCGCCCTTGAGGCAGAGCGCTTTATTGCAGAGCAGGACGCGGCGGCCCCGCAAACCGAAGGCGTCGCTGCGGCCGAGTAGCGCGGCGCACACTGCCCGTTCAGTAGCGCGCAGCACCGCAGGTGTTGCGTGCGTACGGTGGGTTAAATTCGCACAAACCCAGCTGACGGATAAGACGGCCTGCGTGTGCTTGCGCACGCGCCTCTGCTGTCTTCTGCTACAAGGTTTTTGCCATGCCCTCACACTCTGCTCTTGCCCATATCCCCGGCCCGCCCGTGCCCCCGGTCATTGGCCACACATTGATGATCGCGCGCGACAGTTACGGCACGCAGAAAGACTTTATCTCCCGGTTTGGCGATACCTATAAAACCAAAATGCTGGGCGTGTGGCGGCTGAACATGTGCGGACCGGATGCGCTTGAGTATGTGCTGATGGACAAGGAAAAGAACTTTTCCTCCAAGGCCGGGTGGGACGCGCTGCAACGTATTTATCCGGGCGGCATTCTGCTGCAGGATTTTGACGAGCACAAAGTCAACCGGCGCATCCTTGGGGCCGCGTTTCGCGCAAACGCCATGGCCGACTACCGGGGCCGGATGGAAGCGGCGATCTCTCAACTGCTGCAAAGCTGGCCCGAAGGCACGGAATTTTGCTTTTACACCGCGATCAAGGATCTGACCTTGCGGATGGGCGCGTCCGTGTTCATGGGCCTGCCGCTTGACAGCCCGCTGGCCGCACAGATCAACCGCGCCATTCAGGATGAGATAAGTGCGGCAGTGGCTCTTGTGCGCGCGCCGCTGCCCTTTACCGCCATGCGGCGGGGTGTGCGCGGCAGGCAGTATCTGCTGGATACTTTCAAAGGCCTGATCTCTGAACGCAGGCGCACGGGCGGTGATGATTTCTTTTCGCAGATGTGTCTGGCGCAGGATGAAACCGGCAAGGGCTGGCGCGATGATGAAATTCTGGACCAGTTCAACCTGCTGATTATGGCCGCACATGACACAACGGCCACTACACTGTCCGTGATCGTCGCGGAACTGGCGCAAAACCCCGAATGGTTGGCGCGGCTTGAGGCGGAGGTGGATGCCTTGCCCCCCGGCCCTCTGGGCGATGATGCGCTGAACACGATGACAGATACGCAAAACGTCTTGAAAGAGGCGCTGCGGCTGGTGCCGCCTGTTCCCTTCATTCCCCGTCAGGCGATCCGGGATTTTGAGTGGCAGGGCATGCACATCCCCGCTGGCACCTCAATCGCGCTGAACCCCGGCGTCACGATGCTGTCGCCAGAGTTGTTCACAAATCCTGAAACCTTTGATCCGGACAGGTTTGCCCCCGACAGGGTCGAGGACCGGTCGCACAAATTTGCGTGGTGTCCGTTTGGGGGAGGGGCGCACAAATGCATCGGCATCCATTTTGCGTCCATGCAGATCAAGCTGTTCCTTGCAGCCTTGCTGCGGTCCCACCGCGTTGTTCTGCAGAATGGAGCTCCGGAATGGGTACGGATGCCCATTCCGAAGCCTAAGGGCGGTTTGCCTGTCGTGCTGGAGAAGCGGCCCAAGCACAGTTTGCTGAACTAGGGCTGCTGAGGGGTCAGTGCACCGCGACAGGCGCGTAGTCGTTCTGGCGCGCGATGCGGAACGCAAGCTTGCGGTCAGCGACCAGAGCCAGTTGCTGACCGTCACTGGCGTGCACCGCATACAACTGGTCATGCCCTTCCAGTTTTGTCTGCACTTCCTCGGGCAGCGCATTCACGTCAACGGCTTTCACATAAACAATGCGATTGTCGCCGGGGATGGTATTGGTTGGTTCGTGCATGCGATTATCCCTTTTTGATGTTGATTGTCTGAACAACGGTCTGCGGTTTCGCGCGGGTCAAATCCACGTGCAACAATCCGTTTTCCATGATCGCCTCACCGACCTCGACACCATCGGCGAGCACGAAACTGCGTTGGAACTGGCGCCCCGCGATCCCTCTGTGCAAGAACACGCGGCCTTCAAGCTCGTCTGCCTGTTTGCCGCGAATGACCAGCTGCCTGTCCTCAACCGTGATCGACAGGTCATTTTCCGCAAAGCCCGCCACAGCCAGCGTGATCCGGTAGGAAAAGTCTGACGTCTGTTCGATGTTGAACGGGGGGTAGCCTTCGTTACCGGATTTCGCAGTGCGTTCCAGTAATCTTTCAAGCTGCTCAAATCCCAGCATATGAGGATAAGAAGCGAGAGTCATTTTTGTCATGCGACACGTCCTTTAAGGCAAGCGACAGTCAGGTCCGGCCCCGATTAGGCGACCGTGATAACAATATGGGAAGCTATTTGGCTTAACGCAAGGGCTAGGCGATCAAGACCTTTTTGCCTATATTGCCTCAGCGTAATTGTTTGGAACAACAGAATGAATGCTCTCACAGATCTGTCCATGAAGACCGATGAGGTTCTTCGCGTGGAACTGGAAGTTTTCAAGCGCGAGCATCGCGATCTGGACGATGCCATCCATGCATTGGTCGAACGCGGCGTGAGCGATCAGCTGACCATCCAGCGGCTCAAGAAACGCAAGCTGCGCCTCAAGGACGTGATCGCCCAGATCGAAGACCGCCTGACCCCTGACATTATCGCCTAAAGCGCCCATTGCACCCGAAAGGGCTTTGGCTATAGTGCCGTTTTCAGCGACAGGTAAAAGGCCACGTCAATGACATCTCCTGCTGTGGGCATCATCATGGGCAGCCAGTCAGACTGGCCAACAATGCGTGAAGCCGCCACCTTGCTTGACGAACTGGGTATTGATTTCGAAAAGCGCATTGTCTCTGCCCACCGCACACCGGACCGGTTGTGGGAGTATGGCAAAACCGCCGTGACCCGAGGGCTGCAGGTGATTATCGCCGGGGCTGGCGGCGCCGCCCATCTGCCCGGCATGATGGCGTCCAAGACCCGTATCCCCGTGATTGGCGTGCCTGTTCAGACAAAGGCGTTGTCGGGCGTGGATTCGCTTTATTCCATAGTTCAGATGCCGCGCGGCTTTCCGGTAGCGACCATGGCCATCGGGGCCGCTGGTGCGCAGAACGCAGGCTTGATGGCCGCGGGCATTCTGGCCCTCAGCGATCCGGCCCTTGCCACCCGGCTGGATCAGTGGCGCGCTAATCTGTCCGCATCCATCCCGGAAGCTCCGACAGATGAGTGATATGCTGCCGGCAGGCTCTGTCATCGGGATACTTGGCGGCGGACAACTTGGCCGGATGCTCTGCATAGCGGCCAGCCGGTTGGGGCTCAAAACGCATATTTTTGAGCCTGGCGCAGAACCGCCCGCGGGGCAGGTCGCGAACGCGGTCACTACAGCCTCTTATGACGACACAGCAGCCCTTGAGCAGTTTGCCCGCAGCGTGTCAGTGGTCACATACGAATTCGAAAACATCCCGACCACAGCCCTTGATACCATCGAAGCAATCACCCCCATTCGCCCCGGGCGAGAGGCGCTCCGTGTCAGTCAGGACCGGCTGGTTGAAAAGGCGTTCTTGCAGGACCTGGGGCTTGCAACCGCGCCCTATGCCAACGTCGAAAGCGCTGCAGACCTCGACCGCGCCATAGCCGACATTGGCTGCCCTGCGATTCTCAAAACGCGCCGCTTTGGGTACGATGGCAAGGGACAGGCCCGGTTGGCCAGCCCGGATGATGCAGCAAAAGCCCTTTCTGATATGGCGGGACAGCCCGCAATACTGGAAGGGTTCGTGGCCTTTGGTCACGAAGTGTCCGTTATAGCGGCACGCGGTTTGCAGGGCGAGGTTGCCTGTTTCGATCCGGGCGAGAACGTCCATGACGATGGGATACTGCGCAGCACAACCGTCCCTGCCCGCCTGAGCGGCCCGCAGCGGACGGATGCGGTCTTGCTCGCGGCCAAGATACTGTCAGCACTCGACTATGTGGGCGTTATGGGCGTTGAACTATTTGTAACGCGGCGCGGGCTGGTGGTGAATGAGATCGCCCCAAGGGTCCATAACTCCGGTCACTGGACCCAGAACGGATGCACCGTTGACCAGTTTGAGCAGCACATCAGAGCCGTCGCCGGATGGCCCTTAGGGGACGGTGGCAGATACGCCGATGTGACGATGGAAAACCTTATCGGTGACGATCTGGACAAAGTGCCGGGCTATGCTGCCGAAAAGGACACCGCCATTCATCTTTACGGCAAGGCTGACACAAAGCCCGGTCGCAAAATGGGGCATGTGAACCGGATCAAGCGCTGAGCAACCGCTCGGCAATATCGCCAGACATGTAGCTGAAACGCCCGCCGCTCATGGTCGCAGCTACGCGCCTTGTCTCGGCATGCAAGATCACCAGATCGGCTCTTTTTCCCGGCGCCAACACGCCACGGTCCGTCAAACCAAGCGCTTTTGCCGGTCCGGCGGAGACCAGCTCCCAAGACTGTGCAAGCTCAAGTACCCCAAGATCCGCCAGCAAAAGGGCAGCGCGCCGCAAGCTGGGGTAGTGGTAATCAGACGCCAGAGCATCGCAAAGACCCTGCTCGACCAATTCCCGCGCGCTGATGTTTCCTTTGTGAGAGGCACCGCGCACAAGATTTGGCGCGCCCAACACGATGCTGGCCCCTTGCGCGCGCGCGGCGCTCGACGCCTCCAGCGTTTCCGGAAATTCGGCAATCTGTGCCCCACGCGCCATCCATGTCGCCCGATCGGTTGACGTGGCATCATCGTGGCTGCCCAGTTGCATGCCCCGCACCCGCAAGGATTTGCAAAGCGCATCCAAGGCAGCGGGCACCTCAGCGCTCCGCGCATGAAGCGCAAGCAGATAGTCGAAATGCACGTCCGGGTTTCGCCCGGCCTTGAGCGCTTGCCCCACCAGTCGTGGTGGCCTGCGTCCTTCGGCCAGTCGGTCATGCGGCAAATGATCGTTAAAAACGACGTAGTCGACCCCCCATGCCTCAAGCCGCTCGGGAATTTCGTCGAACAACTCGATCAGATGGGTTTCCAGCCGAAGCTGTGGGCGCAGGTCAGTCACAAGATGTGCCCGCGTATCCCGGATCGCGCAAAAGACCTGATCCGCGAACTCCAGCCCCCGCAGACCCCCCTCCCAACTGACAAACTGCGCCAGAACAGCCGTTGTGACCCCGTTGGCCGCAACCTCGGTTTCCGTGGCGTGAATGCCTTCGGCCAGTTGCGTCATGGCCCCGCGACGCGGTGCGACGTGACGCTCAAAAGCATCGCCGTGCAGATCAATGATCCCCGGCAAAACAAGATACCCCGTCAAATCACACGACCGCCCTGTCCGGTCTGAAACAACCTGACCATCGGCAACGCTCACCGGTGCGGAGCACATGCAGCCATCGACCAGCGTGGATGCGCCGGTGAGGTCAAGTTCAATCAAAAGCTGTCTCCAGACCGGGAATACATCGCCCTTCCTCACAGCCAACCTGCCCCAGAAGCGCATCAAACCATGTGAGGTCATGGTCAAACTGACCAGTCTCAAGAAAGGCCATGACCTGCGCGATGACATGCGGATTGTTCATCATGAACGTGTGCGTGACGGGCAGTTCGATGTGATCTTGCATGCCCTCCAACCGGGTAGAGGCCACAGACACTTTGCCATCATCCGGCCCCGGTAAGAGCTGCGAAAAATACGGGTTCAGCGTTTGAGTTCCCGCAATAACGCCAACTTCAAAATTCGCAGCAGGCAATCTGCGCGGCAAGTTCCCCGGCCCGGTGCCAAGCTGCGCGCCGGCAGGGCCGTTAATCCAGTCAAATGCCTCAACGCTTTCCAATTCATCGACAAGTTCGCTGCCCTGATTTGGCGGGGCCAGCATCACCACTCGGCCCAGATTGTCAGGCGCTGTCTGATCCACCCAATAGCGCACCAAGATGCCACCCATCGAATGGGTCACGAAATCCACCTTGGCATTTGGCGCGCAGGCCTTCACCGCTTCGGGAAAGGTCTGTGCCACCAGTTGTTCAATCGGCGCAGTGGTCGATGGATAGCCCGGGCGCACGACACGGTAGCCTTCGGCCTCCAATGCGGCCTCCATCAGGGCGAAGGACGCTTCGGTCCGCGCCAACCCATGCAACAAGACAACACAGCGGGCATGCGCCGCTGATGCAAAAGCCGCGCAGAGCAGCGCAACAAAGAGAATTCGGGAAAGCCTGTTCATGCGCCATCACATAGGGGTTTACGACCTGCAACAAAAGCGTAACGTCACGCGATTATGAAAGGCGGACGTATGAAACCCGAAAAACACCCCCGCATTGCCGTGCGCGCCGTCATTGTCCAGAATGGAAAGCTCTTGCTGGTCAATGCATGGCCCGGCGGACAAAGCGACTTGCTTTGCGCCCCCGGTGGCGGTGTGCGGCTCGGGGCGTCCTTGCCGGATAACCTGATCCGCGAAGTCTATGAAGAAACCGGGTTAACCATCGAAGTAGAAGCGCCCTGTCTGGTAAACGAGTTTCACGATCCTGACCGTGCCTTTCATCAGGTAGAGGTGTTCTTCCGGTGTCGGGTCAAAGGATCGAGTGAGATTTCCAAGGCGTGGCGCGACATCGACGAGGTTGTGTCCGAGCATTACTGGCTGAGCGTCAATGAGGTCGAGACAAGAAGGGTCAAGCCGGATCTTCTTAAGAAAATTGCCTTTGATCCGGCCCTGCCCTTTAGCTACGATCCACTGGAACGCGTACTTTTCTAGTGGCCAAAGCGATCCCCGAGAGCACGAGACCCGCCGCCAAAAGAACGGAGAGGGTAATTTCTTCACCAAGGAAAACAGCGCCCGCAAGGATTGCGATAACGGGCACAGACAACTGAACGGTGGCCGCGACAGCGGCGTTCAGGGATGGCAGAACCCGGTACCAAAGCGCATAGCCCAACCCTGATGTGACACCGCCGCACAGAAAGGCGAGCACCCAACCGCGCATGGAAACACCGCTGACAAAGGGCATCATGGTGACAAGAAGTATCGGAAAGCACAGCGCAAAACTTGCAGCCGTCGCAGCGATGGGATGTGTGGCGGTTCGACCTACCAAGGTGTATGCGGCCCAGCCTATGCCTGCGCATACCATTGCCGCCGCTCCGGTCAGGCTGCCGGTGCTGTCCGCGTCAGGCCATAACGCCAAAGCAAGGCCTGCAAAGGCGATTGTGGCCCCTGCAAACTGAAGCGGCGTCGGTCTGTTGCCTGTAGATGCGGCATGCGCAAACATCGTGGTTTGCACCACGCCGAACAAGATCAGCGCGCCAAGCCCCGCGTCAAGCGTCACGTATGCTATGGAAAAGCCGATCATGTAGAGCGCGAGGCTCAAAGCGCCGAAAAACCGTTCTTTGCTGAACCACTCCAATGACGGACCGGTCCTTTGCAGTATGATAACCAAGACCACCGCGCCCGACAGCACACGCAGGATGGAGAAACCAAAAGGATCAGCATAGCCCCCGTCGATCGCGTAGCGCGTCAGAATTGAGTTTGTGGCAAAAGCCGTCATGGTGAGCGCTGTCAGCAGAAAAAGTCGCATCCATCGCGCTTACCGGGAAACAATTGCCACGCCAAGGCCAACCGCATCTTCATCAATCAACAGTGATCAGTGGACGCTGACAGGGGCGAAGTCAGGTTGCCAGTGATCTGATTTCACTTTGTGGGACGTTTGGGTTCTGTGTTCCAGACGGGTATCCAAAACGACGCTGCCAAGGAGTTCCGGAGTCAGGCCCGTTTTGAACAGACGTTTGACGTGTGATCTGCTGGTAGTGTCCTGAAGCCCCATAACAGGCACATCAGAGATCGAAACAATTGGCAGATCAGCGGGAAGGGCCACCTTTTCAATATAATCATTGGCGGCATGGAAAGAGCCTGCGGCGTGTACAATAACGTCCACATGTAAGTCCCGTAAGTTGAAATGCTGGCCCTGCATGAGCGTTTCAATAATGTCGGCGTCCAACCCGGAACGGTCAATCAAACTGCGCAATAGGTATTGATCGTCTTTGGTATCGGCGACAGCAAACAGCCTGACCGGATCACGGCCGATGAGCATGGCACCGGTTAAAAAAGCATTACAAGTTGCGATCATTTATATCCCCTTCGCGTTCTGCGAGTTTGGATGCAGTGTTAACCACAAAGGTCAATAAATCGCTTATTGCCCCCCCTTAAGCATCTAAAAGATATATCAAACTCTTCAGAATTTTGATCAGGACATGCGCGTTGAAGGGAAGCGAGCTTCGATTGTTGTGCCGCGTTGGCCTGCTGTTTCAAGGATCGAGACCTTACCTGAATACATCGTCGCGATTTTGCGCGTGATCGCGAGCCCCATGCCGCTTCCTTCGACTTCATCCCGTGGCACCAGCGTCGTCATAGCGCTAAAGACGCGTTCCCGGAACTTAGCGGGAATGCCGGGGCCATCATCGCGCACCGTAATGACGGTATCCGCCTTGTCTTTGTGGGACGTGATCACGACTTTGCCCGCCTTTGTGTCATGATGCTTGAGCGCGTTCGAAATAAGGGCGTTCAGCAGCGTCAGGATATCGCGCTCCCCGATCGTTAGCGTGGCGCAGTCGAGGCCGCGTATAATCTGGAAATCTGGCGGAATAGCCATTTCGTCAAGGACCTCTGTCAGCACCTCGTCTAGGCTGACTTGTGTGACCGTTTGCATGCGCCCGACGCGGGAAAGGGTCAGCAAATCAACCAACATCCGATCCAGACGACCAGTGTGCTTGTTCATCAACTCAATGCTGTCAGCGACCGACCCATCAACACGGACACCTGCCTCGGCCAAATCGTCAGCAATCCATTGCGGCAACTCAATCAACGCTCTGACAGAGTTCCGAACATCGTGGCTGATGATGTACACAAAATCCTCCATTTCCTGAGACGAGACAGAGATTTCATCGGACGGCAAAGGAGCTGATCCCGGGCTAGGCATATAGTTATGGGACATCGGAACAGCTCCTGTAATCGGTTCGGACACGGCGGTATCACGGCTGCGCTGAACACTGCGTTAACACGGGTGCGGCAGGTTAGAGGCATAACTCTCTGGCACCGCTCAGACCGGCCCACACAGCGTTAAGAGGTTGGCAGGAGATTTTTTGTATGTGTTTGCTCGGCGAAAAGAGATCACGCTGCACTGGCCGCTGTGTTGCCGACGCTGATGGCCGGAAACACGCGCCGCACATTGCTTGGGGGATGAATTGCTGCACGCCGGAATAATTGATCACCGTTCAATGGGTTTTTTTCTAAGCGCAGGTCCTTTACTCGTTTACTCAACCCTTCAGAAATGTGCCGCGGCGCTGGTGTCTATGGGGCAGCAATCGCGTAGCGCGCTCCCCCACAAGCATTGCGGGCTCATCAACATTGATGGCGCACGCCACTTTTTACGAGGCAGAAGCAGAAGGGCCCTGTTTCACCGATCGTCCCTTTGGTTATTCCTGCCCACTTTTGGGGATGGTGCCGCGCAACACTATGCAAACGGGTAGTGCAGGCTTGACACTGAACGTCCCGCAAGCGCCCGTCATCCTTCTGGTTGACGACGACAAGGTCAGTCTGATGGCGATAAAACGTGCGATGCGCAAACTTGGGTTATCGAATGAAATCATAAGTGCGCATGACGGTATCAAAGCGTTGAAGTTCCTGAAGTGCCTGCCAAACGCCAACACCGCTGACCCGGCGTCTGTTTTGATGATCCTCGATTTGAACATGCCGCGCATGGATGGGCTGGAGCTTCTTGAAGCTGTGCGCAACAATCCTGATTTGCCAGACCTGCACGTTCTGGTCTGCACAAACGATACGGAGCATGTTGATCCAGTCTTATTGGAAACGCCCGTCGAAGGTTTCATCGACAAAGACAACCTGCACGGCTCGCTCGCTGCAGCACTTGACGCGCAGCAGTTTTCAGGGAGTGCGGGGAGCTGCCCCCCGTGAGGACGCTGTTGCCCGAAGCACCGCCAGCACCTTCGGGGCCTAATGGCTTCAGATTATCCAGTCCAGAAACGCTCTTTGCGTGACTTGTGCAAACCGGCTGCTCCAATCATCGATAGTAACACCCAAAGCTGCTGCATGACGTTCAAGCGCGGTCAAAAGCCGACCTGCCGGACGGTGCAGAGGGTGGATCCTTTGACACTGGCGCGGTGTTTTTCGTGATCTCGCCAGACGCAACAAGGCATCACGCGGACCATTGTTATCAGGACCACAAAAAAGGCCTGCCGCAGATGCAGCAGGCCTAAATTTGTGCCAAAGTAAGCGCGGGATATACCGCGCGTACTCGTGCGACAGCTGATTACATCATGCCGCCCATGCCGCCCATGTCGGGCATGCCGCCACCAGCTGCGCCAGCGCCTTCTTTGGCAGGTTTGTCCGCAACCATTGCTTCGGTTGTGATCAACAGACCCGCAATAGAGGCCGCATCCTGCAACGCTGTCCGCACCACTTTGGCCGGGTCGATGACACCGAAGCTGAACATGTCGCCGTACTCTTCGGTTTGCGCATTGAAGCCGAAGGTTACGTCGTCGCTTTCACGAATTTTGCCCGCAACTACGGCACCGTCGACGCCTGCGTTTTCTGCGATTTGACGCAGCGGTGCTTCGATGGCTTTGCGCACAATGCCGATACCAACGGTTTGGTCGTTGTTTGCGCCGGTCAGACCTTCGAGGGCTTTTCCAGCCTGAACCAATGCAACGCCACCACCGACAACAACGCCCTCTTGAACAGCGGCACGTGTAGCGTTCAGGGCATCATCTACGCGGTCTTTGCGCTCTTTGACTTCAACTTCTGTCATGCCGCCGACACGGATCACAGCAACACCGCCTGCCAGTTTGGCAACGCGCTCTTGCAGTTTCTCACGGTCGTAGTCCGAAGACGTGTCTTCGATCTGCGTGCGGATCTGAGCAACACGTGCTTCGATCTCGGCTTTCTCGCCTGCACCGTCGACGATGGTTGTCTCGTCTTTGGTGATTTGCACTTTCTTGGCAGAGCCCAGCATGTCCATTGTGACCGACTCAAGCTTCATGCCCAGATCGTCAGAGATAACCTGACCACCTGTGAGGATCGCAATATCCTGCAGCATCGCTTTACGACGATCGCCAAAGCCTGGCGCTTTGACAGCAGCGATCTTGAGACCACCGCGCAGCTTGTTGACCACGAGTGTCGCCAGCGCTTCGCCTTCTACGTCTTCGGCAATGATCAGCAGCGGCTTTTGCGACTGGATCACTTGCTCCAGCAGAGGAACCATCGGCTGCAGCGAAGAGAGCTTTTTCTCGTGCAACAGGATGATGCAGTCTTCCAGCTCGGTCGTCATTTTGTCCGGGTTGGTCACGAAGTAGGGGCTCAGGTAGCCACGGTCGAACTGCATGCCTTCAACAACGTCTGTCTCTGTCTCGAGGCCTTTGTTCTCTTCAACAGTGATGACGCCTTCGTTGCCGACTTTCTGCATCGCGTCCGCGATTTGCTGGCCAATGTCTGCTTCGCCGTTCGCGGAGATTGTGCCGACCTGTGCAACTTCAGCACTGTCGTTCACTTCGCGCGATGCCGCTTTGATCGCCTCGACAACCTTTGCGGTCGCCAGGTCAATGCCACGCTTGAGGTCCATCGGATTCATGCCAGCGGCAACCGACTTCATGCCTTCTTTGACGATGGATTGCGCCAGCACGGTTGCTGTCGTTGTGCCGTCGCCCGCTTCATCATTGGTACGCTGGGCCACTTCTTTGACCATTTGCGCGCCCATGTTTTCGAACTTGTCTTCCAGTTCGATCTCTTTTGCGACCGACACACCGTCTTTTGTGATGCGGGGTGCACCAAACGATTTGTCAAGTACAACGTTACGACCTTTGGGGCCGAGTGTTACTTTGACCGCATCGGCAAGGATGTTCACACCCTTGAGCATCCGGTTGCGGGCATCGGTGTCAAATTTGACGTCCTTAGCTGCCATTTTCTATTCTCCAGAATTTTTAGGTTTCGGTATCAGACGATTCGCGGTGTTCAGGCAGCTTTTGCTGCTGCCGCATCGTCGATGATGCCAAGAATGTCGCTCTCTTTCATGATCAGCAGATCTTCACCTTCGACGGTGACTTCTGTGCCGGACCATTTGCCGAAAAGGATACGATCACCGGCCGAGACTGCCATTTCGATCAACTCGCCGTTGTCCTTGCGCGCGCCTGCGCCTACACAAACGACTTCGCCTTCAGACGGCTTTTCCTTGGCCGTCTCGGGGATGATCAGTCCGCCAGATGTTTTTTCTTCGCTCTCGACGCGGCGCACAAGCACGCGGTCGTGCAGTGGTTTGAATGCCATCTTTGTAGCTCCTTAAGGCTCAAAGTTTCCCTATTGAAGCGGCAGGTTTTATCCCCACCGCCCCGTTATCACTCACCCATGGCAAGTGCTAACGACGGGTAAGTAGGCAGTCTGCGACACTCTGTCAACACGCCCTTTCTAGAAATTCAAATGATTTTTTTTGCTTTCGCGGCAGCAGGTGCGCAGGCGGACGCAGCGGCTATTTCACCCTCAGGGGTTGTGTCATAGATGCCGCGACTGACCTTTTGAAACCATCCGTAATAATTATCTGCCATAATCCGGCGCGCGTGTCCTACCCCGGTGGAGGCCGCGACATTCGCGGCCTGGCGCGGCCCGTGTTCTGACAGAAAAGCCGCGATGACCAGCGCATCCTGACGGTAAGCCGTTGTCAGCCCGGCGCGCGTTTGCCCGCCCACATTCGGGTCCCCCCGACGGCGCGAAAACTCCCGCAGCAACGCCCGTTCGCGCGGTACTGATTTGCGGGGCCGGTATGGCGCCGGGTCGCAGTGCACGGTCACATGCTGGTCTTTCAACCTGACCGTCATCACGCCCACCCCCAACCGCCGCGCCAAGGCGCAGTTGTCCTTGATCGCTTTTTGGAAACGCCTGCCCGGTCGATGCTCAACGGCGATGTAGACCGCGTCGGTCACGCGCTGCCGCGCGACGGCCTGATGGAACAACGACAGCGAAAACCCAAGCTTCAGCTCAACGATCACGGGCGGTTCATCGGCGCGCACCGCGACCACATCTGCCGCGCCGATCTCAGATTTCACCTCATAGCCCTGCGCCGACAGCAGCAACTTGATCGCAGGGTAAAGGTCAGCTTCGCGCAGCGTTTGTGTCATGGAAACAGATTAGCAAAGGCCACCGGGCATGAGAAACCTGTTTTTCACGCTTTTGGTCAGGCCTGCCTGCACTGGCCCTGAACTTGAGAACCGACAGAATGCTCTGGGCGGGACACTCTGTGTTACTCCGCTTGCGATCTTTTTAGTGACTTTCCCAACAGATGCGCCCACGCGTCACAGCCGCGATAGGTGACACCCCCAATTCGCATGCTATAAGGCCCGCGATATCCTTTTATGATCAACGGAAAGTTTTTATGACAACGCTCGTTCTTGGCCACAAATCCCCCGACACAGATAGCACCGGGTCCCCCATCATCTGGGCTTGGTATCTGAACGCGATCAAAGGGGTTCAGGCAAAGCCTGTTCTGCTTGGTGAGCCCAACACAGAAGCGCTGTTCATGCTGGATCACTGGGGTCTCGACAAGCCCGAGATCATCGCGGATGTGGCCGCAGACACCCCTGTGGTGATCGTCGATACCAACAACCCTGCAGAACTGCCGGGCGGCATCAATGAGGCGGATATCCAAGGTATCATCGACCACCATAAACTGGTCGGCGGCCTTGAGACCAAAGGGCCCATCGACATTCGGATCGAACCGCTGGCCTGCACGGCCACGATCATGTGGAAGATGATCGGCAAAGACATGGCGCAGATGCCCAAAGCGGTGCAAGGTGCGATGCTGACCTGCATTCTCAGCGACACGCTGGAATTCCGCAGCCCGACCACCACGCAGGAAGACAAAGCCATCGCGCATGACCTTGCCAAGAGCCTTGGGGTGGACATCACCGCCTATGCGTCAGAGATGTTTGCCGCAAAATCGGACGTCTCTGCTTTTTCAGAGGCGGAACTACTGCGTATGGACAGCAAGGAATACGCGGTTGGCGGCAAGCAATTCCGCGTCTCTGTTCTGGAAACAACCGCGCCACAGCAGGTGCTTGACCGCAAAGCCGAATTGATGGCTGCCATGCCCGGCGTGGCGCAGGAAGATGGCGCAGACGAGGTCCTGCTGTTTGTCGTTGATATCCTCAACGAAGAGGCCACGCTGCTGGTGCCTAACGATGTTGTCAAAACGGTTGCCGAAAAGAGCTTTGACGCGTCTGTCTCTGGAGATGCGGTCGTCTTGCCGGGTATCATGAGCCGCAAAAAGCAGATCATCCCGAACCTGAAGGTCTGAGTTAACTCCACAGTCAGGCGGCGGTTTACCGCCGTCTGCCCCGTAAGGAGCGTCGCGTTGCTTTCAAAGACCGACATGGGCGCGATGCTCGACCGGATGGGAGCCGCCTACCGGGCCGGGGACGCAGCAGCCTGCGCGGCGATGTTTTCGCAAGACGCGCAAATTCATTCCCCCTATCCGCCACCTGCCATTGGTCGCGCCGCGATCGAGGCCTTGCATCAGGAATGGACTGCCGAGGCATCGGAAAAATCCTTTACGGTCATCGACTGCGGCAGCACAAACACGATGGCGTGGTGCCTGTGCCGCTTTGCCGAAGGGCCAAAAACCGGAGAAGGCACGTCGCTGATCGTATTGGAAAGCGGGCCTGCCGGGGATTGGCTTATCCGGTCTTGCTGCCTTTACGGAGATCATGATTAGGGTGATCGCCGTTAAGTTACGGCCCGCCAGATAGCAACATCGGTAGCCGCGAGGATACCCTGCAAGGAGACGCGCCCAATGTCACAGATAATCGAAACCCTGTCGGACATCGCCCACCAATATGACGCGTTGTTTGTCGATCTTTGGGGCTGTGTGCATAACGGGGTCGCGGCCCTGCCCGACGCCGTACAGGCGTTGCAAAGCTACCGGGCGGGCGGTGGCAAGGTCGTTTTGGTCACGAACTCCCCCCGTCCCCGCGCAGGCGTCCAAAAACAGCTCACCGCCTTTGGCGTGCCTGATGATGCATGGGATACCATCGCCACGTCCGGCGACAGTGCAAGGACAGCGATGTTTCTGGGCGCAGCAGGCAGCCGCGTCTGGCATATCGGATACCCCGGAGATGAACGTTTTTTCGAACCCATCGGCGTCATCGAAGACCCGATACAGATTGAACAGGTCGCTCTGGAAGAGGCCGAAGGAATCGTCTGCACCGGCCCGCGCGACCCGATGGCAGACCCTGCAGTCATGCGCCCGGAGTTTTTACTAGCCAAGCAGCGCGGGCTTAAACTGCTCTGCGCCAACCCTGATATTGTAGTTGACCGTGGCGAGGTGCGCGAATGGTGCGCAGGGGCGTTGGCGCAGCTTTACACAGAAATGGGCGGCGAGAGCCTTTATTTCGGCAAACCGCACCCGCCCATCTATGATCTGGCGCGCCGCAGGCTGGCCGCATTGGGCGGCAGCATTCCCGATAGCCGCATCCTTGCCATCGGCGATGGCGTGCTTACGGACATCGCAGGGGCGATGGGCGAAGACATTGATTCGCTGTTTATTTCCGGCGGGCTGGCGGCGGCTGAAACAAAAACGCGCCACCAACCCGACGCGGATGCCCTGCAAGCCTATCTTTTGCAAGAACAATCCAACCCCACCTATACCATCGGACAACTGCGCTAACGCATTTTTCCCTTGCTTTTCTGCGCTCGCAAAGTAATTAAGTTTCAACGAAATTGCGCTATGCGTTAGAAAGTTACCGGAGGGATGGATATGTTGGACAACCTGCCACGTGGCACGATTTGCATCGAAGACATCGAAATGGGCATGTCCCGGTACTTGCAAAAGGTGGTGACAGACGCAGATATCGAGATGTTCGCGCAAATCTCCACCGATCATAACCCGGTGCATCTGGATGATGACTATGCGCAGGATACCATTTTTGAGGGGCGGATTGCCCATGGTATGCTGACGGCCGGTCTGATCTCTGCAGTGATCGGGGAACAACTACCAGGCCATGGCACCGTGTATCTGGGTCAATCGCTGAAGTTTCTGGCACCTGTGCGCCCCGGCGATCTTGTCCACGCCGAAGTCACCGTGACGGACATTGATCCGGCCCGCCGGCGCGTCAAAATGAACTGCAAATGCGAAGTGGACGGCAAGAAAGTTCTGGTTGGTGAAGCGACCGTTTTGGCACCGTCGCGTAAATTCGACTAACGCACAGCAACGCTTGCACCCCAGCGCACGCACGGCTAGGCAATGGCCATGAAGATCGTGCACGACTATCAGTTTGTTGACCCGCACTACCGCGGGGCAACCGCGGCCATCGGAAACTTCGATGGTGTGCATCTGGGCCACCGATCCGTCATTGCGCAGGCGCAGGCCGCCTGCCCCGAGGCCCCTTTGGGCGTTCTGACATTCGAGCCACATCCCCGCAGCTTTTTCGCCCCTGACGCGCCGCCGTTCCGTCTGATGAGCCGTGCCGCCCGCGCAAGCAGGCTTGAGAAAATCGGCGTCGAAATCCTGTATGAGCTGAACTTCAACGCAAGCCTTGCAGCGCTGTCACCAGAGGCGTTTGCCCGCGACGTTATCCGCGATGGTTTTGGTCTGCGCCATGTGATCGTGGGCCGCGATTTCTGCTTTGGAAAAGGGCGCGTGGGCACGGCGGCTGATCTGGTGTCCTTTGGCGCGCAAATGGGCTTTGATGTCACGATTGCGGACCTGATTGAGCACGGCAGCGATGTCGTTTCATCCACTGCTATCCGGCGCGCGCTGAGCGCGGGCAGACCCGACGAGGCAGCCGCCATGCTGGGCCACTGGCACCGGGTCGAAGGACCGGTCATCGGGGGTGAGCAACGCGGGCGCACACTGGGCTACCCCACCGCCAACATGTCGATTGACGGGCTGCACCCACCGGCCTTTGGCGTTTACGCCGTGCTGGTGGATGTGCTGGAAGGCCCGCACCAAGGCAGCTATCACGGTGTCGCCTCTTTGGGCGTGCGTCCAATGTTTGGCGAAAACCGCCCGAACCTTGAAACCTTCATCTTTGACTTCTCCGGTGATCTTTATGGTACCGCTGTGTCGGTTGGCCTTGTGGCCCACTTGCGCGGTGAAGAAAAATTTGACGGCCTTGAAGCGCTGATTGCGCAAATGGATGCCGACAGCGCGCAGGCCCGCGCCATTCTGAGCGCGCTATGAAAGACCCGATTAACCGCAAGGGCCTGAGCCATAGGTTTTGGGAACGCAAACCCCTGAACAAACTCTCACAAGACGAGTGGGAGGCGCTCTGCGATGGGTGCGGAAAGTGCTGCCTCAACAAGCTAGAAGACGAAGACAGCGGCGAGGTGGCCCTGACGCGCGTGGCCTGCAGGTTGCTCGATGACGCCACATGCAGGTGCGCGCACTACGAAAACCGCCACCAGTTTGTGCCGGACTGCATCGTGCTGAAGCCTGACAATCTGGACAGCCATGCCTATTGGATGCCCCGCACCTGCGCCTACCGGCTGATATGGGAGGGGCGTCCTCTGGCCGACTGGCACCCGCTGATTTCAGGCGACCCCAACTCTGTGCATGAGGCGGGCGTCTCCGTCCGCGGCATGACCCTGAGCGAATTTGATGTCCCCGAGGACGAGTGGGAAGAACACGTGATTGAGGAGCCAAACTAATGTTTCTTGCGTCTGACAACACAGGCCCCGCGCATCCGACCGTGATGGCGCGGATCAACGCGGCCAACGAAAACTACGCAATGCCCTATGGCGCGGACCTGATCATGGACGAAGTGCGCGCGCAGATACGCCACATTTTTGAGGCCCCGGAGGCTGCGGTGTTTCTGGTGGCCACGGGCACAGCCGCCAATGCCCTTGCCTTGGCCACCTACGTCCAGCCCTATCAAACCGTGTTTTGCAGCCCCGTCGCGCACATCCATGAGGATGAGTGCAATGCACCGGAGTTTTACAGCGCAGGGGCCAAACTGACGCTTGTGCCGGGCGGACATAAAATGACGCCTGACGCCTTGCGCGCGGCCATTGCGGCAGAAGAGTCGCGCGGCGTGCACGGGCCCCAACGCGGTCCTGTCTCGATCACGCAAGTGACAGAGCGCGGCGGCGTCTACGATCTGGAAACGCTCACAGCGCTGGCCAAGGTCGCCAAAGCGCACAACCTGCCTGTGCATCTGGACGGGGCGCGCTTTGCCAATGCGCTGGTAAAACTCGGCTGCACGTCTGCGGAAATGACATGGAAGGCTGGCGTCGATGTGGTCAGCTTTGGCGGCACAAAGAACGGGTGCATGGGGGTCGAAGCCGTCGTTTTCTTTGATCCTGAAAAGGCATGGGAATTTGAGTTGCGCCGCAAGCGGGGCGCGCATCTTTTCTCGAAACACCGGTACCTGTCAGCGCAGATGGCAGGATACTTGCAGGACGATGTCTGGCTGGACTGCGCCCGCGCCGCAAACGCCAAGGCCGCGAGGCTTGCGGCAGGGCTAAAGGCGCAAGGGGTGCGGATGCTCTATGAGCCAGAGGCAAACATGATGTTTCCGGTGTTCCCGCGTCGCGTCCACAAGCGGTTGCATGACGCAGGGGCGAAATACTACGTCTGGGAAGGCACGCTGGAGGGCCGCGACCCCGAAGAAGAACTGGCCGCGCGTCTGGTCTGCGATTGGTCGCTGCCGGACGACCAGATCGACAAGTTTCTAAGTCACTTCGAATAGGGCTGTAATTTCAGTCGCAACTTCAACCGGATGTGTCAGCGGACACATATGCCCCGCCGCCGGGATTGAGGCACGCCGAACCTTCGGCAGCCGCGCCATCAACGCGTCGTGTATCGCCCCAATGACGGGTTCGGTCTGTGTGCCCTCAATCAGCAGCGTCGGGATGTCCAGCCCTTCCAACCGCCCTTTGCGCATAAAGCCGGGGGTGTCTCCGACAATGGCGGGCGCTTGCCGCGGCACGAGGGAAATGCGGTCTGACATATAGCGTTGCGCCTGTTCGGAAAAATCGCGCCATGCCGTGCCATCCCCCCAGACCCTGTTGAAAAGGCGGGCGGCCGTGACGTAATCCCCGGTGGCCAGCGCAGCTTCGAATGGTTTTGCTTCTTCAAGATAGGTGGCCATAACCGCAGGCGCGTCGCAAGCCGCAGCCACAAGCAGCACAGGCTCGATCAGCGTGAGGCTGCGGACATATTGCGGGTTTTCCAAGGCCAACCGCAGCGCCACCGTCGCCCCAAAGGAATGGCTGATCACATCCATCGGCTCCGTGAGGACCGCACGGGCAAGCGCGGTGCATTGATCATGCAGATCTGCCCCCTCAGCACAGGGCGCCGCCTTGCCATGCCCCGGCAGATCAGGCGCAATCACCCGCGTGGTTTGAGGCAAGGCAGAGGCCAGCCTGCGCCAGTTACCGCCATGCCCCAGCGTGCAATGCAGGGCGAGGACCTTTCGGCCCCCACTCCCAAAAATCTGGATCGCTTCTGCCGTGCTGGCGTTCAAAACTTGCCAGAGAGATGATCGTCAAGATCCTCAATACGGTCCTGTCCCCAAAACCGTTCGCCACTGTCTGTGATGTAGAACGGAGCCCCAAAGACACCCCGACCCACCGCCTCTTCAAGATTGGCGGCATAGGTCTCCGCCCCTTGCAACAGGCCGCTGTCGGCGAGATCCGGGTCAAAGCCTGCATCTGTCAGGCAGGCTCTGACCACAGCGTCTTCTGCGATGTCTTTTTCCTCTGCCCAGACCGCCCGACCAAAGCCATGCATCAGTTTGCCCAGATCACCACCGCCTGCGTTTTGCGCGGCGATAAAGGCATAAGACGAAGGTGCGGCGTTGGTAGGCCAATGTGCTGGCTTGAGGTTAAACGGCAGGTCCAGTTTTTTGGCCTGCCTGACCAGATCCTGCGCGCGATACTCCACACGGCTGATGTGCCTGTCCTTTGGCGGCGTGCCGCCGGTCCGACCAAAGAGCGCCATGATGTCGAGCGGCTTATACGTGATCGCTGCCCCGTGTTTTTTGGCAACCTCCTCTGCGCGGTTCCCGGCAAGGTAGGCGTAGGGCGACAGGGTAGAGAAAAACAGGTCAATATGTGCCACGTATGGGTCCTTTCACGGGTACAGGTTCTTTGCCGATTGGTAAGGCCGTGGTAGGTGAAGTCAACATCACGAATCTGTCACATTCGCGCGCGCTGCCAGAAAGCCCCTCCCATGCCCCATGTCCAAGAACCCAAGCTGATTGCCGGAAACTCGAATATGCCGCTGGCCCGGGCGATCGCCCGGCGCATGACGATCCACAGAGGGTTGCAGGTGGGATTGGTCGATGCACGGGTCGAACGCTTTAACGATGGCGAAATTTTCGTCGAAGTTTTCGAGAACGTGCGCGGCGAAGACATGTTTATTCTTCAATCCACCTCCAATCCGGCGAACGACAACCTGATGGAGTTGCTGATCATGGCGGATGCGCTGCGCAGATCCTCTGCCGCGCGGGTAACGGCGGTTCTGCCCTACTTTGGCTACGCCCGGCAGGACAGGCGCACAAAAGCGCGCACGCCGATCACCGCCAAGATGGTGGCGAACATGCTGGTAGGCACGGGGATCGAACGGGTTCTGACCATGGATTTGCATGCCGCGCAAATTCAGGGCTTTTTCGATATCCCGGTAGATAACCTTTATGCGTCGCCCATCTTTGCGCTCGACATCAAAACGCAGTTCAAGGACCGCATGGAAGATATGATGGTCGTCTCACCGGATGTGGGCGGAGTGGCGCGCGCGCGCGAGCTTGCCAAACGCATCAATTCCCCGCTGGCGATTGTCGATAAACGGCGTGAGAAGCCCGGTGAAATTGCGGAAATGACTGTCATCGGCGACGTCACCGGCAAAACCTGCCTGATCGTCGATGACATCTGCGACACGGCTGGCACGCTGTGCAAGGCCGCTGAAGTGCTGCTCGACAAAGGCGCAAAGGAGGTTCACTCCTACATCACGCATGGCGTATTGTCTGGACCTGCGGTGGAACGTGTCACTAATTCCGTCATGAAATCGCTGGTTGTGACGGATTCCATTGCGCCAACAGCCGCCGTGGAGGCTGCCCCCAATATCCGTATTGCGCCAACCGCGCCGATCTTTGCGCAGGCGATCCTCAATATCTGGAACGGTACATCCGTGTCATCGCTTTTTGAGGCAGACACGCTCAGCCCGATCTACGATGGCACCTACGCCGCTGAGTAATCGGACCGGCCCGGCGCGTGACGGATAAGGGGGCAGCCTCAAGCGTAACAGGATGGCTCCAGATTGGTTTTGTATTGCTGGCGTTCTTCCGACCTGCTGGTCGACGTCAGAGGAAAGAAATATCGGCCCTTCCAGCGCATTGTTGCAGAGCAAATCTATGCTGGGTGGCGCGCATACAGGACCACTACGTCTTAAAGCACGGTAATACTTCATTGGCATATTAGTGCAGGTAAGGCCGCAGCATGGGCTGATCCAGACAGGCGCGTGTTGCAACTGGGCCCTTCGAGCCTACAAATCTAAGCTTTGGGTACGAATTCTACATTTCAAGTGACCTACCGCCTGAGGCTCCCTCATTCATACAGAGAGTCTGCAGGTCTGTGCAGTGCTCCTCAACCTTGCACCGCCGGTAGCTGGTTTTTTCCGACGGTCTCACGTTGACGGGCTGGTGACGCCGTCAGGATAAATCATAGCGATCGGGATGTTGTGTCCGATCGCGCTGTGGAGTCTGTCCTCGTTGAAGTGTCTACCATTGCCCGGCAGTCGTTTGCTTGCAAACGATGAGAGGGGCCAATCTCTCCAGCTTTTCGCGGGCGTCAGTAACGCTCGTGAACCAGTGTGCGTTCAAAAATTCCGCCCTGAACGTGTTGTTGAAGGCCCGGGTGAACCCGTTGTCCGTCAGTTTCCCGGGCCGTTAGAAGCCGCGCGCGGCGTCGTTCGCAAAAGCCCACAGATCAAAGTCGCGGGAGATAACTTCGTTTCCGTTGTCGACTCTGATGGTATCGGGATAGCCGATGCGCCTACAGACCCGTTCGAGGGTTTGTATCACGTCTTCGCCTCGATAGCTAAAGCACGGATCGGTCGCCGGGCAGAGTCGGGAATGGGTGTCGACGACAGTCAGGATGCAGAGCCTCTTGCCAAGGGCAAACTGATCGTGAACCAAATCCCTAACGGTTAATGCATACATTCACCGTTAAGGCACTGCATCGCCCAGACATGGTTAAGCCTGACAGCTTCCGGACGATCTTCCCGCAGCTTTGCCGTCACCCGCCGCTTCGGGTGCTTGGTGCGGCGCTGAAGAACCAACTCATTGTAAATCCTACGCGTGTTCTTCATGTTGATCACCCAGCCCTGCCGTCGCAGCAGCACATGAACGCGCCGGTAACCATAGCGCACGCGCGTCTCAATAATCTTCTCGATCCGCCTCTCAACAGCTGCCTAGCCCGTGCGCCGGGACTTATAGCGGCAAGTGGAAGTGTCGAAGCAGATGGCCCTGCAGGCCTTCCGGATCGACACGCCCCAACGACGCACATCCCTTTGAAAACTTTGTAAAAGTGGCCGGGCAGAGACCATTTTTCGCCATCTATCAGAGGACAATAGTCGAGCAAGCTTTCACCAAATGACGTCATGACGCATCTCGTCCGGCAACAGCCCCCATGCTTTTTCTTCCCGTTGAAATACGTCGCTCGGCTAATCCCCGCCTTACGACGTATCTTAGCTACCGGCGTGCCTTGCTCGCCCTGCTTCAGGATGAACGCCCTATGCGCCTGCGTAAACTTCGGTACTTTCATGCGCTGTCGCTCCTCTCCCAGCGAGGGAAATACAGCTTCAAACGACCAGTTTTCAGGGGCCAGAGCAGGTGACGACTGATACCCTTCTGGCTACCGGTCATAGGCAAGATGGCTCACAGCCACAGGTTCAGCTTTGCCTGGCTGCCTTCGAACATGGTGGTTCTGCGAACTGCAAATTGCTGGCCACAGCCTTGGTACTTCCTGAGGCTTGACGCCCGACACATTCGGGGTTTTTCTTAGCGGGCTTGGAGCGTACGCCCTCCAGTTTTTACGGCCGATCAACGACGGCACGCGCCGGGCCAGACTGGACCATCCGCGCACAGCACAGCTTCAACCTGCGCGAAAGCTGATCGTTCGTCATGCCTATGTGGGGCGGAAAGGGCAGAAATTCGTGAACCGCGCTTCTGTAAATCTTAGATATGAAGCACCGTTTGGTTTCTCAGGTATGCCATCACCTAAAAAAGGCCCCGCGCGATGCGAGGCCTTTTCTGAAAGTCATGGTGTCGCGCTGTGTTACAGTCGGATATGGTCTCCGACCGCGACCATGTCGGCGAGCAGTTTGGCTGCATCATCAACAGGGCCGGGCTCGTTCACAAAGTTTGATTTGGCCTGTGCCAGCGCGTCTTCGGCTTCTTTGACAAGCTCCGCGATGTGGTCAGCTGTAACCTCAGCCTTTGGCATCGCGCGCTCTGCCAGAACGGTCACGCCTTCGGCGCTGATTTCGGCAAAACCGCCGGTCACAACGAACTCGGTCACGCCGTCAGCGCCATCGGCAATCAGAACGCCGGGGCGCAGGGTCGTGATCGTTGGCGCATGATCCGCCATGGCGGTCATGTCCCCGTCAGCCCCCGGAATTTGCACCGAAGTCACCTTTGCAGATGCCAGACGCCGTTCCGGCGACACGAGATCGAATTGCATTGTGTCTGCCATGTGTCAGGCTCCTTAAGCAGCGTCCGCTGCCATTTTCTCGGCTTTGGCTTTCACTTCATCGATGCCGCCAACCATGTAGAAAGCACCTTCGGGCAGATGGTCGTACTCACCCGCTACAACCGCCTTGAAGGACGAGATTGTGTCCGTCAGCGGCACCTGAACACCGTCAGAACCGGTGAAGACTTTCGCCACGTCGAACGGCTGGCTGAGGAAACGCTGGATTTTCCGGGCGCGGGCCACGGTCAGTTTGTCCTCTTCCGACAATTCGTCCATCCCGAGGATCGCGATGATGTCCTGCAAGGACTTATAGCGCTGCAGGATCCCCTGAACATCACGGGCCACCTGATAGTGCTCTTCGCCCACAACAGACGGGTCCATAAGACGCGAGGTGGAATCAAGCGGGTCAACCGCAGGGTAAATACCAAGCTCGGAGATCGCACGGCTCAGAACCGTTGTTGCATCAAGGTGCGCAAACGAGGTCGCAGGCGCCGGGTCGGTCAAGTCATCCGCAGGCACGTAGACCGCTTGCACGGAGGTGATGGACCCCGCTTTGGTCGATGTGATGCGTTCCTGCATCGCGCCCATGTCGGTGGCCAGCGTTGGCTGGTAGCCCACAGCGGATGGGATGCGGCCCAGAAGGGCAGACACTTCGGAACCGGCTTGGGTAAAGCGGAAGATGTTGTCCACAAAGAACAGAACGTCGGTCCCGGACTGGTCGCGGAACTGTTCGGCCAGTGTCAGACCTGTCAGCGCCACACGCATCCGTGCGCCGGGTGGTTCGTTCATCTGACCGTAGACCAGCGCCACCTGAGAGTTAGACAGGTTTTCGGGGTCGATCACATTGGATTCAATCATTTCCTGGTACAGGTCATTGCCTTCACGCGTCCGTTCACCAACGCCCGCGAACACGGAAAAGCCCGAGTGCACTTTGGCGATGTTGTTGATCAGTTCCATGATCAAAACCGTTTTACCAACACCCGCACCGCCGAAGAGGCCGATTTTACCACCCTTGGCGTAAGGGGCCAGCAGGTCGATGACCTTGATGCCGGTTTCCAGCACTTCGGAGGTTGTGGACTGTGCCGCAAACTCTGGCGCTTCCTGGTGGATGGAGCGTGTTTCCTCAGCAGAAACCGGGCCTTTTTCGTCGATGGGCTCGCCCACCACGTTCATGATCCGGCCCAGTGTGGCGTTGCCCACGGGGATCGAGATCGGACCAGCCGTGTCTGTCACCGCCTGACCGCGCACCAGACCCTCTGTGGCGTCCATGGCGATCGCACGCACGGTGTTTTCACCAAGGTGTTGTGCCACTTCCAGCACCAGACGGTTGCCGTTGTTGTCTGTTTCCAGAGCGTTGAGGATCTCCGGCAGGTTGTCTTCGAATTGGACGTCGACGACCGCGCCGATGACCTGAGTAATTTTGCCGACTGCATTTGCCATGTCGTTTCTCCGGTTTGTCTTACAGCGCTTCCGCGCCGGAAATGATTTCTATCAGCTCGTTGGTGATCACAGCCTGACGCGAGCGGTTGAACTCGATGGTCAGTTTGTCGATCATTTCGCCAGCATTGCGGGTTGCGTTGTCCATTGCAGACATGCGCGCCCCTTGCTCTGAGGCTGCATTTTCCAACAGGCCCGCAAAGATCTGGGTCGCCACGCCGCGCGGCAGAAGGTCTGCCAGAATGGCTTCTTCGGACGGCTCGTAGTCAAAGAGTGCGTTGGATGCGTCGCCCTCTCCTTCGGTCTCGAACTTCGCCGGAATAATCTGCTGCGCCGTTGGAATTTGGCTCACCACGTTCACGAATTTCGAGTAGAACAGAGTCGCCACATCGTATTCGCCTGCGTCAAACCGGTCGAGCACATCCCGCGCAATATCCTGCGCGTTGGCGTAGCCGACCCGTTTCACCTCTGACAAATCCACATGACCAATGTAGAACTGGGAATAATCCCGCTTCATCTGGTCACGGCCCTTTTTGCCGACCGTGAGGATTTTCACCTCTTTGCCTTCAGCCAGCAACTTTTGGGCATGACCGCGTGCAAGCTTGGCGATGTTCGAGTTGAAACCGCCGCACAGGCCCCGCTCCGATGTCATGACGATAAGCAACTGCACCTTGTCGCTGCCGGTACCGGTCAGCAATTTTGGTGCCGAATCGCTTTCGCCCACGGAGGACGCTAGCCCTGCCATCACGGCATTGAACCGCTCTGTATAGGGGCGCGAGGCTTCGGCAGCCTCCTGCGCGCGGCGAAGTTTCGCCGCGGCAACCATTTGCATGGCTTTGGTGATCTTGCGGGTCGATTTGACCGACTCGATCCTGTTTTTTAGGTCCTTGAGACTTGGCATGGGTCTGTTCCCTTACGCGAAGTCTGCGGAAAACTCGTCAAGAGCCGCTTTGATCTTGTCGGCGAGATCGTCTTTCACCTTGCGGTCATTGTTCGTGATATCGTCCAGCACGTCCTGATGCTTGGAGCGTAAATGCGCGAGCATCCCTGCTTCAAAACGGCCCACTTCTTTCACGTCCACCTTGTCGAGGTAGCCATTTGTACCGGCGAAGATCACGCAGACAATCTCTGCGTTGGGCAGCGGAGAGTACTGCGGCTGTTTCATCAGCTCGGTCAGACGTGCACCACGGGCCAGCAACTGCTGTGTGGACGCATCAAGGTCAGAACCGAACTGCGCAAACGCCGCCATTTCGCGGTACTGCGCAAGCGACAGTTTGACCGGACCTGCAACCGACGACATCGCCTTGGTTTGCGCGGACGATCCCACACGGGATACCGACAGACCGGTGTTCACAGCCGGGCGGATACCCTGGTAGAACAGTTCGGTTTCAAGGAAGATCTGACCATCGGTGATCGAAATCACGTTTGTGGGAATAAACGCGGATACGTCGCCGCCTTGCGTTTCGATGATCGGCAGCGCCGTCAGCGATCCGTTGCCCGCATCATCACCCAGTTTCGCGGAGCGTTCCAGCAAGCGGGAGTGAAGGTAGAAAACGTCGCCGGGGTAAGCTTCACGGCCCGGTGGGCGACGCAAAAGCAAGGACATCTGGCGGTAGGACACAGCCTGTTTCGAAAGATCATCGTAAATGATCAGCGCGTGGCGACCATTGTCGCGGAAGTGCTCTGCCATCGCAGTTGCCGCATAGGGTGCAAGGAACTGCATCGGTGCTGGCTCGGACGCGGTCGCGGCCACAACGATGGAGTATTCGATCGCGCCTGTTTCTTCGAGCTTTTTGACCAACTGAGCCACGGTGGAACGCTTTTGGCCGATCGCAACATAGACACAGTAGAGCTTTTTGCCCTCATCGTCGCCTGCGGCATCGTTGTAGGATTTCTGGTTCAGGATCGCGTCAAGCGCCACAGCCGTTTTACCCGTCTGACGGTCGCCAATGATCAATTCACGCTGGCCGCGGCCAATCGGGATCATCGAGTCTACCGCTTTGAGGCCTGTGGCCATCGGTTCATGCACCGATTTACGCGGAATGATGCCCGGTGCCTTCACGTCGGCCTGTGAAGAGGTCGTTGTGTTGATCGGGCCTTTGCCGTCGATGGGGTTGCCAAGGCCGTCTACAACGCGCCCCAGCAGTTCGTCCCCGGTGGGCACGGACACGATTGAATTCGTGCGCTTGACGGTGTCGCCTTCCTTGATGTCGCGGTCAGAGCCGAAGATCACGACGCCGACGTTGTCGGCTTCAAGGTTCAGGGCCATCCCCTGAATGCCACCGGGAAATTCGACCATTTCACCGGCTTGCACGTTGTCCAGACCGTAGACGCGCGCAATACCGTCACCGACGGAGAGCACACGACCAACTTCGGCCACTTCGGCTTCCTGGCCGAAGTTTTTGATCTGGTCTTTCAGGATCGCAGAAATTTCTGCCGCTTGGATACCCATTTATCCGACCTCTTTCATTGCATTCTGGAGGGAATTCAGTTTCGAGCGGATCGACGTGTCGATCATGCGCGAACCCACTTTAACGATCATTCCGCCGATGAGGCTTTCATCAACGGAGGCGTTCAACGTAACGGTCTTGCCGGTGGACGCGGTCAGCGTCTCTGCCAGCTTTGTGGACTGCGCTTTGGTCAGCGCCTGCGCGGAAACGACATCTGCCGTTACCTCGTTCTTGTCCAATGCGATTTCTTCTTTGAGCGTCGCGACCAATTGCGGCAGTACAAACAAGCGGCGCTTTTGCGCCATGAGGCCCAGCGTGCTGGCCATTGTGCCCGACAGACCCATTTTCGCACCCAGCGCGGAGATCGCGCTTGACTGCTCTTCCCGGCTGTAGATGGGCGAATGGATCAAGGCGTTGAAGTCGGCACTCTCCGCCAACGCTGCGGTCAACGTAGCAATATCTGCCTCCAACGCGCCCACGGTTTCGGTCTCTTTCGCGATTTCGTAAACAGCAGAGGCATAACGCCCGGCGATACTTGTGGAAATCGAAGCTGGTTCTGACACGTCCACCCTTTCGGTCTTTTGCTTCGGATACGCGAAACGATCGCGTCACCCGTCGTGTTGGCGCGGCTTGAATTGTTTCAAGACGTCAAAATCAGCGGTGATGTAGCAGACCGTTCCCCACCCCGCAATATAGGATAGCGCCACCGGCGAATACCACTTTTGTCTTAATTTCAGCAACTTGACCCAAGTGCGACCGTTTGGCCCCTCGAAAAAGATGATTTTACGGCAATTATTTTAGTCAATGGACGATTCCATTGCGCTCAAAAGATACGCAGGTGTAGGCTTCAAATCGGCTTGACGGCAGGTTTCAACACGCCGCTGGTCACAGGAAGCGGTCTGCGTTCGACTTTTCCCTTGGGCGGATAGACCAGTTTCGTCGCCTCGACCATAAATGCACCACTGACGATTACACTTGGCACGCGCCGCCCGATGCGTTCGAAGGCCGGGCCGGTTTTCATCCACCATTTCTTGGTCGACGGCATCTGGTAAAGCGCCCCAAGGTGTCGTTCGGGCAAAAACTGATGCTTGCGCAACTGCGTCTCCAACTGCCCCGACGAATAGGGCCGTCCAAAGCCAAAAGGTGTGAGGTCGCGCCGGGCCCAGAGCCCTGCGCGGTTCGGCACAATAAACAGCGCGCGTCCCCCCGGCCCCAGCACCCGCCAACATTCTTCCAATAGATCAGACACCCGTTCTGACGTCTCAAGCCCGTGCAACAACACCAGCTTGTCGACATGCCCTGTCTCCAGCGGCCAACTGATCTCTTGCGTGAGCACCGACACATTGGGCAGCCCCGACGGCCAAGGCATGACGCCCTGCTGGCCCGGCATCAAGGCGATCACACGACGCGCGTCGCGCAGGTAGGGACGCAGGAGAGGCGCTGCAAACCCAAACCCCGCCACGGTCTGCCCTTTGGCTTCGGGCCAAAGCTCCAGCATCCGGCTGCGAAGGCTGTGTTGTGCGGCACGACCCAGGGAGCTTCTATAATAGAAGTTTCGCAGATCTTGCACGTCTAGATGCATTGCACCTCGCCCCGTCATCAGTCACTCTGTTGGTAGTGTTGCAAAGCTTAAGGAGAATGACCATGCCTCTCGAACTCGTGACCGTTCCCTGCCTTGCGGATAACTATGCATATCTGCTGCACGACAGCGACACGGGCGCAACCGCGTTGATCGACGCCCCCGAAGCTGCGCCTGTGCTGCAGGTGCTGCAGGATCGCGACTGGTCCTTGTCCGAGGTCTGGATCACGCACCATCACGACGATCACGTGCAGGGTTTGAGCGCCGTCCTCAGCGCCTTTTCGGCCAGGGTCACCGGGGCCAAAGCGGATATGGCACGGCTGCCCGAACTGGACCAGCAGGTGTCAGATAAGGACTCTTTTGAGTTCGCGGGCCACACTGTACAAGTCTTTGATGTTTCAGGTCACACCGTCGGACACGTCGCCTATTATGTTGCGGATGCATCAGCCGTTTTCACAGCTGACAGCCTGATGGCGCTTGGCTGCGGCAGGCTGTTTGAAGGCACCGCCGCACAGATGTGGGCGTCCTTGTCAAAACTGGCCGCCTTGCCTGCCGACACAATTGTGTGTTCCGGTCATGAGTACACCGCCGCCAACGCTAAGTTCGCCTTAACTATTGACCCTGATAATGCTGAGCTTACGTGTAGAGCAGATGAAGTTGCGGCGGCGCGTGTGAACGGCGTGCCAACCGTCCCTTCCACTCTGAAAAATGAGCTGGCAACAAACCCCTTCCTTCGCGCATCAGATGACGCGATCCGCGCCCGGTTAGGCATGGTTAACGCATCAGATACGGAAGTGTTCGCAGAGATCAGAGCACGCAAGGACGCTTTCTAGCCGCCCACGAACTGAACCGCCGCAGTCAAGACCAACAATTGTTACCGGCAAAACGAAGAAAAAACTTGAAGCCTCGCTTCGATCAACCAAACTCTAACTTAATGAGGCCATGGTTACCGAAGGCGCTAAAAACGGCGCTGGAGTTGACCCCGATCAGAAGGAGCACTGAAGTGCCTTCATTTTCGACAACCCTTGAACAGGCGATACATGCCGCTCTCGCCCTTGCAAATGCGAGGCGCCATGAATTCGCAACGCTGGAGCATTTGCTGCTGTCATTGATCGACGAGCCAGACGCCACCCGGGTAATGAAAGCCTGCAGCGTTGATATTGACGAGTTGCGCGCGACCTTGGTGGAATTCGTCGACGATGATCTCAGCAATCTTGTCACGGACGTCGATGGCTCCGAAGCGGTGCCAACGGCTGCGTTCCAACGGGTCATCCAGCGCGCGGCGATCCACGTGCAATCGTCAGGCCGCACTGAGGTGACAGGCGCAAACGTGCTTGTGGCCATTTTCGCGGAGCGTGAAAGCAACGCGGCCTACTTCCTGCAAGAGCAGGACATGACACGCTATGACGCTGTCAACTTTATCGCGCATGGCGTTGCAAAAGACCCGGCCTACGGGGAGCAACGACCTGTCTCTGGCGCGCCAGAAGCCGAAGAAGAAACCCAAAGCGTGACTGATGGCGAGAAAAAAGAAAGCGCGCTTGAAAAATACTGCGTCGACCTGAACGCCAAAGCGCGCGAAGGCGATGTGGACCCGCTGATCGGTCGCGATTCCGAGGTTGAGCGCTGCATTCAGGTTCTGTGTCGTCGGCGCAAGAATAATCCACTGCTGGTGGGTGACCCCGGCGTTGGCAAAACAGCCATCGCCGAAGGGTTGGCGCGGCAAATCATTGCCGGTGAAACGCCGGAAGTGTTGTCCGAAACCACAATTTACTCGCTCGACATGGGCGCATTGCTGGCTGGCACTCGGTATCGCGGCGATTTCGAAGAGCGGCTGAAGGCTGTGGTATCCGAGTTGGAACAGCACAAAGACGCCGTTCTGTTCATCGACGAGATTCACACGGTCATTGGTGCGGGGGCCACGTCAGGTGGTGCAATGGACGCGTCGAACCTGCTCAAACCGGCTCTGGCCGGTGGCAAGTTGCGCACGATGGGGTCCACCACATACAAAGAATTCCGCCAGCATTTTGAAAAAGACAGGGCTTTGTCTCGTCGCTTCCAGAAAATTGACGTGAACGAACCCTCTGTTGAAGATGCGGTGAAAATCCTGCGCGGTCTGAAACCGTATTTTGAGGACCACCACTCCGTGAAGTATACGGCGGATGCGATCAAGACGAGCGTGGAACTTGCCTCGCGCTACATCAATGATCGTAAATTGCCCGACTCGGCAATTGACGTCATCGATGAGGCCGGTGCTGCCCAGCATCTTGTCGTCGCCGCCCGGCGCCGCAAAACCATCGGTACCAAAGAGATCGAGAATGTCGTGGCCAAGATCGCACGCATTCCGCCCAAAAACGTATCCAAGGACGATGCAGAGGTTCTCAAAGACCTCGAAGCATCGCTCAAACGGGTCGTGTTCGGTCAGGACAAAGCAATCGAAGCCCTGTCATCGGCGATCAAACTGGCGCGGGCCGGACTTCGGGAACCCGAAAAGCCCATCGGCAACTACCTGTTCGCCGGGCCAACCGGTGTTGGTAAAACCGAAGTGGCCAAGCAGCTTGCCGATACGCTTGGCGTCGAATTGCTCAGGTTTGACATGTCAGAATACATGGAAGAACACGCGGTTTCTCGGTTGATTGGGGCACCTCCGGGGTATGTTGGCTTTGATCAGGGCGGCATGCTCACCGATGGCGTCGACCAGCACCCGCATTGCGTATTGCTGTTGGACGAGATGGAGAAAGCTCATCCCGACGTCTACAATATCCTGCTGCAGGTCATGGATCACGGCAAACTGACAGACCACAACGGGCGTACAGTCGATTTCCGTAATGTCGTACTTATCATGACGTCCAATGCGGGGGCTGCGGAACAAGCTAAAGAGGCAATCGGCTTTGGTCGGGACCGTCGCGAGGGTGAAGATACCGCTGCGGTGGAACGGACCTTTACGCCTGAATTCCGCAACCGGCTTGATGCTGTCATTAACTTTGCGCCTCTACCCAAAGAAGTGATCCTGCGCGTTGTCGAAAAGTTTGTGCTGCAACTGGAAGCGCAACTGATGGACCGCAATGTGACCATCGAATTGACCAAACCCGCCGCCGAGTGGCTGGCCGACAAAGGGTACGATTCGAAAATGGGCGCGCGTCCATTGGGGCGGGTGATTCAGGAGCACATCAAAAAGCCGCTGGCTGAAGATCTGCTATTTGGCAAACTTGCCAAGGGTGGCGTTGTGAAGGTCGGCATCAAAGCTGGTGAGCTCGACCTGAAGATCGAAGGCCCGGACAAGCCACGGCTCTCCGGGGACAAACCGCCGCTTCTGACGGCAGATTGATGCTGGAAATCTCTGCACAAAAAAGGCGGCCTCAGGGCCGCCTTTTCAATTGTGTTGGAAGCAGCGGATAAATTGCTCAGAGCAAGGCCAAAACACCTGCGCGCAAACGCTCACTGTTCCGTGAATTTCAGCTCAATGCGTCGGTTTAAAGCACGCGCTTCTTCGCTATCGCCCAGTGCCACAGGTTGATACTCTCCAAACCCGTTTGCAGACAGCCGTTCTGGCGGCAGCCCAAGCACATCAACCATATACCTGACAACGGAAAGTGCCCGGGCTTGGCTCAACTCCCAGTTGTCCGCGTATTGACCAAGGCCGGACAGCGGCAGGTTGTCCGTGTGCCCGTCAACCCGAATGATCCAGTCAATCTCAGGCGGAATATCTCCGGCAACGCTAGATATGATCTGCGCCACCGCTGCAATATCCGATGTACCAGCGGCGGACAGGTCCGCTTGCGCAGGCTCAAACAGAATTGCCGAAGAAAATACAAACCGGTCCCCTTCAATTCTGATCCCCTCCTGACGGCCAAGCACATCACGCAAACGCCCGAAAAACTCGGACCGGTACTGCGACAGGTCCTGTGCTTCTTCCTTCAGTCGGGCCGCCTCACTCTCAAGCCTGCGGCGTTCAGCCTCCTCCAACGCGGCGCGGCGGCGTTCTTCTGCCGCGACGCGCGCGAGGGCTGTGTTCAGTTCAGCGCCCAATGTCTGAATTTGCACCTGCGCATCGGTGTCACGGGTGCGCGCATCATCCAGCAAGGCCTGCAAATCACCCAGTTGCGTCCGCAGCGCCGCAACCTGTTGGTTCAACAATTCAGTTTGTCGTTGCGCCGCCGCGCTCAATTCTTCCTCAGCGGTCAAAGACCGGCGCGCCTCTGCCAACAAGGCCGCGCGCCGCTCTGCCTCCGTTGTAGAGGTCTCTGCCAGTGTTTCCGCAGCCAGGCGCGCGGCGAGCGCTTCGGCCAGTTGGGCACGGACCCGCGCGCGATCTTCTTCGAGGGTAGACAAAGCCTCTTGGGTTTGCCCGGCCGCCGCATCTCTTTCAGCAAGCGCCGCCCGCAGTTGTTCATTCTCTGCTTGCAAGGCATCACGCTCTGCCGTGGACGCCGACAACGCAATTTCGCTTTCCTGCGCGCGGGCACGCGCCGCTTCCAGATCTTCGGTCTGCAACAAAGCCGCAACCAGACGCGCATCAAGATCATCCTGTGCGGCCCGGGCTGCTGCCAGCAAGGTCAGCGTATCCTCCGCCTCCGCGCGTTGTGCCTCCAAGGCCAAGGTCATCGCGGTCAGCTCTGCATCTGCGTCTGTCAGGCGTGCCCGCAAGGCCTCTGCCGCAGCCGCCTCGGCCAGTCGTGCGGCCTCTTCAGCGCTCAGGGCCGTCAGTGTATTTGCCAGATCACGGGACAGTGTGTCGATCTGACCTGCGGCATTCTCATTTTCTGACCGCAGGTCCGCAACCATCGCCTCCAGCACGTCACGCTGCGCTGCAGCCAGTCGCGCAGCCTCCACCTGTGCGTCGATTTCCTGACGGCTCGCGGCCAGCGCCAGTGACAGGGCTTCCTGTTCGCTCAAAAGGTCTGCCTGCGCCGCTTCAAGGTCTTCGCGGACGGATTCCAACGTCGCGACATCCCCCAATGCCGTGTCGCGTTCAGATATCAGGGCAGCGACCCGCGCCTCAAACCCGGTGATGCGGTCATTCGCCACTGAAAGCGCGTCGCTCTGCGCATCCCGTTCAGCAATCAGATTGTCCCGCATCGTCGTCAAAGCGGCAATCCGTTCCTCCGCGTTAGACAAAGAGGTGTCCAGCGCGCCCACCCGGTCTTCAAGGTTGGCGTTTTCCTGCTGTGTCAACCCCAGCGCGCGGGCCAGGGCGGCCACCTCTCCGGACAACTCATCCAGTTGCGTTTCCTGTCCTGTAATGCGTTCGGTCAGAACAAACTGCACAATCATGAAGATGCTCAGCACAAACATCAGCACGAGCAGCAGACCGGTCATCGCATCGACAAAACCGGGCCAGATCGACCCCTGAAACCGTGTCCCAGTGCGACGGGATAGAGCCATTCTCAGCGCTCCCCGGCCACCCGCACACGGTCAAGAGCGGCTGTCAGCTTTGCAATATCCATGCGAATTTCTGCCATGCTCTCTTGCCGTCCGGCTGAAATCTCTTCGAGAATACGGAGCATCTGCACATCGATGGACCGCAACCGCATGCGACTTTCCGCGTCAATCCCATCGCCGCTACCTTGCGCTTCCATCAGGCTGACCAACCGTTCCTGCCCGGCCGCAACCCGTTCCATCGCAGCACTCGCGGTGTCAGAGCTTTGCATATGGCGCACCATCTGGTCCATCGCACTTGCAAGCGCTGCAAGCCGGTCGTTGACTTGCGCGCGACTTTCTTCGGTTTGCGCCAGCATACCCTGCAGCGTGTCCATCTGTTCGGACATGTGATCAATCACGGCGACCATCACATTCTGATCCCCACCGCTGTCATCCCCACTGGAAAACCCGACGCGTGTGATCGTGCTGAGCCATTCTTCCAGTTCCCGGTAAAACCGGTTCTGGCCATGCCCGGCAAAAAGCTCCAGCAGGCCAACGATCAGAGAGCCAGCAAGGCCCAGCAGCGATGACGCAAAGGCGACGCCCATCCCACCAAGCTGCGCCTCTAGTCCGGACATCAGCCTGTTGAAGACTTCGACCCCGCCCTCGCCTTCTTCAGGGGCAAGACTGCGAATGGTGTCCACGACGGCAGGAACCGTCGTTGCAAGACCATAGAAGGTCCCCAGCAGCCCCAGAAAGATCAGCATGTTCACGATATAGCGCGTGATCTCGCGCGCCTCGTCAATGCGCGTGGCCACAGAATCCAGAATGGACCGGGTCGATGACGAACTGACTTGCATACGTGCGCCGCGCTGGCGCAGCAGTGTCGCAAGCGGGGCCAGAAGTTGCGGCGCTTTTACGCTGTTGTCCAGCGTTCCTGTGGCAAAGCGTTCGATCCAGCGGACCGATCCGATGAGTTGAAACACCTGGTAAAAGCACGCAAGCACGCCGATCCCAAAGACAAACAGGATAAAACCGTTTAGGTAGGGGTTTGCCTCAAAAACCGGCAAGACACGGGGCAAGGCCAGAAAACTGCCAAAGCCCGATAGCCCCAGCACCACCAGCATAAGGGTGATCTGTCGCACGGGCTGCGAGAATACGGGTCTTGCCTCTTGCTCTGGCAGCGCCATGCGCCTTGTGCTCCTGAACCTTTTGTTCTGCTCACCGCGTAGCTTACACCAAAAGCGAAGGCCAGCACCAAGTATTTATCCGGCAAGATGCCGAACGCGCTGCGCCAGCCATTCCATATCCGGATCGTGCAGCCCAATCGCTTCGAGATGCGAGACGGTGTTGTACAGGTATTCGCTGTTGGGGCCCATGCCGCCGCGCGCTTTGGCGATGACCTGCGCCTGATCTTCCAGCGGCATGCCGCCGCAATACTGCACATGATCGGGATTGATCACATAGGCAAGCGCACGCACGCGCCGCCCATCCACAAGGTCCACGTCAAGTTCGCGTTCCAGATAAGCAGAAGAGATCAGTTCGCGTTCACGCAAATACGCAAGCGTTGCCGCCTCATCGCCCTGCCGCACAGCCAGCGCCACCCCTTCACAGACGTGGACGGTATCTTCGTCCAGAGCGAGCACAAGCCCCGGCTCTGTTTCGGCGCCCCGGTGGTGGATCGACCACATGCAGAACGACCGCGCATAGCCGGGCAAAGTGCCAACTACCTGTTCTGCCACCTCAAAGCCCGGATTCCAGAGCAGGCTGCCGTATCCAAATACCCACATGGTCATGGTGCTGGTTCTCCTTGATCGATTTGCGTAAACCTGAATTCGGCGGAAAAAGCAAAGGGGCTGTCATGCGACGTTTGGGCGGGGGAGCGGTTGTACTTGCGCTGGTGTGGAGCGCATGGTGGATCGTGGCAATGCTCGGCCTACGGCAAAGTGTCGAGGGCTGGCTGGAAGAACGTCGCGCAGCTTCATGGCAGGCAGAGGCAAGCGCGTTGCGCATCTCCGGCTATCCAACCCGGTTGGATTTGTCGTTAGAAGACGTTGCCTTGGCGGACCCGGTGCGGGGCCTTGCGGTTGGGGCGGACAGCCTGCAGATATCGTCTGCAGCGTGGTGGCCCGGCCACAGCACGCTGTCCTTTCCCGCAACACCCATTGCAATCGCAGTGCCGGGCGGGCGGGCCGATCTGGCGGCAGAAAACGCACTGGCCGCGCTCAGGCTGCATCCCGGTCAGGCGCTTGAGCTTGATAAGATGTCGGTGTCCTCGGGCGCATGGTTTGCGACGGACGCGCGGGGCGATCTGATTGCCGCTGATGACCTCAGCATGCTCATGGTTCAATCTGAAACAGAGGCCGCGCGCTACAGCTTTGAGGCCAGTGTCTCGTCCCTGACACCCGGACAGGCGCTGCGCGATGATCTGCGCACCCCCGAAAGCTGGCCTTTGAGTTTTGATGCCCTGTCGCTTGATATGGAGGTTTTGTTCGACAGGCGCTGGGACCTTGCTGCCATCGAAGGGCTGCGCCCGCAGCCGCGCGCCATCGCCCTCAAGCTTGCTGAGGCCTCGTGGGGCAGCTTGCAACTGCGGGCCTCGGGCGACGTCACAGTGGATGACGCGGGCCTGCCCGAAGGGGTGCTGTCGCTGCAGGTGCGCAACTGGCGGCAAATGGTTGAAGTCGCGGAAGCAACCGGAGCGCTGCCGTCTGCCTTGCGCAGCCAGACAGAGCGGGTGCTGGCCGCGCTTGCCGGTGCCAGCGGCAATCCCGATGCCATCGACGTGAGCCTGACACTTGCGAACGGCGTCATTTCGCTGGGATTTATCCCGCTTGCCCCGGCACCGCGGCTGATCCTGCGCTAGCGGCAGTAGGCCCCCCCACGATGGGCTGCGGTATCAAAATGAAAGTGGTCTTGATGGTACCGGTCTGCTTGCGGGCCAAGCACGGTGCCGAAGGGCCCACAAGCGCCACGATGCACGCGGCGCATGGCGTCCCGCGAGGTCGGCGCCGACCAGCCGGATGTTACTGTAACCGATGTGCCATCCCGCAAACGAAAGGCGGAGATGTCGATTGCCTTGCCTTTGCCGTGTTCAGAAATGCGCCCGCCGGGGCGATTGTTGCGGGTGCGACAGGCGTAGTGCGCCGCCACCCGCAATGAACTCAACCCGCCGCCCTTGCCCGCAAAAGCCGGTTTGGCGGAGGATTCAACCCATGTTTTCAACGCCTGTGCCGTCGGACAATCCATGGTGGCGCGCGGGCTCAGAGTGATGCCTGCAACAGAGCGCACGCCGACCGCCTCCGCTATGCCGCACCCCGGCACCGAACTGGCCACCCGGCCGATCACGACCCCCTGAATGTCCAGATCGCCGCAGACTGCCCCCTTGGCCGCCAAACGCGCGGCAGCCCGTTTTTCGGCACGTGCTGCACGCTCAACCCGTCGCGGACGCTTTTGGGGACGAAGGGACACGGCACCTTGTTTGACCGACTGGGATGCCTCAGCACCGGCAACAGAGGCGGCTTCCGGTCGCGCCTCAGGCCGCAGGGAGGCATCGGGGGATGCGCAGGCCGCCCCCGCAGAAAGCGCGCAGATAAGCAAGAACCGCTTCATGTCGGCTTTTTACTGCGACCGAAATCCGGCGCATCCGTGTCTTGCCCAGCCTCGATGATGCCCCGCCTGATCGCGCGGGTCCGCGTGAAATAGTCGTGCAGGTGTTCGCCATCCCCGGTTCGGATCGCGCGCTGCAGGGCAAACAGTTCTTCGGTGAAGCGTCCCAGAATTTCCAGCGTCGCATCCTTGTTGTTCAGAAAGACATCGCGCCACATCGTTGGATCAGAGGCCGCAATCCGCGTGAAATCCCGAAACCCTGCGGCAGAATATTTGATCACCTCGCCATCGGTCACGCGGCGCAGATCATCCGCGACCCCAACCATTGTGTAGGCGATCAGATGCGGTGCGTGGCTGGTCACCGCGAGGACCAGATCATGGTGATCGGGCTCCATTTCTGCGGCGCAACTGCCCACCCCGTCCCAAAGCGCGCGCAACCGTGCCACGGCATCGGCGTCTGAGGCCTCGGTGGGCACCAAAAGGCACCAGCGGTTGTGAAACAGCTCGGCAAAGCCCGATTCCGGCCCCGAATGTTCTGTGCCTGCCAAAGGGTGGCCGGCCACAAAGTGCACCCCGTCCGGTAAGTGCGGTGTGATGCTGGTGATAACCTCACGCTTGACCGACCCCACATCCGTGATCGTGGCCCCCGGTTTCAGATGTGGCGCGATTTCCGCCATCACAGCGCCCATGACGCCGACGGGCACGGCCAGCACCACAAGGTCCGCGCCCTCAACGGCCTCTGCCGCCGTGTCGCACACCCTGTCACAAAGCCCAATTTCACGCGCCTTGTCCCGCGTCGCTTTGGTTCTGGCAAAGCCTGTGACCTCTTCGGCCAGACCCGATTTCCGGATCCCCCAGAACATCGAAGAGGCGATCAGACCAAGCCCGATAAGCGCCACACGTTTGTAAAGCACGCTCATGCGGCCCCCTTAAAGCTGCCCAGCGCCGCCAGCACCCGGTCATTGTCTTCCGCGCGGCCCACTGTGATCCGCAGCGCCTCTGGAAAGCCGTAGCCTTTGACAAGCCGGGCCAGGATGCCCGCACTTTTGAGATGCGCGTCGGCCGCCAGCGCCACCTCTTCAGAGGCGAAGCGCGCGAGGACAAAATTCGCATGGCTTTCATCGCAGGCGATGCCGAACTGGCGCAACCCGTTTGTCAGCCGCACGCGCTGTTCCGCGTTCTCTCGCAGGCACATTTGTGCAAACGCCTGATCGCGCACGCCAGCCTCTGCGCCCGCGAGAGACACCGTCGACATGTTGAAAGGCCCGCGGACCCGGTTGAGCACGTCAATCACATCTTGCTGAGCATAGGCCCAGCCCACGCGCAGCCCGCCCAGCCCGTAAAGCTTTGAAAACGTGCGCGTCATCACGACATTTTCCCGCGTCTCGATCAGGTCGGCACCGCCGTCATAGCCGTCGGAAAACTCTGCATAAGCACCGTCCAGTACCAACAGACAGGTATTGGGCAGGCCATCCGCCAGCGTGGCAAGTTCCTTGAGGTGCAGTGTGGTGCCCGTCGGATTTGCCGGGTTGGCAAGGTAGACGATCCGGGTGTCGGGTGTCACGCGGCGCATCAGCGCGTCTATGTCCACCTTTCGGTTGGCTTCGGGCGCGACCACCGGTGTTGCGCCTGCCGCCAGTGCAAAAATCCGGTACATGGAAAACCCGTGCTCGGGGTACAAAACCTCATCGCCGGGACCGGCATAGGCCATCGCCAGCAACGTCAGCAACTCATCCGATCCGACCCCAATAATCAACCTGTCCGGATCAAGCCCATGCACCTCACCAATCGCGGCCCTGAGGGGCGCGTGGTCTGTCGAGGGATACCGGTGCAGCCCGGTCGCCGCCTCTGCAACCGCCGCCATCGCCTGCGGACTGGCCCCAAAGGGGTTTTCATTCGAGCTGAGCTTGAGCGGGTTTTCATGCCCCTCAATCTTCGAGGCCCCGCCTTTGTAAAGCTCGATCTCCATAATCCCTGGCTGCGGGCGCATGGTGGTCATAGTGGTCTCTCTCCTGTGGCCCGGCATGTCCCGGGACCGCGCCTTGCTTTCCGTGAGCGCCTGCCAGTCTGATCTAACTGGCCAGCACGTTCTTGAAACGCCAAGGGTCACTTTCGTCGATGTCTTCGGGGAAATGAACCCAGCGATCCTTCAGGGGGGTCCAGTCGGTATAATGCGCCTCAACCGGGCCGAGATAGGGTTTTTGCACTTCCAGACAGCGCGCGTGATCCATCTCATCCGTCTCAACGATCCCGGCTTGCGGGTTTTCCAACGCCCAGACCATACCCGCCAGAACGGCAGAGGTGACCTGCAAACCGGTTGCATTTTGATTTGGCGCCAGTTGCTTGGTTTCCTCGTTCGACAGGCGCGAGCCATACCAAAGCGCGTTTTTCTCATGGCCGTAGAGCAGCACACCCAACTCGTCGATGCCATCGACAATCGCATCAACATCGAGGATCTCATGCGTTTGCTGCTGCACACCGGACCCGAACATCTCGTGTAGGCTGAGCACGGCATCGTCGCATGGATGATAGGCGTAGTGGCAGGTCGGGCGGTAGTCAGGGGCAGCGGCGGCACCCACTGTGTAGTAGTCACTGATTGAAATGGCTTCATTGTGGGTAACCAGAAAGCCAAATTGCGGGCCGGGCGTCGGGCACCATGTATGAACCCGCGTGATGGCCCCCGGACGTTCAAACCAGATCGCCGCCTGACAGCCCGTGTCGTAACGATGCGCGTTTTCGGGCATCCAAGTTTCATGGGTGCCCCAGCCCAACTCAGCCGGCTGGAACCCTTCGGCGATGAACCCCTCAACCGACCAGGTGTTCACGAAGGTGCCGCGGGCGCGCGGTTGCAGACGCACCTGCGTGTCACGCTCCGCGATGTGGATGCCCTTCACGCCGAGGTTTTGCATCAGCGCCGCCCAGTTTTCGCGTGTCTCCGGCACGGTTGTGTCGTGCCCCGTGTCGCGGGCAAGCGTCAACAGCGCTTCTTTCACAAACCAACTGACCATGCCGGGGTTTGCCCCGCAGCAAGATACCGCCGTTGTGCCACCGGGGTTTTTCGCCTTTTCGTCGCGTACCCGCTGCCGCAGCGCGTAGTTTGTGCGCTCCGCGTTGTCGGTGGTTTCAAAGTAGTACCCCGCCCACGGCTCAACGACCGTGTCGATGTACAAAACGCCAAGCTCACGGCAAAAGCGCATCAGATCAAGGCTGGATGTATCGACGCTCAGGTTCACGCAGAAGCCCTGCCCCTCTGCAAACAAATCTGCCAGAACATCGCGGTAATTCTCAGGCGTCAGGGCAACCCCGATATGGCGGATGCCCAAGGCCGCGAGGTCAGACCCAACGCCTTCGTCAGGGTCGATCACCGTCAGCCGCGCGGGATCAAAGTCAAAGTGCCGCTGGATCAGCGGCAATGTCCCCCGCCCGATCGAGCCAAAGCCAATGATGACGATCGACCCTTCGATGGTTCCGTACGTCGGATAATCCGCCATTTTTGCCCCTTTTCGACGTAAAAGGGGCCGCTCCGGAATATTCCGTGCGGCCCCTGCAATTTCTATTCTGTGCGAAGGACCTTAGTTCTTCGCGTAGAATTCAACAACGAGGTTCGGCTCCATGATGACCGGGTAAGGCACATCAGACAAAGACGGCGCACGCACGAAGGTCGCTGCCATTTTGGAATGGTCCGCTTCGATGTAGTCAGGCACGTCACGCTCTGGCAATTGTGTCGCTTCGATCAAGGCGGCCATTTGCTTGGACCGGTCGCGTACTTCAATCACGTCACCCTCTTTCACACGGTAGGAAGGGATGTTGACGATTTTGCCGTTTACGCGAACGTGCTTGTGGTTCACAAACTGGCGCGCTGCAAAAACGGTTGGCACGAACTTCGCGCGGTAGACAACCGCATCAAGACGGCTTTCCAACAGACCGATCAGGTTTTCACCCGTATCGCCCTTGACCCGCTCTGCTTCGGAGTAAATTCGGCGGAACTGCTTTTCGGTCAGATCGCCGTAGTAGCCCTTGAGCTTCTGTTTGGCGCGCAGTTGGATGCCGAAGTCAGACAGTTTACCCTTGCGCCGCTGACCGTGCTGGCCTGGGCCATATTCACGACGGTTTACAGGGGATTTCGGACGACCCCAAATGTTTTCACCCATCCGGCGGTCAATTTTGTACTTGGCAGACGTGCGTTTGGTCACGGCTGATCTCCTTCGCTAGGTCGCCCTTTGAGGGCATGAAGGGCGTTGTCCTTTGGTCATAAACCTGACAGGCCATCCCTTGCGGGAACCACCAACACCAATGAGCGCTCGCTTGTACTTCTTTTCTGCCCTATGTCAACGCACCTTTGACCGCTTTGTGCGGTTTCTGGCAGAAAACACGGTGTCTTTGGGATCGGAGTTTGAAATCCGTGTTTGAAGTCCAAATGCGGGCTGAGGAATCAGGGGCTTTTGCCGTCGTGATTCTATGGAGATGGCGTATCAGCGCGTGCACAAGACCAGTATGATTTGTAAATTTCAAACACTGAAGAACAGGCATGAAACAAAATATTTTTACATTACTTTTCAGTGATTTGGACTTCGAAAATGCAAGTATAAATTAGAACAAAATGGGAATATTTACGGCATCTTAGCAAATCTGACCTCAATGTGCCGCTATCCAACACAACGAGGTTTCAGATGCCCGGCCCAAAGAAAAAAGAGATCGCACAACTTCCCGCAGGCACCGAAAGCCCGTTGAGTTTTGCAGCCAACCGCCGCGACCAGAAAACACTGGACATGGTGCGTACAGCCATCCAGCACAAACAGGTCTTGCTGGCCTATCAGCCCATCGTGCAAGCCGCAGCCCCCGGAAAGACCGCATTCTACGAAGGACTGATCCGGGTCCTGGACGAAACCGGCCGTGTGATCCCTGCAGGCTCCTTCATGGGCGCGATCGAGGACAACGAGTTGGGACGCGAGCTTGATACGCTTGCCTTGCATCTTGGTCTGAAAGCGCTGCACGAAAACCCCCAGCTTCGCTTGTCGATCAATATGTCTGCCCGTTCCGTCGGGTACCGCCCCTGGAACCGCACGCTTGAGCGCTGGCTGGACCGCAACGAACTCCTAGCCGAGCGGTTGGTGTTGGAAATCACGGAAAGCTCCGCGATGCTCGTGCCTGAACTGGTGATTGATTTCATGGACAGGCTTCAAATGCGCGGCATTTGTTTCGCAATGGACGACTTTGGCTCGGGCTATACAGCGCTGCGATATTTCAAAGACTTCTTTTTCGACATGATCAAAATTGACGGTCAGTTCATCACTGGCATCGCAAACAACAACGACAATCAGGTTGTAGTGGCTGCTATTATCTCAATCGCGCGCCATTTTGATATGTTGACCGTCGCAGAATTCGTTGAAAATGAAGAAGATGCTCAAACCCTGATGAGACTGGGGGTCGACTGTTTGCAAGGATACCACTATGCAGTGGCAACAACGCGCCCGGATTGGATGAAAACGACAGAGGCGCAGCCGGCGGTTTAACGCCAGACCGCCAAAGGTTGCGCCAGTCTGTCACATAAACTATCGGTTGCCGCAACAGTTCCTATCATTTATCACTTGAACGGAACCCAGAACGGGCTACGTACAAATCTCTTTTTTTCGTGGCCCAGTCATAAAGACTAAGGACCACTATCCATGACCAATGTCGTAATTGCTTCTGCCGCACGCACCGCTGTCGGCAGCTTTGGCGGATCTTTCGCTACAACACCAGCCCATGATTTAGGAGCCGCTGTTTTGAAAGAAGTGGTTGCGCGCGCAGGCGTCGATGCCGCGGACGTCTCCGAGACAATACTCGGACAGGTTCTGACCGCAGCCCAAGGCCAAAACCCGGCACGGCAAGCGCATGTCAACGCGGGCCTGCCCATCGAGAGCGCTGCATGGTCGATCAATCAGGTGTGTGGCTCTGGTCTGCGGGCCGTGGCGCTTGCTGCACAGCACATTCAGCTTGGCGATGCCGCTATTGTTGTTGCGGGCGGTCAGGAAAACATGACCCTCTCGCCCCACGCTGCTGCACTGCGTGCTGGTCATAAAATGGGTGACATGAAATACATCGACACAATGATCCGCGACGGTCTGTGGGATGCGTTCAACGGATACCACATGGGTCAAACTGCTGAAAACGTTGCTGAAAAATGGCAAATCAGCCGTGACCAGCAAGATGAATTCGCGGTTGTATCGCAAAACAAAGCGGAGGCGGCCCAAAAAGCGGGCAAGTTCGACGATGAGGTGATGGCGTTCACCGTCAAAGGCCGCAGAGGCGACACAATCGTGGACAAAGACGAGTACATCCGTCACGGCGCGACCATGGAAGCCATGGCAAAACTGCGCCCCGCCTTTACCAAAGACGGCTCCGTTACGGCTGCAAACGCGTCGGGCCTGAATGACGGTGCCGCTGCCGCGCTGATGATGTCCGCAGATGAGGCGGAAAAACGCGGCATCGAACCGCTGGCGCGCATTGCAAGCTATGCAACAGTGGGCCTTGACCCGTCGATCATGGGCGCGGGCCCGATCTACGCAAGCCGCAAAGCACTGGAAAAAGCTGGCTGGAAAGCCGAAGATCTTGATCTTGTTGAAGCAAACGAAGCCTTCGCCGCACAGGCCTGCGCCGTCAACAAAGACATGGGCTGGAACCCGCAAGTCGTAAACGTGAACGGCGGTGCAATCGCAATCGGCCACCCGATTGGCGCATCCGGCGCACGGATCCTGAACACATTGCTTTTCGAAATGAAGCGGCGCGACGCCAAGAAAGGTCTTGCCACGCTCTGCATCGGTGGCGGCATGGGTGTTGCCATGTGCCTTGAGCGGCCCTGACCCTTTGCGCGGCAGGCTGTCTTGACAGAACGCCGCGCACCTCTTCATTTCCGACCAATCAGATCAAACCAAGGAGTAATTTATGTCACGTGTCGCACTCGTCACCGGAGGCAGCCGAGGCATCGGCGCTGCAATTTCAATCGCGCTTAAGGATGCAGGCTGCACTGTTGCGGCAACCTATGCCGGAAACGACGAAGCCGCCGCAAAGTTCACAGGCGAAACCGGCATCAAGACATACAAATGGAATGTCGCCGACTACGATGAGAGCAAAGCGGGCATCGAAAAGGTTGAAGCCGAAGTTGGCCCCATCGATATCGTAGTGGCCAATGCTGGCATCACGCGCGATGCGCCCTTCCACAAGATGACGCCAGAGCAATGGAACCAGGTGATCGACACCAATCTGACCGGTGTTTTCAACACGGTTCACCCTGTCTGGCCCGGGATGCGAGAGCGCAAATTCGGTCGTGTGATCGTAATCTCGTCGATCAATGGCCAAAAAGGCCAGTTCGCACAGGTCAACTACGCTGCGACCAAAGCAGGCGACCTGGGGATTGTGAAATCACTTGCGCAAGAAGGTGCACGGGCGGGGATCACCGCCAACGCCATATGCCCGGGCTACATCGCGACAGAAATGGTCATGGCGATCCCAGAGAAAGTGCGCGACAGCATTATTTCCGGCATTCCCGCTGGACGCCTTGGCGAACCCGAAGAAATTGCGCGCTGCGTTGCATTCCTCGCGTCGGATGATGCAGGCTTTATCAACGGCTCCACCATTTCGGCAAATGGGGCTCAGTTCTTCGTATAAGTTTCGAACTGACTTAAATTTGAGGGTCGGCGCCACAAACGCCGACCCTTTTTGTTTTCCATCGCTTTTAATGCGTGCGCGAGAACAACCAGCTCCAGGCATCTTTCATCGCTTGCGCCCGCTCTTCGTGGGCGCGCTGCATTGCATTCTTGGTGGCGGGGTTGGAGGTTGCTTCAGTCATGGATTTACCCTTTGGCAGTAAGTTGATCAGTGTTTTTGAACTGAGACTTATATGGCATCCGCTAACAAAAGGCACAAACGAGACTTTTCAACACTTCAGTTAAGTAATACTCATGTGTCATGACGGATCGCCTGCCCCCTCTCACCGCTTTGCGCGCCTTTGATGCCGCAGCGCGCCACATGTCGTTCGCGAAGGCCGCGGACGAATTATCGGTAACGCCCGCCGCCCTGAGTTTTCAGATCAAGTCACTCGAAGAGCATCTGGGCGCGCCTTTATTCATCCGGCTCAACCGGGCCGTTGAGTTGACAGAGGCAGGAAAAGCACTGGCCCCAGGAGCCGAAGACGGTTTTCAGATCCTGTCGTCGGCGTGGCGCTCTGCGCAGCGGCTTCAGGACGAACAGACGCTGACCATTACGGCGGGCCCCGCGTTTACCGCGAAATGGCTGGCGCCCCGGCTCTATGAGTTTGCGCAGGCCCATCCGGAGATCGAGCTTCGCTTTTCGGCGTCGTTGAAGATTATGGATTTTGCCCGCGACGCCGTCGATGTCGCCGTGCGTTTCGGAACCGACGAGAACGATGCGCTGTATTCCCTGCCGCTGGCACAGGAATGGGTCTGCCCCGTGATGACCCCCGACATCGCTGAGCGTTTTCCGACCCCCGAAAGCCTGCGCGATGCCACGTTGATCCACGACGATTCGATCAACTTTTTAACGCCAAAATGCGATTGGAATGCTTGGTTTCAAACCATGGGTGTTGATGCCGATACCTCCCACGGCCCACGTTTCAGTCAGGCAGATCACGCCGTAGACGCGGCCTTGGCAGGTGTCGGCGTGGTCCTTGGGCGGCGCGCTTTGGTGGTCAAAGACATCCACGAGGGACGTCTGGTCATGCCGTATCCAACCGCCTTGGTCACGCCTGCGCGGTTTCGCTTTGTCTGCCCGAAAGGCACCGAAAACCGCCCGCAGGTCAAAGCTTTCCGGGACTGGATTCTCATGGAAATTAGCAAAACCCTATACATTACGGACCAGATGGATCTGCGCGAAGGCGCCTCATGACCAAACCCCGCGCAACACTCATGGGAATCGCCGCAATCCTGCTCTGGGCGCTGCTCGCTCTTTTTACGGTTTGGAGCGCGCCCACACCGCCGTTTTTGCTCAACACGATCTGTTTTGCCATCGGCGGCACCTGCGGGTTTGTCTACATTGTCCGTACGACCGGATTGCAGATTCTGCGAACGGTACCGCTGCGAGTCTATATGTTTGGGACCGTTGGGCTTTTCGGCTATCACGCGCTTTACTTTTCGGCATTGCGCCTCGCCCCTGCGGCTGAAGCAGGGTTGATCGCGTATCTGTGGCCGCTGCTGATTGTTGTGGGGTCTGGGCTCTTGCCCGGCGAAAGAGTCCGCAAAGGGCATATTCTGGGGGCTGTCGTGGGGTTTGCAGGGGCTGCCATGATCGTCACCGGGGGCGACGCAGGTCTGCAATGGCAGTACCTTCCCGGCTACGGCCTTGCGCTGTTGTGTGCGCTGACATGGTCCAGCTACTCGGTCTTGTCGCGCCTGATTGGCAATGCACCGACGCAAAGTGTGGCGGTGTTCTGCGTTGCCGCCGCCGCCCTGTCTTTGCCCTTGCATCTGATCTTTGAAGAGACTGTTTTTCCCGCCACCGCGTTGGGCTGGCTGTCCATTCTGATGCTTGGCCTTGGCCCTGTGGGGCTTGCGTTTTTTGTCTGGGATATTGGTATGAAACGAGGTGATATACAGTTTTTAGGGGCCGCGTCCTACGCCGCACCGCTGCTGTCGACATTGTTTCTCGTGGTGACAGGGATTGCGACGTTCACACCGTCGCTGGTGATGGCTGCCGTTTTGGTGGCAGGTGGCGCGGTACTTGCCGCCCGCGCCAGTTGGTCAAGGACGGGCTAACTCGACAGCCGTGTTATTTCTTCTTTAAGTCGGAGCTTTTCCTTTTTCAGCGAGGAGATTGCCAGATCATCAGTCCCGGGGGAGCGTTGGGCCGCTTCGACCGCCTCGCTCAATGATTGATGTTTCTTTTTCAGCTGATCTACATGTGCTGTTACGCTCATTCGAGTCCTCCATTTGTCTATGCATGCCATTTGAGCACAGTCAGGCCCGTCTGTCACGCCGCACCCGCAGCATGACGGCTCACAAGTTAATTATCCATTAACGCCGCTTAGAACGGCAGCGCAGCACCGTCGCGCAGCACGGCTTTGACCTGTGGAACATAGCTGTCCCCATCGCGCAGATGGGTCGGCCCGTCATGCATCACCAAAGGGGGATGAAGCTTGAAATCCGCGCGACCAGACTTTTTCGCCCGCACGATGACACGGTCTGCCAGCCGCCCCGCTCTGGGTGTGATGGGCAGCACCTCGATGCTGCCCAGATACCGTTGCATCGCTGCAAGAATGTCTGGCAGACGCTCCGCCCGGTGAATGAAATGGGCCTGACCGCTGGGTTTCAACCGTTTTGCAGCCATCTTTACCCATACGCGCAGCGGTGTTTCCTCGCCCACCGCAACCTCTTTGCCAAGGTCAGCGCCCGCTTTGCGGCTGGCCCGATGATAATAGGGCGGATTGGCGATCACATGATCAAACTGGCGTTGTCGCAAAGACGCGGGCATCTGGGCAATGTCACCGAGAATCGCCTCCAGCCTGCCTTTGCCGTTTTGCGCGGCCAGATCGGCATAAAGCCGTTGCTTTTCGATCCCGGTGATATCCAGCCCCGGCACGCGTGCTGCAAGGCACAGGATGGCCGCCCCCACACCGCATCCCAGATCGAGCACAGACTGGCCCGTTTTTGCGGGTACACTGGCCGCCAAAAGCACCGGATCAACGCCCGCGCGATACCCGTGGGTCGGTTGCAACAAATAAAGTGCGCCGCCCAAAAAGGCGTCCGACGTCACCTCAGAAGTCATTTGCCCAAGGGTATCTCGTTGTCGTGCATAACCGTCTCGGCGCGCGCATGATCATCGGTGCGCACCATCAGGCGGCGCGGGAAAATTCCGATGCCTCCTTCGAGGATGCTCATGTTTACGTCCAACTCAAAGCAGTCTATATCCTCCCCTTGCAAGAGAGCGGTTGCAAAGGCAATGATCGTCGGGTCGGTGCTGCGCAAAAGTTCCTTCATTCCAGTGATGTAAGGGTATCAAGGCCTTAGAGTCGAGCCTTGTGAACAGGAAGTTGATGCGGACACAGGACAATTCACAAAAACCGCACGAACGTATGGCGGCGTTTCTTGCAGATGACCTTGCGGCAGTGAACACATTGATCCGTGCGCGCATGGCTTCGGAACACGCACCGCGCATCCCGGAAGTGACCGCGCACCTCGTGGAGGCAGGCGGCAAGCGCTTGCGCCCGATGCTTACATTGGCGTCGGCGCATCTGTGCGGATACGACGGGCCCTACCATGTCCATCTGGCCGCCACCGTCGAGTTCATTCATACGGCGACGCTGCTGCATGACGATGTTGTTGATGAAAGCGGTCAGCGCCGCGGGCGTCCGACGGCGAACCTGCTTTGGGACAACAAGTCCTCTGTTTTGGTGGGCGACTACCTCTTTGCGCGCAGCTTCCAGCTGATGGTTGAAACGGGGTCTCTACGCGTTCTCGACATCCTGTCGAATGCAGCCGCAACCATCGCTGAGGGCGAGGTTTTGCAACTGACGGCAAGCCAGAACCTTGCGACAACCGAAGACATTTACTTGCAGGTGGTCCGGGGCAAAACTGCGGCCCTGTTTTCCGCCGCCACAGAGGTCGGGGGCGTTATATCCGGCGCACCAGATGCCCATTGCGCGGCCCTTTACGCCTATGGCGACGCCCTTGGTGTTGCGTTTCAGATTGTGGACGACCTGCTGGACTTCCAAGGCGACAGCAGCAAGACCGGCAAGAACATCGGTGATGATTTCCGAGAGCGGAAACTGACCATGCCGATGATCAAGGCCATTGCCAAGGCGGATGAGACCGAGCGGGCGTTCTGGAAACGGACGATCGAGAAAGGAAACCAGCAAGACGGTGACCTTGATGAGGTGTTGCGCCTGCTGACAAAGCACGGCGCCTTGCAGGACACCAGCGACGCCGCACGCGCTGAAGCCACACGCGCGAAACATGCATTGGCCGCGCTACCGGATCACCCGGTCAAGGACATGCTGAGCGATCTGGCGGATTACGTTGTGGAACGGATCACCTGAGGGGCCACTCTGCGGTGACCATCAAGACGGCCTGATCTTACCCACCAATCGGGGTGCAGGCGCGCAATCTGCGCTGCCGCAGCTTCGGCACCGCTGTCTGTTTCGAACAGGCCAAAACAGGTAGCCCCGGACCCGGACATGCGCGCAAACAAGCAGTGCGGCGCAGCGTGAAGCGCGTCGATTACCTGCGAGATCAAGGGAACCTGCGCAATGGCAGGCCCTTGCAAATCGTTGCGCTGCTCGGCCAGCCATTCAATCCATTGGGACGCTTGCGCCCCTTGCGGCAGCGGGCCAGCAATCCCCGGATTGTTCTTTTCTGAAAGGCGTGCAAAAACAGCCCCCGTCGGCACCGGCACGCGCGGATTAACCAGCACAATGGGCAGTTCCGGCAGCGTGGGGATGGGATCAATCCGCTCCCCGATGCCCGTGACCCGCGCGGGCAGGCTTTTGATGCACATCGGGATGTCCGCACCAATCCGCCACTGGTCGGAAATTGTGGCCTCATCGGTCAGGAACGCAGCGATTGCGGCGTCGTCAACTAGCGCTACAGCGGCCCGGTAGAGCGCTGCCGCGTCTGCTGATCCACCGCCAATCCCAGAGGAAACAGGCAGTTCCTTGTGCAAGGTGCACGTCAACAGGCCCACGCGATCCACGATTGCCGCGTTTTGCTTGGCGATCAAATTATCAGGCCCCAGCGGAAGGCCCGACGCCTCAGCCCCGCGTGCAGACACCTCGCCTGACCCGTTGTTTTCAACAACAAGCCTGTCGCCCACGCTGACAAACGCAACTATGCTATCCAGCAGGTGATAGCCGTCTTCTCTTTGACCCGTAATGTGAAGCGCCAGATTGATTTTCGCAGGCGCAAATACTTCAACCTTCGTCACTGGCCACTTTCAAGGGCGGGGCACCTTCTTCTTCAAGCACCATATCAAGGCCAACTTCAAGCTTTCGGCGTATGCGGTCCGGGTCGGCTTCTTCTGCCGTCTCGCCCTGATCGACAAACGACAACGCGCGCGCCCATTGAAATTCTGCCTCCCGGTACCGACCGACGGCCCAGTAGACATCGCCCAAGTGATCATTCACCACCGGATCCACCGGAAGAAGCTCAACCGCCCGTTCCATGTGCGGCACCGCTTCTTCGTACCGGCCAAGGCGATAAAGCCCCCAACCAAGGGAATCCACGATATAGCCACTGTTGGGGCTGGCGGCGACAGCACGTTCGATCATCTCGAGCGCCTCATCCAGATTGGTGCGTTTTTCGACCAGTGAATACCCAAGGTAATTCAACACCTGAGGTTGATTTGGGTTCAGATCAAGTGCGGCCCGAAAGTCCGCTTCTGCCGCGTCCCACTGATCCGTGCGCTCATAGCTGATGGCGCGCGCATAGAGCAAAAACCAGCTTGCCCCGCCCCGGTCTGTCATCAATTCGATAGCTTTGTCGTAGGCGGGAATGGCTTCGGCAAACTGATCCATTTGGCGCAGCGCGTCCCCCAAAGCCGAATGCACGGTGGGAAGATCGCCGTGACTGCGCGCCAATTGGTACAACACTTCTACGGCGGCGTCCTGACGGTCCAACCCTCTGAGCGCATCTGCACGCCCCAGCTCAGCCGCATGGTAGGCAGGATTGTCGGCGGGCACTTCCTTGTAGACCGCGATCGCCGCCTCGTATTGCTCCATGGTTTCCAACAGTTCCGCCGTCAGCAAAAGCGCGTCGATGTGAGACGGGCGCAGGGCGCGGGCGACTTGTGCATAAAGCAACGTGAATTCAGGCGCGGCCTCTGACCGCAAGGCCGCTGCAACCGAGAAAAACACCTCTGCCACACCGTCCTGCACGTCCCGGATGTAGGAAAAGGGCATCGACTCGCCGGTTTCCAGCATCGCGAGCATTTGTTCGATCTCGGGGTCAGACGTGCCCGAAAAGGCGCGATCAATCAGGTCAATCGCATCCTCGTTGCGCTGAAGCTGTGACAAGACCTGCACGCGGGCCAGAACACCGCGACGGGTTTGAATGATGCTGCCTGAGGTATCGTTTGCAAAAATCGCCTCTGCCCCCTCGAAATCACCAGCCGACGCCAAGGCCATCGCTTTATGATAAAGCGCAAAGCCGTCGAGGCCCACGCGGCCCGCAACCTCGTCGAAGGTCTCAAGCGCGGCGGCGACATTGCCCACCCCCATGAGCGACCATGCCTTGACCAAACCGTCGACCAGCGGCCCGATACCATCGCCGGTGATTTCGGTTTGCGTGAACGCGTCGTACTCACCCGCCAGGATCGCGTCGGTCAGAAGGATCAAATCGGCAACTTGCGACCGCATGCCACTGTCCAGCAGCACCTGCGCCACAGGCACGGCGCGCGCGACCTGCCCGATGGACAGTTGCGCAATCAACAGGTTTTCCATCAATTCAGGATTGCGCCGATCCCGCGCCAAAGCCTGCGCGTAATACGTGGCGGCCTGTTCAAAATCGTTCTGCAGCGCCGCCGATCTTGCCGCAAGATACGAACCAGATACGGTCTGTGCTGTTGCAGGGATTGACGCGCTCGCAAGCAGCGCGGCGGCTGTAACGGCTGGGATCAGAAAACGCTTCAAGTGGCTCGACCTCAAAAACTGGGAAATTCCCGTATAGGCTAGCAGGTTCTAATACAAGCGCAACGGTCGATCAGCTAAGTGCTGTTCAGGCAGACCGCGTCCAAGCAGGCCTGCCTAAAGCCTTTACATGTTTGGATAGTTCGGGCCATCGCCGCCTTGCGGGGTGGTCCAGACGATGTTTTGCGCCGGGTCTTTGATGTCGCATGTCTTGCAGTGCACGCAGTTTTGAAAGTTGATAACAAACCGTGTGTCCTTGCCTGCTTCTTCCACAAATTCGTAGACACCAGCAGGGCAATAGCGCGCCGAGGGTCCTGCAAACAGGGGCAGGTTCGACTTCACCGGCACATCCGCATCCCGCAGAGTCAGGTGGGCAGGCTGGCTTTCTTCATGGTTGGTGAACGAAAAAGCCACATTCGTCAGGCGGTCAAACGACAGTTTGCCGTCGGGTTTCGGGTAGGGGATCGGCTTGTGATCTGCGGCAGGTTCAGTGGCCTCCGCATCGGATTTGCCATGCCCAAACGTGCCGAACAGCGAAAAGCCAAGCGTGTTGGACCACATGTCCAGCCCCCCCCCCACGAGGCTTGCCACCAGCCCGCTGCGCGACCACAGCGGTTTGACGTTGCGGACTTTCTTGAGGTCGGACCCGATTGCGCCCTCGCGCACTTCCGTCTCGTAGGTGGTCAATTCGTCACTGCTGCGCCCTTCGGCCATGGCGGCGATCGCGGCCTCTGCGGCAGCTTTGCCCGACAGCATCGCGTTGTGATTGCCCTTGATGCGCGGCACGTTGACCATACCAACCGAACAACCAAGCAGCGCCACGCCGGGTGCGACCATCTTCGGCATCGACTGATAGCCGCCTTCGCTGATCGCGCGCGCGCCGTAGGCCACACGTTTCCCGCCTTCCAACAGGTCTGCCACCATCGGGTGATGCTTGAACCTCTGGAATTCCATGTAGGGGAAAAGATGCGGGTTTTTGTAGTTCAGATGGACTACAAAGCCCACGTAGACCTGATTGTTTTCAAGGTGGTAGATGAACGACCCACCGCCCGCATTGCCGCCCAAAGGCCAGCCCATCGTATGCGTGACGGTCCCTTCCTTGTGCTTGGCGGGGTCAATTTCCCAGATTTCCTTCATCCCCAGACCGTATTTCTGAGGCTCGTGTCCGTCCGACAGATTGTATTTCTCGATCACCTGCTTTGACAGGCTGCCCCGCACACCTTCACTGAGGAACACGTATTTGCCCAAAAGCTCCATGCCGGGCTCGTAGGCATCCCCATGGGTGCCATCTGCGTTCTTGCCAAATTCCCCCGCAACAACGCCCGCGACTTCACCATTTTCGCCGTAGACCAGTTCAGAGCAGGACATGCCTGGGAAAATCTCAACGCCCATTTCCTCGGCTTGTTCGGCCATCCAGCGGCAGACATTTCCCATTGAGACAATGTAGTTTCCGTGATTGCTCATCAGGGGCGGCATGGGCCAGTTCGGGATGCGGATTTTTCCCGCCTCGCCCAGCATGTAGAAATGGTCTGCGGTGACTGGCACGTTGAGCGGCGCGCCCTTTTCCTTCCAGTCGGGCATCAACGCATCGAGGCCAGAGGGGTCAAGCACCGCGCCCGAAAGAATATGCGCGCCCACTTCGGAGCCTTTTTCAAGCACAACAACATTGCAATCGGGATCAAGCTGCTTCAACCGGATCGCAGCGGACAGACCGGCAGGACCGGCCCCCACGATGACCACGTCATATTCCATTGCTTCACGTGCTGTGTCGGACATCTCATTCCCTCTCACCATTCGCTGAGGCAGGCCCCTGCCGCAGATCACCGGTAACGTGGCTAGCCCAGCGACGCCATCAATGCAATCAGTACCGGGCGTCATTCAGGCGTGTGCCTCTTGAATCGTTGCGGACAAATCGACGCAAAGCCACTATTTCGATCACTCGGGCCGGTCCCCCATCAGATAGCGCGGCCCAGCCCCCTTGGCCGCCACCCTGTCTTGCGGATTATACAGCTTGTACGCCTTGAGGCTCAGACACCCGCGCCCGATACAGCCGTCAAGATTGTCGCGCAGCCGGGAAAGTGTTTTGATCCGCGCGTCATTTGACCGATCGACAACCCGGTTTTGCCCCACATTAGCAACCCTCGTCGATAGGTAGGGTAAGAAATTACACTTCCTTAACTAACAGGATTTGAAAAAGACAAACGAAATGACTGCACAGTTGGAACATGCAAATTGTACCGTCACGAATGCGGATCAGACGGCAAAGTGGATGTGCGCGCTTTTTGGCTGGCACATCCGGTGGCAAGGCCCCAGCCTTGATGGCGTCGAATCCCTGCACATTGGGAACGACCGGCAATATCTGGCCTTGTATCAACCAAATCAACCTGTGACCGAAGGCAGCAACAGCTACAAAGTCAAAAGGGGGCTGAACCACATCGGCGTGGTGGTTGATGACATTCATGTCGTCGAACAGGGGGTAAAATCAGCCGGGTTCACCCCTGAAAACCATCAGGACTATGCGCCGGGCCAGCGGTTTTACTTTCACGATCAGGACAACATTGAATACGAAATCGTGCAATATGACTGATCCCATTGCGCGGACTAACGCCTAAACACCCTTGCATTTTCCATGGCCATTGGTTCAGGTGGTTTCCAGTCAAGATCAGCGGCCCCCGAACAATTCGGCGGGCCGCGCTAGTTTATGGGTGAAAACGATGGAAAAGATACCAATGACCCGCGCTGGTTTCACAGCCCTTGAAGCTGAACTCAAGCAGCTGAAATCAGTGGAACGCCCTGCAATCATTACCGCAATCGCCGAGGCACGCGAACACGGGGATTTGTCGGAAAACGCCGAGTATCATTCCGCACGCGAAAAGCAATCTTTCATCGAAGGTCGAATCAAAGAGCTTGAAAGCGTGATTGGTCTGGCCGAGGTCATCGACCCGTCGAAACTGTCCGGCTCGATCAAATTCGGGGCCAAGGTGACCTTGGTGGACGAGGACACCGATGAAGAAAAGACGTGGCAAATTGTTGGCGAACATGAGGCCAGCATCGAAAGAGGGTTGTTGAACATCAAATCGCCAATCGCCCGTGCGCTGATCGGCAAAGAAGAGGGCGATAGCGTCGAGGTGCGAACACCCGGTGGTGAAAAGGCATATGAGGTGCTCAAAGTTATCTATGCGTAAACAGGAGCGCACCGATGACCGATACGACAGAGCATGACGCGCCCCATTCTGCGCAATCGGCCCCGACCCCTTTGGGCATTTATGATCGTGGAGAACCGCAGGGCCTGACACGGTTCGAGTTGATCGCAGCGGCGTTGTCCCTGATCTGGGTCATGGCCGGTATTGGCTTCTTTGCATTTGGCCTGACCGATGGGGACGCGGACGCAAATGGTATTGAGACGCTGACGTGGCTTGTGGGGTGTCTGGCCATTGCTCTTCCCGTGGGTCTGATCTGGGTCGCGGCTGCAGCCCTTCGGTCGGCCCATGCCGTTCAGGAAGAGTGCAGGCGCTTACAGATGTCTGTAGATGCGATGCGCCAGACGTTCATCTCCCAAAGCCAAAGCCACGCCACCAGCGACGATCAGGCGTCGGTGGCGCGCAAGCTTGAGGAAATCGCCGCAGCCACCCGCAAGACCGAAACGGTTCTGGCGACCTTCACGTCAAGGCGGGAGCCTGAGCGGACGGAAGAGGCCGCACCGCCCGCCCAGATGGCCGAAGAACAGCCCGCTCTGGCCCTTGGCACAAGGCCCGAGGACGTAGCCCCCCCGCTTGAAACCGATGATTTTCTGCGCGCGCTCAACTTTCCGGAAACCGCCGATGACGAGGCAGGGTTCGCAGCCTTGCGGCGCGCCATGCAAGACCGCACAGCAGCGCAGCTTATTCAATCCGCGCAGGATGCGCTGACGCTGCTCAGTCAGGACGGCATCTACATGGATGATCTGGCCCCGGACCGCGCGCGACCCGAAATCTGGCGGCAATTCGGTCAGGGGGAACGGGGCCGCGCCATCGCTCAACTGGGCGGTGTTCGGGACCGCACATCGCTGGCCCTGGTGGCAGGCCGGATGAAACAGGACCCGATCTTTCGCGACACAGCGCATCATTTCCTGCGGTTGTTCGACAAGACCTTTGCAACCTTCGAGCAGATCGCCACGGACGCAGAGATTCAGGCGCTGGCAGAAACGCGCACCGCACGCGCCTTCATGCTGCTGGGGCGGGTTGCCGGGACCTTTGACTGAGCGCTCTCAGGGCGTCAATCCAAAGCTGGTGAACGGGATGTAGCGCACCAGATCGCCCGGCTCTATCTGCTGTGCGCCGTGATCAAGCGCCACCAGACCTTCCGCCCAAACAAGGCCTGAAATGCGCCCGGATCCTTCGGAGGCAAAGGTCTCGACCCGGCCTTCCCGAATGCGCGCGCGCAGATATTCAGACCTGCCGTCTTTCTTGCGTTTGGAAAAAGCGGCAGGCATGTCAAAGCCTTGCGGCACGGGCCAAAGGCCACCTGCAAGCTGCGCCAGCGCCGGATAAGCAAAGATCAGCGTGCACACCATAGCAGCCACAGGGTTCCCCGGCAGACCAAACACAGGCACGCCCTGCCACAGACCCAATGCCAGCGGACGACCCGGTTTGACCGCGACGCGCCAAAGCTCCATCGCACCCGTCTGGCGCAGCAGCGCCGATACGTGGTCTTCATCCCCCGCAGAGGCCCCCCCGCTGGTCAGGATCACATCCGCCTCCTGCGCGCCGCGCGTCAGGCGGTCTGCAAGCGCCACCGGGTCGTCCGGCACCCGGCCCAGATCGACCGGCAGATGGCCAAAATCCTTGATCATTTTCAAAAGCATGGGCCTGTTGGCGTCATAAATCTGGTGCGCCGCGGCCTCTGACCCGGCTTCCTGCACTTCGTCGCCAGTGGACAGGACCGCAACCCGTAGGGGCGCATAGGTTTGCACGGCACTGACCCCGGTTGCCGCAAGCAGTGCAGCCTCTGCCGCGCCGATCCGCGCACCCTGCCGCAAGATCACATCACCCTTTGCCACGTCTTCGCCCGCCTGACGCGCATTGGCCCCTTTTTTCAGGGGACCGCGAAAATGAATGGCTCCGTCCTTGACCACCACATCTTCTTGCAGCACGACGGTATCCACCCCGCCGGGCAGGGCGGCGCCCGTCAACACCCGGATGGCATGGCCTTTGGGCAAATCGGTGGGCGTGTCCCCCGCCGCTGCACGTCCCTCGGCCAAAGGCAATTGATGCACCCCGGCCTCTGCACTGCCCTCAAATCCGTAGCCGTCTACGGCTGTATTCGGCAAAGGCGGGTTGCTGCGCAGGGCGATGACATCGCTTGCCGCAAACCGGCCAATGGCTGACGCCAGAGGTGTCCGCTGGCGCAAGGTGACCGGCGTCAACCGCGCCTGTAGCAACGCCAAGGCCTCAGAGACTGGCGTCCAGTTCACACCGGGCGGCAAGGCAAAGCAGTTGTTGTTTAATCGTGGCGGGACCTGAGAGGCTTCTTGCAGCGCAGCCTCGTGCCCCACACCCAAAATCCACCCCTCTTCGGGCGCATCGACCGCGAGCATCATGGCCAGCGTTTCCGCATCAAGCGCGCTGAGGCTGCGGGCGACTTCCGACACTTGCCAGGCGTCCTTGATCCACCCCTCAGGGGCGGCAGTGACCGTCAGCGACGGCCAAATCTCTACCAGTGCCACGGCCTTGTCCAAGGGCTCAAACGGCCATGCAGCCGCGTCAAAGCGGCGCCGCAACCGGGCAAGCACAGGCAACCCCATGAACACCTGCGATCCAACCGCCCCTGCCCCGGCCATTTGCCAGCAGGTAAACGCGCCTGTTGCGCGATGCTCGACCGCCCGCCATTTCGGAAACGGGTTTTGGTACGTAGCCATGGTGCGCGGCAGGCCTTTGACATCGCGTTTCAACCCATTTGCCCAAAACGGGCCCCGCCCCGCGCCAAGGTCCAGGTTGATCTGCCCTGCCAGATCAAAGCGGTTGTTGTGCTTGGGCGCGTCCTCAACCCGGTCCTCAAACCATGACCAAACAGCCAATGGGTCATCCTGCCCTGTCAGGGCCTTTCCAAATCCCGCCGGATAGCCAAAGGAAAAATCAAACCCCGCCAAGACGCAACGACCCGCGCGCTGTTCTGCCGCAATCGTTTCGGCAATCCAGTCTTCGGCGACGTGCCGGTTGCGCAGGTACACAGGTTCTTCGGCCCGGCCCCCACGGGCCAGACAGGCCCAGATCGCATCCTGAACAGGCCGCACGCCCCGGTCGTTACCGCCAGACCAATCAACCATCAAAAAGCTGTCGAATGCTGTCACAAACCGACCTCAGAAAGGATGAAATCCGCAATCTCCGCCGTGGCGTTCAGATCAAAAACCGGGCGGTCCACGTCGACCGGCGTGTCCGCCGCAACCGCACGCACCGTCGGATCATCGGGGGCGATCAGCGGGTTGCCCGTCTCCGCGCGGAAGGCCTCTATCTTGGGGTGCGCATCGCGTTTGTAGCCTTCGACCAGCACAATATCGACCGGGGCCAGTTTGCTCAACAAAGCGTCCAACGTCGGTTCGTCCTCGTCCCGCAACTCGTGCATCAGCGCGAACCGTTTCCGGGAGGCCAGCAAGACCTCGCGCGCGCCCGCAGTGCGGTGGCGGTAGCTATCCTTGCCGGGCTGGTCCACGTCGAAAACGTGATGGGCGTGTTTGACAGTGGATACGCTGAACCCGCGCCCGCTGATGTCCGACACCAAACGCTCCATCAAACCGGTCTTGCCTGCGTTTTTCCAGCCAATGACACCAAAGATCCTCATACCATTGCCTCTGCCCGGGCCAGATCATCCGGCGTGTTCACGTTGAAAAACGGGTCTGTGCCGCTCACTGGAAAAACCGCTTCGCGGCCACTGTGTTTATCCGTCCACATCACCACTTTGCGCACCCCGTCCTCCAAGGCTTGCCGCAGGTCATCCCGCAGCGCCACGGGCCAGAGGCCAAAGGTCGGATGCCGCACGCGGCCTCGCTTTTCATCCGGCGTGGCGGCCAGGGCCAGCGGGTGCGCCATGCCTTCGCCGGCCATCAGCAACTGCGGGACAAGGTCGCCCGGAAAGAACGGCGTATCAGCAGCGGCTGTAACGATGGTCTCCGCGCCCTGCCCGGCGGCCCAGTCCATCCCGGCCAGCACGCCCGCAAGCGGCCCGGCAAACCCCGACACACTATCCGGCAAAACTGGCAGCCCAAAGCTGTCAAATCGCGCGGCATCACCATTGGCATTGAGCGCAAGCCCCGCCACCTGTGGCTCAAGCCGGTCCGCCACGTAAGACAGCAATGGCTGCCCCCTGAGTGCCAGCAGACCCTTGTCACCACCGCCCATGCGCGTTGCCAGTCCGCCCGCGAGGATCACACCCAAAGGCTGTTTCACGCAGCCCCCTTGCGGCCCGCGCGTGCAGGTTCCGGCTTGATCGACGACGGGTCCGCATCCCGGATCAGCCGTTCGGAGCCAGAGAGGCACACAAACCGTTGCCCTTTCAGACGCCCGATCAGGGTCAAGCCAAGCTTGCGCGCAATCTCAACCCCCCAGGCGGTGAAACCTGAGCGGGATGCCAGAACGGGTATCCCCATCATCGCCGTCTTGATCACCATCTCAGAGGTCAGGCGGCCCGTTGTATAAAGCATCTTGTCCTCCGCCGTTGCCTTTTCTGACAGCATCCAGCCTGCAATCTTGTCGACCGCGTTGTGACGCCCCACGTCTTCCATGTAGACCAGCGGCCTGTCGGCCTGACACAGCACCGTCCCGTGAATGGCCCCCGCTTCCAGATACAGCGAGGGCGTCCGGTTAATCTGAGCGCTCAGCGCATAAAGCCATGATGTGCGAAAGGTGGTTTGCGGCAACTGGACACTATCCAACCCTTCCATCATGTCGCCAAAAACCGTGCCCACAGCGCAACCGCTGGTTCTGGTTTTCTTGCGCATCTTCTCTTCGTAATCTGTCTTGCGCTCTGTGCGCACGACCACGACTTCCAGATCTTCGTCATACTCGATGCCGGTAATCTGATCGTCGGTCGAGATCATGCCCTGATTGCGCAGAAACCCCAACGCCAGATAGTCGGGATAGTCGCCAATGGTCATGGCCGTGACGACTTCCTGACTGTTGAGATAGATCGTCAACGGGCGCTCTTCGACCACGCTGGTGGTGATTTCGGCCCCCGTATGATCAAGGCCAGTGACAGAGCGCGTCAACCGCGCAGACGCAGGGTCAGGCGCGATAATATAGGTCTCAGTATCTTGAAGCTTCGCCAATTGCATCTCCCCCGTGGCTGGGCTACGCGTTCGAGGCAACTGTAGAAGCATCTTATGCCGGCCACCACCGAGAAAACACATTCTGTCGGCGCGCATTTCTGGCGCGGTTTCAGAGACGGTGCCCCCTTCGTGCTGGTGGTTGGGCCTTTTGCCGCGCTGTTTGGTGTTCTGGCGACTGAAGCAGGGCTCAACGTCCTTGAAACACTGGCCTTTTCCGTTGTTGTGATTGCCGGGGCTGCACAGTTCACCGCCTTGCAACTGATGGCGGAAAACGCGCCCACAGCGATCATTCTGGCCTCAGCCCTTGCGGTTAATCTGCGCATGGCGATGTACTCAGCCGCGCTGACCCCGTGGCTGGGGGCCGCCCCTTTGTGGCAACGATCGCTTATTGCGTATGTGACGCTGGATCAGTCCTATGCCTGCGCCATGCTGGAGTTTGAACGGCGTACCGAATTGACCCTGCGCGACCGCGTTGCATACTTCTTTGGCACCACCGCCCCGGTTGTGCCTGCGTGGTATGCCTTCACAGCACTGGGGGCGATGATCGGCACGCAAATCCCCGAAGCATGGGCGTTGGACTTCGCGCTGCCCATTACCTTTCTTGCGCTGGTCGCCCCGATGCTGCGGACACCGGCCCATTTGGTGGCAGCCGCGGTCGGGATCACGGTCAGCCTTTTGATGGCGTGGCTCCCCTACTCCGCCGGGGTTCTTTTTGCAGGCTTGGTCGCCATGATCTGCGGTGCACAGACAGAAGTATGGCTTGGCAAGAAACGCGCCAAGAATGACTGACACCACACAGCTTTGGACCATCATCATCGGCCTCGGCGTGGGCAGCTATCTGTTGCGCTTTGCCTTTATTGGCCTTGTCGGGGATCGGACCCTGCCCGAGTGGCTGCTGCGCCACCTGCGCTACACAGCCGTGGCCATTTTGCCCGCTCTTGTCGCCCCACGCGTTGTGTGGCCTGACGCCACGAGCGGCGAACCTGATCCCGCCAGACTTGCTGCGGCCGCTGTCACGCTTGTCGTGGGCCTGTGGAGCAAGAATGTATTCGCCGCCATTTTTGCAGGCGCTGCCACGCTCGCCCTGTGCCTTTCGCTCAGCGCTTAGCCGTTGTAGGCGACGATCCCGTCCACCACATCGCCTGCGTCGTTCTCATAGTATCGCTCAGTGATCACACCGGGCCGGGTCGCCATCTGTTCCATCAGTTTTTTGGGAAAGAACGTGACGGAAACATCCGAAAATCCGGGCACCTGCTTCAACAGTCTTGTTGTTGAGTTCGTGCAGAGCGCGCTGCCCACGCTGCCGTTGGATTTGACCAGCGCCAGAGCGGTCTCAGCCTGCTGTGAAGTGACAGTAAACTCCTGCGTCACCACATGATAGGTGTCTCGGGCGTGCGCACTCTTGAAGGCCTGCACCCAGCCTGGCGACACTCCATAAAGCACATCTTCCCGCTCGAACAAATCCTCGTGCCGGAATGAACCTGCCGGATCAAACAGAACCTGTTCGCTGCCTGACACAAGCAAAGCCGTGTGCCCGCCTGCACCTGTGGCGTTGTTCACAACAGTGAAAACCGTCAGCTTGGGCGGCTCATTCGAAATATATCTAGGCAAATCTGCTGAAAAGCCCGCCGCAGCACGGCTACCGGTGCCAGGCTCACTGCACCCAATCAGCGTAGCAAGACCCAAGAACAGACACAAAATGCGCATCAGCGCCACCCGATTAACAGAGTATCAGGTGATGAAAATCGCCATCGCGATAATGAGCACAATGATGAAAATCACGCTATTGGTCGTGAACTTCATGAAACCGGTAAAGGTTTTTTCCTGCTCTTTGATATCCATGTCGCCATGCTTATGCTCAGCCATGTCATGTACCCTTTCTTGCCCAAGTCTTCTTCGCATACTGGATTCGAAGCACTCTGTCACGCCATCAGCTAAAAACTGCGGTGAAATATCTCAGGTCTCGTGTGATCTTGCGCGGCACATCCGGCTTGATTGGCTCGACACTCACGCCGGGTGGACATGGAATGCGGCGCAGCCGCGCATTTTTACAGCAATTTAATGCAACCTTCGTGCTGCTCTCACTCGGCGCGTTGAAACGTGTAAGCACCATCCGCCCGCAGCGTCCGGGCGACCCGCCCGGATTGATGCAGATGGCTCAGGTGCGCCACCGCCTCAACCAGCGCAAGCCCGTATTCCGCATCACCAATCTTGCGCTTGAACAAAGGCGCGAAACATTCACCGGCGGCTTTTGGCTCTTCGAGATATGCAAGCAAGCGGTCCAAGGCACTATGGTGATTTTCGATCAACTGACGCATGCGAAAGGGCAGACCGGTGAACGGCAGCTTGTGACCGCTCAGTACCAGATGATCCTCGCGCGCAAGCGCCGACAGACGCTCACAGGCTTCAAGCCAATCCCCGACCGGGTCCGCCTCGGGCTCGGTAGCGTAGACCCCAATATTAGGACTGATCGAAGAAATGATCTGGTCACCGGCAATCACCAAGGGGTCGGATCTGCTCCAGAATGTGGCATGTTCCGGCGCGTGTCCGTTGCCAATATGCACCTCCCAGTCACGCCCTGCGACATGCACAACATCGCCCTGCTTGATCCGTCGGAACCCCAGCGGCATCGGCGCCACTACATCCGCGAAATTGAAAGGCCTGTCCTGCGCTCTTTGGTCATACACGTCACGCGCCATCCCTGCCCGCTGATAAAACGTCAGCGTCTCGGGAAAGGGCTGCGGCTGGACATCCAGTGTCAGCATCCGGGCCATCAACCACGCGGTCCGTGTCATCCAAAGCTCGGCACCGTATTCGGCCTGAAACCACCCCGCCAGTCCCACGTGATCAGGATGATGATGCGTCACAATCACCCGGCGTACCGGATGCCCCCCGAGCGGCCCTGCAAGCAACCTCTGCCAGATCGCGCGACTGCGGTTGGAGGCAAACCCGGTATCGACCAGGGTCCATCCATCTTCGTCCCAAAGCGCATAGACATTCACGTGATCCAGTTTCATCGGCAAGGGCAGCCGCATCCACAGGATACCGTCGGCAACCTCAATGGCTTCCCCTTCCCCAGGCGGGTCAGGCCATGGAGTCTTGATCTGTGCGGTCGGTCGATCTTTCATCAGGCGGCCAATCCATCGTCCAGAGTTTCAAGCAGACCGTCCGCGCCGGCGCGTGCATGCTGCAGCAAAGCACTGTGTTCCGGCAAAAGACGCGTGAGGTAGAAATGCGCCAAACGCGCCCGTGGGCCGCCCTGATCGGCAAGCGCCGCCCTGAGGTGAACCCACCCGCCCAGAACACGGGCAAACGCCATCAAGAACGGCACAGCGCCCGCAAATCGTGTATCAAAATTCTTCTGCACCACAAGCCATTCAATGGCCTCGCGCAGGGTTTCGCTGGCCTCCCACAGCGCTTGGGCCAAGACCGGATGCGTCTGGCGGGCTTGTTCGGAACACGCCTGCACGTCATCCAGCAACCGAAACGCCGCCTCGCCCCCATCCATCATCTTGCGCGCCACAAGGTCCATCGCCTGAATACCGTTTGTGCCTTCATAAATCGCCGTCACACGCACATCCCGGCTAAACTGCGCTGCACCGGTTTCTTCCACATAGCCCATACCGCCATGAACCTGCACGCCCAGATCAGCCACCGTGATCCCGGTTTGCGCGCCAAAAGCCTTGGCAATCGGGGTCAGCAACGCCGCCCGAGCCGACCAATCCTCTGCACCCGTCGCGCGCGCCATATCAATGGCGGCCGCACAACTCAGCGCGATACCCCGCGCGGCAAAAACCTCGGCCCTCATGGTCAACAGCATCCGCCGGACATCTGCGTGATCCGCGATTGTGCCTGATCCGCCCGCGCGCGCGCTACGCCCTTGCTTGCGCTCTGCAGCAAAATACCATGCTTTTTGACACGCGGCCTCCGCCACACCGATGCCTTGCTGGCCCACCCCTAGACGGGCGTTGTTCATCATGGTGAACATCGCAGCCATGCCGCCTTGCTCTGGCCCAATCAGCCATCCGGTCGCACCGTCATACTGCATCACGGCTGTCGGCGAGCCGTGCAAACCCATCTTATGCTCCAGACTTACAACGCTCACCGCGTTGCGCGGGCCAAGGGTACCATCCGCACCCGGAATGAACTTTGGCACCAGAAACAGGCTGATCCCCTTTGTGCCAGCCGGCGCACCCGGCAGCCGCGCCAGAACAAGGTGACAGACGTTGCTGGCAATGTCGTGATCCCCCCAGGAGATGTAAATCTTCTGACCCGTGATCGCATAGGTGCCATCGCCCTGTGGGTGTGCCTGCGTGCTCAAAGCCCCCACATCAGACCCCGCCTGCGGCTCGCTCAGGTTCATGGTGCCTGTCCATTCTCCCGAAATCAGCTTCGGCAGGTACAGCGCCTTGATGTCATCAGAGGCGTGATGATCCAGCGCCTCAATCTGGCCCTGCGACATCAGCGGGGCGATCTGCAGCGACAGACAGGCGGCACTCATCATCTCGTTGACCGCACTTGTCAGGGTGATGGGCAAGCCCATGCCGCCGTATGCGGCAGGCGCCGCCATCCCGACCCAACCGCCCTCTGCAATGGCTTTCCAGCCATCTGCAAAACCGGGCGGCGTCCGGACAACGCCGTTTTCCAGCCGTGCCGGGGTCAAATCGCCCGGAAGCTGCAACGGGGCCAGCACTTCATCGCACAGCTTACCCGCTTCTTGCAAAATGGCTTGGGTCACATCGCTGGAGGCCTCCGAAAACCTGTCAGTTCTTTGAATCTGGTCATAGCCCACCACATGCTCAAATAAAAACGCGTAGTCACCCACCGGCGCAGTAAAGGACATGGGTTCTCTCCTCTTTTTGCTGCGGTCTGCCTTGGCAAGTAGCCCGCGCCACCCTAAAAGACCGCAACACTTACGATGGGCCGCATCGCTGCCAGCGGCAACCAAAACGCGGCGTCACACAACCGAGAATTCACACCAGACCCATGGAAATCATAGCGTCCGATCCGGCAGGCATTGCTCGCGCTGTTGAACAGCTAAAGGCCGGGGGGTTGATCGCCCTGCCAACCGAGACCGTCTACGGGCTGGGCGCAGACGCACGAGACGGCAAAGCAGTCGCGGCGATCTACCATGCCAAAGGGCGACCCAGCTTCAACCCATTGATTATTCATGTGGCCGATCTGGAAACCGCCCTGCAATATGCTGAAGTAGGTGAGCACGCCCGCCTGCTGGCAAAGACATTCTGGCCCGGTGCCCTGACGCTGGTTTTGCCCCTGAAAGCGCAAAGCGGCCTGTCATCGCTGGTGACTGCAGGGCTGGACACAGTTGCCGTGCGGATACCTGCGCACCCGGTCGCGCAGTCCATTTTGCGGGCCTTCAACGGGCCGGTTGCAGCGCCATCGGCCAACCCCTCCGGACGGATCAGCGCCACAACCGCCGCGCATGTGGCCGCCGGGCTGGCAGGTGCGGATGTGCTGGTGCTGGATGCCGGTCGGTCGGACATTGGGCTGGAAAGCACGATCATTGCAGCAGGCGACCCGCCCACCTTGCTGCGCGCGGGCGGCATCGCAGCCGAAAAGATCGAGGCGGCACTTGGGCAAAAACTGGCCCTGCCAGAGGTGGGCAAAATCACAGCGCCCGGCCAGTTGTCCTCACACTATGCACCCCGCGCAGCGCTGAGGTTGAATGCTACGCAGTTCCGTGAAGACGAAGTCAGTCTGGGCTTTGGCGCGATGGCTGCGACGCGCAACCTGTCGCCCCAAGGCGATCTGCTTGAGGCAGCGGCGAACCTTTTTGACCATCTGCACCAACTGGATGAAATGTCGGCCCCGATCGCTGTGGCCCCTATCCCCGAAAACGGGTTGGGCCGGGCGATCAACGACAGATTGCGCCGCGCCGCAGCCCCAAGGGGGCGCTAGGCCCGCCCTGCATCCGTGGACAGCGTCAGGGCATCGACCCCAAGGCTTTCCAGCGCAGCGGTCCATTTGTCCCGCGCAGGCGTATCGAACACCAACGCAGGGCTGGCATCGGCAGTAAGCCACCCGTTTCCTGCGATTTCCTGATCCAGCTGACCCGGCCCCCACCCGGCATAGCCCAGCATCATCAGCGCTTTTGCCGGGCCCATGCCGCGCGATATTTCCTCAAGAATATCCAGCGTCGCGGTCATGCCAAACCCACCGGGCACCTGCAACGTTTGCAGGCTGGACTGGTAGTCCTGCGAGTGCAGCACGAAGCCGCGCCCGGTCTCGACCGGTCCGCCAAAATGCACAATCAGGGAGGCCGCTTCATTTGTGGGCTGTATTTCAAGCTGGTCCAGCACATCACTCATGCGGATGTCTTTGCTGGGCTTGTTCAGGATCAGCCCCATGGCCCCGTCTTTCGAATACGAGCACAGCAGAATGACCGACTGCACGAACCGCACGTCCTGCATTTGCGGCATGGCAACGAGAATTTTACCGGTGAGATCGAACATAACTGGAGTATCGACACCTTTCCCTGATCCTTTCAACATGGCGACCACCCGCATAGCTTGCAACCCTTTTGCACACAGGCCGCACCCAAAAGCCGCTAACCACATCGTGACTTGGCACAAGCGCCCGTAAAGCGCATATGGAAAGGATGAAAACACATGCCGTCCTCTCCGCCGCTTCTTTGTCGCTTGCTTTGGTGGCGACCACTCCTCTGGCAGCACAGGACCGCTTTGACCCCGTCGAGGCCCGCCTGCTGCCCGGCTGGGTGGCCAGTGACGGCACCCGCATGACGGCAATCGACATCCAACTGGCCCCCGGCTGGAAGACCTATTGGCGCGCACCGGGCGATGGCGGCATCCCGCCCACCTTTGACTGGTCGGGCTCACGCAATATCGACGGTGTGGACATCAGCTGGCCCGCCCCCACCGTGTTTGATCAAAACGGGATGCGGTCTTACGGCTACGAAGAACGGCTGATCCTGCCCCTCAGCATCACCCCCAGCGTTCGCGGCGAAGACATGCGTGTCGCCGTAGAGGTCGATATGGGCGTGTGCTCGGATGTCTGCGTGCCTTACCGCCTCAGCCTCGATCAGCTTCTTGATACGGACCAGACGCGCCCAACGCCCTCCATTGCAAGCGCTTTGGCGCAACAGCCTTACTCATCTTCTGAGGCGGGCGTGACCCAAGCCATCTGCTCTATCAAGCCGATCAGCGACGGCCTGCGCATCGAGGCCAGCATCGCCATGCCCTCTGCGGGTGGTCCGGAGGTCATGGTCATTGAACCGGGCCTGCCAGAGGTCTGGGTCAGCGAGGCGCACACCGAACGGCAGGGCAACCGGGTGGTGGCCACGTCTGATATGATCCATGTCAGCGGACGGGTCTTTTCGGTGGACCGCTCCGCCATCAGGATTACCGTGCTGGGGCAGAACCACGCTGTGGATATTCTCGGCTGCAGCGGCAGTTAAGGGCTCTGCCTGCGCCGCCACAGCAAAATCCACACTGTTCCTAAGATGTAGCCCAGCAGCGACAGGATGGCCGCCCCTGCCACAAAGACCAACAGGCTGACCATCTCAACAGGCATGTCGCTGCCCTGCGGCAGCATCTGTTCCACAAACGGCATGTGCCCCCCCGTCCAGAACGCCCATCCAATGGTGCAGCCAGCCCATGCCAGCACCAAAAGCGCCAAGCTCGCATTTGCGCCGCGCAAGGCAATGGCCCGCGCGCCCACCGCGCGTCTGAACGCGTTGATCTGGCGTGAAATGTCGTGCTGAACCGCGATAAGCGCAGGCACCACCAGAAGCACAAGGATCATCCCAAAGCCCAACCCGTAGACCAGCGTGATCACTGTCGGCTTGAGGAATTGCGCCTGTCTGCTTGTCTCGTACAAAAGCGGGGCCATGCCCAGAACCGTGGTCAGCGTGGTCAACAACACCGGGCGCAGACGATCCGATGCGCCGTCAATGATGGAAGGGATCAGACCACGCTCTTGCGCGTATTCGTCAATGGTCGTGATCAGAACAATGGAATCGTTGATGATGATACCGGTCATGCCCAAAAGGCCCACGACCGTAAACATGCTTAACGGCACGTCCCATGCGTGATGGCCGTAGATCGTGCCGACAAGGCCGAAGGGGATGATTGCCATCACCACAAAGGGGCGCGTCCAACTGCTGAACACCCAGGCCAGCACGAGGAAAATGCCCGCAAGGCACAGAATAAACCCGGTGAAGGCATCGCTGAGAAAATTGCTCTCCTGCTCCGCCAACCCGGCCATCTGCCACGCGACCTGATGCTCTGCGGCGATGCGGGGCAGAATTTCGTCGCGCAACTGTTCCTGTATCTCGGCGGCGCGTGCGGGGTCATCCTCGGAAATGTCGCCCGAGACCGAAATCACCCGCACGCCGTTTTCGCGCCTGACTGTGCTGAACCCTGTTCGCCGCTCGACAGTGACCACATCGGCAAGCGGGACGTAGACACCGGGGGCTGCGCGCAACTGCGTGCGTTCGAGGAAATCCGCCGTCAGCTCATCTGTCGGCAACTCGACCCGCACCTCGGCACTGCGCGGCCCTTCGGGAAAAGTGGCCGCTTCGATGCCGCCAAGCTTGTGGCGCAAGGCAAGCCCCAAGGCTTCGACCGTAAAGCCCAGCGCCTGTCCCTGCGGGTTCAGATCAAGGATGTATTCATCCTTGTCGTAGGCCAGCGTATCCTGCAGCGCACCGACCTCGGGAAAGCGGGACAGCGTGTCTTGCAGATCAAGGCTCGCCGCCTTGAGCACCTCTGCCTCCGCCCCGAATAACTGCACATCCAGCGCGTCCCCGCCCGGCCCCGTGCGCCAGCCCCGGAAAGACATCGTCTCGACCATGGGATGGGCCACAACCTCGTCTTGCAGGTCACGCAAAAGCGCAAAGCTGGAATAAGACCGCAAATCAGCATCGATAAATTCGATGGCAATACCGCCCAGCAAGTCCTGATCCTTGCCATCCAGACCCGACAGACCGCGCCCTGCGTTGCCGCCAACCTCGGCGATGACAAACAAAATCGGGTTGCGCCCGTGCTGCTCTTCGTACGCGGTGCCAAGCGCTTCGGTGGCGCGCTGCATCTCGCGCATCATCTCAAGCGTATCTGTGCGCGTGGCCCCATCGCTCATCGCGAAATTCACAATTGCCGACGACCGTTCGGGTGCGTTGAAAAAGCGCCACGTGACATCGCCCGAGATGAACAAAGCCACCTGACTGGCGAGGATCGCCACGACACCAGCCAGAACCACGTAGCGCGCCGTGATCACGCCCGCCATGAAGGGTCGAAAGAGGCGTTCACGAATCCAGACAAATCCGGCATTCACCACCATAGAGGGCGTATCCGCCCCGTGCAGGCCCATCGCATGCGTCATGCGCGTCTTGAGGCCGCGCGGCAGGATCAGAAACAACGCCGCGACCCCGGCCACCGCATAAAGCCCCGGAAGCGCGCCATCACTCAACACGCGACGCCAGATCGCGTCATCCCCGTCTGAAAAAGCGACGGTCCAGCTTACCGCGACAGCGCCCCAGACGATGGCTGCCAGAACGCCAAGTGCGCGCGCAAGGCGGGCCCGCGAAAACCCCGGCTGTCCACGCTTTGCCAGCGCGTGGGCCATGTGGTTGGGCAGGATCAGGAAACATTCGACCAGCGAGGCGATTAGCACCGCAATCACCGTCAGCGGGATGTCCTGTATCAGCGTGCCAAACCGCCCGCCCACGGTGATCAGACCAAAAAAAGCAATCACCGTTGTCAGCGTTGCCGCAAAGACCGGCAGCGCCATGCGACGGGCAGCCGTTTCAGCGGCCACAACTGCAGGCTCGCCCAGATGGCGGGCGCGGTGGTCTGCGTGCTCTCCCACCACGATTGCATCATCGACCACGATGCCCAAGGTGATGATCAACCCGAACAGCGACACCATGTTCAGCGTCAGTCCGCCCAGATACATGATGGCAATGGCCGCCATCATCGCAACGGGAATACCGGCTGCAACCCAAAGCGCCGTGCGGGCGTTCAAGAACAAAAACAAAAGCCCCACAACCAGCGCCAACCCGACCAGGCCGTTGTCAATCAGAATGTCCAACCGGGCCGTGATCGCCTCTGCCCGGGTGCGGATCAGTTCTGCCGTCACGCCTGCGGGCAGCGTCGCCTCGAACGCCGCTGCGACCTCTTCGACCTGCGCCTGTATGCCAACCGCATCGCCCCCGGTGGACCGGTCCACCCGGATCGAAATTGCAGGGTCTTCGCCCACAAAATAGCTACGCTCGCGGTCGGTTCCCAGGCGCATGACCGTTGCCACATCGCCCACGGTGAGCGGCGCACCATCCGCGTCAATACGTAACACGATGGCCGCAATGGCATCTGGCGCACGCTTTTCAGACCCGGTACGGATACGGGCATTGGCCCCTGTCACATCCCCCGCGGGGGCCGTATCGACCTCTGCCGCGATCGAATCTGCGATCTCTCGCATGGTAACGTCATAGGCGCGCAGCTTGGCAGACGGAACCTCGACCAGAACTTGCGGGGCCACAACCCCACGAATGGTTGTGCTTGTCACCCCGGCCGCGAAAAGCCTGACGATCAGCTCATCCGCATAAAGGCCAAGCTGATCCGCGCCCACAGGACCGCTGAGCACGAGGTCTGTGACCCGGTCCCGCCATGCAGACCGACGCACCACCGGTTCGTCCGCTTCTTCGGGCAGATCTGTGATCCCGCTGAGGGCGCTTTCAACCTCGTCTGTTGCGCGCCCCATGTCCCAGCCGGGTTCAAATTCTAGCGTGATTGTCCCCGATCCTTCGCGCGCCACCGCCTCAGAGCTTTCCACCCCATCGACGGCCAGCAAGGCCGGTTCCAGCAGTTGAATAATCGCGCGGTCGACATCTTCCGCCCCTGCTTTGTCCCACTGGGTGCTGACTGAAACGCTGTCCAGAACAACATCGGGAAAGAACTGGGTGCGCATGTTCGGCATCGCCGCCAGACCCGCGATCAACAAAGACACGAACAGCAGGTTTGCCAGCGTGCGGTGGCGCGTGAAATACGACAGGATGCCAGAGGCCTGAGGGGGAAGCGCGCGCACGACCATCAGCCGCCCATCCGGCGCTCCAGCCGCTCCACCACACCTGCGGACACCTCAGGCGAGGCAAGCTGCGCCAGAACCCGGTCTTTGGCCGCCTGCGGCATCGCATCGTTTCCTTCGACAAAGGCAATCAGGCGCGCGCGCCGCTCATCGCTCAGCCGAAGCACATCAGGCACGGACAGCGCGCTTTCGTCATCCCGGCGCAAGGGTCTGACGGATATGCCCGGCCCCAAAAGCGGCGTGCGCGCAGTCACCACATCCCGGCCTTCCAAGGCATCCCCGCGGACCAGAACATCGTCGCCCTGCCGGCGGATAAGCACAGTATCCAACACCTCCAACCGGTCCTCAATGCCCAGCACCAGCACCCGGCCATCTGCGCCAAGGGCTGCGGCAGGCAGGCGCACGACATCCGTCAGGGGCGGCTCTTCAACCTCGACCGAGACGAAATCACCGGGCCGAAACCCGGTTGCCGCGTCCAGACGTGCAAAGACGACCCTGCCGGTTTGTCCTTCACCGGTGGCCGCGTCCACACGGGCAACACGGCCCGTGGCCTGAATATCGACCCCTTCGACATCCAGTATGATGCGCGTATCAGCAGGAATGATCGCCCCGCCTGCATCCAAAAGCCGCGCGTACTGCGCGGTTGAGACGCGAAACGCCACCTCAAGGTCGCTGGGATCAATCAGAACCGCGAGCCTCTCGTTTGCGGACAGCAGACGCCCTTCCACGACAGAGGTTTCGCTCAGGATGCCGTCAAACGGCGCAAAAATCGCTGTATCCGCCAATTCGCGCCGCACTTCGGTCAAGGCAATCTCTGCCCGGCGCAGACGCGTGGCGGATAGATCAACGCGCACTTCGGCCTGCGCCACGGATTGTCTGCGCGACAACACGTTTGCACGCGCGGCAGCGGCGGCAAGTTCGGCCACCTCTATGGCTGCTGCACTGCCAACGCCCCGCGCGCCCAGATCCTGTTGCCGCTTGAAGGCGCGTTCCCGCAAATCGGCCTGATCCTCTGCGGCCTCCTGTTCGGCGCGAGCAAGCTCGAGACCACGCTCGGAATCGCGCTTTTCGGCCTCTGCGTCCTGCAAATCAGCACTGAGCCGGTCTACCTCGGCCTGCACATCTGCGGGATCTATTTGCACCAGCAGATCCCCGGCGCGGACCCGCCCACCATCCTCAAAGGCAGAGGACAGAGAGATCACCCGCCCTGAAACGGCGGCCCGGACCTCAAGTTGTCTGCGGGCCTCAATCTCTCCGAAGGTTTGCAAAACCGGTGTGATGGTCGCGGCCTGCGCCGTTACCGTGTTGACCGCAAACACTCTTTCGCGCGCCGCCGGGGCCTGTGGTGCATCTGCCAGACGGTCCTGAACCGCAGCCCCCACGATCTGCATCGCATAGGCCAAAAGACCCAGCGAGACCGCAGCGAGGAATAGTCCTGTCATGCTGTGACGCAAAAACCGCATTCACGTCTGCTCCTGAAAACCTGAATTTATCTACCCGACATAACTTAAGCCGCTCTGCCGGAATACCAACTTACATTCATGTTACGCACGCGGGCGCTATTTCCGTCGGTGATGTTCGTCCAATCGTGGCAAAATCTCGACGAAATTGCAGGGGCGGTGCCGGTAATCCAACTGTTTTGCCAGAATTTCATCCCAAGCGTCCTTGCACGCGCCCGGACTGCCGGGCAGCGCAAAAAGGTAGGTGCCGTTGGCAACGCCACCAGTTGCCCGGCTTTGCACAGCGCTGGTGCCGATTTTCTGCATCGACACCATGGTAAAGACAGTCCCGAAGGCGTCGATCTCCTTCTCGTAGACATCCCGGTGTGCCTCAACGGTGACGTCACGCCCGGTCAGCCCGGTGCCCCCGGTGGACAGCACAACATCGACCGTTTCATCCGCGCACCATTCGCGCAACAAGGCGGAAATACCCTCGCGCTCATCGGGCAAGATGCGACGGTCTGCCAGTTCATGGCCCGCCTTCAACAGCCGCTGCACCAGCACGTCCCCTGACCGGTCCTCGTCCATGCTGCGGGTATCTGATACGGTCAGCACCGCAATCCTGATCGCTATGAATTTCTGGCTTTCGTCTATTCGGCTCATGTCCGCCTCATGCCTTCTCCATCACGGCCAAGCGGACCGCTAGTGCGGTAAATATCGCAGCGCTGAAATAGTGCAAGATGCGGTTGTGTGCGGCAATGCGCGCCCGCGCCATGCCCGCAAACACGCCCACAAGACCATTGATCACCATGCCACCCACGCCGATAATCGCGCCAAAGATCAGAAACTGCGCGAGCACCGGCCCCGCATCAGGCCGGACAAACTGCGGCACAAAGGCCAGCACAAACAAGATCACCTTAGGGTTGGTCAGATTGACGATAAACCCGCTGCGAAACGCCGCCCGCGCAGGCCGCTCAGGCACACAAAGCGGGACGCGTGCCGCGCGCGCTGTCTGGAGGGCCAGATACAACAGGTAAGCCACGCCGACCCAGCGGATCACATCAAAGGCCAGGGGGGCCCGCGACATCAGCGCGCTAAGCCCCAGACCTGCAACGGTGACATGCACCATGCCTCCGGCGGCGATCCCAGCACTTGCGGCCCATGCGGACCGTGAGCCGTTGCGCAGCCCCTGCCCGAGGCAAAACAACATATCCGCCCCCGGCGTGAGGTTAAGCGCCAATGCGGCAGGCACGAAGGCCACCAACGTCAGAGGATCAATCACCAGACACCCGCTTTTTCAATGCCAGCAAATCCGCCCAAGCCTCGCGTTTGGCCGCCGGGTTACGCAGCAGATAGGCGGGATGGAAGATCGGCAAGGCGGGGACCCCATCGGCTTCGGTCCAGTGCCCGCGCAGCCGGGTGATGCCACGTTTTCCCAACAGACACTGGGCGCTGATATTCCCGACAATCACCACCATTTTGGGCTGCGCCAGTTCAATATGACGCGACACAAAAGGGCGCATCATCGCAATTTCCTGCGGCGCGGGGTCCCTGTTTTGGGGTGGGCGCCATGGCAGAACGTTGGTGATATACACGGGCCGATGCGCATGTGTGCGCCCCATGTCGATGGCCGCCAGCATCTTGTCAAGCAACTGCCCGGCCTGCCCGACAAACGGCGTGCCTGCGATGTCTTCATCCCGGCCCGGTGCCTCTCCGATGAACATCACCGGCGCGCCAGGCTGCCCGTCTGAGAATACCAGATTGCGCGCGCCTTTTTTCAGCTCGCAATGCTCAAAACTAGCAAGGGCATCGCGCAGGCCATGCAAATCCATGGCGGCGCTTGCCGCGCGGCGGGCAGCGTCGATGACGTCCTCTGGCTCGGCAGGGGTGCTGGCACCTGCCGGACGCGCCTGCGCGGCGGCCGATATTGGCTGCATGGCCGGGGCTTTTTCAGGCGTCTCATAGCGATTGATCGGCGCATCCGCGATGGTTTCGGTTGCGCCCAATTCAATCTGCCAGTCCAAAGCCGCCAGCGCCGAATGAAAATCCGTTGATTCCATGGGCTCACCCTACGCGCGTTGCTCGAGGGTTTGAACCGGTTTACGCAGCGCTTGCCGTGCCGCACGGTGCTTCGTATAAGGCAGCCACGCAGGCAAGAGGTTCGCAATGACATTTCCACATCGCCATCTGCTGGGAATTGAGGCGCTGCGACCCGAAGAGATAAAAACCCTGCTTGATCTGGCCGATCGCTACGCCAAACTGAACCGCCAGTCCCAGAAACACGGCGACGCCCTGTCCGGGCTGACGCAGATCAACATGTTCTTTGAGAACTCCACGCGCACGCAGGCCAGTTTCGAGATTGCAGGCAAGCGGCTTGGGGCTGATGTGATGAACATGGCGATGCAGGCAAGTTCGGTCAAAAAAGGTGAGACGCTGATCGACACGGCCATGACGCTGAACGCCATGCATCCGGATTTGCTGGTGGTGCGGCACCCGCATTCGGGGGCCGTGGGGCTTTTGGCGCAGAAAGTGAATTGCGCGGTGCTGAATGCGGGCGACGGGCGTCACGAACACCCCACGCAAGCCTTGCTGGATGCGCTGACGATCCGGCGCGCCAAGGGGCGGTTGCACCGCCTGTCCATCGCCATTTGCGGCGACATCGCGCACAGCCGCGTGGCCCGCTCCAATCTGATGCTGCTGGGCAAGATGGAAAACCGCATTCGCCTGATCGCCCCCCCTACACTGCTGCCCTCGGGCGTGGCCGACCTTGGGGTCGAGGTGTTCGACGACATGCGCGAAGGGCTGAAAGATGTCGATGTGGTCATGATGCTGCGGCTGCAAAAAGAACGGATGGACGGCGGGTTCATTCCGTCAGAGCGCGAGTATCACCACCGCTACGGGTTGGATGCCGAAAAGCTGGCCTGCGCCAAACCAGACGCAATCGTCATGCACCCCGGCCCGATGAACCGAGGCGTGGAGATCGACGGCACGCTGGCCGATGACATCAACCGCAGTGTGATACAGGATCAGGTGGAAATGGGCGTTGCGGTGCGCATGGCCGCCATGGACCTGCTGGCACAAAATCTGCGTCTGACGCGCGAGGGTGCTGCATGACCACCACAATCGATATTCCACGCGGGGATTGGGGCCACATTCGCGTTTTTGCCGTGAATGCACCGGCCCAAGACGTGGCGGACATGCTGGCCAAAGCCCCCAAGTCCGATGTGGCACGGGACCTTCTGGGGAGCCCGCATCTGGACACCCGCAGCGCAGAGATTTTTCCGGTCAAGGATCTGGAAGGGCTGGGCCTTGCGCAGTATCTGGTGGACGGCTACGCCGTGCCAATAGACACGCTGGCCGATGATCGTACCAAGCTTGAGGCGCTGGAAGGATACGTGCTGCTGCTCTTTTCTGACAGCTTTGCAGGGGAGGCGACAGCGCTCTCTACCGGTGCCCGGTTGACCTACATCGGAGCTTATTCTGAAACACTGCCCGACAACGCACAGCGCCCGGTACACACGCCCAGCGCCGCCCCTTATTCGGGCGCACCTGCAACGGATCTCGCGGGATCACCCCGGGGGTCTGCCGCGCGCACCTTGACGGTTCTGGCGCTTGCAACTGCGGCGGGCCTGTTGTTGTGGTGGCTCTTTACATAATGCGAAAGGAAACCTGATGAGCGATCCCAAAGACCCGAAAATGTCCGGCCGCGTTGCATTGATCGCCCTTGTGCTGGCTTTTGCGCTTGTGGGCCTGATGATCTGGGTCGCCGGATGAGCAAGGTCACGTTCCTGAACGCGCGTCTTGTGGACCCTGAGGCAGGAACGGTCACCGTCGGCGGGCTGGTTGCCGAAAATGGCAAGATCACCAAGCTGTTGTCCAAAGACGCCCCGCGCCTGACGTCCGGGCGGGTCATCGACTGTCATCTCAAATACCTTGCTCCGGGCATTGTGGATCTGGGCGTGAAGGTCTGTGAGCCCGGTGAACGGCACAAGGAAAGCTATCGATCCGCAGGCTTGGCGGCTGCGGCGGGCGGCGTGACAACGATGATCACACGGCCCGATACGATGCCCGCCATCGACAACCCCGAAACGCTGGAATTCGTGACCCGGCGCGCCAACGAGGCCTCGCCCGTTAACGTGCTGCCGATGGCGGCCCTGACCAAAAGCCGCGCAGGCCGCGAGATGACCGAGATCGGGTTTTTGATGGATGCCGGGGCCATCGCCTTTTCCGACTGCGACAGTGTGGTCAGCGACACCAAGGTGTTTGGGCGCGCGCTGGCCTATGCCGCAGGCCTTGGGGCGCTGGTTGTGGCCCATCCGCAAGACCCGGAGCTGAGCCGGGGCGCGGTCGCTACCTCCGGCAAGTTCGCAAGCCTCAGAGGGCTGCCTGCGGTGTCGCCCATGGCCGAACGCATGGGGCTGGACCGTGATTTGGCCTTGGTCGAGATGACGGGCGCAAAATACCACGCGGACCAGATCACATGCGCGCGCGCCCTGCCCCCGCTGGAGCGCGCGAAAGCCAACGGGCTGGATGTGACCGCAGGCACCTCCATCCACCACCTGACCCTGAACACGCTTGATATTGCCGACTACCGGACGTTTTTTAAGCTCAAGCCGCCGCTGCGCACGGAAAGTGACCGCCTCGCCACGGTCGAGGCTGTGGCGAGCGGGTTGATCGATGTGATCTCTTCGATGCACACACCGCAGGACGAGGAAAGCAAGCGCCTGCCCTTTGAAGAGGCGGCCTCTGGTGCCGTGGCCCTTGAAACACTGTTGCCTGCGGCGATGCGTCTCTATCATGCGGACCTGATCAGCTTGCCGGTCCTCTGGCGCGCGCTGTCACTGGGGCCTGCGCGCAGGCTGGGGCTGAACGCAGGCAGACTGGCCCCGGAGGCGCCTGCGGACCTTGTCCTGTTCGACCCCGATGCCCCCTTCCTGATGGACCGCGCGACACTGAGGTCAAAATCCCGAAACACACCGTTTGATGGCGCGCGCATGCAAGGGCGCGTCCTTGCCACCTATGTGGCCGGTGCTTGCGTCTACGAGAAAAGCTGATGCCTGAAATCGATCAGTCGATGGCCATTCTGGCGCTCTGGGCGCTGGCTGGCTATGTCGTTGGCTCCATTCCCTTCGGCATGGTCATCGCGAAGGTCATGGGCCTTGGCAATTTGCGCAATATCGGATCGGGAAATATCGGGGCCACCAACGTCCTGCGCACGGGCAGCAAACCTGCCGCCGCCTCGACGCTTTTACTGGACGGCGGCAAAGGCGCTGCGATCGTGCTGGCCGCACGCGCTGCAGGTGGTGAAGACACCGCACAGATTGCCGGGCTGATGGCGATGGTTGGCCACTGCTACCCGGTCTGGCTCCGCTTTGCCGGGGGCAAGGGCGTGGCCACCTTTCTGGGCCTGATGCTCGCGTTCAATTTCTGGCTTGGGCTGGCCTGCTGTGGCGCATGGCTTGTGGGGGCGGCAGTGTCGCGGATTTCATCCGTGGGCGCGCTGACCTCTGCTGCGGCGTCTGCCCCGTTGATGTTGGTCTTTGGCTACGGACAGGGTGTGGTGATTGCCCTCATTCTTACAGCTCTGATCTACTGGCGTCACAGAGGCAATATTGCGCGCATAAGGGCTGGCACCGAACCACGGATTGGCCAAAAGGGGTGAGCGCTGCCCCGGCGGCTTTCGTTGAAAAACTGGCTGCCTTGCCCGAGGGCAGTTTTACCGCACAGGCCCATGGGCAGAAATACATCGTGACCAAAGCCAGTTTCAGCCAAGGCCGTTCCATCAAGCTGGTCGCCGAAGAACTGTGCGGCACGGACTACATTAGCCTCAACCTATATGACCTGAGCAAAGGGGCGCAGGTCTACCCATGCGAAATGCCTCTGGCCAAGGTGCTGGCCTTCGTGCAGGAACTTTCGCTGGCTCAGGACGCGGGATAGCTGCCATCCGGCCCATGCGTTTCGTCTCCCTGCAAGGCAGGCGAAAAAACACAGATCAGATGCAAGGGCGCATCGCCCACTACGGTCACCTCATGCGCGTCATGCGCATTGGGGGCATAGAGCACACCGGGGCGGATGTCGTGTTCAAGGCCAGTATCGCATTCTCGCAATTTTGCGCCCCCTGATATGCAATAACAGGCCTCAATATGGTTGAGATAGTGCAAGTTCAATGTGGCCCCCGGCAAGACGTGGGTCTCTGTCATGGAGAACCCCATGCCGTCAGATTTCACCAGCAGACGCAAACTTGTCCATCCATCGCCAGCGGCATCCCGCGCTGTTCCCTGCAAATCCGCTTTATCGACAACGATCATTCAGCATCCTCCGATTTCCATTCAACCGTTGAAAGATGCCCTGCCCCGTGTCAATCCTGAGCATATGACAAAAGTTCTGACCAGCCCCGACGGGACCCCCGCGAGCCGCCTTGCCTTCGGCACCATGCAGTTTGGAGGGCGCGCAGACGCAGACGCCTCGCGCGCCATGTTCGACGCGGCCCTTGATGCAGGCATCACGCATTTCGACACCGCGCATGTGTATAACGGCGGCGCGTCAGAAACGCTTTTGGGCGGGATGCTGGGCACGAACCGCGACCGGCTGATCATCGCGACCAAGGCCGCCTTTGCAGGCGGGGGCAGTGCTGAAAACATCACCAGCAGCTTTGACGTGTCCCGCACACGGTTGAACATGGATGTTGTGGACGTTCTGTATATGCACCGCTTCGATCCGAACACGGATTTGCATGAAAGCATGGAAGCACTTGCCAGTCTGAAAGCTGCGGGCAAAATCCGCTATGTGGGCGTGTCGAATTTCGCGGCATGGCAGGTGGTCAAGGCCATTGGTATCGCTGCAAAATTCGATCTGACCATCGACATCCTGCAGCCCATGTACAATCTGGTAAAACGTCAGGCCGAAGTGGAAATTCTGCCGATGTGCGCGGACCAGAATGTCGCCTGCGCGCCCTACTCTCCTTTGGGGGGCGGCTTGCTGACCGGCAAATACGCCAGCGGGGGCGCAGGACGGTTGAGCGAAGATGCGTACTACGCCGCGCGCTACGGTCTGGACTGGATGCATGAGGCAGCCATTGGCCTGAGCGCGCTTGCGCAGCAAGAAGGCGTAGACCCGGCAACGCTGGCCGTTGCATGGGCGGCGCGGCACGAAACCGGCCCCACGCCCATCATCTCTGCACGCTCGGCGGCGCAGTTGGCACCCTCCCTGAAGGCCGCAAGTTTTGAGATGGACGATGCGCTCTATGCGAAGATGTCAGCCTTGAGCCCGACACCGCCCCCGGCCACAGACCGATTGGAAGAACAAAACGCATGACTCGGATCGTCGTGATCGGCGGCGGCATCGCAGGGATGTCTGCGGCGGCTTGGCTGAGCGCAGATGCGGACGTCACGGTGCTGGAGGCTGAAGACGCGCTTGGCTATCATGCCTCCGGCAGGTCTGCGGCCCTGATCGAACAGAATTACGGCGCGCCCCCAGTGCAAGCGCTGAACCGCGCCAGTTTTCCAACCTTGCGCGACGAAGGCTACCTGAGCCCGCGCGGGTTGATGATCGTCGCTCAGGCCGATGAACACAGCCGGTTTCAGGATGATGTAAAAGAAATGGGTCTGGAAGAGATTTCGCAGCAGGACGCGATGACGCTGGTGCCGATCCTCAATCCTGAGAAAGTCGCTTTCGCGGCCCATCACGCCGAGGCCTATGACATCGACACAGACCGATTGTTGCAGGACTACGCCCGCAAGGCTCGCCAAAACGGCGGCATCATTGAGACGGGCGCGCAGGTGATCCGCATCGGGTGGCACAACGGCCTTTGGCGGGTAGAGACACAGGCAGGGTCTTTCGAGGCCGACTACCTGATCAACGCCGCCGGTGCATGGGCCGATGATGTGGCACAATTGGCGGGGATTGCCCCGCTCGGCATCATACCGCACCGCCGGTCCATGGCGCGCATTCCAGCGCCGAAGGGTCTGGATGTATCGTTGTGGCCCATGTTTTTTGGGGTGTCGGAAAGCTGGTATGCCAAGCCCGATGCAGGCGCGCTGCTGGTCTCACCCGCCGATGAAGACCCCGTCACGCCCCATGACGCATGGGCCGACGACCTGACCCTTGCGGAAGGTTTGGCGCTTTACGAAGGCATGGTAACCACGCCGGTAAAACGCATGCTTTCAAACTGGGCGGGCTTACGGTCCTTTGCCCCTGATCGCAGTCTTGTGCTAGGCCCTGATCCCCGTCAGCCTGCCTTTGTGTGGTGTGCGGGACAGGGTGGGTATGGCATACAGACCTCCCCCGCCGCCGGCCACCTGATCGCTGATCTGATTTTTCAGCGCGCGCCAGCGCTGGACCCAGAGATGGTTGCATGGCTTACCCCAGAGAGGCTGATGTGATGCGGAAACTGCCCCCGACCGCGAGCGTTGCCACGCCAACCGACAGCGCAAAACTGCAAGCGCCAGCGGCGATGCGCAATTCAGATGCCCTGTGTCGGCTGTTGCAGGAACACGCACCGCACCGGGGCCGTGCGCTTGAGCTGGCAAGCGGAACCGGCCAGCATGTGACCGCCTTTGCCAAGGCGCTGCCGGGCTTGCAGTGGCATCCCTCCGACATTGCGCCAGACCGGCTGGACAGTATCAGTGCCTATCGTGCCGAAAGCGGTCTGACGAACATTGCCCCGGCCATTCCGTTGGATGCGACGGAACCGGGCTGGCATGAACGCGTGCAAGACATGGACCTCGTCATCGTCGTTAACCTGCTGCACCTCATTTCCATTCCAGAAGCGCAAACCCTGATCTCTGAGGCGGCGCAATCGCTCACCAAGGCGGGCGTGTTCATCCTCTACGGCCCCTTCAAGCGAGGTGGCGCGCTGACCAGTGAGGGCGACGCACGCTTTGACGCGCAACTCCGGCAGAGCGATCCAGCCATCGGGTACAAAAACGACAGCGGTGTGCGCCACAGGCTCGAAGCCTGCGGGCTGTCTAACATCACAACTATTGAGATGCCCGCAAACAACCTCGCGTTTATCGCAGCATGCTAACCGTCTGCCCTGATCCTCGCGTTTGACGGGTCATAGGGGCTGTCCTCTACGATCTCGGCATCCCACAGCTGGTTGAACATCTTTACTTTCAGTCTGGTGCCCGGTGTCGCGATCTCCGTGGTCACATAGCCCATGCCAATGGATTTCCCGAAAGCGACCGAATAGCCCCCCGACGTCAGACGGCCAACACGGGTGCTTTCGTGATACAGCACTTCGCGCCCCCAAGGGTCCGCGTCTTGCGGGCCATCGATCAACAACGTGACGCATTTGGACCGAATGCCCGTTTGCGCCATCGCGGCCTTGCCCTGAAAATCCTTGGTCATATCGACAAAGCGCGGCAGATCAGCCTCCAGCGGCGTGGCATCGCGGCCCAGTTCCGTTCCGAACGCGCGGTAGCTTTTCTCCTGACGGAGCCAGTTTTGCGCGCGGGCCCCCACCAGCTTGAGGCCATGTGGCGCGCCTGCCGCCATGATCTGATCCCACAGGTAGGTCTGCATCTCAATCGGGTGGTGCAATTCCCAGCCCAACTCGCCCGTGTAGGCCACACGAATGGCCTGCACCGGACACATGCCCAGTTCAATGTTGCGCATCGACAGCCACGGGAAACGCTTGTTTGACAGAACCGTTTCTGGCGCTGCATCGCGGACTAGCGCATTCAAGACGTCCCGTGATTTCGGCCCGGCAATCGCAAAAACGCCATACTGCGTTGTCACATCGCGTATCTCCACGCCATTGTAGCGCCCGATGCGGTCCTCCATCGCCTTGAGCAGAAAATCCTGATCGTAGTCGGTCCAAGCGCCCGCACTGACCAGGTAGAACGTATCCTCGCTCTGGCGCACGATGGTGTATTCTGTGCGCGTTGTGCCATGGGCCGTCAGCGCGTAGGTCAGGTTGATACGCCCGACCTTTGGCAGCTTGTTGCAGGTCAGCCAGTCGAGAAATTCAGCCGCGCGCGGGCCCTGCACGATGTGTTTGGTGAAGGCCGTGGCGTCGACCAGCCCAACGCCCTCGCGGATGGCCTTTGCCTCATCGACCGCGTGTTGCCACCAGCCGCCCCGGCGGAAGCTGCGCGCGTCGTGGTCAAAGCTGTCGGGCGCATCCTTGGGGCCGTAGTAATTCGGGCGCTCCCAGCCGTTCGCAAGCCCGAATTGCGCGCCTTGTGCCTTTTGGCGGTCATAGGCCGGGGCTGTGCGCAGGGGTCTGCAGGCCGGGCGTTCTTCATCCGGATGGTGCAGAATATAGACGTGCTCGTATGCTTCTTCGTTCTTGCGCGCGGCGTATTCCGTGGTCATCCACGCGCCGTAGCGTTTCGGATCAAGGCTTGCCATGTCAATCTCGGCCTCGCCCTCGACCATAAGCTGCGCCAGATAATATCCGGTGCCGCCCGCCGCTGTGATCCCGAACGAAAAGCCCTCCGCCAGCCACATATTGCGCAGACCCGGTGCGGGCCCCACCAGCGGGTTGCCATCGGGCGTGTAGCAGATCGGGCCGTTGAAATCATCCTTCAGGCCACTGTCTTCGCAGGACGGAATGCGGTGGATCATCGCAAGGTACTGTTCTTCGATGCGTTCCAGATCAAGCTGGAACAGGTCCGCACGGAAACTGTCTGGCACGCCATATTCAAACCGCGCGGGCGCATGCTTTTCATAGACCCCGAGAATCCAGCCGCCCCGCTCTTCGCGCACATAGGATTGCGCGTCCGCATCGCGGATCACCGGATGTTCCACATGGCCTTCAGCGCGGAACTTCACCAAATCAGGGTCCTGATCCATCACGATGAACTGATGCTCCACCGGAATTGCAGGCATCTTGATGCCCAGCATCCTGGCGGTGCGCTGTGCGTGGTTGCCGGATGCGGTCACCACATGTTCGGCGGTAATGACGATCTGTTCGTCCGAAGGGACCAGATTGCCGCCTTTTTCCACCATCTTGGTGGCCGTCACCTCCCAGTGGGTGCCTGTCCAATGGAACCCGTCTGCCTGCCATTTGCGTTCGATCATCACGCCGCGCTGGCGCGCGCCCTTGGCCATCGCCATAGTGACATCAGCCGGGTTAATGTAGCCATCCGTGTGGTGATAAAGCGCGCCCTTGAGGTCTTCGGTCCGGATCAGCGGCCATTTCGCCTTGATCTCCTCCGGCGTCATCCACTGATAGGGCACGCCACAAGTTTCCGCCGTGGACGCATAAAGCATGTATTCGTCCATCCGCTCTTGGGTTTGCGCCATCCGCAGGTTGCCCACCACGGCAAAACCCGCGTTCAACCCGGTTTCTTTTTCGAGGGTTTTGTAGAATTTGATGGAATAGTCGTGGATATGCGTGGTGGCATAGGACATGTTAAAGTAGGGCAAAAGACCCGCAGCGTGCCATGTTGAGCCAGAGGTCAGCTCGTCGCGTTCCAACAGCATCACGTCCTGCCAGCCAGCACGCGCCAGATGATACGCAATCGAGGTGCCAACCGCACCGCCACCTACAACCAGAGCTTTCACGTGCGTTTTCATGTCATTTGCTCCCTGAAAAACACCTTACCCTCTTTAGAAAAACGCAAGGTGCCAAGGCTTGAGCAGTCCGACCGGTCAGCGCACAAAAACGACCCTTTGGCTTTTGCACACATGCAAGCGCCGCCGGGCGGCACAGAAGGGGCGGTTTTCCGTTGCAAGCAGCAAAGAGGCCGCCGCGCGCTATGCTTTGGGCAGGATTTTTCCCGGGTTCAGGATGTCATCGGGGTCCAGAGCTGCCTTGATCGCAGCCATGATGTCTGTGGCCTCGCCCAGTTCGCGCCGCAGATAGGGTTTCTTGCCTTGACCGATCCCATGTTCGCCGGTGCAGGTGCCTTCCATCGAAATGGCCAGTTCGTTCAGCCATGACACAAACGCGCGGGCTTTGGACACCTCGTCTTCATTGGACATATCCACCAAGGGTGAGACGTGGAAATTGCCATCGCCTGCGTGGCCCACGATGGGCGCGACCAGTCCCAGTTCTGCCGCGCGGTTCTGGGCGGCTGACACACAATCGGCAAGGCGCGAGATCGGTACGCAGACATCTGTTGCCACGCCCTGCGCCCCGGGACGATACTGCAACATTGCCCAATAGGCGTCATGGCGGGCTTTCCAAAGCCTGTTGCGTTCCTCTGTCGAGGTTGTGGCCTCAAACCCCGAGCCGCCCTGATCTTCGGCCAACGCCCCAAATGTGTCCGCCTGTTCGACAACCCCGGCTTGTGATCCGTGAAACTCCAGCAACAACAAAGGCGTCTCTGGCAGGGCCAGACCCGAGTAGGCGTTGCTGGCTTTTACCATCACCTCATCCAGAATTTCGATGCGCGCCACGGGTAGGCCGTATTGGATGGTCGAGATGACGGTGTTGCAGGCAGCCTCAAGCGTTGGGAAAGAACAGCGCGCGGAACTGATGGCTTCGGGGATCCCGTGCAGCTTCAGCGTGATCTCCGTGATCAGGCACAGCGTCCCCTCGGACCCGACCAGAAGCCGCGTCAGGTCGTAGCCTGCGGAGGACTTGCGCGCGCGCGTGCCTGTCCGGATGATCCGGCCATCTGCCATGACCGCCTCAAGGCTCAGTACATTGTCTTTCATGGTGCCGTAGCGCACCGCATTTGTGCCCGATGCATTCGTCGCGGACATGCCGCCCAAGGACGCGTTTGCCCCCGGATCAATCGGAAAGAACAATCCCTGATCGCGCAGATGCGTGTTGAGGTCTTCGCGGGTGACACCGGGTTGGACGCGGCAATCAAGGTCTTGTGCGTTCACCGCAAGGATTTTGTTCATCTGGGTCAGATCAATCGTGATGCCGCCCGCAGGTGCGTTCACATGCCCTTCAAGCGATGTCCCGGTGCCGTATGGAATGACCGGCACACCATGCTGCGCGCAGACTTTGACGATGTCCGAGACTTCTTGTGTTGACTGCGCAAAGACCACCGCGTCGGGCGGCTGGTTTTCGATCCACGTGGTGGTATGCCCGTGTTGTTCGCGCATGGCGTCGCCAGTGTGGAACCGCTCACCGAATTGTTGTTTCAGAACGCCCAGCGCGGTTTGGATTCCGGGCTCGTTGCGCGGCAGTTTTGCTTGTATCTCCACTTTAGTCTCCTAATCGCCAAGAACGATGCCTTCGCGGCGCGGGTCAGCCCCGCCTTGTAGCGCGTCTCCGATCTCGATGGCATGCAACCCCGAGGTCAGCGCGCGCACATTCACGTCATACCCCAGTGCCTCTAACGGCTCTTTCAGCCTTTCGGCAGAGGTCCCCTCTTCCAGATCATAGGTACCGAACCGATTGACCGCATGGGGAAGCGCCACTGCTTGCTGGACGTTCAGACCCCAGTCCGCCCAGGCGATAATGCTCTGGGCCACGTAACCGATGATCCGGCTGCCGCCCGGGCTGCCAATCGCCAGCACCGGCGCGCCGTCCTGCATCACGATTGTTGGTGCCATCGACGAACGCGGGCGCTTTCCCGGCTCGACCCGATTGGCAATGGGCACACCCGCGCTGTGGCTGCGAAAGCTGAAGTCTGTCAGTTCATTGTTGAGCAAAAAGCCCCGCACCATTAGCCGCGACCCAAAGGCGTTTTCAATGGTTGTGGTCATGGAGGCCACATTGCCTGCCGCATCAACGATGGTGACATGCGATGTGGATGGCAACTCAAGCGAGGCATCATCTGCCCAGTTGAGCGTATGATCAAAGGCCGGATTGCCCGGCGCAACCTCTGCCAAAGCCGCGTCACCTTGCAAAAGCTGCGCGCGCTCTGCCAGATAGTCGCGGCTCACAAGCCCTTTGGTCGGCACAGGCACAAAATCACTGTCGGCCATGTAGCGGCCCCGGTCGGCGAACGCGAGGCGCGAGGCGTCCCCGATCAGGCGTCGGACGTTTGCATCCTTTGGGCCTGCGCTCAGGTCATGGTTGTCCAGCATGCCCAAAATCTGGCCCACGGTCAGCGCGCCGGATGAGGGTGGCCCCATGCCGCAGACATCCAACCCCCGATAAGCCGCACAAACGGGTGCACGTTCCTTTACCGCGTAGATACTCAGATCAACCGCGCTCAGGACCCCCGGGTTATCGTCAACACCCTGAACTGTGGCCACAATATCGCGGGCAATATCGCCTGTATAAAAAGCGTCGACCCCGCTGAAGGCTATGGCCCGCAGCGTGTCGGCATAGGCATCGTTCACCAGCGTATCACCCACGGCAACAGGCACACCGTCCGGCAGGAAATACGCAGCCGTGGGGTCAAAACGCGCAAGCCGGTCCTGATCGCGTTCCACAAGTGCGGCAAGGCGCGGCGAGACGGGAAAGCCATCCCGCGCCAGATCAATGGCCGGGGCAAAAAGATCTGCCCATGTCATCTGCCCCCAGCGAGCGTGCGCATCCTGCAGCAAGGCGGGCGTGCCGGGTGTGCCAACCGACCGTCCTCCGACCACCGCGTCAAAAAAGCCCAGAGGCTCGCCTGCGTCATCCTGAAAAAGGCGCGGCGTTGCGGCCAAAGGGGCAGTCTCGCGTCCGTCCAGCGTCGTCAGTGTGCCGCTCTCAGCGTCCCAATAGACCAGAAACGCTCCGCCGCCCAAGCCCGATGATTGCGGCTCAACCAATCCCAACATGGCCTGCACCGCCACCAACGCATCCGCAGCCGTGCCCCCGGCCGCAAGCGTGTCAGCGCCGGCCTTTACAGCCCAGGGGTTTGCGGCTGCGACCATCCAGTTGGATGCCTCCACCGGTTGCACTGCGGCCTTGGCAGACAGCGCCTTTGCAACCGGCTCAGACATCGCCTGAAACGCGCCCTGGCTTGCCGCCTCAGGGGCCACGGCATCTGCGGCTTGTTGCGCCTGCCCCATAGATGCTGCAACCATCGCGGCAAAGGTTAGCAAAAAGCGCATATCAACTCTCCGGTTTTGTGGTGTCACAACATGGCAGGCACGACCTGATCCGGCGGCCTGTGCCCATCATCAAACGTCTTGATATTGATAATGACTTTCTCGCCCATCTCGACGCGGCCTTCGGTTGTGGCCGACCCCATGTGGGGCAGCAAAACGACGTTCGGCAGTTCGCGCAGACGTGGGTTGATCTGCGTGCCACGCTCGTAGACATCGAGGCCCGCGCCCGCAATTTCGCCCCCGCGCAACATCCGGGTCAGAGCGTTTTCGTCGATCACCTCGCCGCGCGACGTATTCACGATCACGGCCTCTGGCTTCATCAGCTTCAACCGGCGCGCGTTCATCAGATGAAAGGTGGAGGGGGTCGCGGGGCAATTCACCGACACCACATCCATCCGCGCCACCATCTGGTCAAGGCTTTCCCAGTAGGTAGCCTCAAGCTGCTGCTCGACCTCGGGGCGCAAGCGGCGGCGGTTATGGTAGTGCACCTGCATGCCAAAGGCCGCAGCCCGCCGCGCGACCGCCTGTCCGATCCGTCCCATGCCAAGGATCCCCAGCCGCCTGCCGCCAACGCGCCCGCCCAGAAAGGCCGTGGGTGCCCAACCGTCCCACGTGTCGGCCTGCATCACAGACAGACCTTCGGGGATGCGGCGCAGCACTGATAGCATCAGCGCCATGGTCATGTCGGCGGTGTCGTCCGTCAAAACGCCGGGCGTGTTAGAGACCAGAATACCGCGCTGCCGGGCCGTTGCCACGTCTATGTGATCAACGCCCGCACCGTAGTTTGCGATCAGCCGCAGGTTTTCGCCCGACTGGCCGATCAGGGCCGCGTCGATGTCATCGCTGACGGTTGGAACCAGAACATCAGCGGATTTGACCGCCTCGGACAGCTCCGCGCGCGACATTGGATCATCGTTTTCGCGCAACTTGACATTGAAAAGCTCGCACAGCCTCGTTTCGACAGCTTCTGGCAACCGTCGCGTTACGACAACACTCAGCTTTGGTTTCGACATGTAGGTGCCTCCCCGCTTGGCCTTGATGGCGTTTTCTGGCATGGTGACGCATGAGGCGAAGAGGCACAAGAACCAACGCCCCCTTGATGAGCAATTTGCGAAAGACAGGCATGACCCCGACCGCTTTTCTGAAGCTGGCACTGGCCGGCGCGATCCTCTGCACCATTGGTGTCAGCCCTGTTGCCGCTGACACCAAGGGTCCGGTCACGAACCTGCCCATGCCGCGTTATGTTTCCATGAAAGCAGGCGAGGGCAACGCGCGCAGAGGCCCGTCTCTTACGCACCGCATCGACTGGGTTTTCACACGCCGCGACATGCCCTTGCGGATTGTCGCAGAGCACGGCCACTGGCGGCGCGTTGAAGACCGCGACGGCATCGGCGGCTGGGTGCACTATTCCCTGCTGTCCGGGGTCAGAACGGTGATCGTTGATCACAACATGACTGCGATTCATCAACGGCCCGACGCAGACGCGCCTGTCACTGCCATGTTGGAGTCCGGGGTCGTTGCACGGCTGGGAGACTGCGGTCCCGCATGGTGCCAGGTACGCTCTGGCGGGTTTCGCGGCTGGTCGCGCAAAGAGCATCTCTGGGGTGTCACCGCGGACGAAATCCGCAAATGATCCCAATCGCCGGGGCGATCACCCGAATTTTGTACAAATCGGGACTTGCGCAAGTGCCATGGTCGGACTAACTACACCCGCACGTTGGGATGTAGCCAAGTGGTAAGGCAACTGTTTTTGGTACAGTGTACCGTAGGTTCGAATCCTACCATCCCAGCCAACTACTCCAGACATTTCAGCTAGCGAGAGATTGCACTGGTATTGTGACCAGTTTTCCGCTGCTTAGCATAGGCGGTTTCCGACAGAGACCCGCGGGTGAACGCAGATCGGGCCAGTTTCAGGCCGTAGTCTCAGG
>JBGCEG010000046.1:0-74057 GCA_045106135.1 Roseobacter sp. | reverse complement strand
GATCCAGTCCACCCGCTGACCCGCCTTGGCCCAGAACGCATCCGCATCCGAGATCGACGCCTCATAAAGCGCCGTGTACCCCGCCAAATCAACATGCGCCCCAGACACATACTCAGGTGACGGCGCATACCGGGTCGGTTTGTTTTCCTGGAGTGTAGGTTCGATATTCAAGGTGGTTCTCCTCATTCTGCAGGCCGCGGCGACAAATATGAGTGCGCGCTACACGACGCGACGGCTGCGGGCCATTTCGTAAACCAACATACGTTAAACAATGAAAATCTGTCTCTATACTACTGTAAACAATTGCATTTTTTGTAAATCAATTCACTTCATTCGGGATATTTTGTAAATTATGTAAATTCCCGCTAGCGGAAACACATTTAAAATCATGCCTCTAGAGTCAATGCAAAATGACAAGTTTCAGTTTCTTGCTGTCAAAACAAATTGACACCCCTGCCCCGCGTTCGGGTGGCGCATCGCACTCGGCAAAGCGGATTTCAGACTTTGGTCGGAGACCTAAAAGGCAAGCCGACCACACGCAAAAACAGCTAAACAATATATTGATTCTATTTATAGGTGTGCACCAAAGTCCAATGGACAAAGATCATACGGCAAAAAGCGGTGTACTCGCCGCGAGTGCCCAGGCAAGCCAGACACCCGCCCCCAGCCCTGCGGTGGTGGGCCCGTATCTGACGGCGACAAAATGGGCCATCGTTCCGTAGACCAGATAGAACAGGCACAGGACCGGCAAGACGGTAAAGAGCAGGCCAAAAACATCAGGGCGTAAAAACATCAAACAGAGCAATGCGGCGACCGGGACAAGGCGGGCCACGATCCGCTGCCAGATCGGGGCGGAGGCCAGCAAAAGCCTGTCCGCCAGAATGAAGCACAGCGCGCCGGGCAACAATACGCCAAGCATGGAGACGCGTTGCCCGGTTGGCAAAAAGGCAGCGCCATAGCGATCGAGCGCTATGGCAAAGAGAAAGCCAAACACCCCGAGCGTTAAAAAACCGCGCAGGTCCACGCCGGCAGGGCGCCGACCGGCGCGCCATAGACATGCCAATGCAACGCCACCCCATCCCAGTAGAAACAAGCCAAGTGCGCCAAAACCGGCGACCCCAAGGGCGGGCCCGGCCAGAAAACTCAACGCGACCCCGGCGGCGGCAGGCAGCAAGGTCGCCAGCAAAAAGGCTTTGCCGCCCAGTGCTGCGCCTTGCGTCACCAAAGCAGGGCCAAATGCGCGCTGACTGACGCCGTTCAACACAACAATCATCCCCAGCATTGCAGCCATCAAAAGACCCATAAAACGTGGCGCACTTTCCGGGGCAAGGCCCGAAACTTGCCCCAGCCACGCACGAATTTCCGCAAGTGTCGTTTCACTGTACAGGACCGCTACATGCTCCGTCCCCGCCACGAATGCCGCGCGCCGCGTGATATTGCCGTTCGTGACAGTCTGGCCTTCCTGCGCTGTTGGGTCGATCATGCGGGCCACCTCCAACCCGACCACGCGCAGCCTGTCTTCCCATTCTCCGGAGAGGACAAGCAGGCGCTGCGGAAAATCGGATGTGACCGCCTCCGAATACATCGAAATTGCCACCACCGCGTCGACGTCATCCCGCGCGGATGCAGCCCGGATCATGATATCTGTGGCCATCGAATGGCCCAGCAGTGAGAGGCTTTGCGCCTCCCCGTGCTCTGCCAGAACCGCATCCACGACCCCTTGTGTTTGCGAGATGAGTTGCCGTGTTGTTCCTTCAATTTCAGTGACCTGCGGCGACAGAAGCCCCTTGTGACGCCCATGTCCGATGTAGTCGAAACTGGCGACAAGGTACCCCTGCCGCGCCAGATCCCGCGTAATGGTTTGCATCATCTGCACCGAACCGGCAAAGCCATGGGCGATGACAACAACCGGCATGTCGGGCATGTCTTCTACCGAGGAGAGGATCACGTCACCTGCCGGTGTCGCAAGAACACGCGTCTCGACAGAGGCCCGATCACCCTCCAGCACCCAGATCATCCCTGCCAGTATCATCGCTGTGACGAGTGTTGCCCCCGCCCAGAACATATTTGCGCGTCTCATGCTCTCGGAGGTAAGGCACACGGCAGAAAATCCAGTCGTTTTTCGCTCGACCAAGGAATGTCGCGGCCCTACCTCTGGCACCGGGAGCACATTATGTTGATCGTTACACCTTCGGGGCTTTGGAATGGCCATGTTCTGCACATGCAGGCAGCGCCCAAGCGGATGCTGCGGCGCATCACGCTCTTTCCACGCGGCAAGATCGGTGCACGGCTTTGGATGCGCCTGATTTTCGAGGTGCAGATCCTGCGCTATCTGCTGCCCCTGGCACCGTTTATTGCGGCGATGTTCATCTGGCCGGACCTTGCCTTGCCGATTTCGCAAGCGCCCATCCCGATGATGATCGTGATTGCGATTTTCGAGACAAAGCTTTTGTCGGTCAAACGCGAAAACCGGGAAAAGGTGATCTCGGACGAGGACATGGCGCGCGGTCAGGACGCGCTGAACTTTAACGCGACAGCCATTTTGCGAAAGATCGCCGCGCGCCGCGACCTGCACGACGAAGAGATCATGCTGGTGGTAGAGCAGTCCATTCTTGCGCGCGTGCCACCTTTGACGCTTGTGTCCGTTCAGGAAGCCGCGCCAAAGGCCAGAGTGCTCGATCTGGATGACATCGAGCAGGAGATGCTGCGGCAGGAGCTTTTCCACAATGATCTGAGCGAAGAGATCGTCCATAAAATCACGCTGCGCCAGAATGAGACGCTACGCGCTGTCACCTTTGAGGCAAGCACCCTTTCCGCCCACGCGCGCATGGCGGCACGGTTGCAAAAGGCGGGTGATGCCACAACGCTGGAGGCGACATGACGCTGAATACCATTTCCCTGTCCACATCCGATGTGCTGAAAACGCTGAAAGCAGGCTGGACGCAGCAAAAAGAGGGACGGCTGACCGCCTCCTGGATGCTGCACGGGCGACCCGGTGTCGGCAAGACGCAAGTCGTACAGCAGCTTGCAGATCAGATTGGGGCCGATCTGTTTGATCTGCGTCTGACCACCATTGAACCACAGGACCTGCGCGGCCTGCCTTACTATGATCACGCCGCGAAAAAGACAGTCTGGTACCGACCTGAGGACTTGCCGGATCAAATAGACCGCCCGGCGGTACTGTTTCTCGACGAGTTGACCGCCGCTGCCCCCAATCTGCAACCCACCGTCTATGGCCTGTTGCAGGAACGCCGGGTTGGCAGGCATGTGTTGCCGGACAGTGTTTTTATCGTGGCGGCAGGCAATTCGGTCGAGGATGGCGCCATCGCCTATGACATGGGGACCGCGCTGTCAGACCGCCTGATCCATCTGCATCTGCACGCAGACGCGTCTGACTGGATCGAGAATTTTGCCATCCCTCACGGCATCGACGCCACCGTGACGGCCTTTCTGCGCGGCCGCCCCGATCTGCTGGACACCACCGAACAAGCCCTCTCTCGTGGAGAGCTGATTACCTGTACCCCCCGCGCATGGGAACGGGTCAGCAAGATCATGCAGACCGTGCCGGACCGGCGTATCCGGCAGGCGATGATTGCCGGAACGGTTGGTGAGGCCGCAGCGGCGACCTTTGCGGTCGTGGCCGATGATATTGCCGCCACCGTGCGCATTCATGACCTGCTGGAGGCCTCCAACAAAAGCCGAAGCGCCTATTTCCCCGACACGATGCACGGGTTGAACGCGGTCGTTTTTGGCTTGGTGGGGGCCGCCAACAGCCAGACGATTGAGACCGTCATTGAGGCGATGGAGCAGATCAGGCATCTAAGCGACCTGCGGCCCGGTGAGGATTTCGAGGCCATGCCTTTAGCCGAGCTTTGTGCCTTCGGGTTTGAAATGCTGATGACCAAGGCTCTTGCAGAGAACCTTACCGACGCCTTTGCGCGCTCATCTGCTTATGCGCGCTATGCCGACAGTCGGCGCGAAAGCGGGGTCGCGTAGGGCCGTGGCGCGTGTTCGCTCACGCCGTGCAGCACGCGCGCTGGCACATTTGCCGGAAAGTGATCCGGCGCTGGCAGCACTTGCCCTGTGGTGTCATTTCGAGGATGGCGACGCCCCCACACAGACGCAGGGTCATGTCGTGCTGATCGGTCCAGAATTGCCACTGCTGCCACTACGCGAGCAAATAGGGTTGGTAGGGCATCACATCCTGCACATCAGCCTGCGCCATGCAGGACGCATGGCCGGGATGGCGTCGCGCGAAGGGCCTGGTTTTGAGAAGAGCAGCTTCAACCTTGCGGCGGATGCGCTGATCAATGAAATTCTCGGTCAGGCGAAACACGCCCTGCCCCGCCCCGCCGTGACACTGGCAGACCTGCACAAACGTCTTGATCTGGGAGAGGCCAAAACAGACCTGAGCCGTTGGGATGTCGAAACGCTTTACCTGCATCTGAAAGACCAAGGGGCAAGCGGGCGGGACCGCGTGGAGGCATACCAGCAGGATGTGAAGTTCCGGCAAGACCTGTCTGCAGGGGTCGCGTCAGGCGCGAAAAATGACCGGGAAGAAACAGCGCAGTGGCAAGGCCATCTGGCGCGTGCTTTGCAAGCGCAAGGTGCGGCAGGGCGCGGCATCGGCCCCGTGATGCGGGGGTTGGGCGATCTTCCGGTCTCAGCAACACCTTGGGAAAATCAGTTGCGCGGCCTTGTGGCGAAAACACTGCAAATCAACCCGCGCGCCACGTATCGCAGGCCCCGCCGCACGTGGATCGCCGCCGAAGCCGACGCGGTGGCCCGCAAGGCCCCCAATCCGGTCTTCGAACCCGCCCAGCGCCACGACGGCGCAGCCCCGCGCATCGTCATTGGCCTTGATACCTCCGGGTCGATCAAGGATCGGCAACTGGCACGTCTGGCGGGTGAAATTTCAGGGATCGCACGCCGCGTGGGCGCGTCCCTGCACCTGCTGTGTTTTGATGAAACGGTCTATGCCCAGCACCGCCTTGATCCGCTCACCCTGTCGCAGACCCTTCTTGGTCTGGACGTCAGGCGCGACGGGGGCACACATTTTGCGGATTTGATCGACACCGCAGGCGCCCTTGATCCGTCCATCCTTGTGGTGCTGAGCGACATGGACGGTGAAGCGGGCCGCGCGCCCCGCTTTCCGGTGCTGTGGGCTGTCCCGCAACGTGATCCCCCACCACCCCCGTTTGGGCGCGTCATTTCAATGGCGGGCTAAGGGCGGTTGGCGTCTCGCGGTTTTCTCACGCAACCGCGTTATGGGGGCCATCCGGTTTGCTGAGCACGCCTTGGGTCCTCACTATGCTTGCATCGTGCCGACGGCGTTTGGATTGCGGAAAACAGGTTATATCAGGAGATTGTGCTTGATTGTTGATACCAATAAGCTCACCGCCAGACGACGGATACTGCAGACATGAAACACGCTGCAGACTAACCGCGTCGCTGATTACTATCAGAGCAGTTCTTCGAATAGTCCGCGCAGGTTGGTTTCGTTCAGGGCGACCGGGTTACCGCCGCAGGAAGGGTCCCTCACCGCCGCGGCAACCATATCATCAAGACGATCCGCCGTGACACCCAGCGATGTCAGATCATGCGGAATGGCAAAGCCGTCATTGAACTGCCTGACAAAGGCCTGGACCCCTTCAAAACCCCCTTCGATGCCCAGATAGGGGGCGGCGCGATCAAAGCGATCCGCAATCGCGGGCGCGTTGAACGCCAGAACCGTTGGCATACAAACGGCATTTGTGGTGCCGTGATGCGTGTTGAAGATTGCGCCCACCGGGTGGCTCATCGCGTGAATGGCCCCCAACCCTTTTTGAAAACCTGTCGCCCCCATCACGGCTGCGCTCATCATATTGGCCCGCGCCTCAAGATCACCGCCGTCCGCATACGCACGTGGCAGGTTTTCAATGACGAGCTTCATGCCTTCAAGGGCGATGCCTTGACTCATCGGATGATAATGCGGGCTGGAGTAGGCTTCGACGCAATGCGCAAAGGCGTCCAAACCTGTGCCTGCGGTGATGAATTTGGGCATGCCAACCGTCAGTTCCGGGTCGCAGATCACGATGCTGGGCAGCACTTTGGGGTGAAAGATGATCTTTTTCTCGTGGCTGACAGAATTGGTGATGACACTGGCACGCCCCACCTCTGACCCGGTGCCTGCTGTTGTCGGCACAGCGATAATCGGGACAATCGCATCCGCGTCGGCGCGGGTCCACCAGTCGTCTACGTCCTCAAAATCCCACACCGGGCGCGACTGGCCAGCCATGAAAGCCACCATTTTGCCCAGATCAAGACCGGAGCCGCCCCCAAAGGCCACAACCCCATCATGATCGCCTGCCTTGTAGGCCGCCACACCTGCGGCCAGATTAAGCTCGTTGGGGTTCGGGTCCACATCCGCAAAGAGCCCACGGCCCAGCCCCGCAGCCTCCAGCACGTCCAGAGCGTTTTGCGTGATGGGCAGCGGGGCAAGCCCCCGATCCGTCACCAGCAGCGGGCGCTGAATGCCCGTGGCCTTGCAGGCGTCAGCCAGCTCAGTAATACGGCCTGCGCCAAAACGGATGGCTGTCGGATATGACCAGTTGGCAACGGGATTCATGACGTGACTTTCTTCAGATGATAGGATTTTGGGCGCGTAAGGTTATGATATCCGATCACGGACAGCCCGCCCCCGCTCCCCGTATTCTTGCACCCGGTCCAACACAGGCCCGGGTCTAGATAGTCGGCACGGTTCATAAAGACGGTGCCTGTCTCGATCTGGTTGCCCACGGACACCGCGCGCTCAATATCCTTTGTCCACAGGCTGGCGGTCAGACCAAACTCGCTGTCGTTCATCAGTGCTATGGCTTCGGCATCGTCTTTCACCGGCATGATCCCCACAACCGGGCCAAAGCTTTCATCCTGCATGACGCGCAAGTCATGAGACACGTTGGTCAGGATTTGCGGGCTGAGGTAGGCACCGCCGTCATCCGCGTCAAACGTCGGGATGTGCGCCGTGGCACCTGCCGCGATGGCTTCGTTTATTTGCGCCCGAACCTCCGCTGCAAAGCGCAGATGCGCCATCGGGCCCAGCGTTGTTTCGGGGTCGAGCGGGTTGCCAAGCCTGTATCCCGACACAATCGAAACTGCTTTGTCTACGAAGGTGTCAAACAGGCTTTCGTGGACGTAAATCCGTTCGATCCCGCAACAACATTGCCCGGCGTTGAACATTGCCCCGTCAATCAAGGTCTCGACCGCTGCATCAAGGTCAGCATCCGCCATCACATAGCCGGGGTCTTTGCCGCCCAGTTCTGTTGCAACGGCTGTGAAGGTCCCGGCGGCGGCTTTTTCCATCGCACGGCCACCCCCAACGGAGCCTGTGAAATTAACAAAATCGAACATTCCACCCGCGATCAGAGCCGCAGATGTGGCGTGATCAAGAAACAAATTGTCAAAAACATCCTCTGGCACGCCCGCGGCGTGAAACGCAGCCGCCATCCGTTCTCCGACCAGAAGGGTCTGCGTTGCGTGCTTGAGCGCCACAACATTTCCTGCGATCAACGCGGGGGCAACAGTGTTGATTGCGGTCATGTAGGGGTAGTTCCACGGGGCCACAACAAAGACAACGCCTTGCGGCACCCGCCGGATGTAGCGTTTGAAGGTGGCGTCTTCACCGACAGCAATATCCGCCAAAGCATCGGCTGCGATTGCCGCCATGTGCTGCGCGCGCTCGTCAAAGCCGCCGAATTCACCCCCATAGCGAACGGGTCGGCCCATCATATGCGCAAGCTCTGGCACAATCTCGTCGTTCATTGCGCCAATCGCGGCGACACCCGCCATCACAAGCTCGATGCGCTCTTCAAGAGGGCGCTCTGCCCAAGAGGCTTGAGCCGCCCGCATCGCTGTCAGTTTTGACTGCGCTGCGCTCAAAGACAGGGGCGCGCGTTCGGCAAAGACGGACCCGTCAATCGGGGAGATACACTGCAGCATCGCTCAGGCCCTTTCAAACCCGCGCGCAATTTCCCAATCGGTCACCGCGCGGTCAAATTCTTCGATTTCTACTTCGGCGGCGCGCGCGTAATGGGTCACGACATCGTCACCAAGTGCCGCACGCAGCATGTCTGATGCGAGCAAAGCCTCGCGCGCGGCCTGCAACGTGCCCGGGATCAGCGCCGTTGCACCCTGATACACATCCCCGGTGGCAGGCGGTTCCAGTTCAAGCTGCTCTTCAATGCCGGCGATTCCGGCGGCAAGCATCCCCGCCATGGCGAGATACGGGTTCAAATCCGACCCACCGATGCGGCATTCAATGCGCACCGATTTGGTGCCCTCGCCACACAGTCGAAAGCCCGCCGTGCGGTTATCCACGGACCAGATAATCCGCGTCGGCGCAAATGTCCCCTTCGAGAAGCGCTTGTAGCTGTTGATGTAGGGTGCCAGAAAATAGGTCAGGTCAGGCGCGTATTTCAACAGGCCCGCCAAGTAGGATTTCATCAGCGCGCTCATCCCGAGGGGGTCGTTTGCGTCGAAAAACGCGTTCTCACCATCTTTCCAGAGGGACTGGTGTACGTGGCTGGACGATCCAACTTTGTTCGCATCCCACTTGGGCAGAAAGCTGGCCGCGTGACCCGCCGCATCCGCGATCTCTTTGACCGCGTGTTTTGCAATCGTGTGGTTTTCTGCCGTGGCCATGGCAGAAGCGTATTTGATGTTAAGCTCCTGCTGGCCGGTTTCAGCCTCACCCTTGGTATTCTCAACCGGGATGCCTGCCTCCCACAGATGATTGCGGATGGGGCGCATCACGTGTTCTTCGCGGGTGGTTTGCAGGATATTGTAGTCTTCATTGTAGCCGGAGAACGTGGCCAGATCGCGAAAGCCCGACTTGCGGATGGCATCGAATGACTTCTCGAACAGGAAAAACTCCAGTTCCGTCGCCATCATCGCATCAAAACCAAGCGCCGTGAGCCGTGCGACCTGACGTTTCAGCATCGCGCGCGGGGAATGGGGCACGTCCTCGTGTGTATTGTGGTCGATGACATCGCACAGCACCATCGCCGTGCCTTCAAGCCAGGGGACAAACCGGATGCTCGACAGGTCAGGCTTCATCACATAGTCACCGTATCCCGCCTCCCAAGAGGTCGAGGCGTAGCCTTCGGGCGTTGCCATCTCAAGGTCGGTTGCCAGCAGGTAGTTGCAGCAATGCGTTTCCTGATAAGCGCTTGTGATGAAATGGCCTGCGTGGAACCGCTTGCCCATCAGACGGCCTTGCATGTCGACCATGCACGCCAAAACGGTGTCGATCAGCCCTGCTTCGACCTGCTCTTTGAGATCATCGAACGTCATTTGCTCTCTCCGTTATCCCGGATGGGGCGACGCAACCGTCGCCCCCCGGGTTTCGTTTCAGGTATACCGGTAAGGTCGGCCGGCTTTTTCCATATCAGCGTTATACTGTTTGAAAATTTCGACCACCTTGGCCTTCGTTGGGGATTCTGCGGCGATCTCGTCCCAGAACACGCGTGCAGCAGCTTCGACCGTGGCCCATTCCTCATCCGGGATAGACGTCAGCTGAAGCTTGGTGCCGTTGACGCGCAGGTTCGCCTCCCCGCCCCAGTACCACCACTGGCGGTAGTAGTGCGACTGGTCACAGCACACCCGGAAGAGCGTTTGCAGGTCTTCAGGCAATTCGTTCCAGCGGTCCATGTTGGCAAAGAACGACCCCGCCCATGCGCCCGAGATGTTGTTGGTCAGGAAGTAGTTGGTCACATCCGCCCAACCGACGGTGTAGTCTTCGGTGATGCCGGACCATGCGATCCCGTCCAACTCGCCCGTTTGCATCGCAACTTCGATGTCTTCCCACGGCAGGGTCACGGGCACGACGCCAAACTGCGCCATGAAGCGGCCCGCTGTTGGGAAGGTAAAGACGCGCTTGCCCTTGAGGTCTTCAAGGCTGCGGATCGGGTCTTTGGTAGCGAAATGGCACGGGTCCCACGCGCCCGCAGAGATGTGTTTGACCCCAACCTTGGAGTATTCCTCATCCCAGATCTCATTGAGCCCGTATTGGTTGAACAGCACCGGCACGTCGAGCGAATAGCGCGAGCCAAACGGGAAATAGCCCCCAAAGACAGTGACTTCGGTCGGCGAGGCCATGCTGTCGTCATCCGACTGCACGGCATCAATTGTGCCGCGTTGCATCGCGCGGAACAATTCACCCGTGGGTACCAGCTGATCGGCGTAGAAAAGCTCGATCTGCATCCGGTCGCCCGCGATCTTGTTGAACATCTCGATGGCCGGATCGATGACATGCTCTGCCAGCGCGGGGCCTGCGTATGTTTGCATGCGCCAGCGGATGGTGCTTTGCGCAATCGCCGGTGCGGCCAAGGGGGCTGCTGCTGCACCCACGGCAGCGGTTGTGAGGAACTTACGTCTTGAAGTCATGAGGTTTCTCCTTGTTGAAAATGGCCCGTTATCCGGGTCTTTGTGTTAATTTCCGTAGACGTATCCCGGCAGCCAGAGGGCAATTTCCGGGAAGGCCATAATCAGCGCCAGTGCGGCAATCATCACCAGAACGAAGGGCAGAATGGAACTGTAGATGTCCTTTAGCGTAATCTCAGGCGGGGCCATGGCGCGCATCAGAAACAGGTTATAGCCAAAGGGCGGCGTCATATAGGCGATCTGCGTGGTGATCGTATAGAGAACACCGTACCAGATCAGGTCGAACCCAAGCTCACCCACCAGCGGCACATAAAGCGGCGCCACGATTACCAGCATGGCCGTATCATCCAGAAAAGTGCCCATCAGAATAAAGCTGAGTTGCATCAGGATCAGGATCGTCCAAGGGCTGAACCCAAGCTGTTCGGTGAACAGGCTTTCGATGGCGCGCACGGCCCCCAGACCATCAAACACGGCACCAAAAGCCAGTGCCGCCAGAATGATCCACATGAACATGCAAGTGATGCCCAGTGTCTTGCGCACCGAATTCTCAAACACCTCGCGGGTCATCCGGCCCTTCAGAACAGCGGCGGCAAACGCTGTCAGCGCCCCAACGGCAGAGCTTTCCACCAGCGATGTCCAGCCACTGACGAAAGGCACCATCATTGACGCAAAGATGCCCAAGGGCAGCAGCCCCGCGCGCAAGAGCGCCAGTTTTTCGGCCATCGGCATTGCCCGGTCCTCTGCGCTGAGCGCGGGCCCCAAGGCCGGGTTCAGGCGGCAACGGATCGCGATATAGGCGATGAACATGGCCGCCATCATCAGCCCCGGCAACAGGCCCGCAAGCCAAAGCTGGCCCACAGGCTGGCGCGCAATCATCGCATAAAGCACCAGCACCACCGACGGCGGCACCAGAATACCAAGGCTGGAGCCGGCCTGCACCACGCCCGTCACCATCCGCTTGTCGTATCCGCGCTTGAGCAGTTCCGGCAGGGCAATGGTGGCCCCGATGGCCATCCCCGCCACCGACAGGCCGTTCATCGCCGAGATCAGCACCATCAGACCAATTGTCCCAATCGCAAGCCCGCCGCGGATGCCGCCCATCCAGACGTGGAACATGCGGTAAAGGTCATCCGCGATCCGGCTTTCGGACAGCACATAGCCCATGAAAATGAACATCGGCAGGGTCAGCAGCGGATACCATTTCATCAATTTCATGGCGGCAGAGAACGCCAGATCGTACCCGCCCCGGTCGCCCCACAGCGCAAGGGCTGCGATGACCGCCACAAAGCCAATCGCACCAAAGACCCGTTGCCCGGAAAACAGCAGCAGCATCATGGTGCCGAACATGAACAGGGCGATCATCTCATAGGGCATGTGGCACCTCATCACCGTTGAGACGCAGAATATCCTTGAAAAGCTCTGCGATCGCCTGCAGCAGCATCAAGGTGATCCCGGTGCACATAATGACCTTGATCGGCCACAGGTACGGGCGCCACGCCGTTGGGCTGCGCTCCCCCCCGTATTGAAAGCTGTAGATCGTACTGTCGATGCCGCCCCAGAGCAGCACAACCAGATAGAAGATCAGGAAGAAGACGGTGAACGTGTCGACGGCAGCTTTGCGCGGCGTCGACCATTCGCCGTAAAACAGGTCCATCCGCACATTCGATCCCATCTGGATCGCGTAAGGACCGCCGAGGATGTAGTAGGCGACCATCGCGAATTGCGCCATCTCAAGGGTCCAGAGGGAGGGCGTAAAGAACGTCTTGGAGACGGAAGACCACAGCAAGATCGCCATCAACGCGAAAATGCCATACATGGCAACCCGGCCAAGCCGGTAGTTGATGGTCTCCACGAACCCGATATAGCGGCGCATGAAGATCACGGGCACACCTCCGCCAGTGCCATTTGGAGCGCCGGAAATAGCCTGTCTGCCATGCTTTGTGCTTTGCCGGGGGTATCCACCAGGTCGTTGCGGATTTCGATCATCACATGCGGAATGCCGCGGTTTTGTCCGTGCAGGTGCAAGGTATGCATGACCCCGTCCTGAGGTCCGTAAGGTACATTGAGCGCCGCCTTCAAGCCTGTTGGCCCGGTCGCCTTCAGCAGCGCCTGTGCAAGCCGTGGGTCGGCATCAAAGAGCAGCCCAAGCTCCGTGTCGCGTGGTTTTCCATGATATATCGGCGTAAAGCTATGGACCGTGATCAGCGCAGATGCGGTGCCTGCACGCTTTGCAACATGGTCCACCGCGTCGTGAAACGGCTGATGGACCGCATCAAAACGCTGTTGCCGCTGTGCGGGTGACAAGCCCTGATTCCCCGGAATTTTGTAAATCTCGCTTTCTTCCGGAATGGCCCCTGCGGCCTCCAAAGGGCGGTTACAGTCATAGACCAAGCGCGAAATCGTGCCCGCGACACAAGCTGCGCCAAGGTGGGCAGACAATCGCAACGCGACATCCAGTGCGCCAATATCCCACGCAACATGAGAAACCAGCGCCTCTTGGGGCAGTCCAAGATCGTTGAGACCCGGCGGGATCGTTCGGGCTGCATGCTCGCACACGACCAAAGGCCCGCCTGCCAAGGCGCGTCCGTAGACGGCAGCAGCATGTTGCGGCCAAACCTGAAAATCTTGAGAAACCCCATCCATTGTGTAACAGTCACTACAGACCAATCCAGACTGTCAAGAAAGTTTCGACACGGATGATCAAAATGGCGCAGAAATGAGCAAAGTTTCCCCCCTGACCCCGCATGACGCGCTGGTGCGGGATCGCATCAGGCAAAAGCAAGCGCAGCTGACAGATGCGGAAAGACGCCTCACGGCTGTTTTGATGGATGAGCATCTGGTTGCCGGGCTGCAGTCGATCACAAAACTGGCAGACCGCGCCGAGGTGTCCACACCCACCGTGATCAGGCTGGCCCGCAAGCTGGGATTTTCCGGGTTTCCCGATCTGCAATCCGCCATCAGGACGGAAATTGCCGCCAGAATGAAAGCGCCACTGGCGAAACTGCAGGCCCCCGACCCGCAAGACACCAAAGACCATCTCATCAGCCGGTTTGCCGTGGCCGCCTCAAGCAATATCAATGCGACCCTCGACCGCTTGGACACCGATGCCTTTGACAGGGCGGCCGACATGATGGCCGATCCGCACAGGTCCCTTCATGTCATGGGCGGGCGTATCACCCGGTCGAATGCCCACTATTTCTTCAACCACCTGCAAATCATACGCCCGGATGTGCGGTTGCTGGACAGTTCACCCAGCGTGTGGCCACAATCGCTTTTGGATATGACCGCGTTCTCCACGCTGATCGTGTTCGATATCCGCCGCTACGAAAAAGAGCTGGAAAAACTTGTGGCCGCTGCGGTGCGTCAGGGGGCTGCCGTTGTGCTGTTTACCGACCAGTGGGGATCACCCATCGAAAAGCATGCCTCGTTTTGCTTTCGCGCAATGGTTGAAGCGCCCTCAAGCTGGGATTCCACGCTTGCCATCAGCTTTCTGACAGAGGCCTTTATCGCCGCGATCCAGCACCGCAACCCCAGCGACGACAGATTGAAAGCGCTGGAGGAAATGATCGGGTCTCAGCAGATTTTTGGCGGGACATAGGTCCTGAGAGCGTTCCAAAAAACGATAAAACTTTAAGTTTGAAGCAACGGTAACTTCTTGGGGCTACACCGGACGTCGCGCAATTCGGGGCGAGGCATGAGTGTAACCAAAATTCTGCAGTCTTATCTGGCTATGACGCCCGACGCAGTTGCGATCGCATCCAAGTCCTATGACAAGGATGATGTCAGTATTGCCTACATTAATGCCTCTTACACGCGATTGTTTGGCTACACGCCAGGTGAGGCGGTAGGACAGCCTGCCAGGATCGGGCATGACCCCGACACCTGGGATGAGTTTGTGGCCTTCGTTGAGCCAAAGTTCATGGCAGGCGAAGAGCACTTTTTGGTCGAAACCAAATGCAAACGGTCCGATGGTTCAACCTTCTGGACCAGCATTTCCTTTTTCGTCGTGCAGGACAAAGAGGCGCGGATGCAATATACCTGCGCCACCTACAGGGACATCAACGACCTCAAAGACCGGGAGGCGGCAGCGGCAGAGTCGCTGCGCGAACGCGCCTCACTGCTGGCGAAACAAGAACAGATCACCAAAGAGGTACGCGCCACACAAAAGCGGCTGCTGGCCGCCATAAATGCCTACCCCGCCCCCTTCGTAATATATGACAAGGATAAAGTGCTGGTAACCTGCAATACCGCCTATCAAGAATCCATGTCGAAGACCCCCGACAAGATCGTGCCGGGCATGCACATAACAGAGGTGCTGCATGAAGCATGGGACTGCAATCTCGTTCCAGCCCCTGTCGACGGCAGGCAAAGCTTTATCGACGGGCTGCTTGCAAAGCAGGAAACACACCGCATCGAAGACATTGAATTGCCCGGTGACCTTCATCAACGTGTGCTGAGAAGCAAGGCAGACAACGGCGATTGGGTTAATATCCGCCTCGACATCACGGAACTAGTCCGCGAGCGTCGGCAGTCAAACGACCTGCATGAACGGATGATGGCCGCCCTGAACGCCTATCCCGATCCGTTTTCCATTTTCGACGAAAGCGGCCGTCTGCTTTTGTGGAACGAAGCCTTTGCGTCGCTCGTGGACAAAGACGGCACAGGTCTCAAGGCCGGACTCAGTCACAAGGACATTCTGAAGCTGGGCCTGAGGCGAGGCCTTTTTGGGCAGGCATATGTGCGTGAAAGTGAACGTTTGATGGCGCGCGAGGGCGCCTTGATGCACTATGTGGATCTGGAACTGCCCGATGGCACGCATTTCCGAATGCGCCGCAGCCAAGCCCCCAACGGCGATCAGGTCGTGATCCACCAAAACACAACAGAGCAAATTCATCAGCAACGCACGGCAGAGGCATCGCAAAACAGGCTGCTGTCGGCCATCAGCGCCTACCCGGCGCCATTTTGTATTTACGACGCAGACGACAGACTTGTGGTGTGGAACGAAAGCTACGCAGCCTCGCTAACCGACACGCCGGATGAGGTGCAACAGGGCATGTACATGCGTGACGTCCTGCAGCTTGGCCTACGCCGCGAGCGTTTTACCGCCGCCATCGGCCAGGAAGATCAATGGCTTGACAGAATAATGGCGGATGTCGCGAAATGCGTCCCGCAGGAAGATCTTGAACTTGCGGAGGGCGTGTATCAACGGCTCATGCGGTCGCGCACGGCGAACGGTGATCTGGTGATGCTCCGGCTAGACACAACTGAACTGGTGCGGAAAAGTCAGGCGTTGGAAAAGTCTCAAAATAGACTTGTCTCTGCGCTCAACGCGTTCCCCGATCCGTTCGCGATTTACGACGAAGGCCTGCATCTGGTGGTCTGGAACGCTGCATTTGAAAGCAACCTGAGTGACAAGCCGGACCAGTTTAAAGTCGGGATGCACGTGTCCGACGTCCTTGGCATCGCGATTGCCGAAGGTCAGATCCCCACCGCAATTGGTCGCGAAGAAGAGTGGCTGAAAGACTATATCGAAAACACTGCGTCGGTGACCGGCACCGATGACATGGCATTCGCAAACGGTGATCATTTTCGGAGCATCCGCTCGCGGACATCGACTGGCGAAATGGTGGTTATGCGCATCAATATTACTGAAATTATCCATCAACGACGTGCTCTGGAACAATATGCAAACCGGCTGGAAGAGGCGAACAGGAAAATTACAAAAGAGGCGCTGCACGATCAGCTGACAGGCCTCGGAAACCGCCGCTTTCTGAAAGAAAAGTTCGAGGAAGTATCAGCGGAACGCGCGATCAAAGGCGGTGAACTGGCCGCTCTTCACATCGATCTGGACCGTTTCAAACAGATTAATGACACCATCGGGCACAACGCCGGCGACCATGTTCTGGTGGATGTGGCGAACCGCATTTTGCAGCTGAAAGAAGATGATGAGATCGTCGCGCGCATCGGGGGCGATGAATTCATCGTCCTGATGCGTGTCTCCAGCGACAGCAATCGCCCCGAAGACCTCGCCCGGGCGCTGATCAAGGCCTTGTCCGTCCCTTCCTTTTTCGAGGGGAGAGAGTGCCGCTTCGGGTGCAGCGTCGGCATTGCAATGACGCCGCTTGCCCGAGAAGAAGACTTGCTCACCAATTCTGACGTAGCGCTCTACAACGCAAAAAAGGCCGGCCGCGGTCAGCATGCGATTTTCAATCGCAGAGACATCGAAGAAATGTGCGAAACCAAAGCTTTGGCCGACGACATCATCCGTGGCCTGGACGCGCAGGAGTTCGTGCCTTTTTATCAACCGCAACTTGATGCGATCACCGGCGATGTGGTGGGCATTGAAGCGCTTGCACGCTGGGATCATCCCGACAAAGGAATTCTGTCGCCAGATCATTTTATTCACGTCGCCAGTGAAATGAACGTCTTGGCAGATATCGACCGGATGATTTTCGAGACCGCCATAAAAACCTGTGAAACCGCCTTTTCAGCCTACGAGAATATACCCAGCCTGTCCTTTAACGTCAGCGCCAAGCGCCTGGAGCATCAGGAAATCCTGGACATCGGCCAGATGGTCAAATCCTATTCGGGGGAAGTGGCTTTCGAATTGCTCGAAACCATATACCTCGAAGAAGAAAGCGACAGTTTTCTGATGCGACTGGATCAGTTGAGAGAGCTTGGGATTGCAATTGAGGTGGACGACTTTGGCAGTGGGCGCGCCTCGATCGTGGCTTTGCAACGCATTGCACCGGACAGGTTGAAAATCGATCAGAGGCTGGTGGCGCCGATGCGCACCGGAAACAACGCCACACGCCTGGTGAAATCGATCATCGACATCGGCAAAGCCTTGAATATCGGGGTCATTGCTGAAGGAGTGGAAACGTCAGAGCACGTGCAACTTCTTGCCGACCTTGGCACCGAAAGGCTGCAAGGGTACTATATTTCCAAGCCTGTACCGCTTCATGGGCTTGTTGCATTTCTGGGGGTTCCCGATGCGCGGCATCGTGCAAGTTGAATGCAGCATTATCATAAACCCTTGCTAAATCTCAAGTGTGTCTTAGACACACAGGTGTTGACTCGTAAACTATTTGAGAGACCCGCGTAAATGAATGGTCCTGTGAAAGAAAAAGAGGTCTCCCTCGCGCGTGCCAAGTGTCGCGGACTGTTCAGCGCAGCGCTGCTTTTCAGCGTATTTACCAATCTGTTGATGCTCACCGGCCCGCTGTTCATGCTTCAGGTCTATGACCGGGTGCTGGGATCACGTTCAGAGGAAACGCTTGTCGCCTTGTTCGGACTGGTGGCGGTGCTGTATCTGTTTTACGGGCTGCTGGAATTTGCGCGTGGCCGCGTCATGGCGCGCGTCGGCGCAAGATTTCAGGCGGTTTTGAACAAACGCGTGTTCAGCGCTTTCCTTGAATATACAGCGCTTGCGCGCCGGTCCGACCAAACCTCGTCGGCTCCAAATGATCTTGAAGCGATCCGCACCTTCTTTGCTTCGCCGGTTTTGCTGGCGATCTTTGACGCCCCCTGGACCCCGATCTTCATTGCTGCGATTTTCATTTTTCACCCGCTTTTAGGTTGGATGGCCGTGGCGGGCGGCGGGCTGTTGATCATCGCATCCATTGCCAACCAGATTGTGACGCGCAAGAAAGTGCTGGAAGCACAGCAACTTACGGGCGCTGCCAATCGTTTCGCCCGGCAAGTCGAAGCCAGCAGCCCGTTTTTGTGGGCGCAGGGCATGGGTGCTGTTATGGCCCAACGCTGGGAAAAGCTGGAAAATGGCGCCGTGGGCCGGTCGACAGGCGCGTCTGATCTGACAGGCTCGTTTACGACGTTTGCCAAGGCCTTTCGGTTCTTTCTCCAATCCGCGATGTTGGCCCTTGGGGCGTATCTGGTTTTGCAAAACGAACTGACAGCCGGGGCCATGATCGCCGGCTCCATCATGCTCGGGCGCGCCCTCGCACCGATCGAGCAAGGCCTGCCGCAATGGCCCGTTGTGCAGCGCGCAAAGGCCGCGTGGGGCCGGTTGACCGACCTTTTGAACACCGTCCCGGAACGCGACGCACCGCTTGCGTTACCCGCCCCGGAGGCACGGCTGAGCGTGAACAACGTCACCGTGATTGTGCAACCCGGAACGCCGCCGATCCTGTCGCAGATTGGGTTCGCCATCGAACCGGGTGAAGTGGTCGGGATCATCGGCAAAAGTGGATCCGGCAAGACAACCCTTGCGCGCACTCTGGTGGGTCTGCTGCGGCCCGCTGCGGGCGAAATCAGGCTTTCCGGGGCAACCTTGCCTCAATACGGTCAGGACAGGCTGGGGCAATTTTTTGGATATCTTCCGCAGGATGTGGTCCTCTTTGACGGCACAATTGCTGAAAACATCGCACAAATGGCGTTGGAGCCGGATCCGGACAGGGTTGTTGCTGCAGCGAAAAAAGCCCGCGTGCATGACGTGATCCTCAAGCTGCCAAAGGGCTATGACACCCCAGTGGGCGCGGCAGACATGCAATTGTCAGGCGGGCAAAAACAGCGCCTCGCATTGGCACGTGCGCTTTATCATGACCCTGTTTTGCTCGTTTTGGATGAGCCGAACTCGGCACTGGATGCAGAAGGCTCAGAAGCACTCAACACCGCTGTCTCTGAGATGAAAACGCAGAAAAAAGCCGTGTTGATCATGACGCATCGGCCCACGGCCATTTCGACCTGCGACAGGCTTTTGGTGCTTGATGGCGGCAAAGTTGCGGCCTACGGACCCAGAGACGAGATCATCAAATCGATGATGCGAAACGCAGGCGATGTGCAGCGCGCCGTGACCGGAGGGCGCAGCGCATGAGCGAGAAAACACCCTGGAGCGCACGCGTCCCGATGACCGTCGGGCTGATCTCGATTTTTCTGCTGCTGGGAAGCTTGGGCACATGGGCAATGGCCACGCAGATTGCAGGTGCTGTTGTGGCAACCGGCACCGTCGAAGTCGAATCCGACAGGCAGGTGGTGCAACACCCTGATGGCGGCGTTGTGGGCGAAATCAACGTGCGAGACGGCGATATGGTCCGTGCAAACGATGTGCTCGTGCGTTTTGATGATACGTTTTTGCTGTCTGAACTTGCGGTCGTAGAACGACAGCTACTGGAAGCCGAGGCGCGCCAGATCAGGCTGTCGGCGGAACGCGATGGCACGGCGACCCCGGAATTCATCACGCCTGAGACTTTTGCCAATCTTGACGAAGACTGGGTGGCCTCGCAAATGGACGGGCAACGCAACCTGTTTGAGGCGCGACGCCAATCCATCGCGCAGGAGAGCCGGCAGCTTGAAGAGCAGAAGTTGCAGATTGAAAACCAGATCGTCGGCATTGAGGCGCAGCGCGCTGCCCTCGATATCCAACTGGAATTGATCCTCGAAGAATCCACCGACCTCAGCGATCTTCTGGCGCGGGGTCTTGTACCTGCTGCGCGGGTTCTGGAGCTGCTGCGCGAAGAGGCGCGCCTAAAAGGGGAAATCGGCAACCTGACCGCGCGCATTGCAGAGGCCCGCGGCCGGATCGCGGCAATCGCCATTGAGGTCATCAAATTGACAGACAGTCGTCGGGAAGAGGCGATCACAACCTTGCGGGACCTGCGCTTCAGCGAGATTGATCTGACCCAGCGCAGGCTTCAGCTTTATGAACGCTTGTCCCGGTTGGACGTCCGCGCGCCGGTTGCGGGCACAGTGTTCGGGACCCGCGTGTTTGCCTTGCAATCCGTTGTGCAGCCCGCAGAACCCATGATGTACATCGTCCCCGGGGACCAGCCGCTGCAAGTCTCTGCGCGGATTGATCCAATTCACATTGATCAGGTGTTTCCGGGTCAACCCGTTGCCTTACGGTTTTCCACGTTTGATCAGCGCACCACGCCAGAAGTAAATGGAATCGTCGAACGCGTGTCTGCAGACACGGTCATGGATGAGGCCACAGGGTTTCAGTATTACGAGGCGATTTTGCAACCCTCACCCGAAGAATTGGCAGGGCTGCCTGACGTTGAGCTTTTGCCCGGGATGCCGGTGGAGGCGTTTTTGCGCACGCGAGACCGCACACCCCTGTCCTACCTGACGCAACCACTGACCAGCTATTTCAATCGCGCCTTCAGAGAAGACTAGAGGCAGCGCAAGGCCCAATCATTGGGACAATGGTTGCGCCTCAAGCGAGTTAGGTCGGGACGGACGCTCCTTATTGCCGAAAAACTGGACGTCGGGTTGAAGATAATCAGCCCCCGTGCGTGCGCTGAGGTTTAGGGAATGCCTTCATGCAGGCACCTGTGACCCCATCGCAAACCCGGCACGGGTAAGGCCCAAAGCAAAGCTCATGCCCCGTTTGAAGGCCTGCTGACATGACACGGGAGACGGCTAGTTTTCCGGGCAGACTGCGCCGATATCTTTCCTGAACACATTTGTATTTTGCGCTGTCCCGTGTCACTCAATGAAGGCGACATCACAATGGGAAACGGGCAAAAGCGATGGACGGACACCTTGCATCTTCACAACACGGCGGCGCGCTTCTGACCGCTTGCTTGCAGTCTCAGGGCGTAGAACGGGTCTTTTGCATTCCTGGCGAAAGCTATCTGGCTGCATTGGACGGACTTTTTGATGCCAAGATCGACGTCGTCATTGCCCGCCAGGAAGGCGGTGCCGCGATGATGGCCGAGGCCACAGGAAAACTGACCGGCAAACCGGGGGTGGCTTTTGTCACGCGCGGCCCGGGTGCCACAAATGCAAGCGCAGGGGTGCACATCGCGTTTCAGGACAGCACACCAATGGTGCTTTTCATCGGTCAGGTTGCCAGCGATCAAAAAGATCGCGAAGCCTTTCAGGAAGTGGACTATCGCGCAATGTTCGGGCCGCTGGCGAAATGGGTCGCAGAGATTGATCGCGCTGACAGAATTCCGGAGTACGTCAGCCGCGCCTTTCATGTGGCGCAATCGGGCCGCCCCGGCCCTGTTGTCCTCGCCCTGCCCGAAGACATGCTGTCTGGCCTCGCCCCCGGACACGCAGCGCCCCCCGCATCGCTACCCTCTGGAGACGGATCGCAAAGAGATGTTCAGGCGGTGCTGGAACTGTTGGCAGAGGCCAAGCGCCCCTTTGTGATCGCGGGCGGCAGCGGATGGAGTGCGCAATCAGCAAAAGCTCTGGGCACGCTGGCCAAGCGTATGGGCCTGCCGGTCGGGGCGTCTTTTCGGTGTCAGGACTATCTCGACAACAGGCATCCTAACTACGCAGGCGACGTCGGCATTGGGATAAACCCTGCCCTCGCCCAGCATGTGCGTGACGCAGACGTCATTTTGGCCTTGGGGGCGCGTCTGGGTGAAATAACCACCTCTGGCTACACGCTTCTGACGTCGCCTGTCCCGTCGCAAAAACTGATCCACGTTTATCCTGATGCCAGCGAGTTGGGGCGCGTTTACCGCGCGAATTTGCCCGTTGTGGCCAAGCCGGGTCTTTTTGTGCAGCAGTTGGCAGAGGCCGCACCGGCACGTGACGGAGGGGATTGGCTTGCGTCAGCCAGAGCCAATTACGAGGCTTGGCAGATCTCGCAGGAAACGCCCGGCGATTTGAAGATGGAACAAGTCATCGCGCATTTGAACGAGGCGCTGCCGGATGATGCAATCGTGACCAACGGTGCGGGCAACTATGCCGCCTGGCTGCACCGGTATTATCGGTATCGCGGTTGGCGCACGCAGCTTGCGCCCACATCAGGGTCCATGGGGTATGGTTTGCCCGCAGCCATCGCCGCAAAGCTGCAGCACCCGGAGCGTGATGTTATTTGCCTTGCAGGCGACGGCTGTTTTCAGATGGTCAGTCAGGAACTGGGCACCGCCGCGCAATACGGTGCAGCCGTGGTGACCTTGATCGCTGATAACGGCATGTACGGGACCATCCGAATGCACCAGCAAAAGACATACCCTCACAGACCCTCCGGAACGGACCTCAAAAACCCTGATTTCGCCGCCTTGGCCCGCGCCTACGGCGGCTTTGGCGCGACAGTGACGTCGGATGCCGAGTTTCCCAAAGCGCTGGCCGCAGCGCGTGCCGCGGGCATTCCAGCCGTGCTGCATCTGAAAATGGACCCATCCGCCCTTTCGCCTAAACTGAAGCTGGAGAGTCTGTGAAGGCTTAGTACCCGCGCACAGGATCAAAAGCGTTTTTCAAAAGGATACATGACAGCCATCGTTCAAGGTTTTCCAGAAAGAACCCGGAAGATGAAGCGTTTCACCCCTCATGGACCAATGAACAATGCGGTGAGATCAAAAGCTGGCTCACATCTCAAAGGTGGCTGGCCGCTGGCAAAGGCTCGGTCTCGAACACGTCCACCACGGCCCCGTGCATAGTGACCGCTGACCAGTGCCGCGCGCAAAGCGGTTGGTCCATCCCCCCACCGCGCGAGACATCCGCAAAGACCGTGTGCTTTTTCATGTAGGCGGTGGCATCCGCGCCCATCAGGTTCCTTGTGATGTGTGTCAACGGCGTAGCGACCGCTACAAAATCGGCGCACGGTATGAAACGTTCCAAATCCGCCACCGTACCGATGTCATCTATATCCGACGCAGGCTTTGGCGCGCGCAGCAAGTGCATCCCCGGTGTGCCCCAAACTAATCATCAGCACGGTCTTGCCCTTCAAAGGCACGACAGTGCGCGCTTGCCAGACCCGGTTTGACTTGTCCGTCTGAAAGACCGGCACATCCAATGAGAAGTGCACCCCCCCAATGTTGTATTCGGCCATCATGTTATCCGCCACGCCCGCAGCATTGGTGACCGTCACTTTATCTGTGTCCCTTGTGCCAAAGTGATCCGTTCCCGCGCCCCATTCGCGATCCAGCGCGGGCCATTGTCTGAAAACAACGCGTCCTGTGGAAAACCGACGGCGTCTGCAAACCAAACGGTACAGCCAACATCCGGGCGCGTGGTGGCGATGGCATCCGGCAACGCCGCGTAGCTTGTACATGTCGCGCATTTTGCGGATGGAAACGCCCGTTGCAGAGGTTTTGCATGGGTATCGGGGGTGTCGTCATGGATGAGGATATGCGGCGCTGGCGTCCGAACCCCGATTTCTTGTCTGTAACATTCAACGCGCCCAGTGCGGCAAAAATGAATACCTGATTGGAGCAGATTGATCGGCCCCACATAAGTGGTCCAGTTTGAATGTTAGTGCATGATTGGCTGATCATAGCCGTCTGCGACAAGAACGGTCGACCACGTGCCCTGCGGCATGGCCGAAATGCAGGCTTGCGTCCCCGCGCGGGACGTTTGAATGATGTAGGCTGAGAGGTGTTTAAGATCGTTCAGGCCGAACTCGACCATCGTATCCAACAATTTGGACACGCCCACCTCACAGCAGGCGATCAACGCATAGATATCCCCTTCGTTGGCAACCGGTTTGCACCAGTTGGCCTTGACGAGATTGAGCAGCAGAGCATCGATATGCCCCCCCCCCGCACACCAGTTTAAACGGGGGGAGCAAGAGGCTCTCGTCATAGATATCCCTGCCTTCAGGCCCCATGCCCAAACCGCCAAGGTCCACCAGATGCGACGTACAGGCGGCAAAACCGATGAACTCACCCGCATGAAACGCAGGGGCCAGCAACAAAATGTCGTTCAGGTGACCGAAGGTAATCCAAGGGTCGTTCGTCAAATGAATATCGCCGGGGCCATGTCTCTGTTGGGGAAGCAGTCACACAGGTGTTTCACCGCTTCGGCCATCTTATTGATGTGGCCGGGCGTCCCGGTGACCGACTGCGCCACCATTTGACCACGCATCGAAAATCCCTGCTGAGATGTCGCCGCATTCGTACAATCGGGCTGCAGGCGGCGCGGATCAAGGCCTGCGCCTGCTCTTCCATGATGGCAAGCAAGCGGTTCCACATGACCTGCCGTCTGGTGTATTCAGATGTCATCTGAAGGGCTCTCCTGTCTCTCCAGCAGGATCTGACTTGCGGTGCTCACAAATGCCTGAAAATCCACGCTGACCCGCGTGATTGTTTGTAGCTCTGTGATCAATGCAGGTTCTTGTATGCGATCCCATGGATGTAAATCCGCTCTGTCAAAGACACCTGCCTGACACCTGCGCGCGGTGACATCGCACCAAGTCTTGACCTTTTTGTCGGATGATTTGAGTGGGCGACCGGGCCATGCGTCCACCTTCAAGGCCAGTATGTCCACTGCCGACACGCTGAGCGCACAGTTGTGCGTTTTCACCGTCATGCCGGGGACCAAGCAGATGAACTGCCGGGCGTATACAGCCTCAAAAGCACCGTCCAGCAAAGGCAAATCGGCTTCTGTCAAATCGTGCTGCAGCCGTTAAATATCAATCTCATGCCTCTGCCCTTTGTACCGCACTATTGCCACGCAACGTGCTAGCAATGCCGCATCTGACGCATCTGTGCGGACAACTTGCTCTGCTTCAGATTGCATTTCGCGGAACACCTTGTTGATGGGTGCCGCGTGAAAATCGGACAACGTCATGTAGCAGGAGCGAATGGTCTCAAAGGACACGGGCGCATGCAGAAACCCAAGCGCGGAGCCTGCACCCGGCCCGGTCGGGATCAGGACGCGCTGCACCCCTGCACAGCGCGCCACACGGGTCGCATGCAAGGGGCCACTACCGCCAAAGGCAATCAAAAGGCGTTTCGCGATGTCTTGACTGGATTCTGCTGAGTGCATCCGCGCAGCGGCCACCGTATTTTCATCAACAGTTTTTGTAACTGCATCGGCAGCGCTTGGCGACGCTTCGCTCGGGGTGGTGTCAAACCGGTCAGCCTGCGCCTTTTGCGCCAAGGCGCGACCCAACCGGAGCCGCCCTTCGGCAAGATACTCTACCAACAGATAGCCCTGCGTCACATCTGCGTCCGTCACCGTAGGGTCACGTCCACCTTTGCCAAACGCAGCGGGCCGCGGGTCTGAACCTGTACTTACAGGCTCAACGGTGATCCTGACCAGCTATAGGGCCACCACCCGCGCCAATTTCGATCATATCGATCACCGGAAAACGCACAGGGATGGCCGAGCCTTAGACAAAATGCTGCGAGCGCGCATTTGTGGGCTGCGTTTACATAAGAATGCAAAAGGCAAATAGCGACAGCGTCTACACCCAACTTTTCAAACTAAGACAGGAGGGAAGGCACATCACGGACCGCCAGCGGCGTAAGTTCAGACCCGCGAGAATCCATACGCCACCCGATGGTCAACGCCGGCCACGCGGCACAAGCAGGTCAGACTTGTCAGTGTTGATTGCGCATTGGCTGTAGCGTCGTTCGTAGCCAATTTCGAGAATGTCGCGAAACCCGGCTCTGGTGATGTTGGCCACATTTGCACCGCACTTTTCGATCAGGGCATTGGTGGCCAAGGTGGTGCCATGGATAAGGCCACGACTGCCTTGCATCCGGGCCTGCGCTGCTTTCAAGACATGGTGCGCCGCTTCGACGGGGCGCAGGTGCGTCGTGGAGGTTTTGGTGGAGACCCCAATAGTGTCGCTGTCCGACAACGCCGTATCGGTAAACGTACCGCCGATATCAATAGCAAGACGCGGATCTCGGTCAAATGACAATTTTCAGGCTTTCAAAGGAGCACGTCAGGCGGTGAACAACCGCTCTGTACCCTTTGATCAAACGACCAGAACACATCCTGTAGCACGGCGCGACATCTGATCTATCTAAACGCTTCTTTGCATCGAAGCAACCGTGAAGAGCATTGCATGAACAGTGTGAAACCCGACGGCAAACCCGTCACTCACTATTGCAATTCGGCCATTGCACGGGCGCATTCGCTAACCCATCAGATCTGCTTATGCTGCGCCTATACGGCGGAGGACATCGCCTCAGACACCGATTTATCGTCCAGCCGCGTCAGCCCGGTCTGCGCCATGGCGATGCTAAGCTCATCGCTCAACACAGACCACAGTTGTTGCAACCCCGCCTCCCCGCCTGCAGCTATCGCAAACTGGAGAACACGGCCGAAGAAAACAAAATCCGCTCCCAATGCCAGTGCTTTCAGCACATCCTCACCAGTGCGCACGCCGCTGTCGAAAAACAGTGGCAACTCTGGCCCAACCGCTTTGCGAATGGCCTGCAAGGCAGTGATCGGCGCTGGGGCGCTTTCCAATTGCCGGGCACCGTGGCTGGACACGTAGATCGCGTCAACGCCCGCTTTTTGGGCCAGCATCGCGTCTTCTGGATCAAGCACGCCCTTTAGCACGAGATTGCCCCGCCACAGATCGCGCAGACGCGCCAGCGTGTCCCAATCAGCCAAAGCGCGGCTTTCGGTGCGATCAAAACTGTAGCCGGGCATTTTGAAATTAGCCATGTCAGGCTTCCCGCGCAGCAGCGCGTTCAGCGACCACTGCGGATGCATCGCAAAATCGAAGAACTGCGATGGCCCAATCCGAAATGGCATTCTGAACCCATGCCGCAATTCGCGTGGGCGTCTGCCCACCTCGGGCACATCTGCGGTCAGGATCAGCGTTTTATAACCCGCGTCCTGCGCCCGCTCGGCCAGCTTGAACGTCCCGGTCCCGTCCCCGCTGAAATAAAGCTGGAACCACGCGTGCCCATCGGCGGCTTCGATGATCTCTTCCAGTGGGGTTGAGGCCACCGTCGACACACCGTGCGGCACCTTGTAGCGCGCAGCAAGCCGCGCCAGCATCAGATCAGCACCGGGCCCGGACAGGTTGCACATGCCCATCGGCGCGATGCCGAAGGGCCGTTCTGTTGCCTCACCGAACAAGGAAGCGGCCAAGGACCGGTCGCTTACGTTTCGCAGCACGCGCGTTCTCAGGCAGATGGCGTAGAGTGCCGCGCGGTGGCGCGTAACGCCCGTTTCGGCCCCGGCAGCGCCATCGATGTAGTCAAACACCATCCATGGCAGGCGCCGTTTCGCCAACCGCCGCGCATCCTCACTGGAGTGGATATGCGCAGCGGCGCTGGTCATGCTCAGGCCTTCACTGCCTTCATGAAGCGGTCGCGGATGACCACCGGGTCCATCGTAATCACAGGCAGTTTAATGTTGCCGCTATCGCATTTGCACACGATGACGGTCATCTTTTTGCTGTCGATGGCACCCTGCAGAACGGGGCCAAGGTCCTTGTCCTGCACTTCGATCACGTTCTCGCATCCACATGCCTGTGCGACGGCGGCCAGTGATGTTTTCAGGCCTGCGTAGGTCGGCTGATCGCCCGTGGACCCGTAAGAGCCATTGTCGATGATCAGCAGGATGTAGTTGTCCGCCACATTGTTTGCGATGGTCGGCAGCGTGCCGAGGTTGGTCAGGACCGACCCGTCACCATCAATGGAGATAACGGTTTTGTCCTGAGCCAGCGCCAGCCCAAGGCCGATGGACGATGACAGCCCCATGGTACCCAGCATGTAAAAGTTGGTGGGCTGAACATCGATCATGTGCAGTTCCTGGCTTGAAAGGCCGATGTTGCAGACGACGAGTTGATCACGCAGGATCGGAGCGATTTCTTTCAGAATTTCAGAACGGATCATTGGTCGCCGTAGCCTCCCCAGAAGTTCGCATCGGTCAGGATTGCGACCGGTTTGTTGCACATGAAGGTATATTTCAGGATCATATCCAGCTCTTCCACGTCCGACTGAGTGTGGAAATGATAGGTGGGGATGTTCATCTGAGCGAGCAGCGCTTTAGTGTGCACGGCCATTTCAACCTGACAGGCCACCGGCTCACGCAATTCGCCACGGTAGCTGATCAGCATCGGCAGCGGCATCCGGTAGTATTGAATGAGCGTCGCCAGCGTGTTGATCGTCACACCGATCGCCGTGTTTTGCATGATGATCGCAGGGCGTTTTCCGCCCATCCACGCCCCGGCGCACAGCCCCATGCCCTCGTCTTCCTTGTTGGAAGGGATATGGTACACCTCATCGCGCTTGTCGATTTCTTCAATGACACCCGCAAGTTGCTTGCACGGCACGGTTGTTACAAATGAGATGTCATTCGCAACGAGATCATCGCAGATCTTCTTGTCTATGTTCATGGTTTTCCTCGTTTATCCGGGTCTCAGTCAGCCCAGGGGTGAAGTACGATTTTAGGGGCGGCAACGCGTGCGCCATCAAGGTCGGCAAAGGCACCGGCACCGTCGGAAAGCGACCGCTCTTCGATCCAGTCCAATGACCCCAGCCTGCCTGTAAAGAGCGCATCTGCCGTGTCGCGGAAGTCTTTGGGGGTATAGCAGTACGTGCCGATAAAGCTGATTTCCTGCAAGGTGAAGCGCCTGACATCCAGCCCACCCAAACCAGCGCCAAGCCCGATGTGCAGAATGATCCCGCCGGCCTCGACTGCGGCGGACGCGGCAGCACGGGTCGCATCATATCCAACCGCGTCCATGACAATTCCATACGCCCCCGCAGGTTCATCAAGGACAGGGTAGCCCATCTGCTTTTTCAGGTAGGACCGGCGGTCGGCATTGGGTTCAACGATTGTCACGTCTTCAATGCCCAAAGCCGTTAACGCCAAGGCACCCGCGACACCAATGGCACCGCCCCCAAGCACGAGCGCCGATCGGCTGTTGCCGGGCTTCAATGCCTCAACGCCAAGGCGCGCGGCATGCCAACTGACCGCCAGCGGTTCCGCCAGCGCCGCTTTGGCAAGCGAGACACCGTCCGGTACGACAATCAGGTTCTCGGACGGTATCGAGAGGAATTGTGCAAAAGCCCCCTCGCGCGGCGGCAAGGAGATTAACTGACGCTCCTGACAAATGTTTTCCCGGCCCGACGTGCAAAAAGAGCAGGTCTTGCACGTCACCAGAGGATTGACCGTCACCCGCTGCCCGTCGCGCAGCCCGCCGACAATGGTGCCCGCCGCTTCATGCCCCAGAATAAGGGGCGCCGGGCGCCGGCTGTCATGTCCATGATAGGCATGCATGTCAGAGCCGCAAATGCCGACGGCCTCGACCCGGATCAGATCTTCGCCGGTCGCGGGCGAAGGATCGGGCATATCACGATAGTTCAGGGTCTCTACCCCGTCGTAGACCAATGCTTTCATTTTGCGGTAAATCCTCCGTCCACCATCAATATCTGACCCGTTATATAGCGGCTTGCCTCAGAGCATAGAAACAATAAAGGGCCATCCATATCTGCCATTTCGCCGTTGCGCCCGATACAGGTTTGCGCGGCATTGCGCGCGGCCCGGTCAGTATCATCAAACACCGCTTTGGTCAGTTCGGTCGGAAAGAACCCGGGACCAATGGCATTGGCCATGATCCCGTCTTTTGACCACGCCTCAGCCATGGCGCGGGTCATCTGCGCCACGCCCCCTTTGGTTGTGCCATAAGCAATCCCGCCGGGAAAGGCGCGTGTGGTCTGAAGGGAGGCAAAATTCACGATGCGCCCCCACCCTTTTGCGCGCATGGCAGGCACCAGCGCCTGGCTCAAAAAGAAGGGCGCGGTCAGGTTCACGGCCAGCGTCTTGTCCCAGCCATCGCCGGTGACGTCATCTGCGGCCTCGCGCGTGTTCAGGCCTGCTGCATGCACCACAATATCGGGCGACCCAAAACTGGACGCAATCTTGGCCGCCGTGCCAGGCAGGTTGTCCCGATCCGTGACGTCTGCCGCGACGGTGGCTGCGCTGTCGCCCAGCTCCGCACGCAAATCAGCCAGCATATCTTCGCGCCGCGCAACCCCTACGACCTGTGCACCAGCGCGGGCAAGCGTGACCGCCGCCCTGCGCCCAAGCCCGGAGCTTGCTCCGGTCACGCAGGCAACTTTGCCCGTCAGGTCAAAGAGATGCAAAGGATCACTCATCAGCCGTCAGATCGAAATTCTCACCCGGAAAATACTTTGCCAATCGTACATCCGCCGCCCGCGCATGCCCCTCCATCCCTTCCAGACGAGAGATGCGCGCGGTTGCCTCTGCGACAGGTTTGGAGCCGTCGCGGGTGGCGCGCTGCCATGTGACGATTTTCATGTACTTGTGCACTGACAGGCCGCCCGTGTAATTCGCAGCGCCCGAGGTTGGCAGAACATGGTTGGTTCCGGCGGCTTTGTCGCCGTAAGAGACCGTTGTTTCTTCGCCAAGGAAAAGCGAGCCATAGCAGGTCAGACGTTCCAACCACCATTCGAGGTCTTCTGCCTGAACGGTCAGATGCTCTGGCGCATAATCATCTGATGTCGCTGCCATTTCTTCACGGTCTGAACAGACGATAACCTCAGCGTAGTCGCGCCATGCCGCAAAGGCGTTGTCACGGTTGACCGGGGGCAAATCATCAATCAGCGCAGGCACGCGGTTCATGACATCCTCTGCAAGGGCCCGGTCGTCGGTCACGAGCCAGACGGGGGAATTGTAGCCATGCTCTGCCTGACTGACCAAATCGGTCGCAACGATATGCGGATCGGCAGTTTTATCGGCAAGGATCAGGCTATCGGTGGGGCCTGCGATCATATCAATGCCAACGCGACCAAACAGGCTCCGCTTGGCTTCGGCCACAAACTGGTTGCCCGGCCCCACAAGGATTTTCGCTTTTGGCAGCCCGAACAATCCGAACGTCATGGCGGCAACGCCCTGCACACCGCCCATGGCCAAAATCTTGTCAGCACCGGAGATATGTGCCGCGTAGATGATTGCGGGTGCCACACCCACGTCAGGACGTGGCGGAGAACAGGCAGTAATGTGCTGACATCCTGCCACTTTTGCCGTGGTCACAGTCATAATCGCGCTGGCGATGTGGCTGTAGCGGCCACCGGGCACGTAGCACCCTGCCGCATCCACGGGGATGGCTTTTTGCCCGGCAATTAAACCCGGCACGATTTCATATTCAATATCAGCGACAGTGGATTTCTGCTGCTCGGCAAAGCGGCGCACGTTGTCTTGCGCAAACTGGATGTCTGCTTTCAGTTTCTCGGGGACAAGGGCGGATGCTTGTTCAATCTCTTCCGGGGTCAGAAGGATATTGCCTTCGTACTTGTCGAATTTGGCGGCGTATTCCTTGGCTGCGCTATCGCCGCCCGCTTCAATATCCTCAAGGATTTTTGTAACGACCTCGCGGACTTCGCTCGCATCTGACTTTGAGGTGAGCGTCGCTTTTTTCAGGTAGTCTCTTGCCATGTTGAGCCGTCTCCTAATTGGACTTTGGGGTGGCCTGCACGTCCCGCACCGATTTGCTTCTATAGGTCAGGCGCGTCTGTGTTGCGCGATCAATCCTGAACCGAACATGCGCAATGTGGCCATGTTTCTCAAAGAAGGCCGGTTCTCTTGGCCGTTCGAATCACTCCCGTTACAAACGATGTAAACGCTTACATCGCTGCTGGCAACTAAATCGTCCACCTGACTTGACAGGACCCTTTAAACGTATCTTTTGGGAAACCCTTGCGTACAAATTGTGGGAAATCCATGCGCGGCTCCCATCACCGCCCCCCGAAACCTGTGTTGATTGCCGGTCTCTCATACCCTCCCTGCCCAGCTAAGTCAGCGCTCCTCAAGACCGGGAAAATCGTCAGGCATGGTCCGATCTTGACCACAGACGGCCTATACAAACGCCAAAGACCCTTTGCTACCAACGGCTTGCTAGGCGACACCAACCGCTCGGACGACCGAGTGGCTCAGGCAAACCCCGCCTCAATCAGCTGTCGGAAATAAGGGATTGATTTCTGCAACCCGTCGCGCAGAGGGATTGCGGGCTGCCAATCCAACTGTGTCTTTGCTCTGGTGATGTCAGGGCATCGTTGCCGCGGATCATCCTGCGGCAGATCCATAAACACCAGTTTTGAATTTGAACCAGTCAGCTCAATCACAGTCTCCGCCAGTTCAAGCATCGTGAACTCCACCGGATTGCCCAAATTGATGGGTCCTGTGGTCTCAGGCGCAGAGTCCATAAGTGCGATCAGGCCGTTTATCAGGTCTTCCTGATGGCAAAAGGAACGCGATTGCTGTCCGGTGCCAAAGATTGTGATGTCTTCGCCCTTCAACGCCTGAATGATGAAATTTGACACCACCCGCCCGTCGTTGGGATGCATGCGCGACCCGTATGTATTGAAAATCCGCGCGACCTTAATCTCCAGACCGATTTGGCGGTGGTAGTCAAAGAACAGCGTCTCGGCACACCGTTTCCCCTCGTCATAACACGACCGGATGCCAATCGGATTGACGTTGCCCCAATAGTCCTCGGTCTGCGGATGAACGCTGGGGTCGCCGTAGACCTCCGACGTTGAGGCAAGCAGGATCTTGGCCTTCAGCCGCTTTGCCAGCCCCAGCATGTTGATCGCGCCATGCACACTAGTCTTTGTGGTCTGAATGGGATCGTGCTGGTAGTGGATCGGGCTGGCCGGACACGCGAGGTTGTAAATCTCATCCACCTCCACATACAGCGGAAAGGTCACATCGTGCCGCATCAGTTCAAAATTCGGATGCCCAAGCAAATGCGCCACATTCGTACGCCGCCCGGTGAAAAAATTGTCTATACACAAAACGTCATGCCCGGCATCGACAAGTTTATCGCACAAATGGCTGCCTAAAAAACCTGCGCCCCCTGTCACGAGAATGCGCTTTGCGACCGGATTGAGCTTCATCAAAACCAATTCCTTTTCGTAAACAGACACCGTACCTGCATGGCTGGCATGCAGGTCAGAGCAATGCAACCTTTTGCGTCCGATTCGGCAAAAGCCCTGTTGTCTTGTTCCGCTAACAGGGCAAAAAGATGTCGAAACACCCGCACAGCGCGAAGTTACGTGCCTATCTGATGCGTAAAGCGCAAAAAAGCTAGGCAACGGCACCGCTTGGTCGTATTTATTCAAGACAGACGCATATTTAGACAAAGTTGTCGTTATTAGTATGTAGTTTGTGGGTATTGTTTTTGCAGGTGCAGCATTGGGCGGTCCCTGCAGCGGTAACGAGATTATTTTTGGAAGTAGTTTATGTTAGATAAAGACGCGACTGACTACCGATTGTCGTTTGCAGAAACCGGTACATCGATACAGGACCTGCACGATGAAACTTCACGCGACCAGAAACTCCAGAAAATCAGGGTCACCAAACGCGTGACCGATCTGTGCCTACTGATCCTGAGCGCACCATTTGCGATCGCCCTTCTGTCCCTGTGTGCCATCGCCATCAGGGTTGACACACGCGGACCCGTGTTTTTCCGGCAAAAACGGTTTGGTATGGATGGTCGCGAGTTTACCGTTACAAAATTCCGTACAATGAAAGTTGATCAACTCGACTATTCCGGCGGCCAGCAAACCCAAAAGGGGGATATGCGCGTCACAGCGGTTGGGCGCTTCCTGCGGCGGACTTGTCTGGATGAATTACCTCAAATGTGGGACATTTTGCGGGGCGATATGTCGTTTGTCGGGCCACGACCACACCCGGTTGGCATGCGCATTGACGGAGTGTTGATGGAAAACATCTATTCTGATTACCATGCGCGACTGAGATTACCGCCGGGTCTGACAGGACTATCACAAGTAAATGGCAATCGTGGACCGGTACATGATTATGAGTATGGAAAGGCCCGTCTTGACTATGACAAAGCCTATATCGAGAACTGGTCCCTATGGCAGGATCTGAAGATTATCGCGATAACGCCCGTTCTACCGTTCAAAAAGGGCTGTTACTGACAGCACGGGCGTTGGCCACAGGCTGTTTTGCGATGCTGGCCAGTGTCGCGCTTGCAAATGAGATAATCCTCCAACCCGGCGATCACATTTCCGTAGACTTGGTGTTGAGCCCAGAACTGAGCCGCGAGGTTGTGGTCGACGCCACGGGCAGCATCCGCTTGCCATATGCAGGCACGCTTGCGGTAGATGGTATGAGCCTTGACGCCGCGCGCGACCTCGTCGCGACAAAGCTGGAGGCATCTGTTGGCATTGATCCGGCATCTGTTTTGATGGACGTGATAGAACGTGTGCCTGTTTACGTGCTGGCAAACGGCAGCGGGTCCGGTCCGATCCCATACCGACCCGGGATGACCGTTTTGATGGCTGCCGCCTCTGCAACCCCGCGCCAGTCGGAACGAATTTCCATCAGCCTCATCGAAGAATTTGAAGCGGCGCGCAAACCCTTTGACGTCAGACAGGCTCGTGAGCGTCTTGCGGTAACGCAAATCCGGATTGCCCGTTTGCAGGCCGAGTTCGATGAGGTTGAATTTATCCCGCCGAACGCCGAAAAGTTAAACGTCAACGAGGACCGCTGGCGCCTTTTGGTCGACCGCGAAGCAGACGCGCTGGAGGCGCAGCGCACGCTGCTCAGTGATCAGGATGCCATTCTGGCAGAACAGGAAGTGCAACAGGCTGATCTGATTGTGCAACTGCGCGAACAGAATGACGTGTTGGAGCAGCGCCGCGCTATTGTAGAACAAGAACGCGACCGCCTCACCGACCTGACCACCCAAGGACTGGTGTCACAGACACGGCTCGAGAACATACAAGGTGAGGTCCTGGATGTTGAGTTTGCGCGGATTGAGGTCCTGACAGAGTTGCGTCAGGCCCAAACGGACCTTGCCGTTGTCCGCCGCGCCCGTGGATCGCTACAAGGAAACAGAAACGTTGTGATCGCGGAAACGCTTGCCGATCTGAACAGCGAAGCGGAGCAACTTTCCCAGCAAATCCTGAGCCTGCAGTCTCAAATCGCGCTGACAGGAGGGGCAATCCGGCTCAACCTCGACAGGAACGCAGAGGGTACAGCCGCCAGTACTTTGCAAATTTTCAGAGGGGGCGTGACGCTGGAGGCCGCACCAGAGGACCCACTGCAACCGGGTGACGTCGTCTTGATCGATATGGCGGCCCCCTGATCAGGCAATAATGCGGTCAATCTCCGCATCGAATACATCGACAAAATTCTTCCACGTGTATTTTTTGACATGCTCTTGCGCGGCGGCCCCCATGGCCACGGCCTCATCAGGATCAGCAATAATCCTGCGCATTGCATTCGCGTAGATCTCTGGATCAGGCTCAACAAGCAGACCGGTTTTTTCGTTCAATATCAGCTCTTTTGGCCCGCCTTTGTTGATCGCGATACTGGGTTTGCCCCGGGTGGCCCCTTCGAGGGGGGTAAGACCCTGATCCTCGTTCAAAGCGGTCATGACCACGCAACTGCATCTGTCATAGAGGTCGAGCATTTCCGCATCGGTCAAATCACGTCGGAACGTCACGTTCCCAACGCTTTCCGCCTTTTTGCTCAGCTCGGCAAAATAGCTCTGGCTTTTGGCATCGACCATACCGCCGATAACAAGCTGCCAATCGGGATGGTCACCACGCAGTTTTTCAAATGCCTCCAGCGCCAGTTCAATGTTTTTGGTCCACATGATACGGCCCGGTAAAAAGAAGTACTTCTCAGCCGGTTTGCCGGGGCCAATCTTCGCTTCATCAATGCCTGCAAAGGACAACACGACTTTCCCCCGTGGATATAAATCGCCCTTCACGATCCTGTTCGTCACGGTTTCGCTGATGGATATAACGCTGTCGAAATGGCGCCACGCCCGGCGGTCGAGGATGGCAAAGACCTTTTCTGTGATCAGCCTCAACAGGCGTTTCAGCCCCTTTTCGCCCAGTATCTGCGCCCGGTAAACTTCATCGTAGACGGCCCGCAGCGGCGTGAAAACAAGGTTCATCGCAGGCTTGCCCGCGTTGCGAAACATCAGCAAAGGGCCCAGACCGTCACAGGAAATAACCAGCACGTCATAGTCTGAGGGCGGAAACTTCAGCATGAACATCGACCGCGCAGCCTTCAGAACCTCCTTATAGGTACGCTTTACCGACACGCGGTCATGCTCGATCACTGGCATCTCTTTCAATTCAGGATAGGTGCCCTCCGCGTCATAGTGGCTGGTGTGAATAACCACATCATGTCGCGATCGGCGCGCCACCTCCAACAAGGTGCGTTCAAGCCCGGACTTCAGATAAACCCACGGATGATACAGGATGATTTTTGCCATTTGCTGCGACCCCTATGAAAAGGCTTTGGGATTGATACGTTTATAAAGCTCCAGCGTTTGGCGGGTGTTCTCTTCCCACGTCAGACGCGCCACGCGATTGCGATTGTCCGCCCCTTCACGCCTTATCTTGTCCGGAGATGCCAACCGGTCCGAGATTGCACGACAGGCTGTTTCTGTTGTCCATTCGGACATCATTTCGCCTGCGTAATCCCCCGGTATCGTTGACACAATGCTGCACGCCGCTTGCATCGCCTCGTAGATCACAAGGCCAAAGGTTTCTGCACGAGATGGCAACAAAAGGATCGGGGCTGCCGCCAAAAGCTCTTTGTATGCTTTACCGCGCGCCTCAATCACCTGCAGGTTTGGCGGAATTTCAAAGTCAGCAAACCCCCCGCCCCATCCCACAGCATCAAAGGCCACATCGGGCATCGCTTTTGCGACCTCGATCACCCGGTCGATCCCTTTTCGTTGTGTGAACTTTCCGGCAAACATCACCCTCGCATTCTTTTCGCTGGCCGCGAGCAGCACAGGATCAGGATCAATACCGGGCGCTATGACGTCCCCGTTGACGCGCGCGTCAACAAGGGTCGCAAGGTTTTTAGAGAACGGGCTCAGGAAGACGCGCCCATCTGCGGGCAGTTGCAACAGCATTTTCTCTGCACGCTGCAGCACTTTTCCCTTCCAGCCGGGGTGGCTGACCCGCCATGCAGAGCCAAAAAGCGCCAGTTGTTCAATCACCAATGGTTTGCCTGTCACACGCGCCGCCACTGTTGCGGGCAATGTTGCATTATACGGGAAAGAGTGGATCAGATCGCATGTGCGCGCGGCCTTAATGATGCGCGGGGCCGCAAGCACAAAGGTCTTACGAGACGTTTTGATGCGTTCAACGTGATAGGCACCCGGTTGCGGCGTTTCGGGATCACCTGCGCAAATAACCTCAACGTCGATGCCCGCCTGTGCGAGGTATTCGGCACGGCGCAGCACCACATACTCGCCCCCGCCGCCGCTGTCAGGATGAAAGCGGTCATGCACCAACAGCACCCGACTCACAACAGCAGGCTCCGCGCGCCAAACGATCCGACAAGCAGTGCCACCAGCGTCACCGAAGCCCTGGGCAGCCCCAGCAAAATCCGCGCGACCACTTTGACCGGGTTGGCATAGCGCCCGCGTTCAACGGACCTGACCCAGATATAAGGCAACGCCAACAGCAACGCGACAGGACCCACCAGCCCCGTCAACAGCAGCCCAAGGACAAAAATCGCAAAGCCCGCGCTTTGGCGGTGCAGGAAATAACGGCAGAACATCGCGCCTCTCATCTCCGGCCATTCGCGCACCAGCAGCGGCAGATTGCGCAAATGCCATGCTTCAAGCAGCCAGTTCTTGAGCGGCTGTCGAAAGACCTCATGATGGACCAGCGCGTCAGGGGCAAAGCGCACCTGCCATCCTGCTGATTTCACGCGCCAGCCCAAGTCTGTGTCTTCACCGTAAAATTTCTCTGCGAAAACACCGGTAAAGCCGCCAACCTGCCGGAAAGCCTCTGCGCGGTAAAAGATGTTGCAGGTTTCGAAAAACACGGACAATTCCGGCACATTCACTGTCTTTTCCAAATAGTGACGCGGTTGCGCAGGGTCTGGACATGTTTGCCCCTGAACCAGTCCGATCCCCGGAGCGAAGGCTTGAACGCCGTGGGCAAGCCAGCCCTCTGAGGCCCGGCAATCGTCGTCAATAAAGGCAATGAAGTCACCCGTCGCCGCCATACCGCCCAAATGCCGGGAGGGCGCAGGCCCCTCGCCCGGATTGCAGGTGTAGCGCAAAGGAACGGAGCTGTCTTTTGCCAGACCCGCAATCATCGACGACGTCACATCGTCCGTCCGGTTTTGCACCACGTGAATGTCGAAGGCGGGATAGTCCTGCGCCATCACGCTTTCCACCGTCTGTTGCAGCAGATCAGGCCGGTTGTGGGTTGGAATGACAACGGAAACATGTGGGGGTGTCATGCGACCGCCTGCCGGTAAAGTGGGCCTAGCTGACGCCAGTCAAAATCCCTCGCCCGTGCGCGACAGGCGTCAATCGTCGCAGTATCCTGTGCTTTTTCCATACTTTGACGTATGGCATCCGCCAATACTTTTTCCGGCGCAGAGGCGTTTGCATCAAAGAGCGTGCCAACCCTCTCATCGTTCACGATATCCGCACCGCCACCTTCCTTGGCGGCGACAACAGGCGTCCCGCTGGCCATTGCTTCAACCAGCACCAGCCCGAACGCTTCCCATTGCGACGGCAGAACAACAACGCTGGCTGAACGGTAAAGCTGTGGGATATCCGATCTGTTGCCAGTGCCCAGAAACGTCGCTGAGACCCCACTGTCACGCGCCAACGCCTCAAGACTTGCCTGGCGCGCCGGTGCTACTGCGCCTGAATACACAACCGTCAGATCGGGGATGTCTTTTGTCAGTATGCCTGCGGCCCGGATCAACACGTCTGCCCCTTTTCGCGGCTCATTCACATCGCCGCAAAACAACACCGTTGGCCTGTCCGGCGGCATTTGCTTTTTGTCGAACGCGTCAAAGTCCACCGGGGGCGGCAAAACCTCTGGCATGCGGCCGTAGTGTTGGTGTGTCTGATCCGCTGCAAACCGGCTCAAGACAAACACCTTGTCCGCTTTCTTGATCGACCCTGCCATCATCTGCCCGTCCCACGGCACGCGTCTGTAGACCTTCGCATTCGGAACCCCGATCGAATGCACAATGAGCCGCGCCGTGCTGCCTTTTCCTTTTGCAGCACACCATGCGGCCGCGTCGAAATAAGTCAGCGAATAGAATGCATCACAGTCCAGATCGCGCATCGCAGCAACAGCTTTGAGCCGGAATTCATGTGCCGGCGTAAAGTAGTGCCTGAAACGCCAGCGATCCTGCCGGGGAACAATGATCTGACCCGCCAGATGCGTCGGTAACTCAACCTTGTCCACGCGTGAGGCAAGCGCGCTGCTCAGGAAGGTCACATCATAACCATCTTGCGCAAAATGCCGCGCCAGATCTGCATGCATGCGTTCACCGCCCCGCCGCACCTCTGGCCAACAAAACGGACTCGCTAAAACAATACTCCGGTTCACAGAAAAACCGCGGAAGACGTAGGCGCGGACGCATTTGGCATTTTGTTAAATCACATGGTTCGTTACAGTCTGTATGGAAAATTCATATCCGTTTTTGGAACCAATGCATATGTCAAATCAGGACCATGAGACACCGAACAGCCTTTCGCGGGATGACCGGCTTGATATTGGGCGTTTGCGACTGGCGCAGTGTTCTGAAGGCGTTTTCATGTACTTCCCCAAAGACCTGATCGGACGGTTTCTGACGCTCTATGGCGAATGGTCTCAGGAAGAAACGGACATGCTGAAGAGCCTTGTGCCGCCGGGGGGCGTCGCCTTGGATGTAGGTGGCAACATCGGGTGGATGGCTGTTGCGCTGTCAAACGCGGCAGGGCCTGAGGGCCGTGTCTACACACTGGAGCCATTGGAGGAAGTCTACCATGTTTTGTGCGGCAATCTCGCGTTGAACCAGGCGGTCAATGTTGTGCCGCTTCGCATGGCCGCCGGGCGCGCCCGCGCACAGGTCGACGCCCCGCAGATCGTTGTAGAAGATCAGGCGTTCTTGTCCGCAACAGAACTCGGCGGGCTTGAAAAGAAAGCACATGCCGCCAGTGGACTGCCCGATTCAAGCGTGATCGCTGTGGCGCCAATTGACGAAATCTTTGCCGATCTGGACCGCGTCGATGTGATCAAAATTGACGTGGAAGGCATGGAACCCGAAGCTCTGGCAGGCGCGCACCAGATAATCACCAAGCACAAACCCAAGCTCTGGATCGAAGTGAACAAACCAGATGTTGCAGAACAAGTTCTGCCCGACCTGCGCCGTCTGGGATATGTGCCGTTCTGGCACACGTCCAAAGGGTTTCGGACGGATAACTTCCGCAAAGCAAGCGAAAACATCGCGGGGACACTCGGGGATGTGAATGTCCTCGCCGTCCCGGAGGCGGAGCGGGACGCATGGGCGCATCTGCACGAGGCGCATAATTTTAACGAGATCGCCAGGCTCTTTCCGGGCATTCTCGACGACTCCAGTTCACGGTGGTCGCGGCTGAAAAAGAAAATTCGCAACGCGATGCCCTGAACCTTAGACGCGGTCGTCTTTCAGCGTGGTGTTGTCCACAGACTGCACCCTGTTGGGCCGCCTGCGCTTTCCCCCCAGTTGAACATCGGGAAACAACCTGTCTTCAAACAGCAAATCAGCATCTGACACGACGCGCAGGCGCTGCACCTGACGTCTTCGGCGCAGCGTTCCGCCCAAGTGCGTCAGGTTCCACCACAAGGCCCTGATCCGGGCCAGCCGTGCGGGTTTCAGCACTGCATAGATTAGAGTGAACGCAATCAGGATCGGCAGATAGAGGATCATCAAACGTGGCCCGGCATTCGCCACAAAAGACGCCAACCTGTTCTTTGTCAGGTGAAATACAATCGCATCGCTGGAGGCTGTGATGGTATCGCCCACATGGTGCAGAACCCACAGTTCCGGCAAAACCTGTTGCCGCCACCCGGATAAAGCCAAGCGCCAGCCCACATCGCTATCCTCGAAGGCATAGAAAAAACGGTCGTCGAACCCCCCCGTAGGAGCGAGCGCCGCGACCCGCATCATCGCGGCAGAACAATTCATCCAGAACACATCGTGAGGCGCATGCGCTGCTGCAATCGGCGCACCTTCAAGCCGGTCCCATGCAAGACCAATCCGACTGAACGCCCCCCCAAAAGCGTTAAGGTGGTCGGCATCGTTTGCGTACCGCACCTGCCCGCCAACCGCGCCCAGCGTGGGGTCCGTCTGCATCGCGCGGTACGCATTTTCCAACCAGTCCGGGGCCAATTCCACATCACTGTCGAGAAAAACCACAAGGGGCGCACGCGCGCGCGCCATCCCTACATTGCGCGCGGCCGCTGGTCCTTCGGGGTCCTTGCGATGGTAGCTGAGATCAAAAACACGTTTCTTTTTTGCGCGGTTCAGCATGGCTTCCTGGGTGCCATCTGTGGACCCGTTGTCGATAATGATGACTTCGAACCCATCCATTGTCTGCTTTTCAAGGGCTGCCAAAACCATCGTCAGATCGTTCAGACGGTTGAACGTCGGAATGATGACCGAGACCATCATGCGGCACGCCCTTCGCGATCCGCAAATAGCGATCTGACATGGGCTGCAAGCGCCAGCAAGATCACAAAGAGGTAGAGATGATGGTCCCACCAGAATGAAAAATCAGTTGTCTGCTGGATCAAAACACCCACAAAGCCCCAAAACACGCCCACAAAGATCAACCCGACAGGACGGTCTGGCGTTACTGAACCGGCCTTCCAGAACTCTCGTCCGCTCATTGCAAGCAACACCACAAAAGCCGCCGACCCGATTGCGCCCACTTCCGCAAGGACTAACAGGTACAGATTGTGCACGGGTGCTGCGGTGCGTGCATTTGCTTGCGTGCGAAACTCTTCAAGCTGATCGTTGATGTATTTGATTTCGGGCGCATAGGGCCCCAGTTCGGCAACAAACCGATTTGGCCCGATCCCCAGCAACGGATGGGATTGCCACATGCTCATGGCAGCGTTGTTGTAGTCTGCTCTGAACGAGATGCTCGCCCCAAAGTCACCAGTCAACCGATCATGTATCTTATCGGCAATCGGCAGTGCCATTAGGGTCAGCAACACGGTGATCACTGCGGCACCACCGATGACGCGCATCGGCGAGGTGATCCGCCGGATGGCCAGATGCAGTGCGACAAACACCAACGAAAGCGCCAGTGCCGCCAGCGCCATCCGCGATTGGCTGACAACAATCGCGATCAACCCGGAAAACGCGGTCAGGGCTGCTGCGGCACGACCCCATGAATTCTGCATCCCAAGCGCCATTGCAACAAATCCCGGCACAATGGTCAGCAAAAAGGGTGCATAGAAATTCGGATGGCCCAAGGTGCCCGTGCCGCGGCGGGCCATCTCTCCGGATTGGGCGGACAGGTTAGACAGCCCGGCGCCCCCCGCCCCCAGAACGAACTGAACGGCACCCAAAGCAGCTTGCAAGCCGATCATGGCCGCAAGCCCCAACAGCAAGGCCGTGGCGTTACGAATTGTCATGATCGACATTAAAAACAGCAAGATGATCAGGAGCTTGAGCAATCGCACAGTTTCGATCATGGCCGGCACCGGTTCGGCAGAATTTACCGCCGAAAGCGCCATAACGCAGATAAAGGCAAAGAATGGCAAAACGACGCCGGACAGGTTGAACACCGGCTCCTTATTTTGGCGGTTTGCCGTGCGCCAAAGCGACACGATCAGGATCAGGAAAAGCAACGCGTCAGCAGGAACCCAATAGAGGCCGGCATATCCCCAATCGCCGAATACAGCGTCAAAACTGTAGTATTGACGATTATAAGACACCGCCAGTGGCAGAAGAAACAGCAGGGCCGCGCGCAAATCCCTGATTAATAGACCAACCGCGCACCAGCCCACCAGCCCAACCGCAAGAATGAGGAAACGACGCGACACTTGCCCCAAAGCCACCGCCAGCATTGCAGCAACTGCGGCCAATGCCACGGCGCTCAACAGGTAAATCCACCCCTGACGACGAGGCGACGCATGGATATGCGAGGTTTGCACCATCAACGCGGCGTAAGGCGCAGGCGCATAACGGAATGCGGTGGCAGGTCGATTTGCAGTGGCAGGGTCACCTGCGTTGTCTCTTTGGTCACGCGCACATCCCCGGACTGCGGCCGCTCGAATGCACCGGTTCCCGAAAACCCTTCAGGTGCTGCAAAGGCCAGCCCCGGCACACTGATCATTTCGGTGCCATTATGCGCGTCGGGCGCGCGCCCGGACAGCAACGTTGTCTCCATCTGAAAAGTCGCCCCGTCCCGACCAGCCAGTGACAGGGTGACAGGGGCAGAAGATGCCAGTTCGGCAGAAGACAAGAACACTGTCACCGCATTGCCATCGCGCGTGGCCAAGGCATCAACCACCGGTGCCTGCGAGACGGTTCCCACATATCCGGTAGACGGCGACCGATACGTGGGGCCATCAAGTTGCACCCCCAGGACCTGACCGCGCGCGCCTTCAGCATAAAGCTGAAAGGCTTGCAGAGACGGCACAGCCTTATGACCGCCCCGGCCATCGCGCCCGATCCAGCCCGAGTTCAGCAAATCGCTGAGCTTGAAAAACTGTGCCGAACTTACCTTGGGATCTCTGAGGAATACATTGAGCGTCCGCGCCACAAATACGGCTGAGCCCAGTGTTTTTACGTGATCAAAATAGGGATTTTTGGGATCAATCGAAAACATCGGCCCCCATTCGGTCACGGCGATACTGGCGTTGCCGGCACCATTCGCCTGCATGATTGACCGTGTTGTGGCAAGGTTTTCAGCCACCAGTTGCGGGGCTGCGAACATGGCGCGATACACCTGCGGTCCGTCGCGCATCCGCTCTGCCACAACGATGGGCGCATAGGCGTTATGGACCGCGTAATAGTCGATCACCTGCGCGGTCCAGCTCAAAACAACCTCGTTCCAATCGTTGTGCGCGTTGAAGTTATAGCGCCCCCGGTTCACAAGACCGATGGCTGAGATTTTTGCAGATGGGATTTCGGCGCGGATGGCTTGTGCAAACTCAAGCACGCGAGCGGCGTATGTTTCAGGGTCCGTATGGCCACCGGATAAATCACCTTTCATGTAAAGCTCGTTACCGATCTCCCAAAAATCAACAATGCCCGCACCATGGGTATCGCGCACGTAGGCCGCCCATGCCCCCGCCTGTTGCGGCGTACCGTTCCCGACGTTCACCGTCAGGATAAGTTTGGCCCCCCAGCTTTTGGCCACCGCCACGATTTCGTCCGTGCCGATCACATGGCGCGATTTTTCCTGATCGCCGGGCACGTGCGGTGTGCTGGGGCGGGAGGCTTGCGGGCCGACGCCGTCCGTCCATTGATAGGCATCGGACCAGACGCCGCCGGGGAACCTGATCCCTTTGATGCCAGCCTGCTGCCCCAGCGCCATGATCTCCGGATCCAGCCTGCCACTGCGCGCGTCCCACAGGTCATTTGCGTTGCGAATCCATTCGACGTTTGTGCCAAAAATACCGCTGCGCACATTTGCAATCGCCTGATCGGGGTTCACCCTTACAGTTGTGGATGCGACCGGTCCACCGGACGCCAAAGCGGGGGCCGCCGCCGCCGCAGCACCGGTCGAGACAATCGCAATATTATCAAACCAAACGCGGCCTGAGGTCCCTTCGGCAGAGGCAAAGAGGATCAATGTGCGGGCGCTGGCGGGCAACGGATCACTGGCGGCCGTTTGGCGATCAACCATCGTGCCGCCGCCCGTATCTTCGCGCAGCAAAAGGGTTTCAACCGGCGCACCTGCCGCGTTCAGCGCAACCAGACCCACGACAGCCGCGGCCCCCCCATCGGCAGACAGGCTGGCTGTGACCTGCAAGGACTGGCCGTGAAAGGACGCCGCATCCAAAGCCTGCCCCACACCCAATGGGTCATCGCCGCCGACGTTCTGGCCGTTCGGCGAAAGCCTCAATCTGTTCCCGCCATCAACAACAACGGTGATTTCACCCTTGGCCTTTGCCGCCTCTGCAATGAACCAGCCTTGCGGCTCCCCATTGGCGTTTTGCTCGAACGCCGGGTTTTGCAATCCGCCTGCCAGCGGCGTGCTCAAACACCCGGCCAACAAGAGCATGCTCAACGCCAGACTTGCCGTGATACTCAGTTTCTTAAAGAACCAACCGCCCATATCGGACACTCCCTACAACCAACGTCACCGCCAGAACGGCCATGCGACCCAGGTTGAAAATGACTTCCTTTGCACCCCTTGCCAAGGCCGCCGGGGCCAGTGACTTTGCCCGTCGCGCCGTCAGGGCAGCCAGCCCGGCAGGAACGAGCCACAGCGCTTTAGGCGCGAAAACAATCGCAAACACCAAAAACAGCATGCCGCCGTAAATCAGCAAGGTGCCTCTATAGAACAGCACATTTCCCTTGAGCATCAGCGGCGCGATCTCGGGGTGTAGCTTGACCAGCAGCGGCAACAGGATCAGCCGCGTGGGTTCCATCAACCATTTGAACGGGGTCAGTTGCTCGACCTCGTGATAGATCAGCGCGTCCTTGGCAAACACATTGGCATGTCCGGCTTTGCGGATTTGCCAGGCGAGATCCGTATCGGCGCACTCGGTCGCCCGGTTGAGAAAATCGCGAACGCCCAAGCTTGTATCGAACCCCCCCTGCCCCAGAAACAGCGCCCGGCGATAAAACATGTTGGCGGTCGGATAAGTGGGATGTTCGACCAGCGTCTCAGCCGACAGCTTTGAAAAAAAGTTGGCGGTCTGCTCCGGTTTATAGGTCACAGGCCCAGACACGAAACCAACGTCGGGGTCATCAAAGGGGGCCACGCCCGCCGCCAGCCAGCCTTCGACAGGGCGGCAATCACTGTCGGTAAACGCGATAATTTCACCACGCGCCGCCTGAACGCCAGCGTTTCGTTTGGTCACCGGCCCTTCATCCGGCAGATGCTGCAGGTACCAGACATCGAATTCCACATCGCGCGCAAACGCGGCAACCATGTCTTCGATTGGATCGGAACTGTCACCATCCACGATGATCAATTCCATTCGGCGTGCCTCAAAGGTTTGCGCGGCGAGCCCGGACAACACATCGCGCAGCATATTGATACGATCCCGGCAAGGGATAACGACCGACACCTTTATGTCAGAATGTGCCTCACTGCCCGGCGCCATGTCAGATTGCATCCGCCTTCATAAACCGTGGCAAGGTCGCCCGGGCCGCAGAAAAGATGACCCCGGCAATCGTGACACCTGTGGCACCCTGCCGGCGCACCGCACGCTCCACCTCGCGGCGCGTGTCTTTGCCAGCGGTCAGCGTCAGAAGCACCCGGTCGGATAACTGGGCCGCACGCATCGCAACCGGGCTGAATTCGATCGGCTGTGACACCAAAATCGTAAGCGCCTGATCGCCATCGCGCAAAATGGCACGGGTGCGCTCGCATTCGTTCAGGTAGCTGTTCGCCTCTTCTTCGGTTGTGAAATGTCTGATACTTTCGTTCTGGCTGTCCTTGGCAGCGCTCCTGCCCTTTTCCTTCCAACCTGCAAGATTGACGATCTGAACAGGGCCAAAGCCAAAGCGGTCAAAGGCCGCCGCAAGCTGTCTGGCATCATCTTCAATTTGCTTGGGCTGCGTCGCCGCCGCGCAATACAAAAGAACGGAGCGGCCACCATTGCGGCGGGCGGTTTTCAACTCGGGCGCAATCTCGGCGGCTGCCAGTGAAAACGCCTGCTTGCGCTGCGCGCTCCTCGCTTTGCGCGGCAAGATGCCCAAGGGCGGTTTTCCCGTAAGCGTTTCGACATCGTCCACCGTCCGCAGCCTGTCATCCAGAAATTCCCGCAGGGCAATCCACGCCAACGCAGAAATCAGGCCGAACACACCGATGGCAATCAGAAGGCTTTTGTTGCGTACGCGTTGCTCCAGTCTGGGCGCGCTTGGCTCTTGCAAAACAACAATATTGCCGATGCGCTGCTGGCGCAGTTCGGCAAGGCTTTGCAATTCATTCACACGGTTTGCAAAGAACTGGTATTGTTCTTCGGCAATTTCCAGACTGCGTTCTGTTGCGGTCCACTCCTGCTCAAAATCAGCCATGTCGGACAATCGCAGGGCCAGCGCTGCAATCTGCGCCTCCGATCCGGTGATCCGCCCCACAAGTGTCTCAACGTAATCTGCTAAGGCTTGCTCCGTCGCCGCGCGAACAGCATCTATTTTAGCCAGAATTTCAATTCGTTCAGGTCCGGCGCGCGCCCCTTCTATGTCCGAAATCAAGGCAACTGAACGTTCATCCAGCGCAGTGAGCAAAGGGTGGCCGGGGACATTGGCCAAGGCAATATCGCCCCCTTCGGCGGCGCCCAGCGCTGCAAGACGGGTGCGGGCCTGCGCGAGTTCATTCTGAAGATCGGCAAGTTCCTGGCGTTGGGTTTCCAGCAATGTGACTATTTGCGCGCGCTGTGTGTCCGTTGCGTGGAACCCGCTTTGCTGGCGCAGGCGCGCACGTTCTTCAGACAGTTCCGCCAGCTCCGTCTCGGCCAGTTCGCGCTGGTTCATGAAATACGCAGGTTCACCGGTGCTGAATACGTCCACACGGAAATCCAGAAAGGCATCCAGATAGTGCTGCAACAGTGGTTGCGGCACATTGCGGTCACCCCATTGAAACCCAACAACAATCACATTCGACCCTGTGGTGTTCTGAACCCGGATCGACTGCTTGATCTGTTCCGTCAGAACCTCGCGCACGGTCATTCTGCTTTTGAGCCGCATAGCGATCAGCACTTCATCTACCGCCGACTGGACGGAGGCCATGGCTTCTGTCGCCTGAAACTTGATCCGCGCCAGTGTGCCTTCGGGTTCAATGCGCGGGGCGCTGACCAAAGCCTCAAGATTGGCGGCGTCAATTACCTTGTCTACCAGATCGCCATTCAAAAACAGGTCAATCTCAGAGATCACATCACCACTGGAATTGGCCAGAAAGCTCACATCTGTGCCGGCAAAAATGGTTTGGGGCGGGGTCTGTTCCTGCGAGACACGCACAAACAGGCGTGCCTCGCTGACAAAGGCGGGGTCGCGCAACAAGGCAATGTAGGCGATGCCCAACAGGACAATCAGCGCAAGGACACCGACAAATTCCCAGAACCATCGCCCAAATGTTGAAATAACCCTCGACAGATCAAAGGCTTCCGGGCGTGCCGGACGTGCAGCTGAATACCCGGAACGGTCCGGGTCCTCAGGTGGAGTTAAGCCGAAGACGTTCTGCATACCAATCCACAGTCTCGCGCAGCGCCGATTGCACGTCATTTTGAGGTGACCATCCAAGGATGTCACGCGCTTTTGCACCACTCAGCGCTTGTTCCGGTATCTCGGACTTAGCGGTGTTTTGAATTACAGGCTCCAGATCCGGACGATCACAAGCTTGAAGAATGTGCTTGGTTAATTCCAGAACGCTCAGCCGCGTCTCGTTCGACAGATTGAAGGCCTCGCCGGCCACATCCTCGCGATGCATTTGCTCGGCGATCGTCAGGTACCCGTCTGACACATCCCGCACATAGATGTAATCGCGGATCATGGTGCCATCCGACCGCAGGATCGGAGGTTGTCCGTCCATCGCCAGTTTAACCGTCCCCGGCACAATCCGGGAGTAGTTCAGATCCCCGCCACCAAAGAAATTCCCTGCCCGCGTGATGCAGACCGGCAGTTGGTAGGTTTCAAAATACGTACGACAAATCAAATCGGTGCAGCTTTTGGACACATCGTAAGGATGCGTGCCCTGCAACGGCAAATCCTCTGTATAGGGCAGAATTTCGGATGTGCCGTAGGCTTTGTCAGACGACGCAACGACCACTTGCTCGACCCCACCCGCCTGACGGCAGGCTTCAAGCAGGTTCCAGGTGCCCGCGATGTTTGCCTCAAACGTGCCCAAAGGATCGCGCAGCGCTGTCCCGACAATGGGCTGTGCTGCCAGATGAAAAACACACGTTACCTCGTATTCGGCGATCACACGCATGAGCCGTGCCATCGAACTCAGATCACCATAGGCGACCGCCTGTGGCTCTGACATCGGGTCACCCAAGGTGTTAAAATTCTGGCGCATGTCGCGCACCAGACCCACAACTTCGGCCCCCGCTTCGCGCAGGTCTTTGACCACCCAGCTTCCCAAGAAGCCGGACGCGCCGGTCACCAGTACATTGCGCCCTTTCCAAAACTCTGATCGCGACATCAGGCGACTTCCTCTTTGTTTGACTGCATCCATGGCGCGGTCGGTTGGTTCATCAGTTTTTCAAGCTCGGTTTGGTCCTTGAATGTATCCATCGACTTGAAGAACCCGTCATGCGCGTAGGCAAACACCTGATCTTTGGCCGCCATTTTGGGCAGCACATCCTGTTCGAGGCTGGCCCCGTCCCAATGATCAAAGGCGCTGGGGTCCATCACAAGATACCCCGCATTGATGCGGTGCTGCGGCAAAACAGGCTTTTCCAGGAACTGGGAAACCGCTCCTGTATCGTCGAAAAGCACCGTGCCGTATTGAGAGCGCAGCGGCACAGTTGTCAGCGTCACGGACCCGGAATGGCCTTCGTGATAGGCCTTGAGCATTTTCAGATCGACATCGCAAAGACCGTCGGAATAGGTGGCCATAAAAGGTTCAGTCAGATGCTCGCGCAGCCTAAAAATCCTGTCGCCCGTATCGGCGTCTTCACCGGTATCAATAATGTCTACCTTGAACCCCAGGTCGCGCCCGTCAAAGTAATCAATGATGATCTCCTTGAGGTATCCCACCGACACCACAAAATGATCAAAACCCTGTGCTGCGTATATATCCATGACATGGCGGATAATCGGGCGCCCGCCCACTGGCATCATTGGTTTCGGCAGCGATGCAGTAAAGGGATAAGCGCGTGTACCAAACCCGCCGGCCAAGAGTACGACCTTCATTGTCAGACCTCCGTAGTGCCCTGCCAGTACAGTCTCTGAGACCGGTTACTCGTCTGAACAGAACTATGAAAAATAAAAATTGTCGATCGTCAGGGTCTCTGAGTCAAAGTTATCTAAAATCAATAGGTTTCCTTCCCCAAGGTCAATGTTGGTGTCTGTCCCTGCCTGCGAAATGCGATCTGACAGATCAAAAAAGGTGCTTACAGCGGTATTGTTTATATTTTGTTGTATAACGATAAGATCATCCAAGGTAAAATCAGCGATCGTATCGGTGCCAGAACCTGCGTAGAACAGGAAACTGTCATTGCCTGCGCCTCCGGTCAGCATATCATTGCCTGCGCCGCCGATGATCACGTCTTGCCCTGCGTCGCCCGAAATCGTGTCTTCACCCGCGTCGCCGGACAGATAATCGCCCGCATTGCCGCCAGACACAGTGTCATTCCCGTCGCCGCCCACAACCACATCGATGCCGTCTCCACCCACGAGTGTATCATTGCCCGCGCGCCCGCTTAAAACATCGTTGTCGCCCAGTCCAAACAGGTTATCATCGCCGATCCCGCCGTCCAGCACATCAGATGCCGCACCGCCTGTAAGAGTGTCATTCCCTTCTTCTCCAAAGGCTTCACCGCCCAGCGCCCCAAGAAACAGAAAGTCGTCGCCGATCCCGCCAAAGAGTTGATTGCCTGCTGTCAGATCAGAGCGTTCGTCCAGCGTATCGTTGCCCGCACCCCCTTCGAGAATGTCATTGCCGTCGCCCCCGATCAGCGTGTCGTCATCGGCACCACCGTCGAGGCGGTCAACACCGGCCCCACCTTCGAGCCAGTCATTCCCGTCCCCGCCATTGAGCGTCTCATCGCCGCCCCCGCCATAAAGCGTGTCATCCCCGTCGTTGCCGTCCAGCGTGTTGCGCCCGGTGGCATCCCCGCGTTCGTCCAGCACATCCGCGCCGGAGCCACCGGCCAGAAAGTCATCGCCCGCGCCGCCGATCAGAACATCCGCATCCGCGTCACCAAACAGCAAATCGCCCCCAGCGCCGCCAATCAGCAGATCCTCACCATCGCCGCCATTGAGGGTCTCATCGCCGCCGCCGCCAAACAGACTGTCATCGCCGCCGTCGCCGTCCAGCGTATTGAGACCGGAGGCATCACCGCGCTCGTCCAGCACATCAGCGCCCGCCCCACCCGACAGAAAGTCATCGCCGTTGCCCCCGATCAGCATGTCGTCGTCGTCACCGCCATACAGCAGGTCCGCCCCGCCGCCGCCGTCCAGCACGTCATTGCCAGCCCCGCCGGTCATCGTTTCTTCACCGCCGCCGCCAAACAAGGTATCGTCGCCATCATCACCGTTAAGCGTGTTTTGACCTGTGGCATCGCCGCGTTCATCCAGAATGTCGTCGCCTGCGCCGCCGGACAGAAAATCATCGCCGCCATCGCCAAAGATCAGGTCATTGCCGCCCAGACCATAAAGCAGATCGGCATCCGCACCGCCGTTCAGCTGGTCCTGACCGCCGCCGCCAAAGATCGTGTCTTCACCATTTTCGCCAGACAGGATGTTGTTGCCAGAGGTGTCACTGCTCAGGTCAATGGCATCGTCACCATCGCCGCCAGACACAAGGTCATTGCCTGCGCCGCCATCAAGCACATCGTTGCCAGCCCCGCCGGAGATATTGTCGTCGCCCGCGCGGCCCTGAATAACATCCGCCCCATCACTGCCAAAGATGGTATCGACGCCGCCACTGCCGATCACCACATCATCACCCGCACCCGCGTCAATCAGGTTCGCGCCGGAGGCAACAAGGGATTCCTCGATGGTGTCGTCCCCGTCGCCCCCCCGGATGGTGTCAGAGCCAAGACCACCGCGCAGGTTGTCCGCCTCCGTGCCACCGTCGAGCGTATCATCGCCATCGCCACCCTCCAGCACATCACGGCCAGCGCCGCCGCTCAGAACGTCCGCACCGCCGCCACCGCGCAGGATATCATCGCCATATCCACCCTCCAGCGTGTTGCTGCCGCTGGCATCCAAAGAGGCATCCAGAATGTCATCGCCGTCATTGCCAAAGAGAATATCGTTCCCGTCGCCGGAGATCAGAACATCGTCGCCATCACGGCCAAAGATGGTGTCGTTGCCACCGCCCCCGCTGAGCACATCACCACCCAGCCCACCGTCGAGGAAATCATCACCATCCCCGCCATAGATCAGGTCCGCACCGGCGCCGCCTTCAAGCGTATTGGCCCCCAACAGGTCGTCGCGTTCGTCCAGCACGTCATCATCATCGCCGCCGCGCAAAAGATCATCACCGTCACCACCAATCAGAACGTCCTTGCCGCCGTCGCCTTCCAAAAGGTCCTTGCCACCTGCGCCCTGAATGATGTCGTCACCCGCGCCCCCGGACACGAAATCGTCCCCGTCGCCCATGATCGCAAGGTCCGCGCCGTCGCCAAGGTAGGCCGTGTTGTCGCCTGTATCGCCGGTTTCAAGGATGCGGTCGTCGCCCGCGCCCCCCATCATCTCATCATCCCCTGCGCCGCCAGACATCAGGTCGTCACCGCCCCCACCGATGATGGTGTCGTTGCCCGCCTCGCCAAACAGCCGGTTGCGCCCAGTCAGATCAGCGCTTTCGTCAAGGATGTCGTCATCCCCGCCGCCCCGCACCACATCGTCATCCGCGCCACCACTTAAGAAATCCGCGCCAGCATCCCCCACGATAACGTCCTTGCCCGCGTCGCCGAACAGCATGTCGTCGTCGCGCCCGCCGTACATCTCGTCATCGCCGGAACCCCCGTGCAACGTATCATTGCCGTCACCGCCGACAATAACGTCACGCATCGCCCCACCCAAGACGGTGTCATTGCCCGTGCCTGCCCAGAGCTGGTCCTCACCATCGCCGCCATCAAGAAAGTCATCCCCGCCGTTGCCGACAATCAGGTCAAACCCACCAAGCCCCGATAAAGCATCATTGCCACCCCTACCGACCATCACGTCGCGCATCTCTGCACCGACAGCGGTATCATCCCCGGACGTCAGAAACAGCGTATTGACCCGACCCGGCTCCACCGCGGAAAAGATATCGCTGTTGACCACAAAAGACGTGTCGTCGAGCAAGGCTGCATCGGGCAGTTCGGGGGCCGCAGGCGGTGGCCCTATCTCAAATATATCGTCGCCCTGATCCACAAACGTGGCGTTCCAAACCTCTTCCGACACACCGACCCCATTGAGGATGAAGGCCGCGCTGCCGGGGTTCAGATGCCAGATCTGGTTGCCATAGAGCTGGTTGGGGTTGTCTGCTGTTTCTTCATCCACCAAAATGCCAGTGGCCGCAGGGTTCAACACCACGATTTGATTGTTGTAGACCTCCGAATTCAGCGTCCGGTCGTCATTGATATCCCGGCTGGCCAGCACAATTGCGCCCATCTCTCCGTGGGTGAAGCCTGGGTCCAGATGGTTGTCATAGAGGAAATTATCGTAGACCTGCGTACCTTCACTGTCGAAGATCGAAATCCCCGCACCGTCGGACATAAAGATCGTATTGCCGTAAATCTGATTGAAATCCGAGTAGTGGTCCGCCTGAATGCCGTTGCCGTCCCAACCGTCCGTATCAGCCTGATGCGAAATCGTGTTGAACCGCACAATGTTGAAATCGCCCGCATCCTGCGTCACCGTTTCAGCGATGATGTGGACGCCGCTTGTGCCCGGCACGCCGACCAGCCCGTTGTTGTGTATCTCGTTATTCTCGACCAGCCAGTGGTTGGCGTAAATCAGCACGCCCTGCATGCCGTTTTGGTGGATCAGGTTGTTTGCGACCGTGATTTCATCCCCGAAATCACCATCAAATTCATAGGCAGACACACCCTGCGTGTCGTTGCCGCGCATCACACAGTCTTCGATGACCAGATTGCTGCCTGACCCGGCAAAAAGCTGTATTCCGACCGCGTTATTCTCCAGCTTGCAATTCCGGATCGTGACGTTTTCAGTTTCTCCGATCACCGTGATCCCTGCCGTGCGGGACCCTGAGAAGGTAAAATCCTCGAGCACGAGGCCGCTGGTGTTTTCAATAATCGCCTTGCCGATCACCTCGGCCGGATCTGTGCCGCCGTACGTGCCGATAACAGTGGGCTGGGCGGTATCAGTCAAGCCTTCTGCGCGGATCGTCCCCGCCCATGTCGTGCCCGCCTTCTGAAGGAAAGTGACGCCTGCGGTGACCGTCACCTCATCCCAGGTTGAAAACGGGTTTTGCAGGGTGCCATCGCCGCCCGGTGATGCCGTTGGGTCAATATAAAAGGTCGTCACACACACGTCCAATCAATCAAAAAATGCCTGCAATATCGACGGCTCAGGGTAACTTCGCGTCTGCAGAAACACAAGGTAATCCCGCACAAGCGCCAGAAAACGGTTCCCTCTGCGCGCCGCTTTGCTCATAAGCGAAGCAGTGAGCGGTACAGCAAAAAAGACATCGCAACACGCGATAGCTGCATTGGGGCTGCGTCTGGCAGGCGCGGGCCTTGGCATGGTGATGCATGTGGTACTGGCGCGCATGCTCTCTGTTGCGGACTACGGGCTTTTTGCGCTGGGTCTGACGCTGGCGACGCTGGTGTCTGTTCTAGCCTCTCTCGGGATGCCGTTTTGTGCGGTTCGCTTTTTGCCAAGTTTTGTCGCAAAGGATGACACCGCCGCTGCGCGCCGTTTTGAGCGGACCAGTCTGGGCCTGACAGCCGTGGGGCTGATCCTGTTCACCGTACTGGGCGGCGGCATTTTGGTAGGCGGGCGCGGCCTGTTGCCCGATACCTTGCTGACAGGTGTTCTGATCGCGCTGCCCATGCTGATCGTGCTGGGGCTGTCGCAGACCCTGCACAGCCTGTTGATCGCGCGCGGGCGCATCGTTTTCGCCGATACGTTACAAAATGTCCTGCGCCCCGGTCTGGTGATCGTGTCCTTGCTGGCGCTGGCCTATCTGACGGTACCGCCGACGTTGCTGCACGCCACCGTGATCTGGACCGCCGTAGGCTTGCTGGTCGCGGGCGGCTTGATCATCGGATACCCCTTTGTGAAAAAGGCCGCAGCAGGTGCAAATGCTCCGCCGCATGAAAGACGCACGTGGGTGCGCGCAGGCCTTGCCATCATGCTGATCGCCACCGGAACCGCGATGATGGAACGCATCGACGTTCTGATTATCGGGACGTTTTTATCCGCAGAGGACGTCGCCGTTTACAGCGTAGCCAGTCGGATCGCCCTCATTGGGGCCATGGCGATCAATGCCATCAACGCAGCCTTCGGCCCCCCCTTGTCCGTCGCCATAGGCGCGCGCGATGGCACCACAGCAGGCCCCCTGGCGAGACGGGCAGCATTATTGGCTTCCGTTTTTCTGGCCGTCTTCTGGGCGATCCTGCTTATCTTTGGCGGCACCATCCTGTTGCTTTTCGGGGAAAGCTACACCTCTGGCTGGAGCGTTCTGATCATTCTGGGGCTGGCGCAGCTTTTGGTTGCCAGCTTTGGGGCAACCGGCGGCATCGTCGTCTTTGCAGGGGCCGAAAGAACTGTGGTCAAGGCCAGTCTGCTGGCCCTGTTACTGAACCTGTGCCTGAACCTTGTCCTTGTTCCCACCATGGGCGCGGTTGGGGCCGCAATCGGATCACTTGCCGCGCTCTTTGTGCTGCAAGCGCAACTGGCACTGTGGTGCCGCAGGACTTTGGATCACCCGACCGACCTGTGGTCTTGGCCTGTCCGCACAACAAAAAACACGACAACCTGACGCCTGCGCCTTTAGTCCGCCGCCTGCAGCATCCATTCAATCGTGTCACGCAAAGGGATGCGGTCTTGGCGCGGCAGAAACCCTTCAAGCACCGCAGGATCACCGCACAGCGTCTTGATCTCATCCGCGCGGACAAAGTCAGGATTGACGCGCGCCACCAGACTGTGGCCGGAAATCGCTTCGCATAAATGCACCACATCCGCGAGGGCCGTGGGCGTGCCTGAACAGAAATTGATCGTGGCCCCTTGGCTGGGTTTTTCCAGAAGCGCGCGATAGGTCCGGGCGATGTCGCGCACATCAGAAAAATCACGCGCCACATCAAGATTGCCCAGTTCAATCTCATCGGCACGGGTGCGGAAATGTGATACGATTTTGGGCACCAGAAATTTGTTGTTCTGGCCAACACCAGTGTAGTTGAACGGGCGCAGAATGGTCAGCGGCAAGCGATCCCTGAACAGGCGCGCCGCATACTCCATCGACACCTTGGAGACCGCGTAGTCATTGACCGGGTCTGGCGGGGTGACCTCACGAATGGGGGCGTCACCGATGTTACCATAAATATTGGCGGACGACGCCAGCACGACACCTGTGGCCCCGTACCCGCCGCGGGCCAGTTCCCCCAGCAATATGCGCGTCCCGACCACATTGACGTCATAAAACGCGCGGGGGTCTGCGTGGCCCACAAAGGCCACCGCCGCAAGATGCACAACCGCATCAGGGGCGATCACCTCCAACGCTTTGGCAACGGCATCGGCATCCCGTAAATCGACAGACAGGTAGCGCGCATCATGCGATGGCGCGTCCCCGTGCCCCACGCCCCAGACCTCCCAGCCTGCGCTTTCCAACTCATGCGCGACGTAGGTGCCGGTAAAGCCGTAGCGCCCGGTGATCAGGACCCGTCCGCGTTGGGTCAAAAAGACATGCCCTGCCTGTTGCGTTCAAGGTCTGCCGTGACCATGCTTTTGCACATCTCTTCCAAGGTGGTGGTTGCCGACCAGCCCAGCACATCTCGCGCCTTGCTCGCATCCCCGATCAGCAGATCAACCTCTGCCGGGCGATGGAACTTGGGGTTGATCCTGAGCATCACGCGCCCGGTATCGCGATCCCGGCCAACTTCATCAAGGCCGCTGCCTTCAAACGCGATGTCAACGCCCGCACCGCGAAACGCCATTGTGGCGAAGTCCCGCACCGTTTCCGTCCGGCCCGTGGCAAGCACAAAGGCGTCGGGTTCATCGGCTTGCAGCATCCGCCACATGCCATCCACGTAATCTTTGGCATGGCCCCAGTCGCGGCGCGCATCCAGATTGCCAAGCTCGATGTGGTCGAGCTTACCCAGCACAATTTTCGCCACACCATCGGTGATCTTGCGCGTCACGAACTCAAGACCCCGCAGCGGGCTTTCATGGTTGAACAATATTCCAGAGGCCCCGAAAATATCGTAGCTTTCCCGGTAGTTGATCGTCGTCCAATGCGCAAAAAGCTTGGCCACGCCATACGGGCTTCTGGGCCAGAAGGGCGTCGTCTCGCGTTGTGGCATTTCCTGTACCTTGCCAAACATCTCTGAGGTGGATGCCTGATAAAACTTGATCCGGGGGTTCACGATCCGGATCGCCTCAAGCAACGAAAGCGTGCCAACACCGGTGATTTGTGCGGTTGTGTGCGGTTGGTCAAACGACACGCCCACGAAGCTCTGTGCCGCAAGGTTGTAAATTTCATCCGGTTCAATTTTCTGGATGAGCCTGATCATCGTGCTCATGTCCGTCAAATCCAACTCTGCCAGTGTCAGGTTGGGGTGATCCTGAATGCCAAGATCCGCAATGCGCCAGAAATTCGTTGAGACAACCCGCCGGAACGTGCCGACGACGTCATATCCCTTTTCAAGCAAAAGCTGCGCAAGATACGCGCCGTCCTGCCCTGTGATGCCGGTAACAATGGCCCTTTTTGACATAGCCAACTCCATTACTGATAGTTGCATACTGCAATGGTTTCACAGCGTCCAGACCAGTTGCCGGTCAGAACCATTTAAGCGAACATGGTAGTGCTTATCACCGCCAATGTGGTCTTAAGATGGCTATCGCGCGAAAAAATCAGCGAAATCTGTTGGATAAATAGAGCCAGACAAGCGCGGTTTTCCGCTATCCTGCGTCAACGCACGGGGGGTCACGCTGTCACGGGCCAAATGCGTCATGCACAAAAGCCATGCACTTGCAGAGCATAAACAGGTGCCGAAACCCAAGCCTGCCCTAGACAAAAGCGCAAGCGCGGCGCATCAGGGATCGATCAATACCGCGCACGCTGTTTTGGCGTTTCCAAACGCCCGCGTATCGTGACTGCAAAGCAAAAAGGGGACAGATATGAAAGTCGTTGTCGCACATGCCGCCAAGGATTTACGGATAGAAGACCGCGACGTGCCAGCCCCCGGCAAAGGCGAGGTCTTGATCAGGATGGGCGCGGGCGGCATCTGCGGCTCGGATCTGCATTATTTCAACCATGGCGGCTTTGGCGCGATCCGGCTGAAAGAGCCGATGATACTGGGCCACGAGGTGTCGGGCTTTGTTGAAGACCTTGGGCCGGGCGTGAATTCCCTCAAGACAGGCGCGCTTGTTGCGCTGTCGCCATCGCGTCCCTGCGGTGCCTGCGCATACTGCGACCGGGCGCAACACAATCATTGCCTGAACATGCGGTTTTACGGATCAGCCATGCCGATGCCGCACATTCAGGGGGCCTTTCGCCAATTCATCGTGGCCAAAGAAGCCCAGTGCATACCTGCGGACGGGTTGTCCGCCGGAGAAGCCGCCATGGCAGAGCCGCTCGCGGTTGTCTTGCACGCCGCCAGACAAGCCGGTGATTTGATGGGCAAGCGCGTTCTGGTGACAGGGTGCGGCCCCATTGGCCTGCTCGCTGTTCTCGTGGCGCGCGCGGCCGGCGCGGTGGAGATTGTGGCAACGGATATATCCGACTTCACCTTGACCAAAGCCGCCGACGTCGGCGCGGATCACTGCATCAACGTGGCCACTGACCCCGCCCCGTTTAACGACTACATCGCTGACAAAGGTCACTTTGACGTGCTTTTTGAATGCAGCGGCAATGCAGGCGCGCTGACAAGTGCCATTCCAGCGGTACGCCCCCGCGCAATCATCGTGCAACTGGGTCTGGGCGGCGACATGACATTGCCGGTGCAGGCCATGACCGCCAAGGAAATCGAATTCAAAGGCTCGTTCCGGTTTCATTCGGAGTTTCAGGCCGCCGTGGATTTGATGCGCAACGGGCGACTGAACGTAAAGCCCCTGATCACCCATACCATTGATATGGAAAATGCGGTCGCCGCGATGGAGCTTGCCAGCGACCGCAGTCAGGCCATCAAGGTACAGTTGTCTTTCTGAAAACGGCTTCGGGACAAACAGGCAGGCGGCATTCAAATCGCACAAATTGAAATGATGTTCGAAATATTCGAAGATATGTTTTGATGCATTGCCAACCGGAAAGCCTGTCATGCCCCGTACTGCTGCACGCAAGGACCTCACCCTCAAGGCGCTTGAGCTTTTTCAGACCTGCGCGCGCCATGGCACGCTCAAGGCCACCGCACAGCAGGCTGGTTTGTCCGTCAGCACCGTTTCGCATCATCTGAAATCTCTTGAAGACCACGTGGGGGCCGCCCTTTTCAATCACGCCAGACGCCCGCTGACACTGACCCCCAAAGGCCATGCGTTCCTGCGCAACATTGATGCGGCCCTTTTGGCCATTCGCAAAGCCAAGACAGAAGTTGCCGCCGGTGCGGTGACAGAGGTCAGCCACCTGCGCATCGGGGCTATCGACGATCTGGACAGCGACATCACCCCCCAACTTGCCGTGTATCTCAAAGGTGTCATGCCAGCCTGCAGCTTCAGCTTCAGCACCAATTCCAGCCACGTTCTGCTTGAGATGCTGCGCAACCGCGCGCTTGACCTTGCCGTGACCACCGCCCCGACCGAGCGCCTGCGTGACTTGCGGGAAATTCCCCTGATCAAAGACCCCTTTATCATCGCAGCCCCCGCACATCTGAAGATAACACCTGATGATTTGCTGCGCGCAGAAACCGAACTGCCCTTTCTGCGGTTTTCCGAACATCTGGTGATCGGACGGCAGATAGAGGCGCAGCTGCGCAGGCTGGGGCATGTGCCCGCATTCGACTTTGAATGCGATAACAATCAAACCCTTATGGCGATGATTAGCGCGGGCGCAGGGTGGACGATTACCACCCCGATGCTCTACGCACGGGCCAGACGGTTCCATAGCACAGCCACCATACACCCCTTTCCGTCGCGGCGTTTCTCGCGCAATCTGTCGCTTGTGGTGACACCAGACTGCACGCGATCCGTGTTATCCCTGATCGACACGAAACTGCGCGACCTGATCCAGACAAACGCGATCACACCTGTCTGTCAGGCGGCCCCGTGGCTTGAGGGGCAGTTCGCCTTCGCCTCCTAGCTACAGCATCTCAAAGCGCGCGTGGATCTCCCGGTCCTGTTCCGGCGTAAGGTACGTGGGCCTGTGGGTTCCCAGTATCTCAATCGCCCGCGCCCGCGCCCGGGTCCAGGCATCTTCTGATCCCCCTTCAACCCAAGTGTTAGGCGGGCTGCGGTCTGCAAGGGACGGGTAAAAGTAATCACGCTCCATCGCGGCATAGGTGTGCTGCCCGCCCAGAAAATGCCCCTCACCCAAAACAGCCTCACAGATGGCCTCAAAGCCAAGGTTTTCAGGCGTCACCTCAATGCCGCGCAGCGCGCGATAGGTGTGCGAATGCATCTCGTCATCCAGCACAAAGGCTTCAAAACTGGCCCCCAGCAAGGACGCGGTCATGCCTGAACTTTCATAGATCAGGTTCCCACCGGCAAGGGCTGCAGCCAGCGAGGTCAGACCCTTTTCCATGCCGTATTGCGCGTCAATTGCCTTGGCGTCGGTCATCGAACAGGCAACACCCGAAGGCAGGCCCAGCCAGTTTGACAGTTGCGCGGAGGCTGCGTTCAACGCAGCACTTTCCCCGCTGCCCCCTGAAAACGCGCCCGTGCGCAGATCAATCACCAAGGGCCAGTTCGAAAAGATCATCGGGTGTCCGGGGCGGATCACATGCACCATGACCAGACTGGCAAGCGTCTCTGCCAGCGATTGCGCCAGAAACCCGGCCAGCGTGGCGGGCGCCGTGGCCCCCGCTTGCGCCGCCGTAATGCAGGAAACCGGCATGTTGAACCGGATGCACTCATAGACCACATCGACCGCATCCTCGCCGTAGCGCATCGGGGAGATTACAGGGCTGACATGCGCCTTCATGAACGGGCGTTGTGAAAAACCGCCCCGCACGCCCGCCGCGATGTCCAGCATCTCGACGATGGGGGCCACATGTTCTGCGTGGGTAAAGGCGGTCGCAGTCGGCTTGGTGGTGTTTTTGATCAAGGCATAGGCCGTTTGCACATCCAGTGCGAAAGGGTCCGCCACATCGGTCGCAATGCAGCAGCGCGTGAACCAGCTCACATTTGCCAGCACATCCTGCAGGCGCGTAAAGTCGTGCAGGTCCTGAAGGGTCGACGCCCGATACGTGCCGCTGTGCAAATCAAGCGCCTGAACGGCCGCCCCGCCGGTGCCGAAATAAACGCGGTTCCCGCCCACGTCGATGGACCTGTTCGGATCACGCCCGTGAAAGACAAAGGTCTTGGCCGCCAGATCAATGGCGGCTTCCACAAGCGTCTGTGGCATCAGGATGCGACCATTGGCGGCCTGAGAAGCTCCTGCCCGCAGCAGGTCTGCGCGCAACCGGTCCGGCACCTCACCCATGCCCAGCCGTGCCAGCAAATCAAGCGCTGTTGCGTAGATGGCTTGCAAATCGTGAGCTGTCAGAGGTTTGTAAAACCCGCCAACCTGCCCCGGCGCGCAAGGGTCAAAAACAGGTTTCGCCGCGCGTTTGGCAATGCGGCTGCGCCGCCCGCCCTGTCTCTTTGATCGTGACTTGGCCACCTGCGCCCCACCTGACATGACACCGATCAGACCGACGAAGGCTTACGTAAAGCAAAAGAATACGCATAAATTCGATACATCGGGATCATACATTCGGTTTTATCGAAAATATGATGTTTGCTTTTGCTATCTCCCTCGGATTTCGGCTCACTCCGCCAAAGCGGTTTGTGAGGCACAGATGAAATCACGTACGAAAGTTGTCGTTATCGGTGGCGGGATTGCGGGGTGTTCAACCCTGTACCACCTGACGCAGGAAGGCTGGACAGACGTGGTTCTGGTGGAACGCAACGAGCTGACCTCCGGCACCACATGGCATTCGGCCGCACAGGTGACGAACTTTGGCATGAACCAGACGATGGTCGGCCTCAAGACGCATTCCATCAATCTTTACAGTGAATTGGCCGCCGACACCGATTATCCGATCAACTATCACCACGGCGATGGCGGCATCCGGCTGGCCAATACCGAAGCACAGATGCAAGGGTATCGGCACTTCGCCTCGATGGCGCGGGGCATGGACGTGCATTTTGAGGTGATCGACGCCGCCGAATGCGCCAAAAGACATCCGCTGATCTCAACTGATAACCTGATTGGCGGGCTTTGGGACCCGCTGGACGGCGATATTGACCCCGCGCAACTGTGTCAGGCGCTGGCGCGGCGCGCGCGCAAAGCGGGTGCTGAAGTCTACCGCAACACGCCCGTGACCGCCCTCACCCAGCATCCCGACGACACTTGGACGGTTCATACAGAGCAGGGCGATATCGACTGCGATGTGGTGGTGAACGCCTGCGGATACCGGGTGAACGAGGTGGGTGCCATGATGGGCGTGCATCACCCTGTGATGTCGATGGAACACCAGTATTTCCTGACCGAGGAAATTCCTGCGATCAAAGACGCCGGACACCGCATGCCGCTGCTGCGCTGCCCGATCAGCGACTATTATTGCCGTCAGGAAAAAAACGGCCTGCTGTTGGGCTTTTACGAACAAGACTGCAAAACATGGGGCATGGACGGGATTGACCCCAACTTTGTCAATGCGCTCTGTCCCGATGATCTGGACCGGGTCACCGATGTGCTGGAGGGCGCTTTTGCCCGCATGCCCGCCTTGATGGAGACCGGGATACACACGGTCGTCAATGGCCCTATCACCTATACCATCGACGGCGCGCCCCTCGTCGGCCCGATCCCCGGCAAGCGCAATGCGTTTTGCATCATCGGCCTGCGGGCAGGCTTGGGCGAAGGGGGCGGTCACGGCTGGTTGCTGGCGCAACAGATTGTTCATGGCGAGGCCTGCTATGACACATGGTGCATTGATCCAAGACGCTTTACCGGGCATGCGAATGTCGAATTGACGGCGCTCAAGGCCATTGAAGACTATCAAAACGAGTTCCGCTTTCATTTCCCGCATGAACACAGACCCGCAGGCAGACCCGCCAAGACCACACCGCTGACACCGATCATGGCCGCCGAAAACGCAGCGTTTACGGTGGTGAACGGCTGGGAACGCGTGGATTACTTCAGGCCAGAGGCCGGTTTTCACCCCACCCTGGGCTTCGGCTTTGACGAAACTTTTGATCTCGTGGCAGCAGAGGTCAAAAATGTCGCGCAGAACGTAGGGCTTTGCGAGGTAGGCGGCTTTAACAGGATCGAAATCACGGGCGCCGACCGGCACGCGTTTCTGGATCGGATGTTTTGCGGCACCGTGACCAAACGCGAGAACCGCGTGGGATTAGGATATTTGCTCAACCATCAGGGTATGATCAAGGGGGAAGCGACCCTCGCGAACCTGCCCGCCAGCGACCGAGGGCCCGCGCGCGTCTGGTACGGTTCTGCCGCGGCGTCGGAATATCACGACATGGATTGGTTGGCCGCCCACAAGCGCGCAGGCGAGGACGTCTCCTTGCGCAGTCTGACAAATGACCAGACCATCCTTGTGCTGGCCGGACCAAAGGCGCGCGATGTGCTATCCTCTTGCGCGCGCGGCGACTGGAGCAAAGAGGCCTTCCCATGGCTGTCGGTCCGCGAGTGCTTTGTAGGCTTTGCCCCGGCAACCATCATGGGGGTCAGTTTTTCGGGCGAGTTGGCGTATGAGATACACGTCCCAAACGCATCGCTTTATGCTGCATATCTGGCCCTACGACAGGCAGGCGAGGCATTTGGCCTGCAGCTTTTCGGCGCGCGCGCGGTAGGCTCCATGCGGCTGGAGAAGGGTTTTCTCCATTGGAAGGCAGAACTCCTCACGGAGTTTGACCCTTTCGAGACGGGACTTGAGCGGTTCGTGAAACTGGACAAGCCAGACTTCATTGGCAAAACCGCATTGCTGGCGCGACAGGCGCAAGGCATATCGCGCAAACTCGTCACCTTGCAGGTCGGCTGTGATCACGCCCCGGCGCATGCAGGCGGATCAATCATGGCCGTAAGCAAAGTTGTGGGCACGATCATAGCCGGTGAATGGGGGCACCGGGTCGGGCTGAACCTTGCGACGGCATTTGTGGATGCGCCCTTTGCAGACCCGGACACGGGTCAGGATACGGACACAAAGCTGATGCTTGATCTGTGCGGCAAACACGTGCCCGTCAAGGTCATACCACCCTCCCCCTATGATCCAACACTGTCGCGGGCACGCGGCTAGAGCGCAGTACACCCAATAGGATTAAAACAAATTCCGCTGCTTTGATCCCCCTGCAGAACCGACCTTTTTTTTTGCGATTTCCTTTCAGTCGCAAAACCCTGTCGGCATGCCTGCCGCTGCACGGCTCGGCTCAATGACAACAGCCACCGGGATAGTCTCCAAAAGGTATCCGGGCGGCTCTTTCTTTTGGTTTGTCTGAGCGGGCTGATCTGTGTCAGCCAGCTTAGTCAGAAAAGCCACCACAGGACGCTGTATCTGTTTCTTCTGCGACCAGAACGCCTCAATTTTTTACAGCGCGCCTTTACGATCTCTGTTGGCATCAGCCTCAATCGCGCTGCCATCAACGGCAGTGTCGGTGCCACTATCAGCAAAGCGACCGCCGGCTCTGAAAAATGTGCGGTCAGGCAGACGACCTGCCAGACCAAGCTTGCAAAACCAACGGCAAGCCAGATTGAAACAGACCAGCAGCATCGCACCTTCCGTGCAGGCTTCGGTCACGGGCGAACACCGTGGCTCTAGCGGTCGGCCCGTTCGTCGTGGGTGGCATCGAAATCCAGCATCCAGTCTATGTTGCGCGACTCGTCATCTTTGGGAAAGTGATCCTCGATCCGAAACAGCCAAAACTGGTTCGCCTGCGCTTTGATCCATCCCGTCAACTCCTGACATTTCATGCCATCCCGCGCACCCGCACGACGTGGTTTGGCCTTTCCCAACAGTCCTCAATCGAGGTTAAGGATTGTAGTCGGGCCTCTTCGACATACCTTTTATGGAACACGGCTGTGCAAATTTCTGACGACGGGGGCGGTATGCAAAGAATTCTCACAGGTCTTCTGGTGTTGCTGGCAACGCCCGTAATGGCGTTGGATCTGAAGCTGACGGGCCGTTTCGATCTGAATTTCCCCTCCAGCCTCGACTATGATCCGACCTTTTGCGGGCTTTGGATTGCAAACGAAGGCCCCGAAGCCATTCTGGTCACGCTGGACGGGCTGGAAATGCGCCGTGTCGGGTCAGATATGAGCCGGATCAAGGCCATCTCCATTGAGGGCAACAACCTGATTGTTGCCGATGGGCTTGGGACCTTTCAGCGGATTACCAAGAACGGCGAGGCGCTTGACGCGCCCTTTCGCATCTCATCCGGCTGGGCCGACACCGAAGGCATCACAATTGATGCAGACGGCAGTTTGATCACAGTGGATGATGACCCGGAATATCTGTCATGGCTGTCGCCCGATGGCGAAATCCAGAGACGGATTGACACGATGACACTGACGCCACCCCTGAGTGAAGCGCAGGGCATCGCGCGCGATCCACGAACAGGCCATCTGCTGATTGTGGATGATTGGGAAGGTAGCAACAGCCTTTACGAATTTGACGCTGATGGGAACTACCTCGCCTCAGTCTCTCTGACACCTTACGGCATGGACCCCGAAGGCATCGCCATCCGGCCCGGCTCCAACCAGATTTTCATCGCCTTTGACACCGGTGCCAGCGTTGCCAGTTTCGACTACACCCCAACGCTGCCTGAGGGATCAGCCGATCTGCCCCCATCAGCGGATTGCATGATGATGTAGCGAATGCCCCATCCCCCCTGGTGATGCACAAGGACAGACGTCCCAAAACCTGCTAGGCTTCACCGGAACCGGGGCAAATGGATACCACCGACATGCAAGACGAAGCGGATATGCCCGTCGATTGGATTGTCAGTCGAATTGCCGATTATATCGACGACGCCGTTTTGATCACGGAAGCGAACCCCATAGATGCGCCCGGGCCCCGTGTGGTCTGGTGCAATGCGGCGTTTACACAAATGTCCGGCTATACCCGCGCAGAAATATGCGGTCATTCGCCCCGAATACTTCAGGGCCACGATACCGACCGCGCTGCTCTGGATACGATCAGAACCGCCCTTGAGGCGTGGGAAAAAGTCCGGGTTGAGATCAAGAACTACCGCAAAGATGGCACGCCCTTTTGGGTGGACCTTTTGATACAACCTGTTGCCGACGAGGCTGGGGTGCATCGGTATTTTGTCGCCGTGCAACGGGAGATGCCAAATCGGGACGCTGAAACCGATCTGCTCCGCTATGTTTCTCACGTCACCGAAGAGGCCCCCATTGCACTGGGTCTGGTGGATGGCGATGGTCAGCTTGTTTTTGCCAACGAGTATTTCAAGCGGCTGATCTATGACGCCGAAACACCACCAGCAACGCCCTGTTCCTATAAAGACTGGCTTGAGCGCGGTCTTTCAGGGCAATCAGGCATCGGCGCAAAAGATGATCATGAAAGCTGGGTGCGCCGTCACCTTTCGGGTCTGTTCACGGAACCCGCGCGGATAGAGCAGCAAATGAATGGCCATTGGCACGAATTCCGGCGCCTTGGCACCCTCAATGACTATCAACTCATTCTCGGCGAAGACATTGAAAAACGGATCGCCCTTCAGGATCAGATCCGCCAAATGACCAAAATCGATGCCATGGGCCAACTCACCAGCGGCGTCGCGCATGACTTCAACAACATTCTGGCGGTCATTCTTGGAAACGTCGAACTGCTGCAACTTGCGGTCAGCAGCCCAACGGATCGCGAGACCTTCATTCGCGAAACCATTGGGGCTGCGCTCCGGGGGCGATCCCTGACGCAGAGCCTTTTGGCTTTCGGGCGCAAATCAAAGTTTGCCTTGGATACGATCAAGGTCGACGCTTTGGTCCGCGATACGGCTGAAATGTTTCGCAGAACATCTGCGTCGGGGCTGGACGTGCATGTTGACTGCGCAGAAGGATTGCCAGACGTGAACATTGACGCGGGACTGCTCCAGAACGCCTTTCTCAATCTGCTGATCAATGCGCGTGACGCGATGCCCTCCGGCGGGGCTGTGAAAGTGCAGGTCCGGATTGACTCAAACGTCACGCTGCCCGACCTGCATCGCGGTGGGAACGCCACGCAAGCGATCAGCATATCGGTCCATGATCACGGGTCCGGCATGTCACCCAATGTGGTGAAACGGGCGATCGAGCCTTTCTTTTCCACCAAGAAAGTCGGTTCCGGATTGGGTCTGTCCACGGTGCACGGCTTTGTGGAACAAAGCGGGGGCAAGCTCGATATTCAAAGTGTGCCGGGTCAGGGCACAACAGTGACGATCCTCATTCCCGCACAATCAGCAGGTCCCCAGGAGGACCCGGACGACATGGCGCGGCAGACGAGCCTTCAATACTGCCGCGTTTTGCTGGTTGAAGACGAACCCGCTGTCAAAAGGATGCTGTCCCGCATTCTTGAAGACGCAGGCGCTACGGTCATTGCCTTTTCCACCGGAGATGCAGCACAACTGGCCGATCACTTCTGGCATGAAGCGGATATCCTGATCACTGACATTTTGATGCCCGGCACCATTCAGGGCGACACGCTGGCACGCAGTTTCATGAGCACGCACCCTCACAAAACGGCGCTGCTTTTGTCGGGCAACCCTGACGCCGCGAATGCCATCGTCGCGCGGCAGGACAGCATAGAGTTGATGATGAAACCCGTCGAGCGGTTGGAATTTCTCAGTCGGGTTCGCACCCTGATTGATCGTTCAAACCAAGGTCAGCCACGCGACTAGAGTGCAGCGCAGGCCGTGGCGTGGACGACACGCACCGATCTTGCGCGCATCTACCAATAGGCCGGATCATTGAAGGCTTGCACGCAGTTGGACGGGCCGCGCATGCGCGCCACAGGTTTTCCAGCACTTGATTGCGCCAACCATCCTTGCGGGTGTTGCAGATCAAAGGGCGGGGGTACATCTGTCAGACGGGCAGGCAAAAACCCAACGCGAGCATAATAATGAGGGTCTCCGTAGGTCACAAAGGCCTCAACCCCTGCATCCTTCAAAACGCCCAGACCATGCCGGATGAGCGCCTGCCCCACACCTTTGCCCTGATGCGCCGGGGCCACCGCAACCGGCGACAGAAGAAACACCATCTGTTCCTCACCTGCAAAACGCAGACGCGAGAAGAAGATGGCGCCGATGCATATGCCCTCGTCTTCTGCCATAAAGAAACGCAGGTCGCGGGCGTCCGTTTCGTTGATCAGCGTTTCAACAAGACCGGCGATCATGTCACCCTCTTGCGCCCCCTCAGATGCGGCGAAGGTTTCCCGGAACAGGTTTGTGACCTCTTGTTCGCGCCCTTCAAGCCGACTTGAAAATTCCATATGTCTCATCCTGCTGGCTCTGGCATCCTGCACAAAGATCCATGGCAGTTGCGCGGTCACCGTTTCCTGTCGAAAAAAGCGTTCGGTTTATTCATGCGGCGCGCCTCGTGGGCTTTGATTCCGCACGTACGCGGTCACAACCATTTGGTGAATGCTCAGTCTCAGTGCCATATAGACTCTTGGTTCCATGCCACGTCAAGTTGTGCGTGAACCTCCATCCTCTCATCTTCTGACGTTGCCTGAAGGCGCATCGCGGCATTGGCAATCCCATCAGGCCTTTCAAAGGTCATGGTGTGTTCAACCTCTGTTCGCCGTTTCAGAGCGCCCGTTCTGTACAACTGATGGACCATGCGTGTTTCATAGCCGAAAACCGGACCAGTTTTCACGAATTCAAGGCTCTGGTAAATTTGATGCGCGCCAATCTCCATTTCAGCGACTTCTATACGATACCAGCGCGCGATGTGTTTTTTCTGCCGGCAGGTCTTTGGGCGGGGCAGCGGCGTTTTCATCGGACCGACAGGAGCGCTGAGCCTCGGCAGAATGATCTGCCCTTTGCTGATACGGATAGCGCCGCGACGACACGTATCCCGGACCAAAGGCCAAAGAGACGTCGAGAGGGCGACGCACAGCCGATGACCCTTTGCCAATCGGTACGCCGTCCTGTGAAGGTCAATCCACAGCCTGAACCCCGCACCGGGCGGATCGTCTACGGGGTGATCCACCCGTGTACCAAGCGCCAGATCGCGTATGCCGTAGCAGATAGGCGTGGTCGTTTTATCTGGTGCAACATCAATCAGAAACACCACGATGTGCCCCCAGCCCTCCCCTGTCGGCTCAAGGTGCGGCGCGGCACAGATAAGATTGTCTTCGTCTGTCGGGGCCGTCTCACAGACCAACTCGCCGGGCTGGCTGATGGGCTGTTCCAGCGTCACCCCACCGGAGTATCCAAAATGGCCGATGTCGCCTGAAGTATGACCAACCGCAGGATTATCAGGCACAGTCCAAGGGCCGGGTTAAGGATGTAGTGTGGTAAGCGCGGTTGACTGCGCCAAGGCTGTCTGACGTGTCGGTTCGGTCTCAATCCACTGGCCTGCGCGCGGCTCAAGCGCATCGCCTCGTTCGTCGAACGCCCGCAGCCATCTGCGCAGACGGGGCCATGGCGCAGGCGCGCGTGATTGTGCCGCAACCAGTTTTCCAAGGGAAAAGCCAATGCCTCCAGCCGATGTTTCCAGACATGCATCCACTCTTCCCCGATGTTGGGGGGTGGCGTTGCCGCAAGGATGGCTCGCAACGTGGCCTCCCATTCGAACGTATAGCTCAACACCAACCCGCCATAGGATAAATATTATCTTCAAACCGATCATGGGTGGCGCAAACTGCAATGATCGCCTTCAGCGGTTAGGGGGCATCAAAACTTGCTCGCAAAGCGGCGGTCCCGCCCCACGAGGGGCCGAACATGCCAACCGGACCATTGCACCACGGCTGCCGTGCCACCCATTCGATCACTGCGCAGGTGACGGCAGGGTCATTGGGCGCATACGTGTCCGATTTTCGATGGGAGGATGTCGTCCAGCAAAACTAGCACGGGTCTGTCCAGCACAGGACGCCGGAACCGCGCGGCAAGCAAGGTGCCGTCCGGCATCGGGGTCCACAAGTGGTCTGTCTCTTCGATCTGGCAAACCATGCGGAACGCGGGTGTCTTGTCTTGGTGTCTGCCCTGTCGCAGGGATCCTGCCACTCCGTCGCGTAGCAATCCCAACCCCGGCCATCGGCGCAGAACCAGAATTTGACACGAAAATGCCAGTCTGACTATGGTTCTGTAAGAAAATAACCGCAGGCTGCCAAAATGTCCAAGCAAAGCACGTTCCCCATGCCTCAGGTGATGTCCGCGCTTGGGGACAAGAGCGGTCAACTGTGCAAAGCACGCAGGACCACGCTAAAACACCTGAGCCGCAGTGCTGGCATCTCGCTGAGCCACGCCTCAGCAATTGAACGGGGTGTGTCCAGCCCATCGGTCGACGCCTTGAATGCCGTCGCGCAGACACTGGATGTGACACAGGACTGGTTTACTGCCCACCGATCCGGTGCCAGCCTCAAGGAGCGGGCCTGTGTTGTCCGCGCGCAGAAACGTCGAAACCTGAACGCGATAAACAGGCAGGACGCAGGCGAGCTTGGCTATAGCGATCAGCGTTTATCAGGCTTTACCGGTGGTGATTACTACATGGATCTTGCGGTCTATGCCCCTTTTTCGGAAAGGCCGGAACAATCGCTGCAGGAAAACAGCAGTGAAGAACGCGGTCTGGTGCTCAAAGGGGAACTGGAGATGCAGATGGGCGATGAACGGATCACCCTGCGCACAGGCGACAGCTATCGTTTTGACGCGCGCCTGCCCCGTCACGGCCACAACCAAACGGACCGCATATGCTGTTCAGTCTGGGGGGTCTCCCCAATGGTTATTCCCAAAGACGTAACCCACAGTGAAGGCTTGGCCGGGGAAGGCTGCGCATGAGCCGGGACCCGCTTTTACAGCCCTTCACGCTAAAACATCTGACGCTCAAAAACCGGATCATGACCACCAGCCACGAACCCGCCTACCCAGAGGATGGGATGCCAAAGGCACGGTACAGGCTCTACCACGAAACCCGGGCCAAGGCTGGCGTCGCCCTGACCATGACAGCCGGATCAGCAACCGTCAGCCGTGACAGCCCACCGGTTTTCAACAATATCCTTGCCTACAAGGATGAGATTGTCGGCTGGATGTCCGAATTGACAGAGGCCTGCCATGCCCACGGCTGCGCCGTCATGATCCAGCTGACCCATCTGGGGCGGCGCACCGGCTGGAACAAGGGGGATTGGCTGCCCTCACTGGCGCCATCTCATCTGCGCGAGCCTGCGCACCGGGCCTTTCCAAAGAAGATGGAAGACTTTGATATTGCGCGGATCGTTTCGGACTACGCGGATGCCGCTGAGCGGATGCAGACTGCAGGTCTCGACGGGATCGAACTGCAAGCCTACGGGCATTTGATCGATCAGTTCTGGTCGCCGCTCACCAACGACATGGCGGCCCCGTTTGGGGGTGATCTGGACAATCGTTTGCGCTTTGGCTTCATGGTGCTGAATGCCATCCGCGCGCGTGTCGGACCCGCCTTTATCATCGGGGTGCGGTACACCGCCGATGAGGCCACTCCCGGCGGCATCACCGAAGACGAAGGCCTGCAGATCGCAGCCAAACTGCGCGACAGCGGGCAGGTTGATTTTCTGAACGTGATCCGCGGGCGCATTCATACGGACCCCGCGATGACCGATGTGATCCCGGTGCAAGGGATGAAAAGCGCGCCACATCTGGACTTTGCCGGGCGTGTCCGGGCGGCCTCCGGCATGCCGACGTTCCATGCAGCGCGCATTCCCGATGCGGCCACGGCGCGCCACGCGGTCTCTGCCGGGTTGCTGGATATGGTGGGCATGACCCGCGCCCATATGGCAGACCCGATGATCGTCGCAAAGATCATGGCGGGGCGCGAGGCGGACATCCGGCCCTGCGTCGGGGCGACCTATTGCCTCGACCGCATCTATCAGGCGGGCGAGGCTTTGTGCATCCACAATCCCGCCACAGGTCGTGAGCTTTCCATGCCGCATATCGTGCCCGCTGCCGATGCCAAAAAGCGGGCCGTTGTGATTGGTGCAGGCCCCGGCGGATTGGAAGCCGCAAGGGTGGCTGCGGAACGCGGTCACGAGGTCACCGTCTTTGAAGCAGCCCCCGACCCCGGCGGCCAGATCCGACTGACAGCCCAGTCAAAGCGCCGGGCCGAGATGATCGGCATCATCGACTGGCGCATGGCCCAGTGTGCGGCACGAGACGTGGTGTTTCATTTCAATCAGTATGCAGAGGCCCCGGACATTCTGGCCCTCGCCCCGGATGTTGTGATCGTGGCGACCGGCGGTCTGCCAGAGACAACCATCCTTGAGGCCGGAAACGATCTGGCCACGACCGCATGGGATGTCCTGTCCGGTGATGCACAGGCCGGTGAAAATGTTCTGATCTACGATGATGCGGGCGATCATCCTGCCTTGATGGCGGCAGAGCTGATCGCGGCGAAAGGTGGACAGGTCGAAATCATGACCCGCGACCGCAGTTTTGCCCCAGAGGTCATGGGCATGAACCTTGTGCCTTACATGCGCGCCCTGCAGGACAAGGACGTGACCATGACCGTCGCCAGAACGGTCCGCGCCCTGCACAAGACAGGCAACCAGATTGAAGCAACCATCGGCACGGACTATTCAGACCACACACAGAAAAGACTGTTTGATCAGGTGATTATCAATCAAGGCACCTTGCCGTTGGCGGATGTCTACTTCGCGCTTAAACCTGTGTCGCGCAACAACGGGGAAACCGATCAGGACGCTGTAGTCTCAGGCGCAGGCACGCTCTTTCCCCAAGTTAATCCTGCGGGGGATTTCGATCTTTACAGGATTGGCGATGCCGTCTCTGGCCGCAACATTCACGCCGCAATCTATGACGCTTTGCGCTGTGGTCTCAGATGGTAGCGCGACGCTCTGACCGCATGCACAGCAGAAAGCGTATGGCAGAAACTGTGCGGACAAAATCGGGAGCGCCAACAGAGTGAGACAGGTTCACGCCTGAAGACATGCCAGCAGATGCCATCCGGTCCAACAATGATGAAGGATTGGCCGCTTTCGGGGCGTAAGTGCGGCGGTTTCGCAATAAGCCATCTCAGTGCGATTGAAGGCGCCACGGCCAGCGCGTTACTGACCAAGATCACCCACATCGCAAAGGCGCTTGGCGTCCCAGAGGAATGGATTTTTCAACCATCGCCCCGGCTCCGGCCCGCTTGAGCGCGTCTATGTCGTCCGTCAGGCGCACCGGCAGCACCTGAACCTGCCTTACGGTGAAACCATCGAACAGGCAGGCTACGTGGACCAGCTTTTATCAAGCTCGATTGGCGGCCAATTCTATCAAGAGGATTTGGAGTACAGCCGCCATCCGGACCACGTGCCGGATCAGGTGTTCCGCCGCGCAGGCGAATGATGCGGCTGCGTGCTGGAGGGCACAATGGAACCGACGGTCGAGGCAGGCGTCATCCCCTTGACGGCTTGGGACAGTTTCAGCTTCCCCCGGCAAGATCATCCATCTGTTACCCAACACGTCTGACCAACCTGCGCGTCTGATCTGGGTCAATTCTCCCGTGATCCTTCCCCGGTTCGTTACGTGTAAAAACAGCACTCAAGACCCCCTGTCAGCCACAGAAAAAACAAAACGCGCGGGCTGATCCACGGGCTCGCTTCCAGATGCGACGCTATCTGACGCTCAGCTTTTCTTGCGTGCAGATGCGATACAGTTTTTGTGGTTCATGATCATGCTTTTGCGCTCCAACATCACGCCGATCCGCCTGTCACCAAATCGATGGCGTGTGTGCGCGATTGCTTTCATCTCCATGCGTATATCCGGATTGTCCCCTTCTCGGGACAGTGCTGCGCAATGCCCTGCCGGGCAGTGAACGAGCCTACATGTGCAACGCTGCGAGATATTATCATCCCGCATCGCCGGCAGTGCAGCGTCCCCTCGTATGGTTGATGTCGTCAGCCCTTTCCCAGCAAGTCCTTCTGGACCAC
>JBGCEG010000045.1:0-69206 GCA_045106135.1 Roseobacter sp. | reverse complement strand
CCAAGGTCGCTTGCAGGAATTCGGGCTGTGATGCCCGCGCCATTCGGCAGAGTGTCCTGGCTTTGGCGGCAGACTTTTGCACCATCATCCTGCGGGTCTTGCTAACTCGGTGTTCCTTTCGTCTCAGGCTGCGGCGCTTGGGCTGCAGGGTTCGTTACGGGTGAGCACTGCCCAGACGATCCGGGCGGTCTTGTTGGCCATGGCGACAGTCGCGACACGCGCAGGTTTGCGTTCGGGCAAGGATGTCAGCCATTTGCTGGCACGTTCAGGGTGGGATCGTGTTTGTCGGACAAACGATGTCATGCCGACGACAAGCAATGATCGCAGACACCGGTCGCCCATCCATTGCCCGGCAGGTGATTTGGCGTAGACAAATCTGCTGGGAGGGTGGTGATCCGTCCCAGCTTCTCTTTGCCGCCGCTGGATTTGTTGGCGGGCGTCAGGCCCAGCCAAGCAGCGAACTCCCGACCATTGCGGAACTGATGCCCGTCTCCAATGCTGGCGATGATTGCAGAAGCCGTTACAGCGCCAACACCGGGGATCGTGCGAAGATGACGAACACGTGCGTCTTCCTTGGCAACCAACTTCAGTCGGTCGTCATACCAGCGGATCCGTTTATGCAGCGCCATGAGCTGTTCGGACAGGTTACGGATCACCTCATTGGCGATGTCAGGTAGGTCGAGCACTTCGCCAAGTGTAATGTCTTCGGCAAACCCAATCACACGCGCCAACCCTCTCTTGATGTAGATGCCGAACTCGGCGACCAGACCACGCAATCCATTGATCACTTGCGTCCTTTGGCGAACAAGAAGGTCACGCGCCCGATGCAGGGATAGAAGCGACGGTTGCTCAACGGTCTTTATCGCCACGAAGTGCATCGTCGGTCGCGTCCGATTTGTCCCGTTTGACGGAGGGCTTCACGTACAGCGGCGGGATCAGCCGAACCTCGTGACCAAGAGCTGTCAGCTCACGTGCTGTACGACTCCATGCCTATCAGGCAGGGCTCCAGCTTCGCAAAGAAGGGCAGAATCTGCGCCCGTCGCAGGGGTTTGTTGAACACAACCTCCTCGGACGCGGGGATACCGTGGATCTGGACAACGTTGTTGACCAGATCAACGCCGATTGTGGTAACTTGCATGGGGCGGCTCCTCTCATAAGCAGATTTTGACACCTGCACTATGGCGCATCGCGACGCCTGTTGAAGCAGCAGCCATCCAACCCTTCAGGAATGCGGGGCCGCCCATGTCTTTGGCAACGTTTGGTAAGAGACGTAGAGCGGATGGCGGGGATGCCCGTCTTTGGTCAGGCCAAGGTGGTGAAGGGTGTGTCCGTCGCTGCGCAGGTGGGCTTCTGCTTTGGGTCCTTGGCCCAGATGCGCACCATGCACCCCCCAGGCCGCGATGATCAGATCGGCCCAATGCGCAGCTTCCGCCAAAACATCGCCGTTATCTGGCCCGATGGGTTGGGACGCGCGCCGCAGCGCTGCGGGGTCGGTCTCGCGCCATGCAAAGATGTTCACGACCCGGAATGCGCCGCACGCCAGGTGTTTGGCCCGCCTCTCGCAGCGCTCCACCGTGGGGTCATTCTTGCGCTCATCCGCTTTGGAGGGGTTGAGCATGATGAAGGTGAGTTTCTGACCCCTGTCCGACCATGTGCGTGTCAGGCTGTAGCGGTAACTCTCACAGTCAGAATGCACCGCTTCGGAGCGCACGTGGCCTTCGGTATGACAGCGGATAAGCATAGTGCGCTCTTGCCAGTATTGCGGGGGCATCGCAAGAAAAAGGCCGCCAGTTCAGCGGCGGCCTTTTCCCGGGAGGTGTCGGTGTGGGGATCAGCCCAGTGCAGGCTCTGTGCGGCGGGGCAGTTCGAACACTTCACCGCGCATCTCAATTACCGCAGCGGCGACAAGGGCGTAGACAATGTGACCCCAAAGAGCGACCCAAGTGATGCCGGTGAAGCCCAGAAACGGTTTCATGCCTGCCACCAGATGCGCCATGCCATAGAGCGCAAAGACCCAAAGGGCGACACCGTAAACAGCGGCAGTGATAGCCCAGTGCAGGTTGGGCAGCACGCTGCGCTGAAGGGGGCGTGCGATGGCGAAATATCCGACCACATAAAACACCAGTCCCGTCAGGGTATGAAGCAGATACGCGGCCCCTGCGGGGTTGCTGCCAAAGACGTTTTTCAAGGTTGCGCCGGCAAGTCCGACGGGGGCCAGTTTTGCATATCCAAAGAGCGGGCTGAGCGCTTGTCCGAAGGTGTCAAAAGCAATGGTTGCAAAGCCGCCGGCGGCAAGAAGAGTGAGTGCAGTGCGTTTCATGGTCAGGGTTCCTTGTCAGGGTTGCAGGTTGTGTTTGTTTGCGTCTGACAATGAGATGGCACTGAAATCCGGTTCGGAAAAGGCGGCTCACGCAACGCTTACCGCTGGCAGGGTTTTCGAAACATTTGGCGCGTTTTCAGTGAAATAACCCCGCGTTATCTCTGACAAGCCCGTGAGGGTTGCAACAGACTGAAACATTTGGAACCTAATGGTTCCCTAAATTCAGAACTCTGACAGGGTGCAACTCGCCTGATTTGTAGCGCCCAATGGCAACCGGCTCTCCGTCCAGCGATGCCCACGCCGTTTCGCCGTAGTCCACATCTGACGCCATCACCATGCCGGGGTTGCCGTTGCGCAACTTGCTCGCCCCTTCAGGTGTGGCTTTGACTTCCGGCAGGTCGGCCAGTGCTGCTGCGACGGGATGCAGATGCTCGTCCAGCGCGGGTGTGCGTGCCAGTTTTTCAATGTCGTCGATGCTCAACCCGATAGATGCCTCGAACGGGCCGGACCACGTCCTGCGCAATTGGCGCACATGTCCGTAGCATTGCAACACCTCGCCCAGATCGCGGGCAATGGACCGCACGTAGCCCCCGCGTCCGCAGACCATCTCAAAGGTCGCGTGGTCGGGATCGGGGCGGTCAATCAGCAACAAGCTGTCCACATAGAGCGGTCGAGCCTCCAGCGTCATTTCCTCCCCGGCGCGCGCGCGCTTGTAGGCCCGTTCCCCGTCGATCTTCACGGCTGAGAACTGCGGCGGCACTTGTTCGATGTCACCGACAAACCCGTTCAATGCTTCTTTGATGGCGTCATCATCCGGGCGCAGATCGGACGTGGCGATCACCTTGCCTTCTGCGTCATCGGTGTTGGTGGCTTCCCCCAGCCGGACGGTAAACTCATAGGCCTTCAGGGCATCTGTCAGGTAAGGCACGGTTTTGGTGGCTTCGCCGAGGGCGATGGCCAAAACACCCGTTGCGTCCGGGTCCAGCGTGCCTGCGTGACCGGCCTTCTTGGCATCAAGCGCCCAGCGAACTTTATTGACCACATCGGTGGAGGTCATGCCCGCAGGTTTGTCTACAATTAACCATCCCGAAATATCGCGACCTTTGCGCCTGCGTCCCATTGTGAGCCTCTTGAGGGTATTGGATCAGGCGCACCCTTTACCGGGGGAGCGGCGTCAAGTTCAATGGGCGATTTCCTATTCGGCTGGTTCCTGTTCTGCCGGTGCGACAACCGCCACAATCGGGCCCATGCGAAAGCCAAAATCGTTCCGGCCAATGTCAGGTGCATAAAGCCGAGAGATGTTTCCATCCAGAAACAGCGCGTTGGGCACTGCCAGCGTGTCGCGAAACAACGTGCCAAAGGTGTAGAAATTTACAGGCCTGTCGGAAATCGCGAAAAAGGCGGTGCGCCCGTCGGCGCTGGTCCCGACCCCGTTGCGGATATAGGTCGATGTGCCATCTTCCAGAAACCGGGGATGCAGCGCACCGTCAATCACCAGCATCGGGCCGGACTGGGTGGCAAAGGCGCAGGCCGACGCCTGGTCCACAAACGCGAGCGTTTCGACCACATCCGCGCGGTCCTCCTGAATGCAGAAAACACCGTTGGGCAGCAGGCCAAAGTTGCCCGGACCGGGCGTGGCGATGACGCGCATCAGTTCAACGCCATCCTGCACGTAGTGGCCCACCGGCGCGCGGTCTTCATGGTACATGCCTGCGTTCATGGCAAAGCGCAGGGTCAGCTGCTGTTCCGCCAGATCCCTTTCCAACGCCGAAAACTGCCCGATGGGCTGTCCTTCGGCGTCGTTCAGAAAAAGGCGCAGGTCGTCCTGCTCAAGATCGACTTCACAGACTGTAAAACTGGTGTCGGCATGCGCCACGGATTGGCACTCAACCGCCTGAGCGGGCAGTGCGGCCAAACCCAACAGCATGGCCAGTGTCCGGGTCATCCTGCTTCGTCGTCCGGCGGCAGAGCGGTTTTTTCGACGTCGCGCAGAACCTCGTCCTGATTGAGCATGCGGCGCGTCTCATCCATGCGATCAAAGGTATCATCCAGCCGAAAGCGCAGATCTGGCGCGAACTTCAGGCTGAGCTTTTTCGACACCATGCGCCGCAATTCATGTTTGTTGCGGGCCAGCAGGTCCACGACCTCGTCCTGACCCGTCCCGCCCAAAGGCAGTACATAGGCGGTCGCAATGCGCAAATCGGGCGAGGTGCGCACCTCGCCCACCGTGATCGACATGCGGTTGAGGTCCGGGTCATGGACATCCCCGCGCGCCAGCACGTCAGACAACGTGCGGCGAATCAATTCGCCGACGCGCAACTGACGTTGAGAGGGGCCGGGACCGTCATGAAATTTGTTTTTACCCATGGGTTGCATTTAAGCGGTTCGCCAGCCTTTGCCAAGCATGCCATTGCAGGCTATGAGGCGGAACCTTGCAAGATGAAGGCAGCACAAAGGAAACCGCCATGAGCAATCCGATGAAACTTGTGGTGACAGGCGTGTCCGGGCGCATGGGCCGGATGCTGGTGGAAACCATTGCCACTACCCCTTCGACGGTCTTGTCCGGCGCGGTAGAGCGCGAAGGCCACGACTGGAATGGTCAGGATCTGGGCATCTGTCTTGGCGGGGCGGCCACGGGGATCACTGTGCAGGATGACCTGCGCACAGCCTTGTCCGGCGCGGACGCGCTGATCGATTTCACAGCGCCGAAAGCCACGCTGGCCTTTGCAGCTGTTGCCGCCGACATGGGGGTTGCGCATGTGATTGGCACGACTGGCATGACAGACGATGAGATTGCAGCCCTCGCACCCTTTGCGGCGCAAACCGCAATTGTGCGGGCCGGCAACATGAGCCTTGGGGTCAACCTGTTGGTGCAATTGACCAAAAAAGTCGCAGCAGCCTTGGATGATGACTACGATATCGAAGTGATAGAGGCGCATCATAACCGAAAAGTGGACGCGCCCTCCGGCACGGCCCTGATGCTGGGCGAGGCTGCGGCAGAGGGCAGAGGTGTCGCACTCAATGATGTGTCCGACCGCGCACGCGACGGCATCACCGGCGCGCGGCGCAAAGGCGACATCGGGTTTGCCGCGATCCGGGGCGGCGACATTGTGGGGGAACACGACGTCATGTTCGCCGCGCTGGGCGAGCGGATTGTGCTGCGTCACATTGCGTCGGACAGGTCAGTGTTCTCCCGTGGTGCTGTTAAAGCTGCCCTTTGGACAAAGGGGCGGGCACCGGGGGCATACGATATGCTGGATGTGCTTGGGCTGGCTGACGCCTGACGCGCGCGGGTCTTTGTGTGCTCAAAGCGAGGGCAAGAGTGATCCAAAAACGGATTTCAGGCGTATGTATTACCGTATGCGATCAAGGGTGTTTAAAATGCGCGGTTTTACAACGATTTTTGCGGCTCTTCTGGTCATGGCCGGAACGACTGCTCAGGCAGAGTTTTCCAAGGTCAATGATGCGGATGACTTTATTGAATTGGTGGCTGGCAAGGAACTGCGTCGCCCTTTTGTCAATATTGAGGTTTCGCAAGACGGTGAGATTACTGGTCAAGGCGCTGCATGGCCTGTCACCGGCAACTGGTCATGGGAGGGGGGTTACTTCTGTCGCGACCTCTTTTGGGGCGGCGACCCCTTGGGCTATAACTGCCAGCGTGTAGACGTCCGCCCTGACGGCCGTATCCGCTTTACCTCTGACCGGGGTGCAGGCGATGCTGCGGAATTCCGCCTGCGCTAACAGGTCAAAAGTCGATCGCGAGCCCCTTTTTTTCCCAATCGCCATAGCGGACAGGCTCTGGTCCGTCACGCCCGCCCAACTCTGTGGGCAGCTCTAGCGCTTTTGCCTTCTTGCGACGCTCCTCCGCCTCGGCCAGTGCGCGTTGCGCGGCGGGCGGCAGGTCGGCGGGCACATGGGGGGCTGTCTCGTGGTTTTCGGGCTCTTCGGTCATATCGCACTTTCCGTTTTCTTTGATGCTGATATACGCCGAAAGGGGCCGCAGACAAGCGACCCTCGAAAATGGCGGAGCACCTCACCCATGGCAGATATCGGCGTAGCCGCCCGGTCAAAAGCGGTTCAGCTTCTGGATCAGATCATCGGCGAAGGGCGCCTGATGTCGGAACTGCAGTCCACGGGCATGCTGGACAAGCTGCCGGCAGATGATCGCGCCCGCGCCGCACGTCTGGCGCTGGAGACTTTGCGCGGGATCGAACGGGCAGACCGTTTACTACAAAAGCACCTCAAGAAAAATCCGCCCCTGCATGTGCGCAATGTGCTGCGCATGGGCACGGTAGAGCTATGTCAGGGGGCGGCGGGGCACGGCGTGGTCAACGCCTGTGTGCAAATCGTCTCGCGCCATCGCACCCTGTCGCATCTGAAGGGGCTGGTGAATGCGGTGCTGCGCAAAATCGCAGACAGCGGCCCGGAAGCATGGGAGGCGCTGCGCGCGCCGCGTTTGCCCAAATGGTTGCGCGCCCCTCTGGCTGAGGCGTGGGGGGCGCAAGCGGTTGCCGCGATGGAACAGGCCCATTTCAAAGGCGCGCCGCTCGATTTGACCGCCAAAGCCGATGCGCAGGCGGTGGCCGCAGCGGTGGGCGGCACGATCCTGCCCACCGGGTCCATCCGGCTGACGGATGTGGGGCAGGTCACACGCCTTGCAGGATACCAGGAGGGCAATTGGTGGGTGCAGGATGCCGCTGCGGCCCTGCCTGTGCGTGTGCTTGCACCGCGACAGGGCGAGCGCGTGCTGGATTTATGCGCGGCCCCCGGCGGCAAGACGATGCAGCTTGCGGCCTCTGGCGCTGTGGTCACGGCGGTCGATAGCTCTGCGGGGCGTATGCAACGGGTTGCCGAAAACCTCGCCCGATGCGGGCTGGAGGCTGACACCGTCGTAGCGGACGCGTTCGCCGTCGAAGGGCAGTACCCGGCGATTATTCTGGACGCGCCATGTTCCGCCACGGGTACGATCCGCCGCCATCCTGATCTGCCCTTTGCCAAAAACGGGTCGGAGTTCGCGCATCTGATTGATCAACAGGCCCGGTTGCTGGATCACGCGTGGTCCTTGCTGGCCCCCGGCGGGCGGATGGTTTTCTGCACCTGTTCGCTGCTGCCCGACGAAGGCGAAGTGCAGATTGAAGAGGCGCTGGTGCGGCACGCAGACATGCAGGTGGATGCAGCGGCGCGTCACCTGCCCGGCGTGGCGCAAGACTGGCTCAGTGCAGAGGGGGGGCTGCGTCTGCGCCCGGACCACTGGCGCGATCTGGGAAGTCTGGACGGGTTTTACATGGTCTTGTTGCGCAAAGGTGACGCCGCGAACGGGCCGTGACTTAACCGCGTCCCTGTCCTATCGTGGCAAGGGTCGACGCCAAAGCGCAGGCAGGAATGACAATGGCAAAAAGCACGCGTTTTACAGCCCGCATGCAGCGGCTTTCTGACCGCTGGCACGCCGCGCGCGCTGTGCGCGGGCCACGCTACAGCGGTGGTTTTGTCTCTGCGCCCGAGCCGCGCACCATCGGTGGCTTCAACCGGGGCCGACAGTTGCTGGCGGGTAATTTCATGTTCGCAGGTCACCTGCTGCAACAACCCAACACCTCTGATCTTTGGGACCTTGACGTGCCCAACGAAGACTTCGCGCTTGAGCTACAGGGGTTTGTCTGGCTCGATGATCTTGCAGCCGTAGGCGACGCGCCTGCGCGGCAGGCCGCCCAGAACTGGCTGTGGAGCTGGATCGCGCGCTACGGCACCGGGCGCGGGGCAGGCTGGACGCCGGTACTGGCCGGACGCCGCACCCTGCGCTGGGTCAACCATGGTATCTTTCTGCTACGGGGTGTGGATGCGGCGCACAGTGATGCGTTCTTTCAAAGCCTTGCCGCGCAAACCCGGTTTTTGGCGCGCAGATGGCAGGGGGCCGCCCCCGGTCTGCCCCGGATCGAGGCCTTGTCCGGGCTTATCTACGCCAGCCTCGCACTGGAGCACACGCAAGATACGATTGCACCAGTGTGCAAGGCGCTTGACCGCGAATGCGACGCGGCGATCAGCAAAGACGGCGGGTTGAAGTCCCGCAACCCCGAAGCGCTGCTGGAGGCGTTTACCTTGCTCACGTGGCTTGCTGCCGCCCTGAGTGACGCAGGCAGAGACCCCTCGCCTGCGCATCTGTCAGCCATTCAGCGCATCGCGCCCACCTTGCGCACCCTGCGTCATGCGGATGGCGGGCTGGCGCGCTTTCATGGCGGCGGGCGCGGTCTGGACGGGCGGTTGGATCACGCGCTGGCACAATCGCGGGTGCGGGGCAGCCAGCCGGATGGGCTCGCCATGGGCTTTGCGCGCCTCTCTGCTGGGCGCACCAGTATGATCATTGACGCGAGCCTTGTGCCGGATGGGGCGGACAGTCTGAACGCCCATGCCAGCACCCTCGCGTTTGAGCTGACATCCGGGCGACGCCCCTTAGTCGTGAACTGCGGGTCGGGCCGGTCTTTCGGGTCTGAATGGCGCCGGGCCGGACGGGCAACCCCATCCCATTCGACCCTGTCGCTGGACGGGTATTCCAGCGCGCGTCTTGGCGCCAAAGACCCCATTTCCGGGCTGGAGCCGGTGATCGAGGGGCCGACGCATGTGCCGATCGAGATCGGGCATATCGCCGATGGGCTGAGGTTTCAGGGCGGACACAACGGCTTTGTGCCGACCCACGGTCTGACGCATGCCCGCACCCTTGAATTGACCTTTGACGGGCGCGGCATGGCGGGCGAAGACATGCTGCTGTCGCTGACCGACACCGAAAAACGCCGGTTCGAACGCGCGCTCGATGCGACGGGCACCAAGGGCATCGCCTTTGACATACGATTTCATCTGCACCCCGAGGTCGATGTGACACTGGACAGGGGCGGAACGGCGGTTTCCATGGCGCTCAAAAGCGGTGAGATATGGCTGTTCCGGCAAGACGGCACGCAAGAGCTTCGCATCGAGGCGTCGGTCTATCTTGAATCTGGCCGCCTGAAGCCGCGCGCAACAAATCAGATTGTCCTTTCCGGCCGGGCTATGTCATACGCCACGCGTGTCCGCTGGTCGCTGTCCAAGGCGCAGGGAACTGCGCTGGGCGTTCGCGATCTGGTGGACGAAAGAACTGACATGACCGACTGAACTGGTGGATATCCTGATGACTGACCTTGCCCCTTTGCGCCGCGCCCTTCTATCTGTTTCCGACAAGACCGGGCTTGTCGAACTGGGCGAGGCTCTTGCCGCGCGCGGGGTCGAGTTGTTGTCAACGGGGGGCACCGCAAAGGCGCTGCGGGCGGCGGGCCTTGAGGTGCGCGATGTTTCTGACGTGACGGGCTTTCCCGAAATGATGGATGGCCGCGTGAAAACCCTGCACCCGGTGGTGCATGGCGGGTTGCTCGCCTTGCGCGACAATGACGCGCACCGCACCGCGATGGAGACCCATGGCATCGGCGCAATCGATCTGGTGGTCGTGAACCTTTACCCCTTCGAGGAAACGGTGGCACGCGGTGCAGCCTATGATGAGGTGATCGAAAACATCGACATCGGCGGGCCAGCAATGATCCGATCTGCGGCCAAAAACCATGGCTTTGTCACCGTTGTTGTCGATGTGGAAGACTACGCGCCGCTTTTGGCAGAGCTTGAAGCGCATGAGGGGCAGACGACCTACGCGCTGCGGCAGAGGCTGGCGCAAACGGCATACGCGCGCACTGCCGCCTATGACACCGCTGTCAGCACATGGATGGCAGCTGAAACCGGCGGCGTGCCGCGCCGTCGCAGCTTTGCAGGACAACTGGCCCAAACCCTGCGCTACGGGGAAAACCCGCATCAGGCGGCGTCGTTCTACACAGATGGCGCGGCACGTCCGGGGGTTGCGACCGCAAAGCAGCATCAGGGCAAGGAACTGAGCTACAACAATATCAATGACACCGACGCAGCCTTTGAACTGGTCAGCGAATTCAACCCGGCAAATGGCCCGGCCTGTGCCATCATCAAACACGCCAACCCCTGCGGCGTGGCGCAAGGGGCCACCTTGGCAGAGGCCTATGCGCGCGCGTTCGACTGTGACAGAACCTCCGCCTTTGGCGGCATCATTGCGCTGAACCAACCACTTGACGGGGAAACGGCAGAGGCCATCAGCGGCATTTTTACCGAAGTGGTCATCGCACCGGGCGCTGACGCCGACGCAATGAGCATTTTCGCCAAAAAGAAAAACTTGCGCCTGCTGACAACGACGGGTCTTGCCGATGCTGCTGCAGCATCAGTGGCGGTGCGTCAGGTGTCGGGCGGGTTTCTCGTGCAGGACAAAGACGTGGGCCATGTGTCGCCGGATGATCTGAAGGTTGTCACCAAACGCCAGCCCACGCCGCAGGAAATGTCGGACCTGCTTTTTGCCTGGCGCGTGGCCAAGCACGTCAAATCCAATGCAATCATCTACGTCAAGGACGATGCCACCGTTGGCGTGGGCGCAGGCCAGATGAGCCGCGTGGATAGCACCCGTATCGCGGCGCGCAAGGCGCAGGACATGGCGGAAACGTTGGGCCTCGACCAGCCCCTCACCGTGGGGTCCGTGGTGGCCTCTGATGCGTTTTTCCCCTTTGCGGATGGTCTTGTGACCGCAGCAGAGGCGGGTGCGACCGCGATCATCCAGCCCGGTGGCTCAATGCGGGACGACGAAGTGATTGCTGCCGCCGATGACGCAGGACTTGCCATGGTCTTTACGGCCATGCGGCATTTCCGGCACTGAGCGGGCACGGCGGATGCGGCTTTTGTGTGGTGCAGCGCTGATCGCTTTTGCGATTGACCAACTCAGCAAGTACATCGTGATCTTTCAGATGGACCTTGCGCGCGTTGGTGCGATTGATGTGCTGCCGCCGCTGATCAATTTCCGCTACGGTGAAAACCGGGGTATCAATTTTGGGTTGTTTGATGGTGGGTCGGACACAAGCCGCTGGATTCTGATCGGGCTGGCGTTGGCCATCTGTTCAGGCGTTCTGGTCTGGGTCTGGCGCACGCCGATGCGCGGTTTGGCCTATGCCTGCGCCGGTCTGTTGATCGGCGGGGCGCTGGCCAATGTGCTCGACCGGGTGCTTTACGGCTTTGTGCTGGATTTTCTGAACATGTCCTGCTGCGGTATCCGAAACCCTTTTGTGTTCAATCTGGCCGACGTGTTCATCTTTGCAGGGGCGATTGGTCTGGTCTTGTTTGCACCTGATCGTGAAGCCGAGGGCAAAAAACGCCAGTGACATTGCGGGCCGGAATGACGTATGAACAGGCTCAGAAACGGAGAGTGCGATGCGTCTGATCGTGGCGATGACAATTTCAGCAGTGGTCCTCAGCGCTTGCGCAAACGATGGCCTGCGTCAGGTGCGTTCCACGTCGCCGGGTCCCGATGAGTTCATTATCGAGCCGAACAAGCCTCTCCAGCAACCGACGGACGCTCAAAGCCTGCCCACGCCTACGCCCGGTGGCACAAACCTGACAGACAACGACCCGCTTGGTGATGCTGTGATCGCGCTTGGCGGCAGGCCGGATCAGGGCGGTGCTGTGCCTTCATCGGACGCGGCGATCGTGACGGCGGCCAGCCGGTTCGGTGTCACCCCTCAGATCAGGCAGGATCTGGACCGGGTGGATGAAGATTTCCGGCGCAGGCAGTCCAGGCTGACACAAATCCGGATTTTCCCGGAAGATCGCTACAATCAGATCTACAGTGATGAGGCGTTGGACCAGCCCCGCGAAGCCGACGCTTGGCGACGTGCCGGGGCGAAAACGCCAAGTTTTCCTCCGCTAAACTAATTGGCTCTATAAGCTGCTGATCCTCACATTCTCGCCAGTGCGCTTGAACACTGGTGATCGAGGTGTATCTGGTAGCCAAAGCAAACTGTCCTTATTCCGGAGTATGTCCATGATCCGACTGTCTGCGTTCGCAGCAATTCTCGCGCTTTTGCCGTCCATGGCGCCTGCACAGGACGACGCTGTGACGACGTTTGAACTGGAAAACGGCATGCAGGTCGTGGTGGTCGAGGACCATCGCGCGCCTGTGGTGCAGCATATGGTCTGGTACCGCGCGGGGTCAGCGGACGAGCCTGTGGGTTCTTCCGGTGTGGCCCATTTCCTCGAACATCTGCTGTTCAAGGCAACCGAAAACCTCGAATCAGGTGAATTGTCCGCCATCGTGGCGCGCAACGGCGGGCGGGACAACGCTTTCACCTCTTATGACTACACGGCGTACTTTCAGCGCATCGCCGCCGACCGTCTTGGTCTGATGATGGAGATGGAGGCGGACCGGATGAAAAACATTCGCCTGACCGAAAACGATATCTTCACAGAGCGGAATGTCATCATCGAAGAACGCAACCAGCGGACGGAGAACAACCCGAATGCTCTTTTTGGCGAACAGCTTGCAGCGGCCCAGTACCTGAACCATCGCTATGGGGTGCCGATCATTGGCTGGATGCACGAGATGGTAACGCTGGACATGGAGGACGTGATTGCTTTTTACGACCTTTATTATTCACCAAACAACGCGATTCTTGTCGTATCCGGTGATGTGACGCCTGAAGAGGTGCGCGTTCTGGCCGAAGAGCATTACGGCCCGATCCCTGCCAACCCGAACCTGCGCGCCCGTGAGCGGTCACAGGAACCACCGCAGACAGCCGCCCGGCGCATGATTTACCGTGATGCGCGCGTTGCTCAACCCTATCTGCGCCGGTCATATCTTGCCCCGGAACGCGACCCGGGCGAGCAAGAGCGTGCCGCCGCCCTGACCATGCTCAGCCAGATTTTGGGCGGGGGCAACACGTCGTTTCTGGCGGATGAGCTGCAGTTCAGCAATCAGCTCGCCACCTACACGGGGGCCTTTTACCGGGGTGTTTCGCTGGATGAGACCACATTTAACCTGATTGTCGTCCCCCAGGAGGGTGTGAGCCTGCAAGAGGCAGAGGATGCCATGGACGCGGCCTTGCTGAAGTTCATGGAGGTTGGCGTCGATCCGGAACAGCTTGACAGGATCAAACTGCAAGTGCGCGCCTCACAGATCTATGCACGCGACGACGTGGACAGCATTGCCAACCGCTACGGGCAGGCATTGACATCTGGCCTGAACGTTGAGGATGTGCAGGCATGGCCCGCTCTGGTGGAGGCCGTCACCGAAGAAGACATCATGGCTGCCGCGCGCGATGTGTTCGTCCTGCGCGCCTCTGTAACAGGTTGGGTACTGAGAGAGGAGGTCACACAATGATCCGCATGGTTTTGGCGGCCTTTACCGCCGTAATTCTGGCTCTGCCCGCGCAGGCCGACATTAACATCAAAGAAGTCACATCCGAAAGTGGCCTCAAGGGGTGGCTGGTCGAAGATCACTCTATCCCGTTTGTGGCGCTTGAAATCCGCTTCCGCGGCGGCGCGTCACTGGATGCCCCCGGCAAGCGGGGTGGCATTCACCTGATGACCGCGCTTTTGAACGAAGGGGCGAGTGATCTGGATGCACGCGCTTTCGCACGCGCGTCGGAGGCCTTGGCCAGCTCTTTTGGGTTTGACGTGGGGGACGATGCGCTGTCTGTATCCGCCCGTTTCTTGACAGAGAACAAAGAACCATCGGTTGAGTTGCTGCGCGCGGCTCTGTTTGATCCACGGTTCGACGCAGATGCCATCGAGCGGGTGCGCGCGCAGATTTTGCAAAACATCGCGTCCGACGCGAAGGACCCGAATTCCATCGCCGGGCAGACCCTCGACCGTCTTGTGTTCGGGGATCACCCCTACGGCAGCCACTATCAGGGCACGGCAGACAGTGTAGCGGCCCTGACGCGAGAAGATCTGCTCGCCGCGCATGGCGCTGTGTTCGCGCGCGACCGCATCTATATCGGTGCGGTAGGCGACATCACCGAAGAGCAGCTTGCCGCTCTGATGGATGATTTGCTGGGCGCTCTCCCTGCTGAAGGGGCACCGATGCCGCCGCAAGCAGACATTAGTATCCCGCCGGGATTGACCGTTGTGCCGTTTGAAACGCCTCAGTCCGTGGCGCTTTTTGTTCAGGCGGGGATTGATCAGGACCACCCTGACTACTTCACGGCGGCGGTGCTCAATCAGGTGTTGGGCGGTGGCTCGTTTGAAAGCCGTCTGATGCAGGTAGTGCGCAAGGAACGCGGCCTGACCTATGGTGTCTATTCTTATCTCGCGCCCAAGGACCTTGGCGCGATCTACATGGGATCGGTCAGTTCCGCCAATGACCGTATCGCAGAATCGGTTGCCGTCATCCGCGATGAATGGACAAAAGCCGCGCGCGACGGTGTGAGCCAGCAAGAGCTTGACGATGCAAAAACCTACATGACCGGGGAATATCCGCTGCGATTTGACGGCAACGGGACCATTGCGCGGATCATGGTGGGCATGCAGATGATTGGCCTGCCGATTGACTATATCCCCACGCGAAACGAACGGGTCGAAGCTGTCACGCTTGAGGGTGTGAAACGCGTTGCGGGCGAATTGCTGGATCCCGAAGGTCTGCATTTTGTCGTTGTCGGGCAACCCGAAGGGCTGGCGTCGACACCCGCTAACTAAGAAAAGCCTCCCGGACCACTGCGCCCGGGAGGCTTTTCAGCCATATTATGCGGCGCGCACTACTCTCCGTAGGGCACCCAGATGTTTTTGACGTCGGTTGCGGCGTCCAGAAAGGCTTTCGCCGTTTGCTCTGCCCCAAACCAGTCGTGGGCCGCCCCATTGTTGACCCACGTGCGTTTGAGGTTCGACGCTGACGCTTTCTCGACCACTGCCGACAGGTCCGACGACACAAAACTCCAGACCGCATCGACATCCATATGGCCTGCTAGCGTAGGCGCCGTGTCGGCGTGCGGGCCGGTCAAAATGTTCACCACCCCTGCCGGCACATCGGACGTCTCAAGCACTTGCACAAAATCTGTGGCGGCGAGCGGATAAACCTCGGATGCGGCCAGCACAACGCGGTTGCCCATCGCGATGGCCGACGCCATGCAGGTGACAAGGCCAAGCAGCGGGGCCTCCGCCGGGCACAGCACACCGATCACGCCCTGCGGCTCTTTCATGGCCAACGCCACGCCCCGCAAGGGCACGCCATGCACCTGCCCGTCGTATTTGTCGGCCCAGGCCGCAAAGGTGAACAGTCTGCTGATGCTTGTATCGACTTCCTGCGCGCCTTTCTTGCCCCCTGACATGGCGTTCAGACGTTTGGCGAACTCATCACGCCGCGCTGACAGGTTCTCGGCGACATAGTACAGAATTTGCGCTCTGAGGTGCCCTGTTGTTCTGGCCCAGCCTGCAGCGGCCTGCGCGGCCTCAACCGCGTTGCGCACATCTTTGCGACCGGCCAAGGATGCATGACCCAACAGCGCCCCCTTGGCATCAAAAACAGCTGACGAATATCCCCCGTCGGGGCGGGCTTGTTTGCCACCGATATAAAGCTTTGCCGTGCGGTCCACCTGATCCGTGGGCTTATTCTTACCTTTGTTCGGCAGGGCGGGCACAAGGGCGTGCGCGGGCGATTTGGCTTTGGTGTAGGCCCCCAAACCTTCCCAGCCGCCTTCGCGCCCGAAACCGCTTTCGCGTCTGCCACCAAAGCCTGCCGCCGCATCCATCATATTGGTGCCGTTGATCCAGACAATGCCAGTGGCGAGCTTTGGCGCGATGTCCAGCGCGAGGTTGATGTTCTCGCTCCAGACCGACGCGGCCAACCCGTAGCGCGTGTTATTGGCCAATGCGACAGCCTCGGACGGTGTTCGAAAGGTTGTGGAGACCAGAACAGGGCCAAAGATCTCTTCCTGCATCAGCGTATCCGACGGATAAAGGCCGGAAATCAGCGTCGGCGGGTAGAAACAGCCCTGTTCAGGCAGAGGCGTTTGGGCCACATAGGTGTCCTCCGCAGTGTTGGCGCTGACGAGGTCGGTAATGGTCTTTAGTTGAACCGGATCGATAATCGCACCCACATCGATGCTCTTGTCCAGCGGGTCGCCGATGCGCAGCTTGTCCATGCGGGCGCGCAGCTTGGTCAGAAAGCTCTCAGCAATGGGTTCCTGCAGCAAAAGCCGCGATCCCGCACAGCATACCTGACCCTGATTGAACCAGATCGCATCCACCAGCCCTTCAACCGCACTGTCAATATCGGCGTCCTCAAAGACGATGTAGGGCGACTTGCCGCCAAGCTCCAGCGTCAGTGATTTGCCCGTCCCGGCGGTCGCCTCGCGAATGCGCCGCCCCACAGCAGTGGAGCCCGTGAACGCGATCTTGTCGATGGGCGCGTCCACGATCATTTCACCCACTGTCCCGTCCCCGGTGACGATGTTCACCACACCTGCCGGGACCCCGGCTTCGGCGCAGATCTCGGCGAACAACAAGGCTGTCAGGGGCGTGTATTCTGCGGGTTTCAGAACAACAGTGTTGCCCATGGCCAGCGCAGGAGCGATTTTCCACGCCAGCATCAGCAGCGGGAAATTCCACGGGATGATCTGCCCGCAAACGCCAAGAGCTTTGCGGTCCGGCAATTCGCTCTCCATCAACTGCGCCATCCCGGCGTGATAGTAGAAATGGCGCTGCGCCAGCGGGATGTCGATGTCGCGGCTTTCGCGGATCGGTTTGCCGTTGTCCAATGTCTCCAGCACGGCGAACAGGCGGCTGTGTTTTTGCAAGGCGCGGGCCAGCGCATAAAGCACGCGCGCACGGGCATGCCCCCCGGCCCCTTCCCACGCAGGCTGCGCCTTCCGCGCGGCTTGTACGGCGGCATCGACGTTTTTCTGGGTGGCCTGCGCGACGGTCGCCAGAGCCTCACCCGTGGCGGGGTTGCGGGTTTCAAATCCTTTGCCCACCGCCGTGAATGCCCCGTTAATGAAATGCCCGAACCTGCCTTTGTGCTTTTCGATCCAGGCAAGGGCCTCTGCGGCACTTTCTGGTGCGGTGCCGTAGTCCATCGTCTCGAAAATCTCGGAAACCGTCATGAGAGGCCACCTTTTGTCTGAAATTTAGCTGGTCGCGTGCCGGTAAGAGGCGGAGTACTGGCCTGATACATGGTGTTCAAGCTGGCGTTCGATGTCATTGAGCAATGACGAGGCCCCAAAGCGGAACAGATCGGGGCGCAGCCATCTGTCGCCCAACTCTTCCTTCAGAAGCGCAAGATAGGTAATCGCGTCCTTCGCCTTTGAGATGCCGCCCGCAGGCTTGTATCCAACACGCATATCCGTGCGGTCGTGGTAGTCGCGAATGGCGCGCAGCATGACAAGGGTCACGGGCAAAGTGGCATTCACGCTTTCCTTGCCGGTGGAGGTTTTGATGAAATCGGCGCCCGCCATCATGCAGACCATCGACGCCCGCGCCACATTGCGCAGCGATCCCAGTTCTCCGGTGGCCAAAATGGCTTTGACATGCGCGTCCCCGCAGGCGGTGCGAAAGGCGCGCATTTCGTCATAAAGCGCCTGCCAGTTACCGGTCAGAACATGGCGGCGCGAAATGACGATGTCGATTTCGGACGCGCCCGCTTTCACACTTTGTTCAATCTCAGCAATCCGCAAGGGCAGCGGGGACAGACCCGCCGGGAACCCGGTGCTGACGGCGGCAACCGGAATGCCCGTGCCGCGCAGCGCACGCACGGCCGCCGGGATCATCTCGTGATAGACGCAGACCGCCCCGGTGGTCAGGAGTGGCGCGCCAAGCGCGTGCAGAATGGGCTGCGCCACAGGATGCCGGGCCTTGGCGCATAACCGTTCAACGCGCGCTTCGGTGTCATCGCCGGATAGGGTCGTCAGGTCGATGCATGACACCGCCCGCAGCAGCCACGCCGCCTGATGCTGTTTCTTGACCGACCGTCTGGCCGCAAGGCTTGCCGCGCGCCGCTCAATCGCAGAGGTATTCGCCTGCAGGCTCATGAACCAGTCGGGGTTAAAATCAACGCCCGTATTGCGCGGCTGCGACACCTGCGGCAGGTGCAGGGCGCTGCTGCTTTTTTGCGGAGGTGTGGCTGATTTGGACTGCGAGTGCACGGCCGGTCTCCGGTTTCTCAGGCATTGCATCATGCGCATGGGATTGTACCGCTTGCAAGCGCTCTTGGCCCTCGGCCAGCCGCGTCGTGCATCCTTGAAAGGCGACCGCTGAGGTGGATCAGACACACGAAACCTAACCATGTCGCGCATTTTTTGGGCCAGAGGCCCGCTAAACCGGATAGTTACTAACTTTTATTGCGAATTAGTCGCAAAAGCATTGACCTTTTGCGAATGGCTCTCATATTCAATTTCAACAACAGTTTGGGAGACCGAATTCGATGACACAGTTTTTTTCACTGACCCGCCGCAAAGCACTGTCCGCCATGACTGCGGCACTTTTTGCGACAACCATTGCACAGCCGTCCTCGGCAGAAGAAAAAATGCAAGTGGTCGCGACGACCGGCATGATCGCGGACGCGGCACGGACCGTCGGCGGCGATCTGGTCGAGGTCAAGGCGTTGATGGGGGCCGGTGTAGACCCGCACAGCTACCGTCAGACGCGCAGCGACATTGTGGCCATGACGCGTGCGGATATTGTCCTCTGGCACGGTCTGTATCTTGAGGCCCAGATGGAAGACTTTTTTGAGGACCTGTCGCGCAAAAACGCAGTCATTGCCGTTGCAGAAGGCCTTCCCGAGGACAGGCTGCTGGCCAGCGAAGACTACGAAGGGCGCTATGATCCGCACGTCTGGATGGACCCGTTGAAGTGGAAAGGCGTTGTGGATGCCGTGGCGGCGGCGTTGTCAGACGTGCACCCACAGCACGCAGAAACCTTTGCCGCAAACGCAGCCGCTTTTGAGCAAGAGCTCGCAGCGCTCCAGACCTATTCCACTGATGTGCTGGGGGCTGTGCCGCCGGAAAGCCGGATCCTTTTGACGGCGCATGATGCCTTTGGGTATTTCGGGCAGGCCTATGACTTTGAGGTGATGGGCATTCAGGGCATTTCGACCGAAAGTGAGGCCGGATTGAGCCGGATCGCGGACCTTGTCGATATGCTGGTTGAGCGGGACATCGGGGCTGTTTTCGTGGAAACCTCCGTGTCTGACCGCAACATCCGCGCCGTGATTGAGGGGGCAGCAGCGCAGGGCCATGAGGTCAAGATTGGCGGCGCGCTGTTCAGTGACGCGATGGGCCCTGATGGCACCTATGAAGGCACTTACCTCGGCATGATCGATCACAATGTGACCACTATCGCAGGGGCCTTGGGCGCTGATGTTCCCGCAGGGGGCCGCCTTGGCAAACTTGGAGCATCCAGCTGATATGAACGTGGAACTCGCAACACGCGACGGCGCCGAGATCAAACCGCCCAGTGGGTCTGAAATCACGCGGGCGGTACGCGGCACGACCGTATCCTACGGGCAAAAACCCGCTATTTTCTCGATCGACATGACCATTGTACGCGGGCAGATGACAGCGATCATCGGCCCCAACGGTGCGGGTAAATCCACCTTGCTCAAGGCCTCGCTTGGGATCCTGCCGTCGCTTGCCGGGACTGCCACGGTCTTTGGCGCGCCCATATCACAGGCCCGCGACCGCATTGCCTATGTGCCGCAGCGGGCGAGTGTTGATTGGGACTTTCCGGCGCGCGTGATCGATGTGGTGGTCATGGGGCTTTACCGCAAGATCGGGCTGCTGGGCCGGTTGCGCCGCACCCATCTCGCCACAGCGCAGCAGTGCCTTGCGCGTGTTGGCATGGAGGACTTTGCAACCCGGCAGATTGGCCAGCTTTCGGGCGGTCAGCAACAACGTGTCTTTCTGGCACGGGCGCTGGCGCAAGACGCTGACCTGTACCTGCTGGACGAACCCTTCGCAGGTGTCGATGCAGCTACGGAAAAAGCGATTATCGATGTGCTGAAATCCTTGCGCGACGCTGGAAAAACAGTTGTTGCTGTGCACCACGACCTCAGCACCGTGCGCAGCTATTTTGACCGCGTCTTCATGATCAACACCCGCAAGGTTGCCGAAGGCCCGGTAGAGATGGCGTTTACGACCGACGCGCTGCAGCAGGCCTACGGGGGTCGTCTGGCTGCCGTGCAGATGGACCAGCTTGCCGAAGCGATTGGCTAGGCCATGATCCTCGAGGCACTCGGGCTACAGCTTGGGTACAACGCCACACTTGTGACGCTTGGGGCCGCCCTTCTTGGAATGGCCGCAGGCGTGGGTGGCACCTTTCTGTTCTTGCGCAAGCGCGCCCTGGTGAGCGATGCTATCAGCCATGCCACATTGCCGGGTGTCGCTGTCGCTTTCATGGTCATGGTGGCTTTTGGGGCCGATGGCAGGAACCTGATTGGCTTGCTCTTCGGCGCTGCGGCCTCTGCCGGGCTTGGCCTGCTGGGGGTGCTTTGGCTGACGCATAAAACCCGACTGGCAGAAGATGCGGCCATTGGCGCGGTTCTTTCGGTTTTTTTCGGTTTCGGTGTGGTCTTGCTGACCGTGATCCAAAGCCTGTCGTCGGGCCAGCAGGCCGGGCTTGAAGGATTCTTGCTGGGCGCGACCGCTGGCATGCTGATGAGCGATGCGCTGGTGATCCTTGTGTCCGCTGCCCTAACGCTTGGCCTTGTGCTGCTTTTGCGCAGGCCCTTGACGCTCGCCGCCTTCGATCCTGAGTATGCAGCCGCAACCGGTCAAAACCTTTACCGAACAGACCTTGCCATGATGGGGCTGGTGCTGGCGGTGACCGTGGTGGGCCTCAAGATCGTAGGGCTGATCCTGATCGTGGCCTTGCTGATCATTCCGCCTGTAACCGCCCGGTTCTGGACAGAACGCAGCGACACGGTCGTGTGGCTTGCGGGCCTTTTTGGCGGCGTTGCGGCCTACATCGGTGCTGCTTTGTCCGCAGCCCTGCCCGACATGCCGACAGGCCCGATCATTGTGCTTGTCAGCTTTGCCTTGTTCCTGATCTCTTTGTTGATGGCGCCCGAACGGGGGGTGCTTGCCGCCTACCTGCGGCACAGATCGTTTCAGCGGCGTGTCCACCTGCGGCAGGGGCTTTTGGCGCTGGCGCAGGGGCAGCCTATCTTTGAGCCGTTGACCCTGCGCCTGCTCCTGGCCGAAGGTTGGGCGCTGGCAGACGGGGTGCCGACCGACACCGGGCGCGCCCGCGCATCGCGCGCCTTGCTGGATGAAACGCGCTGGCAAATCATCCGGCGCGACCCTGCGTTTGAAACCGCTGCGGCCTCTTACGATGGCCTGACCGCGATCGAGACAGTTCTGACGCCCGACCAGATTTCATTGGTGGATTCCAGACTGCCGACCCCTGCGGGCGTGTCTGTATGATGGGGGCGGAATTTGTAACCCTCTCGCTGACGCCGATGCTGATTGGCGTGTTTGTGGCCATTGCCTGCGCGCTGCCCGGCAACTTTCTGGTGCTGCGGCGGCAGGCGCTGATTGGCGATGCGATCAGCCATGTGGTCTTGCCCGGCATTGTGGTGGCGTTCCTGCTGACCGGCGTGATTGCGACCGGGCCCATGATGCTTGGGGCGGCGGGTGCGGCGGTCCTTGCTGTGGCCGCGATTGAAGCGATCAGGCGGCTGGGGCGGATCGAACCCGGTGCCGCCATGGGGGTTGTCTTTACCACCATGTTTGCAGCCGGCGTTCTGCTGCTTGAGCAATCGGATACATCCGATGTCCACCTTGATGTGGAGCACGCGCTTTACGGCAATCTGGAAAGCCTGATCTGGCTGGACGCAGATGGCTGGGGTTCTTTGCTCGATTTGACCGCACTTTCGGGCTTGCCGGTTGAGCTGTTGCGCATGGCGGCGACACTGGTCTTTGTCGCGGCTTTTGTGCTGGTGTTCTGGCGGCAACTGGCGATCTCGACCTTTGACGAGGGGTTTGCCCAAACGCTGGGCATTCCGGCACGCGGCATCGGTTTTGCGGTCGTCATCGTTTCGGCGGTGGCCGCTGTGGCTGCCTTTGATGCGGTCGGCAGCATCATCGTGATCGCCATGTTCATCTGTCCCCCGGCCACCGCACGGTTGTTGACGAACCAACTGCCCAGTCAGGTGCTTTGGTCTGTTTTGGTCGCGGCGGTGTCGGCGGTTCTGGGCTATGTCTTTGCAGGATACGGCCCGCTTTGGCTTGGCTTTGACAGTTCAGTCTCTGCCGCCGGTATGATCGCCACGGTCTCGGGCGTGTTGCTGGCCTTTGCCGCCTGTTTTGGCCCGTGTCGGCACCGCAACGGGGCAGCGCCCACCGGTCACTAGCTGCCGCGATAGGTTGAATAGCCAAAAGGCGACAGCAGCAGCGGCACGTGGTAGTGACTGTCCGGGTCGGAAATCCCAAACCGGATCGGAATGGTGCTGAGAAAGCGCGGGGCTTCTGCCGCAACGCCTTGCGCGTCGAGGTAGGGACCGACCATAAACACCAGCTCATACTCCCCCACCTTGAACGCTTTGGTGTCCAGCAGTGGCGCATCTGTCCGGCCATCGTCATTTGTGACAGCGGTCGCAATTTTGGAATGGCTGTTGCCATTCACGCGGAAAAGCGCAATCTCAATGCCCGCCGCAGGTCGCCCTGTGGCGGTGTCCAGCACATGCGTTGTAAGGTAGCCATCCGACATGCATTCATTCCCTTTTTCATCTTTTTGAACCCTGCCGTGCGCGTTTCAGAATTGCAACGGACGCGGCGGCAGTATTAATAGAGCATCCCGCAAAACAAAGGAGCACCTTGGTGTGACCCGCTACCCTCGCGATTTTTCCGGTTATGGCGCAGCGCCCCCTGACGCCAACTGGCCCGGCGGGGCGCGCATCGCGGTCCAGTTCGTTCTGAACTATGAGGAAGGCGGTGAAAACTGTTTGTTGCATGGCGATGCCGCCTCAGAGGCCTTTCTCAGTGAGATTGTCGGCGCAGCAGCTTGGCCGGGACAGCGCCATTGGAACATGGAATCGATCTATGACTATGGCGCGCGCGCGGGGTTCTGGCGTCTGCACCGCTTGTTTACCGCTGCGGGTATTCCGCTGACGATCTACGGTGTCGCCACGGCCCTTGCCCGCGCGCCCGAACAGGTCGCGGCGATGCAGGACGCAGGCTGGGAAATCGCAAGCCACGGGTTGAAATGGATCGACTACAAGGATTTCACGCCTGAGGACGAACAGGCGCATATGGACGAGGCCGTGCGCCTGCATGCCGAAGTCACAGGTGCTGCGCCCCAAGGCTGGTACACCGGGCGTTGTTCGATCAATACGGTGGATATGGCCGCGCGCACGGGGCTTTTTGCGTATCTGTCCGACACTTATGATGATGACTTGCCGTACTGGCGGCAGGTCGAGGACCGCGCACAGTTGATTATCCCTTACACGCTGGATTGCAACGACATGCGCTTTGCCACGCCGCAGGGATTCAATTCGGGCGATCAGTTCTTCGCCTATCTGCGGGATACTTTTGATGCGCTTTACGCTGAGGGGGCAGAGGGTGCGGCCAAAATGATGTCGGTTGGCTTGCATTGCCGGTTGATCGGCCGTCCCGGACGCGTTCAGGCGCTCAAGCGGTTCATCAAGTATATTCAGGGCTTCGACGGTGTCTGGTGCCCCCGGCGCATCGACATTGCCAACCACTGGAAAGAACACCATCCGCCGCTCGCGAAGCTGCGCCCGTCTGTTCTGCGGCGCAGCGACTTTATTGCCCGATTTGGTGGTATATTCGAGCATTCCGCGTGGATCGCAGAGCGCGCCTATGATCTGGAACTGGGGGCGGCGCATGACAGCGCCACAGGCATGCATTCGGCGCTCGCCCGCGTGTTTCGCGCGGCAACGGAAGAAGAACGGCTTGGCGTTCTGCGCGCCCATCCGGATCTTGCCGGAAGGCTGGCGGCGGCCAAGCGCCTGACATCCGACAGCGCAGCGGAGCAGTCGGGCGCAGGGCTTGATGCGCTTACCGATACGGAACGCGCAAATTTTGAGCGCCTGAACGCCGCTTTTGTGGCAAAGCACGGTTTCCCGTTCATCATTGCCGTCAAGGATCATACGAAAGACAGCATTCAGCGCGCGTTCGAGCACCGGATCGAAAATGACACCGCAACCGAATTTGCCCAAGCCTGCGGTCAGGTCGAACGGATCGCCATGCTGCGACTGGAGGCCTTGTGGTAACCTACGCATTCCCGCCCGGCGGGCATCCGCACAGAGACACAGACCCTGAAAGCACGGCAATCTTCACAGAGGCTTACGCGGTGATCCCTGCCGTGACACAGCGCGACATCGTCACCAGTTTTCTGCCCAACTGGCAGGCGGCTCGGCTTTGGGTGCTGGCGCGCCCGCTGTCTGGCTTTGCCGAAACCTTCTCCTATTACTCCGTGGAGCTGGACATGGAGGGCGGCAGCAATGAGCCTGAACCCGACAAGGACGCGCAAGCGGTCCTGTTTGTCGCCAGCGGGCAGGCGCGGCTGACCCTGGGGCACGATACCTTCGATCTGCGCCCCGGGTCCTATGTCTATTTGCCGCCTGCCGCCGTCTGGAGCATCTACAACCTCGAAGAGGAAAAGTGCCATTTCCACTGGATCCGGAAACGGTTCAAGCATGCGCCGGGGGTGCGCGTGCCGGATGCGCTGATCACCCACGAGACCGATGTGCCCGCGATCCCCATGCCCGATGCGGACGGCAAATGGGCCACCCAGCGGTTTGTTGACCCTCTTGATCTGAACTATGATTTTCACGTGAACATCGTGAATTTTGAGCCCGGAGGGCGTATCCCCTTTGCCGAAACCCATGTGATGGAACATGGGCTTTATGTCCTGCAGGGAGAGGCCGATTACCTGCTGAACAAAGACTGGGTGCATGTGCAGGCGGGTGATTTTCTGTGGTTGCGCGCCTTCTGCCCGCAGGCCTGCATCGCCAAAGGGTCTGAAACTTTTCGCTATCTGCTCTATAAAGACGTCAACAGGCACATGCCGCTATGACCACGTCCATCCGCGCCGAACCGCTCACGCAGGCCACCTTCGCGCCCTATGGTGATGTGCTCGACTGTGCGGGCGCGCCGGACAAGATGATCAACGCCGGTCTGTGTGGTCGCTACCATGATCGCGCCACGCTGGATTTTGGGCCTGAGGGCCGCGCCGGGATCAGCCTCTTTCATGCAGAGCCGCGCAGCCTGCCCTACCGGCTGGACTTGTTGGAAAGACACCCCGAGGGCAGTCAGGCCTTCATTCCGATGACGGAACACCCTTTTCTGGTCATCGTGGCACCGGACAACAAGGGCCGCCCCGGCGCCCCGCGCGCCTTTCTGACGGCGCCGCATCAGGCGATCAATTTCCATCGTGGCACATGGCATGGGGTGCTGACGCCACTGGCAGCGCCCGGAATTTTCGCAGTTGTGGATCGGATAGGCGATTCCACCAACCTCGAAGAGTTTTTGCTTGATCCAGCCGTTGAAGTGACCTCATAACCACGGTTGCCGCGCAATAACGGCGCATAATGTCAAGAAATGACAGGGACAGCACAATGACCAACACCGCACACGACTTCTACAGCGACCCGGATGAAACACCGCCACTGGCGCAAGCCGTCCCGCTTGGACTGCAGCACGTTCTGGCCATGTTTGCCTCAAATGTGACCCCCTCCATCATTGTGGCGGGGGCTGCGGGTCTGGCCTTTGGCGGGCCTGAGCAGGTGTATCTTATCCAGATGGCGATGCTGTTTGCGGGGATCGCCACCCTGTTTCAGACCGTGGGCATCGGCCCTGTCGGCTCCCGTTTACCGATCATGCAAGGCACCAGCTTTGCCTTTGTCGGCGTTCTGGCCGGTGTTGCCGCGACCCAAGGCCTGTCAGTTGCCCTGTCGGCCTGTATCATCGGCGGCTCAATCCACTTTGTGCTGGGCGCGTTCATCAAGCACCTCAGATGGCTTTTCCCACCCCTCGTGACGGGTCTGGTGATCCTCGCGATTGGTCTGTACCTCATTCCTGTGGCGATCAAATACGCCGCCGGTGGGGCGGCACCGTTCCAGATGGAGGCTGAGAGCTTTGGCTCCCTGATGCATTGGTCAGTGGCTTTGTGTGTTGTGATCGTGGCTTTGCTGCTGAAGTTTTTCACCAAAGGCACGCTCAGCAATGCCGCGATCCTGATCGGGTTGGTGGCGGGCTACCTGCTGGCGCTGGCCTATGGGATGGTCAGTTTCGCGCCTGTGGCGAACGCAAGCTGGATCACCACAATCACCCCGTTGCCCTACGGGTTCGAGTTTTCGCTGGGGGCCACGATTGCCGTAACCCTTGTGTCGATTGTCTCCGCCATTGAGACTGTGGGCGACGCCTCCGCCACGACCAAAGCGGGCGCAGGGCGCGAAGCAACCGATGCAGAGGTTTCAGGTGCGACCTACGCCGACGGCCTCGGCACGGCGGTGGCAGGTGTTTTTGGCGGATTGCCCAACACGTCCTTCAGCCAGAATGTGGGCATTGTCGGCATGACCGGTATCATGAGCCGCCATGTGGTGACCATCGGCGCGCTGGTGCTGATCCTTTGCGGCCTTGTGCCCAAAATCGGGGCTGTTATTGCCTCGATGCCCTTGCCGGTGCTGGGCGGCGGTGTGATTGTGATGTTCGGCATGGTCGCCTCGGCGGGTCTGAACGTCCTGACCGAAGTCAAGATGAACCGCCGCAATATGGTGATTATCGCCGTGTCGCTGTCTGCGGGCCTTGGCCTCAATCTTGTGCCATCGGCTGTGCAGTATCTGCCTGGGGTTGTGCAAACTCTGGCCACCTCTGCCGTGGCCCCGACAGCGCTTGTTGCCATTGTGCTCAACCTTGCCTTGCCGGATGAGGTCTGATCGGGCCAAATATGGTCTTGCCGTGGTGCCGGCTGATCGGCGCCCTGGCAGGATAAAGGAGCCTCGCTATGTATGATCTAGCCGCAACCGGCGCGTGGATTGAATTTGCCGTGCGCTGGTTGCACGTGATCACCGGCATCGCGTGGATCGGATCGTCCTTTTACTTTATCGCGCTCGACCTTGGCCTGCACCGCGACCGCAAACTCGCCTCAGGCGCGGATGGCGAAGAATGGCAGGTCCACGGCGGCGGGTTCTACCATATTCAAAAGTACCTTGTTGCCCCGGACAACATGCCTGACGGGCTGATCTGGCACAAATGGCAAAGCTATTGGACATGGATCAGCGGCTTTGTGCTGCTGGTTCTTGTCTACTACCTTGGGGCTGAATTCTACCTGATCGACCCCAATGTGGCTGACCTTGCGCCGTGGCAGGCGATTGCCTTGTCCGTGGGCTCGCTGGCTTTTGGCTGGCTGGTCTACACCACGCTGTGCAAAGTCTTTGTCGAGGCAGACCAGACCGTTCTGATGGTCGCCCTTTTCGGGGTGCTGGTGGGGATGAGCTATTTCTACGCCAGTGTGTTTTCGGGCCGTGCGGCGATGCTGCACCTTGGGGCCTTCACCGCGACGATCATGTCCGCGAATGTGTTCATGGTGATCATCCCCAACCAGAAAATCGTCGTTGATGACCTGATGGCCGGACGGACGCCAGATGCCAAATACGGCAAGATCGCCAAGCAGCGCAGCACCCATAACAACTACCTCACGCTGCCCGTGATCTTCCTGATGCTCAGCAACCACTACCCGCTGGCTTTCGGCACGCAATACACATGGATCATCGCCAGCCTTGTGTTTTTGATGGGCGTCACGATCCGGCATTATTTCAATTCGATGCATGCGCGTAAAGGGCAGCCAAGTTGGACATGGGCGGCCACTGCGCTGATTTTTCTGGTGATCATCTGGCTGTCCACGGCGCCCATGGCGGGCCAGAACAACACCGAAGAGGCGCAAGGGGCTGCGGTGCAATTCGCGCAGGCAGAGGGCTTTGACGAAGTTCAGGAGATCATGCTGAGCCGGTGTTCCATGTGTCACGCGGCCGAACCTGTCTGGAACGGGCTGCTTTGGGCACCCAAGGGGGTGATTTTGGAAACTGAGCATCAGATTGCGGTACAGGCCCGCCAGATTTACCTGCAGGCCGGGATCAGCCACGCGATGCCTCCCGCCAATCTGACCTATGTCCCCGACGAGGAGCGCGCCCAGATCGTGCGCTGGTATTTAGCCGCCACAGGCAGTTGACCCCCTGATTGTCGCAACTGCGCGCTTATCCATTTCAGAATCGCGCAAAGCCATGCTAAGTGTTGCGGTATGAACCAGCTAGACCGCAACATAGGCCAAGATCGTGCCCGGATACGCCAACTGGACAGCGCCGCAATCAACCGGATTGCTGCGGGCGAAGTCGTGGAACGTCCTGCCTCCGCCGTCAAGGAACTGGTCGAGAATGCCATTGATGCAGGCGCGCGCCGGATTGCGATTGACTACGCGGACGGGGGCAAGACGCTGATCCGGGTCGAGGACGACGGCTGTGGCATGACGGAACAGGACCTGCCGCTTGCGCTGCAGCGCCATGCCACCTCCAAGATTGATGGCAGTGATCTGCTGGACATCCACACCTTCGGGTTCCGGGGCGAGGCGTTGCCGTCACTGGCCGCCGTTGGGAAAATGACCCTGACCAGCCGGGCCGACAACGCCGCTGGGGTAGAGCTTTGCGTGGCGGGCGGTGTTGCTGCTGCCATCCGCCCGGCGGCGCGCAACAGGGGCACCACAATCACCCTGCGCGATCTGTTCTATGCGACGCCTGCGCGCCTCAAATTCCTGCGCAGTGACCGCGCGGAATCTCAGGCGATCTCTGATGTGGTCAAGCGTCTGGCGATTGCCGAACCTTTTGTGCAGTTTATCCTGCGCGATGTGAGCGGTGGCGATCAGGGGCGCGAGGTGTTCCGCGCCGATGCAGGGCAGGGCGATCTGTTTGATGCGCTGCATGGCCGTCTGGCCCGCGTCATCGGCAAGGATTTTGCAGAAAACGCCCTGCGGATCGAGGCGGACAGGGACGCGATCAGCCTCATCGGCTACGCGGCCTTGCCGACCTACTCAAAAGGCGCTGCGGTGTCGCAATACCTTTTTGTGAACGGCCGTCCGGTGCGGGATAAACTGCTGACAGGGTCGCTGCGTGCGGCGTATTTTGATTTCCTGAGCCGGGACCGGCATCCGGTGGCGGCGCTTTTTGTGGAATGCGACCCGCATCTGGTGGATGTGAACGTGCACCCGGCCAAGTCAGAGGTGCGGTTTCGCGATCCGGGCGTCGTGCGGGGTTTGATCATTTCCGCCCTCAAGCACGCGTTGGCCGACGCCGGGCACCGGGCCTCCACGACCGTGGCGCAAGGGGTGCTGGGGGCAGTGCGCCCTCAGATGGCCCCCGGTCAGGTCTACCAGATGGACCGGCCATCCGCCTTTGCGCGCGGGGCTGCCATGACGGCGCAAACCCCGCACTTTGCAGAGGCTGCGTCCCCGTGGGGACACGTAGAAGTAGTAGAAAGCCCCGGCGAACAGGACGCATCTGAGGCGTCTTATCCGCTGGGAAGCGCCCGCGCGCAGGTGCATGAAAACTACATCATTGCGCAGACGGAAACCGGCATTGTTGTCGTCGACCAACACGCAGCCCATGAACGTCTCGTTTATGAAAAGCTCAAACACCAGATGGCAGAGACTGGCGTGGCGTCGCAGGCCTTGCTGATCCCCGAGATTGTTGAGCTTTCCGCAGGCGATGCAGCACGTATTCTTGAGATCAGCGAAGACCTCGCGCGGCTTGGCCTTGGGATCGAAGCTTTTGGCGGAGGGGCCATCGCGGTGCGCGAGACGCCTGCGATTTTGGGAGAAGTCGATGCCAAGCGTATGGTGCACGATATTCTGGACGAACTTGCAGATATGGGCGCCTCTGACACAGTGCAGGCCCGCATTGAAGCGATCCTGAGCCGCGTGGCCTGCCATGGCTCGATCCGGTCGGGGCGGCGCATGCGGGCCGAGGAAATGAACGCGCTGCTTCGGGAAATGGAAGCGACGCCGCATTCCGGCCAATGCAATCACGGGCGGCCCACTTACGTCGAATTGAAGCTTTCTGACATCGAAAGGCTGTTTGGGCGCACATGATCGAAATTGCAGGCATTCCCCTTGATACAAATGACCCTGTCGTTCTGGGGATGATGGCGGCGACGATATTTGCGGTGCTTGTGCTTGTTTTGTTAGGGCTGGCCTTGCGGGCAACGCGCCGCTCCGCTGATCTGGTGGGGCCTTTATCCCAACAGATCGGGTTGCTGGGCCAGCATGTGCAAGGGCTTGGCGCCGGGCAGGAACAATTGCGCGGTGGCCTGCAAACGGTGTCCGACACACAAGCGAACGGGCAGGCGCAGATTGTCCAGATGGTCGAGGCGCGGTTGTCGTCTGTGCAACAGCAAATGCAGGACAGGCTGGCAGACAATGCGCTGCGCTCCGCCCGGTCCTTGTCGGACATGCAAGAGCGTATGAAAGAGACCCTGCATGGCTCATCCAAGCAGACGACGACCTCGCTGACGCAGTTGCAGGAACGGTTGGCGGCCATCGACAAGGCGCAGGACAATATCACGCGGCTGTCCGGGGATGTGCTGAGCCTGCAGGATATTCTGAGCAACAAACAGACCCGTGGGGCGTTTGGCGAAATCCAGTTGCGCGATATCGTGTCAAAGGCGTTGCCGTCGGACAGCTATACTTGGCAAGCTACGCTTTCGAACGGGAAACGCGCGGATTGCCTGATCGACCTGCCGAACCCGCCGGGCCCCATTGTGATCGACAGCAAGTTTCCGCTGGAAGCCTATGAGGCCTTGCGCCGCGCCGCAACAGAGGCGGAGGTGGCACAGGCGGTCAAGCTGTTCCGGGCGTCCGTGCGCAAGCATATCAATGACATTGCAGAGCGCTACATCATCGAAGAAGAGACCGCAGACGGTGCGCTTATGTTCCTGCCCTCTGAAGCGGTCTATGCAGAGCTTCATGCGAACTTTCCCGAACTGGTGCGGCTTGGGTTCGATGCGCGCGTCTGGATCGTGTCCCCGACAACCTGCATGGCCACGCTGAACACGATGCGCGCGGTGCTCAAGGATGCGCGAATGCAAGAGCAGGCAGGGGCGATCCGCAAGACGCTCAAGCAACTGCACCGTGATGTTGAGCTGGTGGTGGAACGGGTGGACAAACTGAACACCCATTTCGGGCAGGCGCGGGCTGATCTGGACGGTATTTCCACAGCGGCAGAGCGTGCCGGAAAGCGCGCCGCGCGGTTGGACAACTTTGACTTTGAAGAGTTGGAAGCCGGGACCGAACAGGTTGTGGCTCTGGCCTCCCGCGTGGATAGCTGAGCCCTAAGTATACGCTTGCGTATGTTTTCAGGACGCGCAGGCGGCCATGATCCCCCGCAATTCGGCAAGTCCGCGCATACGTCCCACCAAAGGATAGCCAGGCTGGGAATGACCGCCCAGATCGCTGAGCAACTCCTGTCCGTGATCGGGTCGCATCGGGATTTCCCAGTCCTGTCGCCCGGCGGCTTTGCGGCGCGTCTCTTCGGCCATCAACGCTTTGATCGTGGCGACCATGTCGGTGTCCCCTTCCAGATGCAGAGCCTCGAAAAAGTCGGGCCGCTGCGGGTCGCTGGTCGTCCGCTTTGTGTTGCGCAAATGGACAAAGTGAATCCGGTCGCCCAATCGGGAGATGAAATCTACCGGGTTGAAGGCAGGCGACACGCCCAAGGACCCGGTGCATAAGGTGGCCCCGTTGGCGGGCAGGTCGACGGCGTTCAGGATTGCCGCGTAGTCCGAGGTTGAGGACATGATGCGGGGCAGGCCCAAAAGCGGAAAGGGCGGATCATCGGGGTGGCAACACAGTCGAAGGCCAAGGCGCTCTGCCAATGGGGCGACCTCTGACAGAAAGTCGATGAAATTCTGCCGCAACCGCGTGGCGGTAATGCCGTCATAGGTGGCCAGCCGCGCATGCACATCTTCAATGGTCCAGCTGTCATTCGCGCCGGGAAGGCCTGCGATAATCGTATCGCGCAAGGTGCCACGAGCGTTGTCATCCATCGCGGCAAAGCGCGCCTTTGCATCCTCTTTCAGGTCATCGGCGTAGTCAGTTTCCGCGCCGCTGCGGCACAGGATATGCAGATCGAACACAGCGAAATCACGCAGGGAGAAAGACATCGCCGTCCCGCCATGCGGTTGCTTGCTGCGCAGGGACGTACGGGTCCAGTCGAGAATGGGCATAAAGTTGTAGCAGACGGTTTCGATGCCAGCGGCGGCAAGGTTTTCAAGGCTTTGTTTGTAGGCTGTCAGATGGTCCTGCATCTGCGAGCCTTGGGTTTTGATGTCTTCCGAGACCACCAGACTTTCAACCACGCTCCAGTTCAGACCAGAGGCGCGCAGCAGCTCAACACGGGCCGAGATGTCATCGTTGGTCCAGAGCGCGCCTGCGGGGATGTGATGCAAAGCGGTCACCACGCCCTCCACACCAACCTGGTGCAAGGCATTGAGGTCAATCGGATCCTTGGGGCCAAACCATCGCCAACATTGTTTCATGGGTGCCATCCTTTGGTAAGCGGGTGGGTGCTGCTGAGCGGTAAGGCCACGCTGCGGTCTGTGCGCGCCGCGTGGTAAATCGCGGTGACCAGTTCAACCGATGCGATCCCGTCGGCCAGATCAACTGCCGCAGGGGCACCGGTTTTCAGTGTTGTGGCGACAGATTTCAGGAACCCCTCAAAGCCAGAAGGTACGGCGTCCGCAGCCGCAAGCGCCGCGTCAATCGCGGGCTGGTCCGAAGGGTCGCGCGCTACAAATCGCCATCCGCCTGCGCCCGGATTGTAGGGGGTTGTACCAGAGGTCGCGGTCAGTTTTTCAAAGATCAGGCGCATCCTTGTTTCGTCCTGTGCAGCCCCAAGGCAAACGGAGCTTGTCGCCAATGCACCGTTTTGCATCCGAAAGGTCACGGCGGCAGTGTCTTCGGTCTCGATCGGGTTGATAAGCGTCGAGACATGGGCGGTCACGGCAGAAATGGGCCCAAAGAAATGCGCCAGCAGATCGTGGACGTGAATGGCATGGCAGAGGATCGCGCCGCCGCATTCTGTGGCCCATGTACCGCGCCAGCCGTTTGCGTAGTAGTCGGCATCGCGCGCCCAGTGGGTTTCCAGCGACGCGGCTTTGGGCCTTCCTGCCAGACCGGCGTCGATCAGGGTTTGCAGGTCAGAAAAGGCTTGCCCGAACCGGTACTGAAACACCGGGAACACGTGTTTGCCCGCCTGTTTCGCAGCCTTTTGAACGGTGTGTGCATCCGCAAGGGACGTGGCGAGTGGCTTTTCGCAGATCACATGTTTGCCAGCGGCCAAAGCTTGCAAGGTGACGGGTACATGCAGTTGCGGGGGCAGGCAGATGTCGATCACATCAATTGAGGGGTCTTGCAGTGCGGCACTGATATCGGCGGCGGCTGGCGTGCCGTATGTCTGGGCCAGCGGCGTTGCGCGCGCCACATCGCGGTCAACGATCAGGCGCATCGCGTAGAGGTCGGGCATCATGGCGTAGGCGGCCAGATGCTGCGCCCCGATGCCCGCCCCGATCACCGCAACGCCGATCACGACAAAGGCTCCTCAGCCAGTTTTTGCGCATCAAGGGCGAGTTGCATCACCTTGAAACAATGCGCCTGTGTCATAGCTTTTTCAGTACGGTTGCGTATGTCTCCCAGAAAGCGGGTGAAGTAGGGCAGCGGGCTGTTTGAGGCGTCCATTTTTTCACATCGGTCGCCATTAACAAGGATGAGATGGTCGGTACCCGCCGCGCCGCCCACGTCGACGTATTTCCGCAGTTCGATGTACCCTTCGGTGCCGAGGATCGTCAGACGCCCGTCGCCCCAGTTGGGCAGCGCATCGGGCGTGTACCAGTCTACGCGAATGTAGCCGGAGCCTTTGTCGCTGCGCAGCGACAGTTCACCAAAGTCTTGGAGACCGGGATCATCGGGGTTCGCGTAATTGGCAACAAAAGCCTGTGTCACCTCGGCATCTACCGACCCTGTGAAATAGAGAAACTGGTCGATCTGATGCGAGGCGATGTCCGTCAGAATACCGCCGTAAGACGCCCGGTCAAAGAACCAGTCCGGCCGCGTGGCCCGGTTCAGCCGGTGCGGCCCAAGCCCCACCGTGTGCACCACGCGCCCGATCGCGCCTTGTGCCACCAGTTCTGCGGCGCGCGTGACGGATGGCACCTCGAACCGCTCAGAGAAATTGACCGACCAGATGCGCCCGGTGTAGTGAACGCAGGCGCGCAGGGCGTTCAGTTGGGCGTGTGTTGTGCATCCGGGCTTGTCGGTCATGACATCAAGCCCTGCGCGCATCGCTTGCTCTGCAAGGGCTGCGCGTTGGCTCGGCACCGCCGCGATCAGGGCAAGTTGCGCCCCGGTCGCACAGGCCGCCGCGACCGTGTCAAAGCGTGGCAGACCGGGGAACCGTTTTGCAAAACCCTCCAGCGTGTTTGGCTCCCCATCCGTCCAGAAGCCCGCACAGGTTGCCCCGGCTTTGATCAGATGGTCGGACATGCCGTAGATGTGCCGATGGTCTACGCCCAGAACAACAAAAGAGATTGTCATGGCTTTATGACCTTTTCCCTGTGGCCTGATGCTGATGCACGCTCCATCGTGTCGATCACCGCATGAACCGGCAGTGCTGATGTGCCGGAGGCGACGGGGGCGGCCCTAGACGCGAGGCAAGCGATGAAATCCTGGATCACGTCCCTGTGCCAGTCATGCGTAAAGGCCATGGGGTCCGCACCGCCGCCTGTCGCAGCCTCTTGCCCAAGGGTTTCTGTCCGCCCATCCAGATGGTGAATCTCTAAGGCGCCGCCTTGCAATCTGGCATGCGCTTTGGTGCCCTGAAGGCGGATCGTCTCGACGCTGCCGGGATAGGCGGCGGTTGTTGCGGTAAAGGAACCGACAGCGCCATTTTCAAACTGCAGGATCGCGCTGGCCCAGTCTTCGGCTTCAAGGTCGTGCAAGGGGGTCTTGTGCATCGTGGCCTGCAGCGTTTGGACGGGCCCTGCGACCCAGATCGCGAGATCAAGTGCGTGGATGGCCTGTGTGATGACAACGCCGCCACCGTCGCGCGAACGGGTGCCGCGACCGGGGGCATCATAATAGCTTTGCGCGCGCCACCAAGGCACCTGAATACCGACCGTCGCAATATCGCCCAGCACACCGTCTTGAACCGCATCCTTTAACGCCCGACTGGCCGCGCGTACCCGGTGCTGCAGAAAAACGCCCAGCGGAATATCCGCGTCGGCGCAAATCTCTACGATTTCCTGTGCAGCTTCGAAGGTCCGCTCCAACGGTTTTTCAATCAGGATAGGGATATTGGCCTGCGCAAGGTGCTGGACAAACGCCAACCGCGCGTCGGGCGGCGTCGCGATGATCGCAAAATCGGGTGTGTCGGCCGCTGGGATGTCGCCCAGTTCCCTGAGAAGCGGCACCGCATATCCCAGCTTTGCCGTTGCCCGTTCAGCGAAGTCTTGTGCCGATTGTGACCCGCGTGCAATCACTGCAGAGAGCGACAGGCCGGGAATGTCCGCGATGGCGTCAAGATGGGTCTGGGCCACCATGCCTGCGCCGATCAAGGCGCATTTCATCCGGTAGCCATTGGCATGATCGCGCCCCGGTATCCGACAACCCGTGCGGCCAGATCATGACCTGCTTGCAATGCTGCTTTTTGATCCTGACCGCTGAGCAGCGCGCCAAGGTATCCGCCGTTGAAGCTGTCTCCGGCGGCGGTTGTGTCGACAACAGAACTTGCGGGGGCGTATGTGTCTTCAACGACAGAACCCAGCGACAGCGGCCCCTGATCCCCGCGTTTGAGCGCGCCCTGACCGCTGTGAGACACAAAGCGCGCGGTCACGGCTTCGGCGGATTCACCGTGCAGGTCCATCTCATCGTCAATGGAGGGCAGCAAGATGTCTGCGCGGGCCCAGAAGTCCACGATGGTGGTGCGGGCCACCTGCGGGCTTTCCCACAACCGGGGCCGGTAGTTGCTGTCAAAGGCCACTTTGACGGGGTGTGCCTCCAGCCATGTTTTCAGGCCCTGCCGGACGTGATCGGGCAGAATGGCAAGGGTGATGGCGGAAAAGTAGATCAGATCGTAGCCTTCAAGACTGCTGAAGTCGAAGGCGTTTCCAATCTGAAAGAGCCTGCTGGCCGCGCTGTCTCGTCGCCAGTAGGTGAAAGACCGCTCTCCGCTATCTGAGGTATTGATCGCGTAGATGCCGGGCGCGCGCCCTTCGAGGCGTCGGATGCGGGATGTGCCCAACCCCTGGGCTTCGATGAAGTTTGCAATCCGGTCGGAAAAAGGGTCATCGCCAAGGCAGGTTACATAGTCGATTTCAATATCTGGCGCGGTTCTGTGCAGGTAAATCGCGGTGTTCAGCGTATCACCTGCCACCCCGACCTGCGCCAGATCTTTCTCCATCGACAGCTCAATCATCGCCTCGCCAACGCATGCCACACGTGTCATCTTTGTTCCCTTTTCCAGATGATGAGCCCTGAGCCTACGATGACCAATGCGCCTGTGATCGTCCAGATGTCAGGCGTTTCATTGAACAAAAAGTAGCTGATGGTCGCAAGGTAGATCATGAACGAATAGGTGTAGGGCATCAGTGTGTTGGCCGATCCAAAGCGGTGCGCATTGGTCAGCAGTTGATGGCCCGCCCAGCCAAAGACGCCCGTGCTGATCAGAATGAACCAGATAAAGGGGTCTTGTGGCGCTTGCCAATGCCATAGTGCAAAGGGCATCAGGGCGAGCGTGCCCAACATGCCCATGTAGAATTGCATGATCTCTGTCGATACGACCCCCGCAAGGCGGCGGGTCATGATCGAATAGACCGCAAGGCTGACCGCGTTGAACACCGGCAACAGCATCGCGATGTGAAAGCTTTCGCCGCCGGGGCGGATCACGATCAACACCCCGAGAAACCCGATCAGGATCGCGGACATGCGCCAGATGCCCACCCGTTCGCCCAGGACCGTAAAGCTCAAAAGGCAAACGATGATGGGCGATGAGAACATGATGGCCGATGTCACCGTCAGGGACAGATAGTTCAGAGCCACGAAGTTTGAAAAGGTCGCGGTCACCAGCAAGGCTGCACGGCTCAGGATCGCCCAAAGGTGTTCTGTGGCGAAGGCATCGCGTGTGACGCCCCCGCGGACAAACAGCGTTGTGGCGATCACGGCGTGCCCTGCATAGCGCATGAAGGCAATCTGAATGGCTGGAAAGCTTGCGACCGCCAGCCATTTTGCCGCCGTATCCACCAGCGCAAAAAGAAACCACGCCGCCAGCATCATCAGGATGCCAAGCTGGGGGCGGTCCTCTCTTGCGCGGGCGGCGATGGCCACTTACTTGCCGAACCGTTCGGCGTAGACGTCGATCATCTGGCTTACCATTTTGTCGCCATGCCCGTCTTGGGTGGCCTGCCGCAGGGCACCGAGCGCGCCTTTGGACATCACGCTGTCGATCCCGGCGTCTTCGGCCATCGTGGCGTAGTAACCAACGTCTTTGGCGGCGTTCTTGATGGCAAACGCCAGTTGATTTGGGTCGCCGTCCAGACCGTAGCCTTTGACAAAATCCATCATGCCGGAGTGCAGCGGGCCTGCGGACATCACGTTGTAGACCAAGGCTCTGTCAACCTTTGCAACATCGGCCATGGCAAAGGCCTCCGCCATGGCGTTGGCGACGGTCATCCCGAAGAAGTTGTTGATCAGCTTGATGGTATGGCCCGCGCCGCTGTCGCCGAGGTGAAAGACGTTTTCGCCCAGATCGTCGAGCACCGGCTTGATCTTGTCGAAGGCTGCTTTGTCACCCGCGCCCATGATGTTCAACAGCCCGTCGACCGCGTGGGATGGTGTGCGGCCCAGAGGCGCGTCAAGATAAGCCCCCCCCGCCGCTGCGACCTCTGCGGCCAAAGTGCGGGTGCTGGCTGGCAGCGATGTTCCGAAATCGACGACAACAGCCCCCTGTTGCAGCCCTGCGATCACACCGTCAGGCCCGCGCATCCGGCCTTCCACCTGATCGGAGGTGCCCATGCACAGCATCACGATATCGCTGTTGGCCGCGACCGTTTTGGCATCCGGGGCCTCGACGGCACCGCGCGCAAGCGCTGCATCCAGATGGGTGCGGTCCCGGTTGCCCAAGACGGTCAGCTCATAGCCACAGTCAAGCAGTCTTTGGCACATTGCGCCGCCCATAAGGCCGAGGCCAATGAAGCCGATGGTAGGTTTGGTCATGCGAAGTCTCCGGTTTTTTCTGGGTCAGTGGACTATGCGGGGTCCGGTTTTATGTGGCTCTGGTTGAGCAGGTCGTTTTCGATGGTCAGGGTGGTTTTGAGTGTCTCGATCGCGTCTTCGACGCTGATCAGCGGGGTGGCCCCGTCCATCACCTCAAGGAAATGGTCAAGCTGTGCGGCCAAAGGGGGGTTTTCGTTCTGCGCCTTGGTCAGCGGGCGCTGGATGGCAGGTTTTGACCAGTCTGATCCGCACCAAAGCTGCATGGAGGGGAAGCTGATCGCACCTTTGGTGCCGGTGATCCACAGCATATCCTGGTGGGTTGTGCCGATGTTGGGGTTTTCCCCGGTGCCCGCCTCAAATCCCCATGGGCTGGGGGCCACATCTGCAAAGGTGATCGTGCCGGTGGCACCAGAGGCGAAGGCCAAAGCGACAGCGCCGGATTCGATGCGGGTTTTGCCGCGAAACCCGGCCCCCCGCAGCGATGACGTCTGCTGTATCTCTCCAAGCAAAAACCGCAACAGATCAATGTCATGCACGAGGTTTATCATCACGGGGCTGCCGCCCGCCGCGCGCCAGTTTCCGTTGAAATAGGCGTCGGGCTTGGCCGCCGCCCAAATCAGCGTCGCGGTCACTGGACGGCCCACCGCCCCCTCTTTGAGGAGGGATCTGAGTTGCTGCACGGGCGCATGGTAGCGGCGGTGATGCCCGACAAGCGCGCCTACCTTTGCGCGTCTGACGGCTGCAAGCAGAGCCTTGGATTGCACCAGATCGTTTGCAACAGGTTTTTCAATCAGCATGTGCCAGCCACGGCGTGCAGCCTCTATGCCCATCTGCGCATGCAGCGCTGTTGGCGTGGCAATGACAACGCCGTCCACGGGGGCGGTGACCTCTGCGATGTCTGCATAGCGCGGGGCATCAATCTGGATGTCCATGTCAGGATCAACCAGCCCGACCAGTTCGCAGGCGGGATGCGCCGCAATCGTCTCGCAATGACGGATGCCAATCAGGCCGCCGCCCACGACAAGCAGGCGTTTCACATGACTGCCCCTATTTGCCATGGCACAAATTCGTAGTCTCCAAGCCCTTGTGCTTCGGATTTGGTCATCTCGCCTGAGGCGACGGCCAGAAACATCTCGTATATTTCGCGCCCTTTTTCCTCGACCGTGACACCGCGTGTCAGGATCGTGCCTGCGTTGATGTCCATGTCCTCAGACATCCGTTCGGCCATGGCTGAATTTGTTGCGACCTTGATGGTTGGGGCGGGTTTAGACCCAAAGGCTGACCCGCGCCCGGTGGTGAAACAGACCAGATTGCAGCCGCCCGCGATTTGCCCCGTGACGCTTGCGGGGTCGTAGCCGGGACTGTCCATGAAGGTGAAGCCGCGCGCGCGCACGGGTTCGGCGTATTTGTAGACCCCCATTAAAGGCGACGTGCCGCCCTTTGCTGCCGCCCCAAGCGACTTTTCAAGGATCGTGGTCAACCCGCCCTTTTTGTTGCCGGGGGAGGGGTTATTGTCCATCGAGCCTTTGTTGCGGGCTGTGTAGTCTTCCCACCATTTGATCAGTGCCACCAGTTTGTCGCCTGTCGCGCGGTCCGTGGCGCGCCGGGTGAGCAGATGTTCGGCGCCGTAAATCTCGGGCGTTTCGGCCAGAACGCCCGTGCCCCCTTGCGCGGCAAGCAAATCGCAGGCGTAGCCAAGGGCAGGGTTGGCGGTGATGCCCGACCACGCGTCCGACCCGCCGCACTGCAAGGCGACTTTCAACTCTGACGCCGGGCATTTGGTGCGGGTGGCGGTGTTGGCCACGGGCAGCATGGCTTCGATCTTGGCGATGCCTGCCTCGATTGTGCGGCGCAGACCCGCGACATTCTGGATGTTCATCACCTGAAAGGTTGGCCCCTGTTCAAGGCCGTAGGCCTCAAGCAGCCAGTCGATCTGGTTCATTTCACAGCCAAGCCCCACCATCAGCACCGCTGCGTGGTTTGGGTGGCGCGCGTAGCCCCACATCACCCGTTGCAGCGCCTCAAAACCGTCGCCGCTGTCGGCCATACCGCAGCCCGTCCCGTGGACAAAGGCTACAACACCATCAACATTTGGATAGGCTGCCAGCTTGTCCGGCGTGAAGTGCGCCGCGATCTGGCGCGCAGCGGTAGCGGAGCAGTTCACCGAGGTGACGATGGCCACATAGTTGCGTGTGCCAACCTGCCCGTCTGCGCGCTGGTATCCCATAAAGCTGTCGCGCTGTGAGTCATCGGCGGGTGCGACCGGGCGTAAATCTGTTGAGAATTCGTAGTCTGTGTCCGTGTTCCGAAAGGCGACATTGTGCGTGTGCACATGCGCGCCTGCGGCGATGTCCTCTGAGGCATAGCCGATGATCTGTGCGTATTTCCGGATCGGTTGCCCGGCGTCGATGCGCACCGCAGCAATCTTGTGGCCCGACGGGATCAACCCAAGCGTGGCCGTGTCCTCGACCGTCGTGCCGGTTTCCAGCGCACGGGTGGCGGTCACGACATTGTCGGCGGGATCTAGTCGAACGGTGTCCATTGATACTCCTTCAGGCGCAGTACGGTGCGTCGCTTTGCCAGCGATGGATCGGAATATGCGGCTGGTTTGCAAGCTGCGCTCGTGCATCTTCCCACATTCTGCGCCATGTCCGCCAGTCCCTTAAGACAGTATCGGGTGCCTTGCTGCTGCGTGCCACAAAGCTGGGGAAATGCGCACGGCCTGTGGGCTGGCCTGTCACATTGTAGCGCAGGTCAAAGGACCACCGGAACGCATCGGTGCCATTGGGCAGTGATGCGTGTGGTGTCAGAGGATGCAGCAAAATCACGCTCCCGGCACGCACGGGCAGGGTCACGGCAGCGGACTCATCGACAAACCCGTCCGCGATAGCCGTCTGCGTCTTGGGGCAGTGCGGCAGCATGGTGTCGTGACCGCGCGACAGGACGGTCAGGCAGCCGTTTTGTTCTGTCGCATCGGTCATCGCCACCCAAACGGTGATCATGTTCGTTGCATCGGCTTCGGCGTGGGCCACGGCGCGGTCCTGATGCCAGTCGGTCTGCGTGACATGGGCGCGGACCTCGGAGGCGCGCAGGCTGGGGGCGGGCGGCTTGATCCGGATATGCTGGATCGGGTTTGAGGTAATCTCGGGCCCGATCAGGCGTTCAATGATATCCAGAATAGCCGGGGCGCGCAGCAGGTTAAAGACCGCAGGCCCAAAGTGCATGGGCGTCTCCTGCGCGATCTCATCCCCGGGCAGTGAAATGTCCATCGGCTGAAACCAGTCACACTCGGCCTCGTAGGCCGTGCGCAGTTTGCCCCAGAAATCCAGCCCGGGCGGCAGGGTCAGCCGCCCGTCTTTTGCCCATTGGGCGCAAAGCCCGTCCAGCAGATCAGCGTATTCCCCCTCAATAGCCTGTCGCAGGCTTTCGGGCACCACATCTTCGACAATCAGATACCCGTTCGTGTGGAAACTGGTGATCTCATTTGCGGTTAGCACGGGCAAGCTCCGATCAGGGCAGCAGGATCGACACGATCGGTGGCCAGATCAGCAGAACCGAAAGCGCACAAAGCTGGATACCGATGAAGGGCAGGAACCCTTTGAAAATGTCCGTCAGGCTGATGTGTGGCGGTGCAACTGATTTGAGGTAGAACGCCGCAGGACCAAAGGGGGGCGACAGGAAGCTTACCTGCATGTTCATACAGAAGACCACACCGAACCAGATCGCCACATGGCGCGGGTTCAGGTCCCCGAACAGCCCGATCTCTTCGATTGGCAGGCGCTGAACGATGGGCAGGAACACCGGGATGATCAACAAGACGATCCCGACCCAGTCCATGAACGCACCCATGAACAGCAGGATCAGCATCATCATCAGGATAATGCCCATGGTGGGCAGGTCAGAGCCTACGATGAAGTCCGCCACATAGGTGGGGCCGCCTGCAATCGTGTAGGCCCCGGCAAGGGCCGTGGCCCCGATGGTCACCCAGATGATGGTGCCTGTTGATTTCAGGGTGCGCATCAGGCTGTCCCAGACCAGTTCAAAGGATGCCTCACCGCGCAGGATCGCGATGACCAGAACCGCAAGCGCGCCCATGGCGGCCGCTTCGGTGATGCCGGTGATGCCGCCGTAGATGGACCCCATGACAACGCCGATCACGACGATGGGTGCGACAAGGCCTTTGCCAAGGTTCCATCCCAAAGCAGTGCGTTCACGCCCCAAGACGCCGAACATCATCACGAAAGCGAAGATGACGAAGCCTGCAAACCACGGCAACCAGTCCGCTGTGCCAAAGGCAAAGGGCTCTGCTGTGTTTGCCGCATTCTGCCCGGAAAGCTCAAAGAACAGCGCGCGCAGGAAAAGGACCACGCCGAACCCTGCCAGCAACACGCAGAGGAAGGCCCCAAAGAGTTTGGCCTTTTCAGCCCCGACAGGTTCGCCGGGCACCGGATCAGGCAGCGGCGCGTCCTCTGGGCGCAGTTGGGTGCGGATGATGATGTAGATAATGATAAACGTCGCTAGCATGAAGCCGGGCAGGAAGGAGGCTGTGAACAACGCCTTGATCGACGTCTCCGTGATCAGTCCATAGATGATCAGAACAATCGAGGGCGGGATCATGGTGCCCAGGCTGCCGGAGGCGCAGATCGTGCCGATGGCGAGGTTCTGGTTGTACCCCAGACGTAGCATCTGTGGCAGGGCGATCAGGCCCAGCAGAACGACCTCACCGCCGATGATGCCGGACATGGCCGCCATGATCACCGCCATGATGGAGGTCACGATGGCGATGCCGCCGCGCGTCCGGTTCAGCCAGACATTGAGAGAGGAATACATGTCTTTGGCCACGCCGGAGCGTTCCAGCAGGGCCGCCATAAAGATGAAAAGCGGAATGGATATGAGGACATAGTCCGTTAAGAGCCCGTATATTCGCTGGGCCAGAATGTTTAACGGCCCAGAACCCGGTCGTCCGGTGAGGGTCCCTTCCCCAAAGGTCCAGGGGGCTGTGATCAATTGTGGCTCAAAGCGCATGACCAGAACGGCAACGGCGAGAATAGCTGAGGCGAAGCCAAGCGGCATTCCGATGGCGAGCAAAACGATAAGGCCCACCATCAGGACCAGTGAGATTGTCCCGATGTCCATCAGTCGTTCCTATACTTGTTTGATTGAATGGACCCGCGGGTCACTTCCAGATCGCCCGTGCCGTCTGCGCCGACAGCAGCTTTCAGCTTTTCCAATTCGTCCTGATCAATGTCGTCGGCGGCGGTGTGGATCACCGGTTCCGCGTTCCAGTCAGAGATCAGATTGATCACCGCTTGCACGGCAACCAGCGTCACCACGATCAGCACCATCGGTTTAAGCGTGGCGGGTATCGGCGGGTCGAACACCGTTCCGAAGGTCTCCCAGCGGTAGAATTTGTCAAAGGCTTCGCCGTAGCCGCCATAAAACAGGAAGAACGAAAACAAAACGATCATTGCGGTTGAAAAGACATCGCACGCGCGTTGCAGGTTGCGAGGCAGTATGTCGTAGAGCAGAAAGATGCGGATGTGGCTGCGCTGTTGCATCGCGTAAAGACCAGCGCACAGGAACACGAAACCCGCAAGCCAGAGCGACAGCTCGTTTGCCCAAAGCGTTGGCGCTTCGAACACGTAGCGCACGATCACTTCGTAGATCATCACGGAGCATAAGACGACGACCAGCATCATGGTCACGCGACCGATGAAAACGGACAAGCGGTCAACTGCGCGCCAGCTTTCGAATTCCATTGCCGCACGGCGCACGGTGCGCATCCCCACATAGGCAAGCACCGGGATCAGGATCAAGGCGAGCCAATCAACGATGTCGGCGTAACCGCCAAACAATCCGCCAAGGTTGGGCGTCACGTCCCCGCGTGCAAACAGTGCGGAGAGTTTGTCATATTGCGACGGGTCCTCGGGGGCTGCGAGTGTCAGGGTGAACGCGGGCATGTGCCACGTGACCCATCCAGCGCAGGCGATAAACGCCAAAGGCACCAGCCATTCAATCAGGCTGCCGGATTTTTCCTGCATGTTCTTCCCCATCCCGTGAGCGCCCTTTGAAATGTCCGGACGTTAGACAAAAAAGACCCCGCCCCAAGGTGCGGGCGGGGTCTTCGATTGTGCAGGCTTACTGCTTCAGGCCAAGCTGGTCGAGGTAGGCCAGATGCGAATCAACAAGCGCCTTGGCTTCTGGCGTGTCCGCGAACTCAGCCCAGGAGGCTTGTGCGGCTGCACGGAACTTGTTGAGCTCTTCTGTCGACCACTGAGACAGCGTCACACCTTGCTCGCGCAGTTGTGCGGCGGCTTCGGCGTTTTTCTTCTCGAAAGTCAAAGCTGTGCGCAGGGCAAGAGCTTCCATTGCAACTTTCATGATGCGCTGGTGATGCTCTGGCATTTCGTCAAAGACGGCTTTGTTGCAGGCAAGGTGATCCGACGGCATCGAATGGAAGCCGGGGAAGTTTGCGTGCTTCACGATGTCATAGAGGCCCAGGCCCACGTTGTTCGCAAGGCCGGAGGCGTCCGCACCGTCGATGATGCCTGTTTCAAGCGCTGTAAAGATTTCGGTGAAATCCATCACGATGGGCGATGCGCCGAGCTTTTCAAAGATCAGTGTCTGCATCCCGGGGGGGGAACGGAATTTCCAGTCCTTGAAGTCTGCGACCTGCGAGATTGGCTTGGATGAGGCAAAGCTCTCTTGCCCGTAGACCCACCAGCCGATCAGCTCCATGCCGTACTTGTTGTAAAGTGGTGCCGCTGCTTCTTTGCCGCCGCCAAAATACAGCCAGCTGAGCTGTTGGTAAGGCGTGTCGTAGCCGCCCATGATGTCGCCCACGAACTGAAACGCAGAGTTTTTGCCGGTCTGGTAGCCGCCACCGGTCATGTCGCAGTCTAGGATGCCGGTCGCGGCGGCGTCAAAGGTTTCAACCGATTTGACGACAGAGGACGAATAGAACATTTCGACCTTAATCTCGCCGTTCGACATCGTCTGGATGTCTTCCATGTACTGCGCCGCAAGCTGACCTGACACGGTCTCAGGGGCGTAGTGTGTTTGAATGCGGAGCGTGGTCGTGTCGGCCGACGCTGTCATTGCGGTGGTCGCAGCAAACGCGGCTGCTGCGACAGCCGTAGCTGCCAGTTTAAATGTTTTCATTGTGTCCTCCCAGACATTGAGCGCACAGATTTTGTGAAGCCAGAAAGCTTCGATGTTGGTGTCGCTAACAGGACGTTAGGCTGAGCGCATAGGCGCACGCAAGAAAATTTTTATATTTGACAGAATTTTGATATTTTCTTTGAATTTCGAAATTATCAGCGTATCACCGGGGAAGGAATGCATGAAGGTTTGGTCGATGGACGCGGATATTTACGACGACATGCGCCACCGCCTGATCACCGGTGAATTTGGATACGGTACCAAACTGCGGGCTGAAAAGCTACGTCTCGATTATAATTGTTCCGCCAGCACGGTGCGTGAGGTTCTTTTCAGGCTGTCTACCGTCGGTCTGGTGAAATTTCAGGAACAACGCGGGTTTCGCGCGCCGGAACAATCCCAAAGCCGGCAACACGATCTGACGCACATGCGGATCCTGCTTGAGCAGGAAGGTGCGTGTTTGTCGGCCCGTTTGGGGGATGTGGAATGGGAGGCGCGTTTGACCGCTGCGCATCACAAGCTCAGCCACATCGAAACGCGGGTCAAAACCTCTGGGGACGTTGTGCCATTGGTCAACCTGTGGAGCCGTGCAGAACAGGAATTTCACGAAACCCTGATCGAAGCCTGCGGCTCATCCATACTCAAGCGTATGCATCTGGAGATATACCAGCAGTTTCGGCAGCAGCTTGTCTCTGCAGAGACAAATTTCGGCTACTTCCCTGAAAATATTGATGAACATCAGGCCATTCTGACAGCAGCGCTTGACCGTGATGAAGACATGCTGCGTGCCGCCATTCACGATCATTTGTCGCGCAATCTGTTCTGTCCGCTTCCCGAAAAATCTCAGGTTGCGACTTTTGGCAAGTCCTCGTTGATGTAAGTTTCAACGATTTCATCAAAGCTTGCTTCGGCTTTGAAGCCCAACGCCTTGGCGCGCGCAGGGTCAAAATCACGCGCCCAGCCTGATACGATTTTCATGATGGCTTCATCCGATTGTGGCTTGATCAGATCGACCGCCTTTTGGCCCGCCGCATTTCTTAATGCTTCGATCTGTTCGGCCACGGTACAGGACAAGCCCGGCAGGCTCAGGCTGCGTCTGCCGTTCAGTTTGGCGGTGTCCAGACCGGCGGCATGCATCAGGAAACCAGCAGCGGCGCGGGGGCTGGCGTGCCAGTGCCGCACGGTGTCTGAAACAGGGAGAATCGCCTCAACCCCGTTCAAAGGTTCCCGAATGATCCCGGAGAAAAACGAGGATGCTGCCAGATTCGCCTTGCCGGGGCGCACGCAGATTGTCGGCAATCGAAGGGAGACGCCGTCCATGAACCCCTTGCGGCTGAAGTCTTGCAGCATCAGCTCTGATATTGCCTTTTGCGCGCCGTAGCTGGTTTGGGGGGAGCACAGGAACTCGTCGCCGATCTTGTCCGGGAACGGCCCGCCAAAGACCGCGATGGACGAGGTGAAAACGATCTTGGGCACGTAGGCCCCGTCTGATGCCGTATGCTCCGCGCGCAGCGCTTCCAGCAGATGCCACATGGACATCATGTTTGTGGCCCAGCCTTTGTCAAAGTCGTTCTCTGCTTCGCCCGAAACGATCGCTGCCAGATGAAAAATGATGTCTGCCCTGAGCGTGGCCAGCGCTTTGATATTGGCGGGGTCCGTCAGGGTGCCGGTGATCCGTGCGGGCCCCTCCGGGCAGATGGGCGGAAAGCCGATGTCAAAGAGGGTGACGTCAAGGCTGGAATGTCCGGGCATTCCTTCGGACAGCAATTGACTAAGCAGTTTCTGCCCGACCATGCCGCCGCCGCCGATGATGAGAACTTTGGTCATGTTGTAAGCCCATTTCTTGCTTTGAGTTCCAGATAGAGGCCGGAATGATCTTTTTCCGCCCCCTCCATTGCATCGATAAAGTGTTGAAATCTGTCTCTGACGGCTTCGGTTGCGGGCAGGTTGAGCCCAAGGTTTGCTGCCTCTTCCAACGTGTTGTTGAGGTCCTTGACCTGAAACTTGGTGAGGCCACCGGGTTCAAAATCGCCGTTGGTCATGCGCGCGCCGTGCTGCTGCAGAATCGTGCTGTCGGCAAAGCCGCCTTTCAGCGCATCGCGCATGGCCACGGGGTCAGCGCCGCCTTGTTCGATCAGCAACATCGCCTCTGCCACGGCAGAAATCGTGACGGCGACAATGGTCTGGTTGGCCAGTTTGGATAGTTGCCCGGTGCCGGAGGGGCCTACGTGAACGGGCCGCCCCATGGCGTTGAAAACGGGCTTTGCGGCGTCAAAGGTCTCGGGCTTGCCACCTACCATAATGGCGAGCGTACCGGCCTCGGCTCCTTTTGTGCCGCCTGACACCGGGGCGTCGAGGTGTTGCCTGCCCAAGGCTTCCAGCGTGGCGGCCTGGGCGCGGGAATGCTCCGGCTTGGCGCTCGACATGTCGAGCCAGATGGCACCGGTTTTTAACGCGGCCTGAACGTCCGGATCATCAATCAATGCGCCCGACGCAAAGCCGTCCGACAGCATTGTGATGATGAAATCGGCCTCGCGCACCGCGTCTGCCGCGGTTTCTGCGATGCGAATGCCATCCGCTTCAAGTGCTGCGGCTCTGGCGCGCGTCCTGTTCCAGACGGTCGTGTCAAAGCCTGCTGCCGCCAGATTTCTGGCCATCGGGAAGCCCATCAGCCCCGTTCCGATGAGCGTGACTTTTGGTTCGTTCGGCATGTTCAGCGCCTCCTTGCAGCGATGCATGTTTAAGCAGTAGCCAAACGACTACCTGTGTCATACGCTAACGAAAAACAGGCAGCGGGCCATACCGTTGCCCGCATTTTTATCAGCGTCAGCCAATATTTCTGCAATACAGACTGGCGCTTTTCAGTTTGGGAACTGCAGCAACTGATGCAGTAAGGGGGGATTAAAAATTGGCAAATCAAAGACTTAAGGGAAAGCGTGCGCTTGTTACCGCCGCGGGTCAGGGCATCGGTCGTGCCTCTGCGATCGCAATGGCCAAGGAAGGCGCGCAGGTCTTCGCCACAGACATAAACGCCGCAGCACTATCTACGATTCGCGATGCGAATCACGAAAATATCGAAATTTTCGAAATTGACGCCATGAGTGATGAGAGCGTTGCGGCGGGTGTGAAACGGGCGCAACCGGATGTGCTCTTCAATTGCGCGGGCTTTGTGCACCACGGCACGGTTCTGGACGCCACCAGCGACGAATGGGACTTTGCCTTTGATCTGAATGTGCGCTCCATGCTGCGTACAATTCAGGCGGCCCTGCCGGGTATGCTTGAGCGGGGGGCCGGGTCGATCATCAATATGTCGTCGGCGGCATCCAGCGTGATCGGCGCGCCAAACAGATTCATCTATGGCACCACCAAAGCGGCTGTCATCGGGCTGACGAAATCTGTCGCGGTGGATTTTGTGGACAAGGGCATAAGGTGTAACTGCATTTGCCCCGGCACCGTTGAAAGCCCAAGTTGGCATGACCGCGTAGATGCCCTGGGACAGCAGTTGGGCAGCAAAGAAGCCGCCATGCAGCAATTCGTGTCCCGTCAGCCCATGGGCCGCGTGGCCACGGCAGAAGAAATCGCGGCACTTGTGGTCTATCTGGCCAGTGATGAGAGCGGCTTTACCACGGGGCATCCCCATATCATCGACGGAGGTTGGTCAGGCCAATGAGTAAGAAAATCGGGATTGACGGTCTGCGGTCGCGCAAATGGTTCATGAACCCGGATAATCCGGAAATGACCGCGCTTTATCTGGAACGGTACCTGAACTACGGGCTGACGCGGGCGGAGTTGCAATCGGGCAAGCCCATCATCGGCATCGCGCAAACGGGCAGTGATCTGTCGCCGTGCAACCGGCACCATCTGGAACTGACCAAGCGCGTGCGCGACGGCATCATTGCGGCGGGCGGCACCTGCATTGAAGTGCCAGTGCATCCCATTCAGGAGACGGGCAAACGGCCTACGGCCATGCTGGACCGCAATCTGGCCTACCTTAGTCTGGTAGAAACGCTGTTTGGCTATCCGCTCGATGGTGTGGTGCTGAACATTGGCTGCGACAAGACCACTCCCGCGCTGCTGATGGCGGCGGCAACGGTGAATATTCCCGCGATTGCGCTGTCTGTCGGGCCTATGCTGAACGGCTGGTTCCGGGGTGAACGCACGGGCTCTGGCACCATTGTCTGGAAAGCGCGCGAGATGCTCGCTGCGGGCGAAATCGACGACGAAGGTTTCATGGAGCTTGTGGCATCCTCGGCCCCGTCGGTGGGTTATTGCAACACCATGGGCACGGCGACCACGATGAACAGTCTGGCAGAGGCTTTGGGCATGCAGCTGCCCGGGTCCGCCGCAATCCCGGCGCCTTATCGTGAACGGGGGCAGATCAGCTACGAGACCGGACGCCGGATTGTTGATATGGTTTGGGAAGACCTGCGCCCCAGTGAGATCATGACGCGCGAGGCTTTTGAGAATGCGATTGTGATCAACTCTGCCATTGGTGGATCAACGAATGCACCGATTCACCTGAACGGTATTGCTCGCATGTTGGGGGTTCCACTGGACAACGACGACTGGCAAAAGCTGGGCCATGACATCCCTCTCTTGGTCAATCTGCAGCCTGCGGGCGAGTATCTGGGCGAAGACTATCAACGTGCAGGCGGCGTGCCTGCGGTGGTTGGTGAATTGCTGAAGGCTGGGTTGCTGCCGCATCCCGATGCGGTCACGGTCAACGGGGCGAGCATGGGCAACAACTGCAACGGTGCGGGCTCTGCGGACGAAAACGTGATCAAACCTGTGTCTGCACCGCTGAAGGAACAGGCCGGATTTATCAACCTGTCCGGTAACCTGTTTGACAGCGCCCTCATGAAGACAAGCGTGATCAGCGAAGGGTTCCGGGCGACGTATTTGTCCAACCCCGATGATCCGGAGGCGTTTGAAGGGCGCGCGGTTGTGTTTGACGGGCCAGAGGATTTCCATCACCGCATTGATGATCCTGCAGAAGGCATTGATGAAGATTGCGTGCTTTTCATGCGCGGTGCGGGCCCCAAGGGGTATCCGGGTGGTGCTGAAGTCGTGAACATGCGCCCGCCTGCCTATCTGATCAAGAAGGGGGTCGAAGCCTTGCCCTGTGTGGGCGATGGTCGGCAATCCGGCACATCGGGCAGCCCGTCGATCCTGAACGCCTCTCCGGAGGCTGCGGCGGGCGGCGGTCTTGCCTTGCTGCAAAACGGGGACAAGGTGCGGATTGATCTGCTGAAATGTACGGCTGACATGCTTGTGCCTCTCGAAGAGCTGGCAGAGCGTGCGCGCGCCATGGAGGCGGCAGGCGGCTATGATGCACCAGAAAGCCAGTCGCCCTGGCAGCAGTATTTCCGCGAGAAAGTCGGCCGTTTTGATGAGGGCATGATCCTTGAGGATTCCGACAACTACAAAGACATTGCGCGCCGCTTTATGCCGCGTGACAACCACTGACATTACGAACAGGGAAAGACAAAGATGAAACTTGTAAGATACGGTGACGTAGGGTCTGAGCGCCCTGCCATGCTTGATGACAACGGCGGGCTGCGCGATCTGTCAGAACATGTGTCGGATGTGACGGGCGATATGCTGTCTGATGCGGGGCTTGCCAAACTGCGCGCGCTGGACCCTGCAACGCTGCCGCTGGTCGAGGGCAGTCCTCGGCTTGGGGCCTGTGTCGGTGGGATCGGCAAATTCCTGTGTATCGGCCTCAATTATTCGGACCATGCGGCCGAAACGGGTGCGGCGATCCCCGAACATCCAATTTTGTTCTTCAAGGCGAACTCTGCCGTGGTGGGCCCCAATGACGATGTGTCTATGCCGCGCGGATCCACGCACACCGATTGGGAGGTCGAACTGGGCGTCGTAATCGGTACGACTGCAAAATATGTGAGCAAAGAAAACGCGCTGGATCATGTTGCGGGCTATTGCGTGATCAACGATGTGTCAGAGCGTCATTTTCAGACGCAACTGACCGGGCAGTGGACCAAGGGCAAATCCTGCGACACCTTTGGCCCGACAGGGCCGTGGCTGGTGACGCGTGATGAGGTGCCTGACCCGCAGAGCCTTGCCATGTCGCTGGATGTGAACGGCAAGCGGATGCAGACGGGCAATACCTCGACCATGATCTTTACCGTTGCTGAAATCATCGAACACCTGTCTGGGTTGATGACGCTGCATCCCGGTGATGTTATTTCAACGGGGACACCGCCCGGCGTGGGCATGGGGATCAAGCCTGACCCCGTTTACCTGAACAAGGGCGACGTGATGGAGTTGGAAATCGAAGGGCTGGGCCGTCAACGCCAGACCGTGACGGAGGACGCCTGAAGTGCCTGATCTTTTGCAAATCGGTGGGATCACCGACCAGATGCGCGACCGCCTTGACGCAGAATTCACCATTCACCGTCTTGCGGACGGTGGGTATCCTGCCGAGGCGATAACCCATGTCGCCACAAATGGGCATGATGGCGTGCCCGACGATGTCATGGCGGGGCTGCCCAACCTCGAGATGATCAGCTGCTACGGCGTGGGCTACGACGCGATTAATGTGCAGGCCGCTAAAGCGCGGGGCATCATGGTGACCCATACCCCAAACGTGCTGAATGCTGAGGTGGCGACAACGGCCGTCTTGCTGATGTTGGCGTGTTACCGTGAGCTTTTGCGTGATGATGCATGGGTGCGGTCAGGCGACTGGGCGGCCAAAGGCAACGCGCCGTTGACCCGGTCTGCGGACAACCAGACCGTTGGCATTCTGGGTCTTGGCCGCATTGGTCAGGCGATTGCGGACAAGCTGGCCCCCTGGAACACAACCATTGTCTATCATTCCCGCAGTGAAAAGGACGTGCCGTATCGGTACTACGCCGATCTGGTCGAGATGGCGCGCGATGTGGACTGCCTGATTTGCATCACACCGGGTGGTCCCTCGACCAACCGGATCGTCAATGCAGACGTGATGGCAGCCCTTGGGGCGCAGGGCACGCTGATCAACGTGAGCCGCGGGTCGGTTGTCGATGAACCGGCGCTGATCGACGCTTTGAAAAGCGGTGCGCTGGGCTGGGCAGGGCTGGATGTGTTTGAGGCCGAACCGAAGGTGCCTCAGGCGCTTCGGGACCTGCCGAATGTCACTTTGATGCCGCATGTGGGCTCCGCCACCCATGAGACGCGCGCCGCGATGGGGGGCCTGACGGTGGATAACCTTTTGCAGCATGTGAAAGACGGAACTGTCGTCTCACCCGTGCCGGAATGCGCGGACATGTGACATGAGCCGGATCAAAGAGGTCCATGCCCGGCTTTTTGCGGTGCCGTTGGATGAGGTGCTGGTGGATGCGAAACATGGCGCGCACACCCATTTTCACCTGATCACGGCCACCGTCACGCTGGAGGATGGTCGCGAAGGCACAGGCTACACCTACAATGGCGGGCGGGGCGGGCATGCGACCGCCACCATGATCAACCACGATCTGGCACCCTTTCTTGTGGGCCAAGACGCGACGGATGTCGAAGCGTTGAACGATGCGATGCTCTGGCACATGCACTATGTGGGGCGGGGCGGTATCGTCAGTTTTGCTGTGTCGGCTGTTGATATCGCCCTGTGGGACTTACGTGCCAAAACGCGGGCAGCACCCCTGTCTGATCTTATCGGAGGGGCAAACACATCGTGCCGCGCGTATGGCGGCGGCATTGATCTGGCCTACCCGCTACCCAAGCTGCTTACCCATGTCCAAGGGTATCTGGATGCCGGGCTCACTGCGGTGAAAATCAAGGTTGGCCAACCGGATATGGCAGAAGACGTGGAACGGATCAGGGCGGTACGCCAGCAGATCGGGCCGGATGCCGGATTTGCGATTGATGCCAACTATTCGCTGTCGGTGGCGCAGGCGGTTGATCTGGCGAACGCTGTGAAGGATCAAAACCTGCTGTGGTTTGAAGAACCGATCATTCCGGATGACTATGCCGGATATGCCGAAATCACCCAAAAGACGGGGGTGCCTGTGGCGCAGGGTGAAAACCTGCACACGATCCACGAGTTCGAGATGGCTTTGGCACAAGGGCAGTTGGCCTTCATCCAGCCCGACGCGTCGAATTGCGGGGGCATCACCGGATGGCTTCAGGTAGCCGAGCTTTCAAAAGCAGCAGGGGTCCCGGTGTGTAGCCACGGGATGCAGGAGTTGCACGTAAGCCTTGTCTCATCGCAGGCACATGGGGGCTGGCTTGAGGTGCACAGCTTTCCCATCGACAGGTATACAATTCAGCCCTTGATAGTGCAGAACGGCCGGGCGCAACGGCCAGACGTGCCGGGAATCGGCGTGACCTTTGACTGGTCGATGCTCGCGCCCTTTGAAGTGGCGTTCTGATCCGTCAGATCCGCAGGAAACGCTGAGCGATTTTGGGGATCAGCCGATCAAACTGCAAAGGCGCGTCTGTGACCGCGAGGCAAATGCAATCCTCGTGGATGTCCGCCACAGGTGTGTGCTGGAAATCGCTGTCCGCGATCTCTACATCGCCGCGCATGAAATAATCATCTTCATCCTGATACGCGCCCTTGAGCACCATGGTCATCTCAGTGCCCTGATGGCCGTGGTTCGGCATCGCCATACCGGCTGGAATCAACAACAACCGCGCGGTTGCCTCTTTGGAAGTTGGCAGAATGGCCTGTTTGACGCCCATGCCTATGGGCGACCATTTCACATCTGACAGATCTCCGCCGATGTAGTCCTGCAAGGGCACGGGCACCAAGCCCGGCGCGCTTGGTTTGGCCTGTAGGGGTTCCATGTCGCCCCCGGCGATCAGGGCCATCGTCGCTTCAAAGCTAGAGGCGGACAGCGGTTCCGCGTCGCTGATCTCCAACAATTCGCCACCGAGCGTGTCGAACGTGTCTGCATGGGCGCGGCAGGTATCGCACAGCGACAGGTGCGACGCGACCATCAGATTGAAAGCCTCGGGCAACGTCCCTGCGGCATAGGCCATCAGGATTGCGTCGTTGAGATGATGTTTGATTGTAGCGTTCTGTGTCATGTTTTGTTTCACTTCAAAGCGTGGCGCAACCGTTCAAGCGCCAATCGTAAACGAGATTTAATGGTGCCAAGCGGCAGACCTGTTTCTGCGGCAATTTCGCTATGCGTCAGATCGCCGAAATATGCCTTTTCGATGAGTTCTCTTTGCGGGTCGGGCAAGTCGCGCAGCGCTGCACCCAATCGTTCTGTTTCCTGTTGCAGGTTCAGGACGTCTTCCTGATCGGGTTCTGCCTCCGGACCCCAGGTCAGATCGTCGGGTTCTGGCCTGCGTTGCCTGCGCAACAAGTCGATCTTCCTGTTGCGGGCAATGGTGAAAATCCACGTGGCCACCGATGCGCGGCTTGGATCGAATTGCGCCGCTTTGTTCCAGACCGTCGCCATGACGTCTTGGGTGCATTCTTCGGCCAGCGACGGGTCAGCGCCGGATTTGATGAGGAACCCCTTCACCCGCGGAGCAAAATGATCAAACAATTCAGCAAAGGCCGACCTGTCGCGCTGATCACGGATACGCGTCATGTGAGACACCCACATCATGCGGGTTTTGCCATCAATTGAAGTCACTCTTGGCTGTCCTGACGTCGTCCGTTTCAACGCATGGCCATTCACAACAGCGTTTGCCGTCGCATTGACTGCGCCTTGTCCTGTTATATCATCTACCAACAACATAATAACAGTACGCTGCATCTGCAAAGTTGGATCACAACGAGGCAAAAAAATAGATTTTGCATCCAAGCCCAATTGCGCCACGTATACGGCCACAACACCATTTTGAGCGGAACCACACCTATATGCCTTTTGAAGCACTGACGCACGCGGGCCCTGCCCGCGCCCCTACGCCCTTCACGCGACGCATCGCCGTTGTTGGCGCCGGTATTTCGGGGATGGGCGCGGCCTACATGCTCAGTCAGGACAGCCAGGTGGTCTTGTATGAAGCAGAAAACCGGCTTGGGGGGCACGCACGCACCAGAATGGCGGGCAAACGGGGTGACCAGCCGGTTGATACCGGCTTTATCGTCTTCAACTACGCGAACTACCCCTATCTGACGGCGCTGTTTGACGAGTTGAATGTTCCGGTCGCCAAATCCAACATGAGTTTTGGCGCCTCCATAAACGGCGGGCAACTTGAATACGCACTGACCTCTTTGGACGCGCTCTTTGCACAGCGGACAAATGCGGTCTCGCCCGGCTTTCTGCGCATGGTGCGCGACCTTCTCAAGTTCAACAAGCACGGTTTGCGTCTGGCTGAGGAAAACCCGGAGATCACTTTGGGCCACTTTCTGGACAAGCTGGGCACAGGGCGCAGGTTCCGAGATCATTACCTGCTGCCGTTCTCTGGCGCGATCTGGTCGACCCCGACCGATCAGATCATGGACTTTCCTGCCTATGCCATGATGGATTTCTTTCGAAACCACGCGTTGCTGAGTGCCACAGGCCAGCATCAATGGTACACGGTGCAGGATGGATCGGCGCAATATGTCCAACGGCTCGGGGCAGCGTTGAGCGCACGGGGCGTGCACGTCCGGCTGAAGGCTCCGATCCAAGCGGTTCATCGTCAGGACGGTAAGGTTTTGGTGCGCGCCCACGGGGCGGAGCCGGAAGTATTTGATGAGGTTGTTTTTGCCACGCATTCTGATGATAGTCTCGCGATACTGAGCGATCCGAGTGAGGCCGAAAGTAACGATCTGGGCGCAATCGCTTATCAGCCCAACGATGTCATACTTCATGCCGACAGCAGCATCATGCCAAAGCGGCGCAAGGTCTGGGCGTCGTGGGTCTATAGCGAAGACCGCAACGCGCAGTCGGACCGGATTGACCTGACCTATTGGATGAACTCCCTTCAACCCATTCCAATGGATGACCCACATTTTGTGACGCTGAACACCAAGCGCCAGATCCGGGAGGAGTTGATTTACGACCAGGTAACCCTGCGCCATCCGGTCTATGACCTTGGGGCGTTGCGCGCGCAAAAAAGCATCGCGGCATCAAACGGGGCCAACAACACGTGGTTCTGTGGCGCATGGATGAAGAACGGCTTCCACGAGGATGGTCTGTCCAGCGCCGTCGATGTGGTGCAGGCGATGCGCGCGAAAACCTCTGCTGGGCTTGCGGCTGAATGACACCGCAGGTCGATCATATCGCGGGTGTGACCTATCACGGGCGCAAAGGGGACGTGTCGAACGCTTTCAGGTACACCCTCGACTATGTGCTTGCCGACGCTGAGAAAGACCAGCGCATGCCATCGCTCTTTGCGCGCAACGGGCGTGGTCTGGTGTCTCTGCATGATACGGACCATGGGGGTGCGCCGGGGGCCGGGCGTGGGGCTATCTGGGTGCGCGAGGTTCTGGCGGAGCACCAGATCACTGACATCAGCCGGATCGAGCTTTTGGCCCAACCGCGTATGTTTGGCCATGTGTTCAACCCGGTGAGCTTCTGGCTGTGTCGCGGGGAAGACGACGCATTGCTGGCGGTGATTGCAGAAGTCAGCAACACCTTTGGCGATCGCCACAGCTATCTGTGCCATCATTCCGATCTGCGCCCGATTTTGCCATCGGACACGATGAGTGCGAACAAGATTTTCCACGTCTCGCCGTTCCAGCCGGTCGAGGGCGGATACACCTTCAGGTTCGATGTGACCGATGAGCGGATTGGCATCTGGATCAATTATGCGCGGGACAAAGGCGGGTTGATCGCCACGTTGACGGGGCCGCGTCGTGCGCTGACGAACTGGCATATTCTGACCTCGGTTCTGCGCCGCCCGCTGGGGGCGCGCCGGGTGCTTGCGCTTATTCACTGGCAGGCGCTGAAGCTTTGGATCAAGGGCGCGGTCTACCGGCAAAGGCCTGATCCCCCAGCCAAAGAGGTGTCGCGGTCGTGACATCGCAACGACTGCCAGCGTATTCCTTATTTGCAGCCCTCCTGTCCGCAGCGGGGCTGCCAATTTATATACATGCGCCAAAGTTCTATCTGGATGAATACGGCGTGTCCCTCGCCTCTCTGGGAGCGGTGCTGTTCGCGCTGCGGCTCATTGACGTGGTGCAGGACCCGTTGCTGGGGCGGTTGGCGGAAAAAACACGCAAGAACAGGGCGGTGACCGTTGGCATTGGCTGCACGGTTATTGCGGTGGCGATGGTCGGCCTCTTCGCGGTTGAGCCGCTGGTCGCACCGCTGATCTGGTTTGGTCTGACCCTCACGCTGGTGTTCTCGGCCTTTAGTTTCCTGACCATCAACTTTTACGCCCAGGGCGTGACCAAGGCGGATGCAATGCCTGGAAACGGCCATCTGCGCCTTGCCCGGTGGCGCGAAAGCGGGGCGCTTGTGGGGGTGTGCGTGGCGGCGGTGGCGCCGGTGGCTCTGGGTGCGTTCCTTGCCGCCCCTTTCGCCCCTTTCGCCGGTTTTGCTGTGGGTTTTGCGGTCCTTGCGCTTGCTGCGTGGTTTTTCATGCGGCCGGAATGGAACACCGAAGGGGTGGCACCGGGCACTGGTTTCAAGGTTGTGCTGCAAGACCCTTTGGCGCGACGTCTGTTGCTGATCGCTTTGGTCAACGCGGCCCCTGTGGCGGTCAGTTCGACCCTGTTTCTGTTCTTTGTGGAAAGCAGGCTTGATGCGCCCGGTTTTGAGGGGCTGTTGTTGCTGATCTTCTTTTTGGCCGCCGCCGTGGCTGCCCCGCTTTGGGGACGTCTGGCAGAGGCGATCGGATCAAAACTGACACTAATTGCAGCGATGATACTGGCCATCGCCTCTTTCGGCCTTACTTTCTTGCTTGGACCGGGCGATTGGGTTCTTTTCGCGCTGATTTGCGTGGCGTCCGGTGCGACTTTAGGAGCAGATCTGACCTTGTTGCCCGCGTTGTTTGCAAGCCGCATGGCGCGTATTTCACCATCGGCGGCAGAAGGCTTTGGGCTATGGTCGTTTGTCTCGAAACTAACACTGGCGTTTGCGGCTGTCAGCCTTCTTCCGCTGCTGGAGGGCGCCGGGTTCCAAAGCGGTGCGGCGGTCGAAAACCCGCCTGAGGTGCTGACGCTGCTGACGGTTTTATACGCGGGTGTGCCGTGTGTGCTGAAATTGATCGCCATTTTTCTGGTGGCGACAACAAATCTGAGAGAGGCCTGAAGCATGGGCGCATGGGGTTACATCACGATTGGCGTTTTGCTCGGACTCGCACTGGTGTGGGTGCGCAGCCGGATGTGGGACTTTGCAGCACAGCGACCTGAAGACTACGAAGATGAAAACCCGGAATTTGATGTGCGCCGCCATTTGAACGGCCCGATTATTTGCGAAGGTGTCATCTACGGACCTTTGGGGCGGGTCAGCAGCCGGTTTGTTGCGGATTTTGATGCGTCGTGGGAAGGTGATACCGGTGTTATGAAGGAACGGTTCACCTACAGCGATGGCACGGTTCAGGACCGCGAATGGTGCCTGAAAGTGCTTGGCGATGGCAAGATAGAGGCCACAGCGCCGGATGTGGTCGGGACAGGTGACGGGCGTCAGTCCGGCTCGTCCGTTTTGCTGCGCTACCAAATTCGCTTGCCAGAGGCATCAGGCGGGCATGTGCTGAGCACGGTGGACTGGATGTACCTCACGCCGAACGGCACCATCATGAACCGGTCGCAGTTTCGGAAATTCGGTATCAAGGTCGCAGAGCTTGTAGCGACCATGCGACCAAAGGAAGCCTGATGCGCAGCTTCAACGGCAAAAAGTATTGGCTGATCGGGGCGAGTGACGGCTTGGGCGCGGCCCTTGCCAGACGCCTGAGCCAAGCGGGGGCAGATGTCGTCGTCTCGGCCCGGTCGGTCGAGAAGCTTGAGGCGGTCGTGGCCACGCTGGGGGACAAAGGCAGCCTGCAGGAGATTGACGTGTCAGATGATGACAGCGTGCGGGACGCGGCCGCAGCGGTTGGGCCTGTGGACGGTGTTGTCTTTCTGGCTGGCGTCTATTGGCCCTTCAGCGCGCGCGACTGGAATGCAGAGCAGGCGACAGCCATGGCGGATATCAATTTCACCGGCATGATGCGTGTCATGGGGCAGGTCGTGCCGATGATGGTTGCGCGTGATGCAGGCCATATTGTGCTGACATCCAGCCTGACCGGGTTTCGCGGCTTGCCCGGCTCAATCGGCTACACGGCGTCAAAGGCCGGGAATATGTCGCTGGCGGAATGCATGTATGCGGACCTGCGCAAGACGGGCGTCGCGGTGCAGGTGGTGAACCCCGGCTTTATCAAGACGCAACTGACGGAAAAGAACGATTTCAGCATGCCCTTCATCATGGAACCGGATCAGGCTGCCGAGGTCATGTTCAAACACATGCAGTCCAGTAAATTCAAAAAGAGCTTTCCGACAGCCTTCTCGCTGGTGTTCAGGCTCAGCCAGTTTCTGCCAGACAGCCTGTATTACCGGATATTTTCCTGATCCGGCATGCTTAGGCGCGGTTTTGCACCCGCCTAACTGATCTTTCGCACACCAAAAGCCTTGCGTCAGCCGTGTCCGGGCAGCATCCCTTTTGCGATCACCGCCTGAACGGAGGCGCGGGACAGCATGCGCGTCATATAGGCCGCGATGGTTGGAAACTCGGCCAGATCGACGTCGTCTTTCTCCAGCCAGTTGCACACGACAAAGGCGTATGGATCGGCAAGGGAAAAAGCCTCGCCCAGCATGAACGGACCGGTCAGGCAATGCGCGGCCAGATAGCCTGCACTTTCGCGCATCGTTTGCGGCACTTTGGCGGCCATGTCCGCGTGGCTGTCCGGGGCGTCCGCCCAGCGAGGACCGCGCATTTTATGGGCGTGGTTCACGTGCATGGTGGAGGCAAGGTAATACATCACACTGCGCATTTGCGCCGCTTGTACCGGATCAACCGGAACAAGGCCCGCGTCTGGCGCAAGTGCTGCGACATAGTCAAGCAGCGCGCCGGTTTCCGTCAAAAACGTGCCGTCCACCTCAAGCGTCGGTACCCGGCCTTTAGGGTTCATGGCCAGATAGTCTGGTTTGGTCTGTTCCGCATTCCGGAAATCCACCTTGACGGCCTCATAGGGCAACCCGGCCTCTTCCAGGGTGATCGCAACCGCGATGGAGATTGTGCCGGGGGAATAATACAGGCGCATGGGGCCTCCTTTCAAACGTGTGTCTGGGCGTGATGACGATCCGGCGTTTCCAGATGAGGGATCGCATTGAACAGGGTGGGCGACAGACGCCCGCCAATCGGGAACAAACGGTGCTGTGAGGTGTTGTAAATCGCCAGTGCGATGTGAGCCATGCCCGCGATATCAAGACCCAGCACATGCCGCATCGTACAAGAGATCAGACCGCCGGAGGTCACGACCAGCGCAGGCCCTTCGCCCTCTGCAATCTCATGCAGGACAGAGGCGACACGCGCCTCAAAATCGGAAAACCGTTCAGGCGCGCCTGAGATTTCATCGCGTGACCACGCCTCGAACAGCTGCGGCAGATGTTTGGTAAAGGCGGCAGTGTCGGTTGGAAAGGGAACGCCTTGCTCTGCCTCCAGCGCATGGGCCAGTGTCAGGTACTCCAACTCATTGAGCCGCGCGTCCGCGATGGGGTCGAGCCCGGTGTTCATCGACTGGGCCGTCTCAACATGCCTGCGCAGTGTCCCGGTATAGAGCCGCGCGTGGTGCTGCTTGTTCACGGTCAGATGCTGCCCGAGCCACGCGGCCTGTTGGTGACCCAGCGTGCTGAGCCTGTCATAGCTGGCCTCATCGGTGGCGTTGGAGTTCGCCTGTCCGTGTCGGATGAGAGTGATGTGCGACATGTGTTGATCTGCCTCTTTGCCGCATACCTAGGTCAGTCAGCACCCGGTTGGAAGGGCGGACTGGCGTCCCGGGCCTTTGAGCGGCCAGACCCTTGGGCGTGATTGGATAGGCGACCGCGCGTTCACGATAAGAAACGAACTGGCGGGATTCCGGCGGGATGTGTCGGGATTGAGCCTCCCGCGCGGGGTTTCATCAGGTTAGGGTCGCTTGTGTTGGGACAGGAGGCTTGTGCAATGGCTAAAGGCATTACGTTCACGCTGGATGGGCAGGAGGTCACTGCAGACGCCGGTATGACGATCTGGGAAGTGGCGCATGGGCGCGGTCTTGTGATCCCGCATCTGTGTCATAAACCAGCGCCGGGATACCGCCCGGATGGCAACTGCCGCGCCTGCATGGTCGAGATCGAAGGCGAACGAACGCTGGCGGCGTCCTGTATTCGCGAGCCGCAGGCGGGCATGGTGGTGACCACCAATTCCGCGCGGGCCGAAAACGCGCGCAAGATGGTTGTCGAAATGCTGGTCGCAGATCAGCCCGTGCGCGAAGAGGCGCATGACCGGTCCAGCCATTTGTGGGACATGGCAGAGGTGAGTGGCGTTTCTGAAAGCCGCTTTCCAAAGCTGGAGGAGGGGCGCATCCCGCTGCTCGACGACAGCCATGTGGCGATGTCTGTCAATCTGGATGCCTGTATCCAATGCGGCCTGTGCGTCCGCGCCTGCCGTGAAGTGCAGGTGAATGATGTGATCGGCATGGCGGGTCGCGGGCATGATTCCTACCCGACATTCGATTTCGCTGATCCTATGGGCGCCTCCACCTGCGTGGCCTGCGGCGAATGTGTGCAGGCCTGCCCCACAGGCGCCTTGATGCCCAGCACGGTTGTCGATGAACATCAGGTTGGCGACAGCGCGGATTATGACAGCGAAGTCGAGAGCATCTGCCCCTTTTGTGGCGTGGGCTGTCAGGTCTCGCTCAAGGTCAAAGACGGAAAGATCAAATACGTTGACGGGATCAACGGCCCGGCAAATGAAGGGCGTCTGTGCGTCAAAGGGCGCTTTGGCTTTGATTATATCCATCACCCGCACCGTCTGACAAAGCCCCTGATCCGGCGCGAGGATGCCCCTGCCAAGGGGCTGAATGTTGATCCGGGCAATGTGCTCACGCATTTTCGCGAGGCAAGCTGGGACGAGGCGCTGGATTTCGCCGCCTCCCGGATGAAAGGGCGCGGGCGCGAGATTGCAGGCTTTGGCTCTGCGAAATGCACGAATGAAGAAGCGTATCTGTTTCAGAAACTCATCCGGCAGGGCTTTGGCCACAACAACGTGGATCACTGCACGCGCCTGTGTCATGCGTCATCGGTGGCAGCGTTGCTGGAAAACGTCGGCTCGGGCGCTGTCACAGCGACCTTCAACGAGATCGAGAACGCTGATGTGGCCATCGTGATCGGGGCCAACCCGATTGAAAACCATCCGGTTGCGGCGACCTTCTTCAAGCAGTTTACCAAGCGCGGTGGCAAGCTGATCGTGATGGACCCACGCGGTCAGGCGCTCAAGCGGTTTGCCTCGCACATGCTGCAATTCCGCCCCGGCGCGGACGTGTCCATGCTGAACGCGATCATGCATGTGATCGTCGAGGAAAAGCTATACGACCAGCAATATATCGAGGCCTTCACCGAAAACTGGGAGGCGGAAAAAGCCCATCTGGCGGATTTCGCGCCCGAAGACATGGCTGGCATCTGCGGGGTCGAACCAGACGTGTTGCGCGACGTGGCCCGCACCTTTGCCGGGGCCAAAGCCGCGATGATCTTCTGGGGCATGGGCATCAGCCAGCACATTCACGGCACGGACAATTCAAGATGCCTGATCTCTTTGGCCTTGATGACCGGGCAGGTCGGGCGGCCGGGTTCGGGCCTGCACCCGCTGCGGGGACAGAACAATGTGCAGGGGGCTTCTGACGCGGGGCTCATTCCGATGTTTTTGCCGGATTACCAGCCTGTGACAGACGACGGCGTGCGCTCTGCCTTCACCAAGGTCTGGGGGTCGGCGGATTTCTCGAACGAGCGCGGTTTGACTGTGACAGAGATTATGGACGCTGTGCATGAGGACAAGATCAAGGGGATGTATATTCTGGGTGAAAACCCGGCGATGTCCGACCCTGATGTGGAACATGCCCGCGATGCGCTGGCAAAAATTGATCATCTGGTCGTTCAGGACATTTTCCTGACCGAGACTGCGAACTACGCGGATGTTATTCTGCCCGCCTCGGGTTTTGCGGAAAAATCCGGCACGGTGACCAATACGAACCGGCAGGTGCAGATGGGCCGCGCTGCGGTAGCGCCGCCCGGTGACGCGCGCGAGGACTGGTGGATAGAGGTCGAGCTTGCCAAACGTCTTGGCCTGCCGTGGAGCTATGAAAGCCCGGCAGATGTCTTTGCAGAGATGAAGCAGAATATGCGCAGTCTTGAGAACATCACTTGGGACCGGCTGGAGGCACAGAATGCCGTGACCTACCCGTCGCTTAGCCCCGAAGATCCCGGGCAGGCCATTGTGTTCGGCGATGGGTTCCCGCGCCCTGAGGGCCGCGCGCGCTTTACACCGGCCAGCGTCATCCCGCCTGATGATGTGCCGGACGAAACCTACCCCATGATTTTGACCACCGGACGGCAGCTTGAACACTGGCATACTGGGTCCATGACGCGCCGCTCTGCTGTGCTGGACGGTCTGGAGCCGGAGGCCAACTGCTCTTTGCACCCCTCTACGTTGCGCAGACTTGGCGTTGCACCGGGCGAACACGTCCGTCTGACCACCAAGCGGGGCAGTGTCGAGGTCATGGCGCGTGAAGACCGGGCCGTGTCACCGGATATGGTGTTCTTGCCTTTCGCCTATGTGGAGGCTGCCGCAAACATTTTGACGAATCCGGCGGTTGATCCTTACGGCAAGATACCGGAGTTCAAGTTCTCTGCTGTGCGCGTTGAAAAAGTGCAGGAGATCGCGGCGGAGTAGCTTGCACGTACCTATCACAGGCGGCCTTCTCTTTACCCTCTGTCTCTTGCGGGTTTTGTCGCGCGCAGGCATCACTGCCTAACAGGGAAATGGAGGGCACGATGGTTGATGCACAGCGGTTCTTGGCGAGTTTGCATAAACTGCGCGAGTTTGGTGCGGCTGGGGTTGGCAAAGGGGTCCAGCGCCCGGCCTATACTGAACCCGATGTGGCGGCGCGTGTGTGGCTTGCCGGGCAAATGCGCGACATCGGCTTGCGGGTCGAAATGGATGCCATGGGCAATCTCTTTGGTCTCGCCGACGGGCCGTCATTGTTGTTGGGGTCGCATTCGGACAGCCAGCCCACTGGCGGGTGGCTTGATGGGGCGCTGGGCGTCATGGCGGCCCTTGAGATCGCGCGGGCGTCGCGTGAAAACGGTGGCCCGGCCATTTCCGTTGTCAGCTTTCAGGATGAAGAGGGACGCTTTGGCGTGACCACGGGCAGTTCTGTCTGGAGCGGTAACATGAGCTTGGCCGAGGCAGACAAAATGCCGGATCATCAGGGCATTGCACTGGGCGTCGCCCGTCAGGTGGTGGCCTCGTATGTGACGGGAGATGTGGACCCTGGCCAGTTTACAGGGTTCATGGAAATCCACATCGAACAGGGGCCGACCCTTGACCAAAGCGGTGAAAAGGCGGGTGTCGTTTCCGATATCGTCGGCATCCGCGACATGAAAATCACCTTTGAAGGGCAGCAGAATCACGCAGGCACCACGCCCATGCAGGGGCGGCGGGATGCGTTTCAGGCGCTGTCTTGCTTTAACACTCGCCTTAATGAGCGTTTGCGCAATGTTGTCGTGCCGCAGACGGTCTGGACCATCGGGCATGTGAGCCTGAGCCCGAATGCCTCATCGATCGTGCCGGGGCGCGTTGATTTTTCGATGCAGTGGCGGGACGGGGACAGCGACCGGCTGGCTCGGATGGAAGAGGTGATCCGCACGCTTGCCGCGGAGGTCGCCAAGGAAGGTGGCTTTGAGCTTGGGTTTGGGCCGATGTTGGGCTTGGACCCCGTCCCGATGGATGCAGGCCTGCGGCAGCGTTTACGTGACGCCGCCGAAAAGGAAGTGCCGAACCAATGGCGCGAGATGCCGTCCGGGGCCTTGCATGACGCCACAAACGTGTCGCGCGTGCTGCCTGTGGCCATGCTTTTCGTGCCCTCCATCGGTGGTATCAGCCATGCGTTTGACGAAGACACAGCAGAGGAAGATTTGGCAATCGGGCTTCGGGTTCTTGCGGCGGCTGCGTTGGGCGGGTGATTCTGGGGGCCGCTGCCTTGCGCAAAATCCAACTAAAAAGTTGACCTCGCCTCAAAAACCAAGATTGTATCAGGCAACGACGGCAGAATGAGAGCCGCACTTGTCCGTAAAAAGGACAGGACTTGGGAGGAAAACTAAATTGACCCAACGCCATGAGAGCGTTGACGGACCGCAGTCCGTCCCGGCATTATTGCACCGCAACGCAGAGCGATTTGCATCAGCGCCGGCCTACCGTGAGAAAGAGTATGGCATTTGGCAGTCGTGGACCTGGTCTGAGACCCGCGACGAAGTCGAAGCTCTGGCGCTTGGCCTTTTGGACCTTGGGGTGGCCGAAGGCGATTTCGTGGCCATGATCGGGCGAGATCGTCCCTATCTTTACTGGTCGATGATCGCTGTTGAAATGTGTGGTGCAGTCCCTGTGCCGCTGTATCAGGATGCTGTGGCCGAAGAGATGGCCTATGTGCTGAGCCATTGCGGCGCGCGGTTCGGGATCGTTGGGGATCAGGAGCAAGTCGACAAGGTCATCGAGATCAGGGATCAGTTGCCGAACTTTGAGCAGATGATCTACCTTGATCCGCGCGGTTTGCGCAAATACGACCACACGCATCTGCATCAGTTCAGCCACGTTCAGGATGTCGGTCGGGCTAAGCGGGATGAATTGCTGCCTGAGGTACAGGCGCGGCAGGCCAAGCTGACCTACGAGAGCATCTGCGTGATGCTGTATACATCCGGCACGACGGGCAAACCGAAAGGGGTCGTGCTGTCCAACCAGAACGTGATTGAAACGGCGAAATCATCGTCTGAATTCGATGATCTGCGCCAGACTGATGATATTCTGGCCTATCTTCCTATGGCGTGGGTGGGGGACTTTATCTTCTCTGTCGGACAGGCGATGTGGACGGGTTTTTGTACAAACTGTCCTGAAAGCCCGGAGACGATGCATGTGGATCTTCGCGAAATCGGCCCGACCTACTATTTTGCGCCGCCGCGCGTCTTCGAGACGCAGCTGACTAATGTGATGATCCGGATGGAGGACGCGGGCCGTTTCAAGAAGTGGTTGTTTGGCGTTTTCATGGCACATGCCCGCAAGGTCGGCTCTAAAATTCTGGATGGCGAGCCTGTTAGTCAACTGGACCGATTCAAGTATAATCTGGGCGAGCTTTTCATTTACGGGCCGCTTAAGAATACGCTGGGGTTCAGCCGGATCCGCGTGGGCTACACGGCTGGGGAGGCCATCGGTCCGGAGATTTTTGATTTTTACCGCTCGATGGGGATTAACCTCAAACAGCTTTATGGTCAGACCGAAGCTACCGTTTTTATCACCGCGCAACCGGATGGCGAGGTGCGGTCAGACACAGTGGGGGTCACCTGTCCCGGTGTTGAGTTGAAAATTGCTGAAAACGGCGAGGTATTCTACCGCAGTCCGGGTGTTTTTGTGGAGTACTACAAGAACCCTGAAAGTACCGCAGGCACCAAGGATGCCGAAGGTTGGGTGGCGACCGGGGATGCTGGCTTCATCGAAGAAGACACCGGCCATTTGCGCATTATCGACCGGGCGAAAGATGTGGGTCAGATGGCGTCCGGGGCGCTTTTTGCGCCGAAATACGTTGAAAACAAGCTGAAGTTCTTTCCGAACGTTCTGGAAGTCGTGGTTTTTGGCAATGGTCGGGATGAATGCACGGCCTTTATCAACATTGATTTGACGGCAGTGGGCAACTGGGCGGAGCGCAACAACATCGGCTATGCCTCATATCAGGAGTTGGCGCGGCACCCGCAGGTGATGGACACGATTCAGGAGCATGTGGAAGAGGTGAACCGGTCGGTCGCGCAGGACGAGATGTTGTCAGCCTGTCAGGTGTATCGCTTTGTGGTGTTGCACAAGGAGCTGGACGCAGACGACGGTGAGTTGACGCGCACCCGCAAGGTGCGCCGTCGCATCATCGAAGAGAAATACGCCGACATCATCGCGGCTTTGTACGATGGGTCAAAAAGCGTGAGTACCGTCACAGAGGTGACCTATGAGGATGGCCGTAAGGGGTCTATTTCTGCGACTTTGGAGGTTCGGGACGTGGCCGTGCAGCCGGTCGGGACAAGGATGGCGGCGGAATGATGAGAAACTCTCTGGTGAAATTCTTTTTGCACCAATATTTTGGCTGCATTGAGAGATATGGGCCTTCCTTTACTTTCCTCGAAAGCGAGAAACTTTGTCAGAGTTTCATTTGGAGAAAAGCCTTGTTGCCTGAGTTCATGTATCTTTTTTTGCGCGGTTTTGGCCATGCCGAGGTTTCCTTTTGCAAGAGGATTCTATGGGCCCGATTTTCGTTGATCGAACTGGTTACAAGGAAACGGTTTGCGCCGGCGTATGATGACTTTTGCGTCGGCTTCGTTCCAAACAAGGCTACCGGGAACTGTCTCAATGCTTGATCAATCGCAGGGATACATGACCGCTGATGGCCGCCAGATCGGTCCTGTAGTGATGGAAATGAAGAACATCACCCTGCGGTTTGGCGGGGTAGAGGCGATCAAGGATATCTCTTTTGACATTCGCGAAGGGGAGATTCGGGCGATCATCGGGCCCAACGGCGCTGGCAAATCTTCGATGTTGAATGTGATCTCGGGGTTTTATGTGCCGCAGGAAGGTGAGGTCTTTTACAAAGGCCAGCCGCGCCCGGCGATGAAGCCCTATCAGGTGGCGCGGCAGGGGATTGCGCGGACGTTTCAGAACATCGCCTTGTTTGAGGGCATGTCGGTGCTTGATAATGTGATGACAGGGCGGCTGACCAAGATGAAGACGGGGCTTTTCAGTCAGGCTCTTTGGGTTGGAAAGTCCGAAAAGGAAGAGACCGAGAACCGGGAAGTTGCGGAAAAGATCATCGACTTTCTGGAAATTCAGGCGATCCGCAAGACGCCTGTGTCGCGACTTCCATATGGATTGAAGAAACGCGTGGAACTGGCACGAGCGCTGGCGGCGGAGCCGTCTTTGTTGCTGCTGGATGAGCCGATGGCTGGCATGAATGTCGAGGAAAAAGAGGACATGAGCCGCTTTATCCTTGATGTGAATGACGAGTTTGGCACGACCATTGCGCTGATTGAGCATGACATGGGCGTGGTCATGGACCTCAGCGACCGCGTGGTGGTGATGGACTACGGTAAAAAGATTGGGGACGGCACGCCAAGCGAGGTGCGCAGTAATCAAGCGGTGATCGACGCTTACCTTGGGGTCAGTCATGATTGATTTCGGGCAGAGGGTCTCAACCCGTTCTCTGGGTCCTGGGGGTGTCGTCGGGTGTTTTGCGACGGCAGACCTCTCTGCGCCCGTTTTGACCGGCGGCACCCATGCGGTGGAACTTCTTTTTGGAGGCTTTGCCAGGCTCCTGAACGCCATCAGTGGCGCGCGCCTGATGACCCCCCTCAGTGTTGGAGAGCATGATGCCTGAACAACTCGCTTTTACCATTGAAGTCTTTCTGAACTGCTTCATGGCCGGTGTGCTGTATGCGTTGGTGTCTCTGGGGTTTGTGCTGATCTACAAGGCGTCG
>JBGCEG010000044.1:0-163639 GCA_045106135.1 Roseobacter sp. | reverse complement strand
ACACAGGATCATCCCAACGATCAGAGCGCCTGCGCTCACCCCGGCAAGCGCGTTCACAATCGCTAGCACATGGGCGAACATCAACACCACCGGACGGTCGCCGCAGGAGCCAAAAAGCCACGGATCCTCCGGCCCTTCACACCCCGGCAGGTGGCCCCGCGACAGAACCTCATTAAACACCGCAGCCCCCAGCCGGTCGTAGACCTGCCCGTCGTCTGCGCTGATCTCTTCTGTGAGGCTGGGCCCAACCGAAAGCAGCACCACCAACGCCAAGGTTGCCAGTGCTGCCAGACGGGTCGTGGCCGTCATGGGACGCGTAAGATTGCGCAAGAGCAAAACGACCGCAAGCACGGCAAGGCAACAGTAGAACCACGCAGCCGCAAGAAACCTGAAGCGCCCTGCAGCTTCAAGCCAGCCCTGCCCCGGCACAAGGATCTCTGGCCCAACGTCCAGATCCGGCACCATGAAGTTGTCGGAGATGACAGAATGCGACAGGAAAATCAGGATCGGCATCCCCACAATGCCAAAGTACCGCCATGGCACATGGCGATCACCAGCAGGGCAAGAGCGGATCTGGTTCAACAATCGGTCCAATCACAAAACATCCGATATTCGTGCACGATGTCATGGCATTGCGCAACACCTGGTCGCGCAGGCCAACCGCTATGCAAAAGCGCATTCTACCCCCTTAGGGCTCTGCGTTTTCTGACTTTGAGCGCGCACCAGTCGCGCACACTGCGGCGCAAGTACCGTCACCTCACCGTGATCCTTGTGTCATGGACCTTGCAAGCGGGCTTGCCTGTCGCCACACTTGGTGCGTCAAACGAAAGTTCTCCCATGCCAACCGAACGCATTTCATTCCCTGGGCACGACGGCACGCTGCTGGATGCCCGGCTCGACCTGCCCGCAGGACCCCATGTTGCAACGGCGCTCTTTGCGCATTGCTTTACCTGCGGCAAGGATATTCCAGCCGCGCGCCGGATCGCCGCGCGTCTTGCCAGCATCGGTGTGGCCGTGTTGCGGTTTGATTTCACCGGACTGCGGCACTCTGGCGGCGAATTCGCCAACACCACCTTCACCTCGAACGTGGATGACTTGCTGGCGGCAAACAGCTACCTGACAGAACGCGGGTTTGCGCCCAAGCTGATCATTGGTCACAGTCTGGGCGGTGCTGCCGTGCTCAAAGCGGCCTCGCAACTGGACAATATCAAAGCGGTTGCCACGCTCGGCGCGCCGTTTGATCCCGGTCATGTCACGCATAATTTCGCACAAGCCGTGCCTACGATTGAGGCTGCCGGGAAAGCAGAGGTCAGCCTTGGTGGGCGGCCTTTCGTGATCGGCAAGGATTTCCTGACAGATGTCGCCGCCGCCGAACTGGCCCCTGCCATTGCAAATCTCAAGGCGGCGCTGCTGGTGCTGCATGCACCGCGGGACGAGGTCGTGTCGATTGACAATGCCAGCCACATATTCTCTGCGGCAAAGCATCCCAAAAGCTTTGTAACCCTCGATACCGCTGATCACCTGATCACAAAACCTGCCGATGCCGAATACGCCGCCAATCTGATCGCAACATGGAGCGCGCGATACCTCGATATCAAACGCCCTGCCCCGCCGCCCGGCACGCCCGAAGGGATCATCAGAGTGTCAGAGGCGGACCCGCAGGGCTTCCTCAACGATGTCACTTCGGGCGATGGACATCATTTGCTTGCGGATGAACCACGGGCCTACGGGGGCACAAACAAAGGCCTGTCGCCCTACGGGCTGGTGTCAGCGGGCCTTGGGGCGTGCACCTCCATGACCATCCGGATGTATGCCCGGCGCAAAGGCTGGCCCCTGTCCGCCGTATCGGTCGATGTCAGTCACGACAAAGTCCACGCGCAAGACGCGGAAACGGCGACAGGCCTCAAAATAGACACATGGCGCAGACGCATTTCCCTCACCGGCAATCTGAATGCAGAACAACGCGCCCGCCTGCTGGAAATCGCAGACAAATGCCCCGTGCACAGAACGCTGGAACGCAGTTCAAAAGTGATCACCGAACTGGTCTGAGGCAGCGCTGCAAAACGGGTATTCGCGGATCAGCAGACATCCGCGTCCCAGAATGAAATAAGGCGCGTCCGACAGGACGCGCCTTGCATTTTAATAATTGCGCGCCGGTTCAGCGGCGCGCGCTGCCCACCAGCTTCCATGCCAGTGGCAGGATAATGGCTGCCAGCGCCAGCTTCAGCGCATCGCCCACCAGAAACGGCGTCAGACCCCATGCAAGGATCGGCTTGTCCCAGCCGTAAAGCTGACCCAGCCACAACAAACCGGGTACATAGATCAGCGCGTTGCCGATGATCATGGCAACCGCCATCCAGATCACCGACCGGTCCCAGCCGCGCGTGGCCAGCACACCCAGCACCAAGGTCGCCAGCACGTAGCCCATAAGATAGCCGCCAGTGCCGCCCATCATATACGAAATCCCGGCAGCTTCCGCCGAAGACCCTGCAAAGACGTCATACCCAAGCGCGCCGATCAACATGTAGCCAAGCACCGTGACCAGACCCAAACGCGCCCCATAGGCCGCACCAATGGTCAGAACAGCAAAAGTGCCCATCGTGATCGGCACCGGGCTGGGCCACAAAGGCACTTTGATTTTAGCCGCAAAGGCCATGAGCGTGATGCCCAGCACAACAAGCGCTGCCTGTTTGGCCAGAAGGGCTGCACCGCTGCGCGGACCAAATGCCTGCGCCAGCACGGAATGAGTAGCTGTCAGTTGCATGAATAGACTGTCTCCGTTTGTCTGTTTCCCAAGTCATGCCGCAGCACCGCTGCGCGTGCAAGGGTCAGGGACGTTGTGAGTGGTAAATAGTATGCATGTGATAGTCTTTGCGCGGGCCCGAAACGACCCAACTGACCTCGAACGAGGGCCAGCCTCTAAAGTCATAAAGCCCTTCATAGGTGTCCGGGTCACACCAATGCGAAACCGATCCACCCGACGCAGGCACCTGATGAAAAAGCCGCCGATCCTCGAAATAGACGTTCAGCGCCGCATCCCAGTGATAGCGCCGTTCCGCCAGAACCGGTTTCTGACCGGGCATCTCAAGGGTGCCGCTTTCTTCATAGAACAATTCGCCATTCTGAGGCGTCCAGCGGGCTTGCCCGTTCAGGCGCGCCTGACTGCCATCGGATTGCGTGATACGCCTTTCCATCACCCAAACCCCCACAAAATCTTCCAGCACGCGCAAGGGTTCTGTCAGCATAGCGCGCCTCCAAGGCCGTGTCGCAATTCCGCGGTCTCCTGTCTTGTGGTGCCACGACCCACAGTTTAAGAGCGGCGCAGCGATGCTGACAACAACAAAAGGCTGCTCATGATCCTGCGTTATTCCCGTCCCGACATGGTCCGCGTCTGGGAACCCCAGACAAAATTCCGCATCTGGTACGAAATCGAGGCCCACGCCTGCGATGCCATGGCCGATATCGGGATGATTCCCCGCGAGAACGCCGATGCCGTCTGGAAAGCCAAGGATATCGAATTCGATGTGGCGCGGATTGATGAGATCGAAGCCGTGACCAAACATGACGTCATCGCCTTTCTGACGCATCTTGCCGAACATGTGGGCAGCGACGAGGCGCGTTTTGTGCATCAGGGCATGACCTCGTCAGACGTTCTGGACACCTGCTTTAACGTGCAGCTGACCCGGGCTGCGGATATTCTGATCGCTGATATCGAAGGTCTGCTTGCCGCGTTGAAGCGCCGCGCGCTTGAGCACAAAGACACAATTCGCATCGGGCGCTCGCACGGCATTCACGCCGAACCCACCACCATGGGCCTGACATTCGCGCGGTTTTACGCTGAAATGGACCGTAATCTGGCCCGGTTGCACGTTGCACGCGCCGAGATCGCAACCGGTGCCATATCGGGCGCGGTTGGCACCTTCGCCAATATCGACCCCGCGGTCGAAGAACACGTCTGCGCCCAACTGGGCCTCACCGCAGAGCCGATCAGCACGCAGGTGATCCCCCGTGATCGCCATGCCGCGTTCTTTGCCACGCTGGGGGTGATCGCCTCCTCCATTGAAAATATCGCCACCGAAATCCGCCATATGCAGCGCACAGAGGTGCTGGAGGCAGAGGAGTTTTTCTCAGCCGGTCAAAAAGGCTCTTCTGCGATGCCGCACAAACGCAACCCGGTGCTGACCGAAAACCTGACAGGTCTTGCACGGCTGGTGCGCGGCATGGTCGTTCCTGCGCTGGAAAACGTAGCGCTCTGGCATGAGCGGGATATTTCCCACAGCTCTGTTGAGCGTAACATCGGGCCGGATGCCACCGTAACGCTTGATTTTGCCTTGGCGCGGCTGACCTCCGTGATCGATAAGTTAGTGGTCTACCCTGACAACATGCTGGCCAACATGAACAAATTCCGGGGGCTTGTGATGAGCCAGCGGGTCCTGCTGGCCCTCACCCAAGCCGGCGTAAGCCGCGAAGACGCCTACCGGCTGGTGCAGCGCAATGCCATGAAGGTCTGGGAAGAAGGCAAGGATTTCAAAACCGAACTTCTGGCCGACACCGACGTCTGCGCCGCCCTGTCGAAAGCGGAAATCGAAGAGAAATTCGACCTTGGCTACCACACCAAACACGTCGATACGATTTTCGCACGGGTGTTCAAAGACTACGCGCACGCCGAAGTTGCACGCATTTGAAGCGGTTTTCAGTTGACCCATGCCAAAAGCTGTCTACCATCGTCGTATAGCAACAGGAGACCCGCAATGACGATCAAGACCTTGGCCGCCGCGGTGGCCCTCACCCTTGTTCCCGTGCTCGCCTATGCAGAAGGCTGCAACTACGAGCGGCAGGTGATGTCCTGCGCCGAAGGAACAACCTTTGACGCCGAAAGCGGCACATGCGTGACAAGCGTAAATAGCTGACGGCATAATACTTTTGGCGAAAGGCGCGCAGTTTTGTGCGCCTTTTGCTTTGGCAGGGCCCCAGCCATCCGGGGCGACAACAGCAGGAGCAGGATAGGTGCATAGGGTACTCTTTGTCGCCACACTTATTGCCATGCCCACAGGCGCATTGGCCGATGGCGGAGATGACACGCCCCCACCAAAACCGGCTGTGACCTGTGCAAGCGGACAGATCTACGACGAAAAGTCCAAAAAATGCGTGAAAGTTGAGGCAAGCACTCTGGATCGCGACGCGCTTTACAGCGCAGTGCGCCAACTGGCTTATGCTGGCCGGTATCACGAGGCGCAGATCGTTCTGGACGCGATGGATGAAAACGATCCCGGCCGATTGACCTACATGGGCTTCACCTATCGCAAGTTGGGCGACACAGACAAAGCCAACGCTTACTATGAAAAGGCGATCGCCATTGATCCCGCAAATCACCTCGCCCGCTCCTACATGGGTCAGGGATTCGTCGCAGCGGGCCGCATAGCCGACGCCAAAGAGCAATTGCAGAAAATACAGGCGCGTGGCGGTACCGGGACGTGGTCGGAAACGTCTTTGCGCACAGCAATCGCAACCGGCAGCACATATAGCTACTGATCTCAGCTAAATCTTTACTTTTGCCCACCATAACGAGAACAGATGTGAACAAGGCGGGTACAAATGACAGAGATGGTTCCAATCGGTGCGCTTCCCGGACTACCAGGTGGGCTTAGCGGTACCCCCGTCACCCTCAGCCGAAAAGCGAAGGCTGCGATTGTCGTGCGGCTTTTACTGAATGAAGGCGCGGACATCCCTCTTGAAGAATTGCCCGAAGAATTACAGGCGCAACTGACCCAACAAATGGGGGCCATGCGGTTGGTGGACCGGGGCACCGTCGCGGCCGTCGCAAGCGAATTTGCAGAAGAACTGGACAGTGTCGGTCTGTCATTCCCCGGCGGCATCGCAGGGGCGCTGGATGCGCTTGACGGTCGTATCTCGAAACACACCGCCGCGCGGCTCCGCAAAGAGGCGGGCGTGCGCCAGTATGGCGACCCGTGGAAACGGCTCAAAGAGATGAGCGTTGAGAAGCTGCTGCCCGTGCTTGAAAACGAAAGCATTGAAGTCGCCGCCGTGCTGTTGTCGAAGATTGATGTGAAACGCGCCGCAGAATTGCTGGGCCACCTGCCCGGCCCGCAAGCACGCCGCATCACCTATGCGGTGTCTCTGACCAGCGCTGTGACGCCAGAAGCAGTCGACAGGATCGGGCTGTCATTGGCCACCCAACTGGACGCAGAACCCGCAAGGGCGTTTGACAGCGGTCCGGTCGAACGGGTTGGTGCCATCCTCAATTCCACAACATCCGCCACGCGCGATGATGTGCTTGTAGGGCTGGACGAAACGGATGCTGAATTCGCTGAAGAAGTGCGCAAAGCCATCTTCACATTTGGCAATGTGCCCAAACGGATTGCCGCACGCGACATTCCACGGGTTATCCGCTCGCTGGATCAGGCTGTTTTGGTCACAGCCCTTGCAGGCGCAGAGGCTGCAGGCATGAAGGAGGCCGCCGAATTCATTCTCGAGAACATGTCCGCCCGCATGGCAGATCAGCTTCGCGAAGAAGTGCAAGACCGCGACAAGGTCAAACCGGTTGAGATGGAAGAAGCAACAGGGGCAATCGTAGCTGCGATCAGAGAGCTTGAAGCATCAGGCGAGCTTTTGCTGATTGTGGATGACGGCGACGAAGGGTAGCCGTAATCCCCAAAGAGCAGTGCTTGTGTAGGGGGCTGTCTCGGCTTATGTCAGGCGTCTAAGTGCGGTATCGTCTGATGCGCACCTGCGAACCAAGCCTGACAGAGACAGATGCCCCAACCCAGTTTACCGTCTTTTCGCCGCGTCGGGCATTACCTCAGCAACCTGTTGATTGTCGGCGTTATTCGCCTCGCAAAACTGTTGCCCTACGAAAAGCGCGTGCCTTTTGTGGGGTGGCTGGTGGCACAATTCATTGGTCCTGTCGCCGGATACCGCAGGCGCGCCCTCGATAACCTCGCGCGCATCTATCCGGACATGCCGATGGATGAGCGCAGGCGGATCGCCAAAAAGTGCCTCAATAACGTGGGCCGCACCTTCATCGAATTCTACTCAGCCGATGAATTCCTGCCACGTTTGTCCACAAACCCGCTGGAAGGGCCCGGACTGGCCCTGCTCGAAGAGGCTGCAGCCCAAGGCAGGCCCGTCTTGCTTGTGGGCGGTCACTACGGAAATTTCGAATCTGTTCGGGCCGCCCTTGTAGGGCGCGGTTTTCCAGTTGGCGGTTTTTACCGCAATATGGCCAACCCCTTTTTCAATGAACACTACGTGGCTGCGATCGAAACCTTTGGCGGTCCAGGCTTTGCACAGAGCCGTAAGGGCACGGCAGAGTTTGTCCGGCACCTCAAAAACGGGGGCCAGGTCGTTTTCTTTCTCGACCAGCACGTGATGGGCGCCCCCGTTCTGGATTTCATGGGCCAGCCTGCGCGCACGTCTTTGTCGGCAGCAGAGCTTTCCCTTCGGTTTGATGCTTTGCTGATTCCCTTTTACGGCACGCGCAACGCGGATGGCTTGACCTTCACGACCATTTTAGAGGCTCCCATCGCCCCAACCGATCCGATGACCATGACACAACAGATCAACGACAGTCTGGGCGCACGGGTTTACGCGGACCCCACACAATGGTTTTGGGTTCACCGTCGGTGGCGACCCAACGATTAACGCAGTTGCGCGGCCGCGAGTATTTCACCCGCCCCTTTTCGTTGGATCAGCACGACAGTTGGCAAATCGCCCGGTGCCTCCGCCGCGATCTCCAGCACAGACCGTGCATCCCACAGCCCCAGAACCTGCCAGTTTTCGGATACATTGGCATAGATGAAATCCTTGCCCGCGTTCTCGCCTCGGGAAATTCGCGCCTCCCGGGTCGGCTGATACCGCAGTAAATGCACCTCGAATTCAGCAGACATCGGTATCAGCGCACGCGCCGTGATGTGCACCTCAGCACCGTCGCGCCGCAAAGAAACCGAAACAGTAGGCTGCATCATTTGATGCTCTGCAATCACCTTCGCGATGTCCATGGGCTTGGCCCCAACGATCTCGCTGGTGCCATTGATGATAAATTCGGGGGTGTAAATGGACCGCCTGTGCCCCAGTTGCGCATAGGTGCGTTGACGTTCCGCGTTCCGGGGGTCGGCAAATTCATCCTTCCACCCGATGTAGTCCCAATAGTCCACATGCAGCGCAATCGCAATCACGTCATCGCGCGCGGCCAATTCGTGCAACAGGGCATCTGCGGGCGGGCAGGATGAACATCCCTGCGACGTGAAAAGCTCAACAACCACAGGCGATCGTTGCGCAAACGCCTGCGGTGCAAGGCACACCATCAACGCCAAAGCGGCCATTAATCGCAACATATGATTCTCCGTCTGCCTTGCCCGACAATCACCCTAGGCAGGCAATTCCTGAAAGACCAATCAAGCTTTCTTGAGAGACGGAAATAGTTTTAAGCACTTTTGTGTGTACCATGGTATACATTTTGCCGCAGATCGCCTGAAATCTGTTGAAGTGAGCGAAGTCATAGGGCATGGAACTATCAAATTAGCCCACTCGCCATGATATCAGGGAGACCCCGATGCCGATCACCGTTGGACACGATACTAGCAATACACGAAAAACACTCACCGCAGGCGCGCAATCGATTGACTACTACTCGATTCCAGCGGCAGAGGCAGCAGGTCTGGGGACTTTTTCGAACCTGCCCGCTGCACTGAAGGTTGTGTTGGAGAACATGCTGCGGTTTGAAGACGGCAAGACTGTCACGACAGATGACATCAAGGCGTTTTCCACATGGGGCGAAAATGCAGGCAAGAACCCCCGTGAGATCGCCTACCGTCCAGCGCGCGTCCTGCTGCAGGATTTCACTGGCGTGCCAGCGGTTGTCGACCTTGCCGCAATGCGCGATGCGATCATCGGGCTTGGCGGTGACGCGGAAAAGATCAACCCGCTGAACCCTGTTGACCTTGTCATCGACCACTCCGTCATGATTGACGAATTTGGCAATCCGCGGGCGTTCCAGATGAACGTAGACCGTGAATATGAACGGAATATGGAGCGCTATACGTTCCTCAAATGGGGTCAATCCGCCTTTAACAACTTCCGCGTTGTTCCCCCGGGGACAGGCATTTGCCATCAGGTAAACCTTGAGTACCTCGCGCAGACGGTTTGGACGGACACGGATCAGAATGGTGCAGCAGTCGCCTACCCCGACACGCTTGTCGGCACCGACAGCCACACCACGATGGTCAACGGCGCGGCGGTTCTGTGATGGGGCGTCGGCGGCATTGAGGCAGAAGCCGCAATGTTTGGGCAGCCGATCTCCATGTTAATCCCCGAAGTGATCGGCTTTGAACTGACCGGCACCATGATGGAGGGCACAACAGGCACCGACCTCGTGCTCAAGGTTGTGGAAATGCTGCGCGCCAAGGGTGTGGTCAGCAAATTCGTCGAATTCTACGGCGAAGGTCTGGACCGTTTGCCACTGGCGGACCGGGCGACAATCGCAAACATGGCGCCGGAATATGGTGCAACCTGTGGGTTTTTCCCAATCGACGGCGAAACACTGCGCTACCTGCGCAACACAGGCCGCGACGAAGACCGCATTGCCTTGGTCGAAGCCTATGCCAAGGAAAACGGTTTCTGGCGCGGCGACGACTATGCGCCCATCTACACCGACACCCTGCACCTCGACATGGGCACAATTGTTCCTGCGATCTCGGGCCCGAAACGCCCACAGGATTACGTGGCACTGACCGACGGGCAGACGGCGTTCCGCAAAGAAATGGAAGAGACCTTCAAGCGCCCGATGGGCAAGGAAGTGGCCGTCGCGGGCGAAGACTACACCATGGAATCGGGAAAGGTCGTGATCGCGTCGATCACGTCCTGCACGAACACGTCAAACCCATATGTAATGATCGGCGCGGGCCTTGTGGCACGCAAAGCGCGCGCGCTGGGTCTGAACCGGCAACCGTGGGTGAAAACCTCGCTCGCGCCGGGCAGTCAGGTAGTCTCCGCCTATCTCGAAGCGGCAGAGCTGCAGGAAGATCTGGACGCAATCGGCTTTAACCTCGTGGGCTATGGCTGCACCACCTGCATCGGTAACTCTGGCCCGATCCAGAAAGAGTTGTCGGACGCCATCGCCGAAGGTGATCTGGTCGCCACATCCGTGCTGTCCGGTAACCGGAACTTCGAAGGTCGGATCAGCCCCGATGTGCGTGCCAACTACCTCGCCTCACCGCCCTTGGTTGTGGCCTATGCGCTGGCAGGGACGCTCGATATCAACCTCGCCGAAGACGCGCTTGGCACAGACAAGGACGGTAACCCGGTCTATCTGAAAGACATCTGGCCCACCTCGCAGGAAGTGGCAGAACTGGTCGAGGCAACGGTGACCCGCGAGGCATTCCAGACCAAATATGCCGACGTCTTCAAAGGCGACGACAAGTGGCAAGGCGTGGAGACTACGGACAGCAAGACATACGACTGGCCGACAACCTCCACCTACGTTCAGAACCCCCCCTATTTCCAGGGCATGGGCCATGAACCGGGCGTCATCACAAACATCGCGGGCGCGCGCGTGCTGGCCATTTTGGGCGATATGATCACGACCGACCACATCAGCCCTGCAGGATCGTTCAAAGACACCACCCCCGCAGGCCAGTACCTCACCGAGCGGCAGGTGCCACAGCGCGAATTCAACTCTTACGGGTCGCGGCGTGGCAACCATGAGGTCATGATGCGTGGCACATTTGCCAACATCCGCATCAAAAACGAGATGTTGGACAGTGTCGAAGGTGGCTACACCAAAGGACCAGATGGCGCCCAGACGTCAATCTTTGACGCGGCCATGGCCTACAAAGAGCAAGGCACCCCGCTGGTCATCTTTGGCGGCGAACAATACGGTGCCGGATCTTCCCGGGACTGGGCCGCGAAGGGCACGGCCTTGCTGGGGGTGAAAGCCGTCATTGCGGAAAGCTTTGAGCGTATTCACCGGTCCAATCTTGTTGGCATGGGTGTCATTCCATTCGAATTCACCGGGGGCGACACACGCAAATCGCTTGGCCTGACAGGCGAGGAAACGGTCGCAATTTCGGGGCTGGACACGATCCAACCGCTTCAGGAAGTGCCTTGCTCAATCACCATGGCGGACGGCACGACAAAGGACATCACGCTGAAGTGTCGAATCGATACAGCCATCGAAATTGAGTACATCGAGCACGGCGGCGTGCTGCATTACGTGCTCAGAAATCTCGCTAAGGCTGCATAAGATCAACCTTGGCTAGAAAAACAAAAAGCTCCGGTACATCACCGGAGCTTTTTTCATTGTGGCATCTGAAGACGCACAGGCTTTGATGGCAGCAACCGCTGTGCGCATATCCATCTGTTTTAACGTGAAAAGAACGGATATTTCTTTATTTCCGAAGCGCGGCACAGCACAACAGACCGAAGCGCACAAGGCCAGCGCATGGTATTATTTCTTGTTTGGTTAACGATTTAATATACCGTCGAGGTATATATTAAGGAATATTTCATGAAATTTACAAATCTGGTTTGCGTTGCAGCCCTTGCCGCTGCATCAATCGCAACCACCGCGTCTGCATCGACCTACAGCGCTTACAGCAACGTCCGCGACGGGACATTTGACGACGCAGCCAACACGCATACAACCGGAAACACGCACAGTCTGTGGTTCTCTGGCGAGTCAAATCCCACCGGTGCCACTGGAACGGCCGCAAACCATTTCCTGTTTGAGTTTTCAAGCGCCGGCAAAGGACAGTTTGAAGTCGACGGCGACATGGCCAAGCTCACCGGCGAGGTCAAAAACGAGAACGGTCAGGGTTTCTCTCTTGAGATGAACCTCACGCGCATTCTCGACACCTCCGGCCTCGCACAGAAAAAAGTCGCGGGCGCGTCTGACGCGGATTGGACCTATTGGGACCTCGATATCGCCAAGACAAACGCGCTGTCTTCTTTGTCCGATCCCGGCCTTGGCGATTTTGACATCAGCCTGCGCGGGTCTGTCAACAACCAGCCTTTGAAGGTTCAGTTGGGCACCGGTGCGAACGATAAAGACGCTGATCTGTTTGGCCTGTCTTCGTGGACCACCTTCACCCGGACGGACTGCACGACCTCGTGCGCAAGCTATGCAGGTGACATCAACATCACGTTGGTGTCTGCACCACTGCCAGCCGGCATGTTGCTGCTGCCTGCAGGTCTTGTGTTGCTGGGCGGGTTAAAACGGCGTCGCAAAGCCGCCTGAACACCCAATTGATCAAAACAAAACCCGGTCGCACAATGCGGCCGGGTATTTCATTTCTGAAGTGTCTTTTTGTAGATCCGTACAAATGCGGACGGGCCTCGTTACCGTCAGCGCGGTGTGGCATTCACGCAAGCCGCCTTATTGACTGGCCCGCGCTTTTTCCAGTTCCGGCAAGAAACGGTTTTCGTAGTCCGCCCCCACCAACGGCCCCGCGAACCGGTAGAGCACCGTGCCATCCGGGCCGAGGATGAATGTCTCAGGCGGGGCGGTCACCCCCCAGTCAATCGCCGAACGACCCGCGGGGTCGAAGGCAACGGCAGAAAACGGGTTGCCATCATCGCGCAAATACCCGGTGGCGGCCCCCTCGGCGTCCTTGAAGTTCACGCCCACGATGTTCATCCCCTCGTCTGCCAGTTTCAGCAGGTTCGGATGCTCCAACCGGCAGGGCGGGCACCAACTGGCCCAGAAGTTCACGAGGATCACCTCCCCTGTCGCCAGCGTCTCTGCCGTGACGGGGGCATAGCCGCTCAAAGCGGTGTCCGTAATGGCAGGCGCTACCTGCCCCACGCGCGTTGATCGGAGCTCTGATGAATCGGTGGTGAACATACCGATGCCCGCCAGCGCCACAAACCCCGCAAAAAGCAGCGGGGGTGCCAACATCAGCGGTGAAATCTTACGCTTGGCCATCTTTACGCTCCTGCCGTTCGACGGCATCGAGACGCGCGCGCGCCAGCTTGCCACGCTTGAGGATCACCAGAACGAGGGCCGCCAGCAAAAGCAGCGAAATCAGGTAGGCGGAGTTCACGGAGCTCGCATATTTTCCAAGATCAGGCATCATGTGCGCGCCTGCCGGGCTGTCAGAGCACGCGCACGGCGCAACCTGATTTCACTATTGGTTCCGTAAAGGACCAGTGCCAGAAACAGCAGGAAAAACCCGGCCAGTGAGACCAGCAAGGGAAAGTAGAACACATCCGCGATGTTCTCTTCTTTATCCAGACTGAGCGATGCGCCCTGGTGCAGGCCTTGGTTCCAGAAGTTAATCGCATAGCGGGACAGGACGGCAAAAACCGACCCGACGATACACAAGACCGATGTGAGGTCCGCCGCTGTGTCAGGATCATCAATCGCCGACCACAGGGCCATGTAGCCCAGATAGAACAGAAACAGGATCAGGAATGACGGCAGGCGCGGGTCCCATTCCCACCACGTGCCCCACATGGGCTGCCCCCAGATCGCACCGGTCACAAGGGCGATCAGCGTCATGGTCACGCCCACAGGGGCCGCCGCTTTCGCCGCCAATGCGCTGACGTGGTGGCGCCGGATCAACCAGATCAGCGAGGTCACAAGCATCATGAACCACGCGTTGATGGCCATGAAAGCCGACGGCACGTGCAGGTATATGATCTTGACGGTTGAGCCTTGGCGAAAATCGTCCGGCGTAAAGAAATAGCCCCAGATCAGCCCGACCACGAGGCAGATGCCCGTCAGCACCCAAACCACCGGCAAGGCACGGTCAGACAGGGCCATGAACTTGACCGGGTTGGCAAATTCCCAAAATTTGTTGAGCCGCGGGGGGCGTCGTGTTGTGCTATCACTCATGGCGCTTATTTAATCACTGGGAAACAATTGCTCAATGGATAACGGCATGTTCAACGCAAGTTGATCCGCAAAGCGGCGGCTGCGGCAAAAGGCATCAAGGCGATCACCCCGGCGGTGATACCCGCCAGAAAGAGCGCGGGCGTCAAAACCTCCATCCCCACGGCCCCGCGACGCGCAACCTCGGCCCCGAAGATCAGCGTCGGCACATAGAGCGGCAGCACCAGCAACGACAGCAGCAACCCGCCCCGTTTGAGCCCCACCGTCAGGGCCGCGCCAAAGGTACCGATGACCGACAGCGCGGGCGTGCCCAGAAATAGCGATACAACCAGCCAAAGGTACCCCCCGCTTGGCAGGTTCAGCAAAACCCCCAGCACGGGCGCGGCCAGAACCAGCGGCAGACCCGTCGTCACCCAATGGGCCAGCGCTTTGATGCTAAGCGCCGCTTCCAGCGGCAGCGGGGAGGTCGCCAGCAAATCCAGCGAGCCGTCCTCCCAATCCAGCGACAGCACACGGTCCAGCGACAAAAGACACGAGAGCAAGGCACCGATCCACAGGATACCGGGCGCGATCCGTGACAAAAGCTCCGATTGCGGACCAACCCCAAAAGGCACCAGCACCGTGACGATCAAGAAGAAGGCGAGGCCCAGCCCAAAGCCGCCCCCGGCCCGCAAGGCCAGCATCAGATCACGGCGCAGCAGGGCAATCACAGGAAGGCCTCATCACTGACGCCGGTCTGGGTCGTGCCCGTGGACCGGTAGGCCGAGACATCAAACACCTGTGCCTCCAGCCCCAGATCGATGTGGGTGGCGATCATGGCCGACCCACCCTGCGCAAGGTGGCCGCGCACCGCATCCGCAAATAGCTGCACGGCAGCAGTGTCGAGCGAGACCGTGGGTTCATCCAGCACCCAGACGGGCCTGCCCGTCACCAACAGGCGGGCCAGCCCAAGCCTGCGTTTTTGGCCTGCGGATAAGGTCCCGGCCAGCCGGTCCGCCAGATCAGTCAGATCAAAGCCAGTCAAGGCAGGCTCTATGCTCTGCTGGCCAAAAATCTGCGCCCAGAAGGTCAGGTTTTCGGTCACCGACAACATCGCTTTCAAGCCGTCAGCATGTGCGGCATAGGCCACCTGTTCGTCGGTGCCGGTGATCTGTCCTGACACGGCGGGCTGCAGGCCTGCAATCGTGCGCAGCAAGGTGGTTTTACCAGAGCCATTGGGCCCGCGCAGCACCATGGCCTGCCCCGGATCCAGCCGGAAGGTCAGCCCTTCCAGCACAGGGACGCCACCCCGTTGAACGCAAAGATCCGAAACCGATACTGTCATGGTGCAAGGGTTAACTTATTGCGCGGACCCGCAAAAGGCCGATTTTACCTCAGACCGGCAAGAGCGCCAGCGCGATCCGTCGCCCCTCGCTCAGCAGCACGTTATACGTGCGGCACGCGGCAGGGGACGCCATCACATCCACGCCAAGCCCTGCGTCTTCCAGCGCAAGACGCACGTCACTTGGCAGATGCGCGATTTCGCTGCCCGTCCCGATGAACAGCACATCCACGGTCCCCACAAGTGCTATCAGCGCCTCGACATCTTCATACCCCGCCCAGTCCTGAACGCCTTTGGGGCCGATGATGACAGGGCCGTGGTGCACCTCGCCCGAGATGCGAAAGAACCCCGGCCCGTAGCCGTCCACAGGTTTTGCATCGGTAAATGTAATCTCGTTCAGTCGCATCAGGATCTCCAGACCGGCAGGCCGATAATAGCTGACATAGCTATAATGATATAGGCCACGCGGCGAAAGACCACCTCTGCCGTGGGATCAAAGAGCCACGCACCCATTCTGTTGGCGATCATGGCAGGCACGCCGGCCAGAAGGCCCAGCAGCGCGATCTGCCAGACAAACAGATCAAGCACGAAGAACACAGCAATCATGACCACGTCGATGGCCAGCAGATAGAGCAGGAAATTCGCGCGGATGATCGCCGCCGGGAAGTGCGACGCCATATAAAGCATGATGACAGGCGGACCCGGCACGCCGGCAAAACCGCCCATGAAGCCCCCCAGCGCGCCCGTTGCGGCCGTCAGGGGTGCGGTCAGCGTGCCACGGTAGCGCCATCCGGTCATCAACAGAGCCAAAAGACAGGCCACGGTGATCGACACCACCCAACTGAAGGCCGCCGGTTCCATGAGCGACAGGCACAGGATGCCAAGTGGTACGGCAAAAACCGCCCCCAGCATCAGGCGCCCCACGTCTGCGGGCACTCCTTCGCGCCATGCCGCGCGCAGGTTCGGCAGCGGCCCCAGCAGTTCGGCCATCATCATGAAGGTCACAGCACCCACCGGGGGCAAAACCATGGAGGCCGCAGGCATGATAATCATGCCCGACCCAAAACCCGCAAACCCGCGCACCAGCCCCGCAACAACCACAGCAACGGTCAGAATGATCAGCCCCGTGACGTCAGTGACGCCAAGGAGCGTCTCAAGCATCTATGTTCGCAAACTGATTGCCTGCATTGGCATCGGGCTTTGACCAGTCCCGCTTAACCCCAAGGTACAACAGCACCGCCGACGCCACAAAGACCGAGCTATAGGTCCCGATGATCACGCCCCAGATCATCGCGCCCACGAACCCTCTGATCACGTCGCCGCCCAGCACAAACAGTGAAATCAGCGCCAGCAACGTGGTGACAGATGTCATGAAGGTCCGGGAGAGTGTTTCGTTGATCGAGATGTTCAGTACTTCAGCCAACGGTCTTTTCTTGTATTTTCGCAGGTTCTCGCGCACCCGATCAAACACCACCACCGTATCGTTCAACGAATAGCCCACAATGGTCAGCAAAGCTGCTATAATGGCGAGGTCAAACTTGATCTGGAATTCCGAGAAAATGCCAATGGTCAGGATGACGTCATGCACCAAGGCAAGCACGGCCCCGACGGCAAATTGCCATTCAAACCTGAGCCAGATGTAGATCAGAACAGCCCCGATCGCGAGCACCACCGCAATCGCCGCTGTCTGGATCAACTCGCCAGACACCTTTGGCCCCACCGATTCTACAGAGATGAACCGTATATCTGGTCGCACCTCTTTCAGGGCAGCCTCCACCTGCGAGACGACCGCAACGGACACCGCCTCTTCGCCGTCCTGTGCCTGAATGCGGATCATCGCCACGTTGTCTTCAGGCCCGAATGTGGGGTCAAAGACCTCTGTGATCGACACATCGCCAAGGCCCAGCGTATCAATCGCTGCACGGTAGACGCCAATGTCAATAACTTCGGTGCTTTCGGTCCGGATTGTCGTACCGCCCCTAAAATCAATGCCGTAGTTAAGGCCCTGCAGCAGGAAAGACGCAAACGCCACAACCATCATCAGGCCCGAGATGCCCAACCATAGTTTCCAGCGCTTGAAGAAATCGAAGCTTGTGTTCTGTTTGACCAGTCGCAGACGCATATCAGACCTCGATCGTTTTCGGGCGCGTACGCTCGAACCAGATGATCACCAGCAAGCGGGTGACAAAAATTGCCGTAAAGACCGACGTCAGAATGCCCAGTCCCAGCGTGATGGCAAAGCCACGCACCGGACCAGAGCCCATCGCAAAGAGGATCACAGCGGTGATGAACGTGGTGATGTTCGCGTCCAGAATGGCAGAGAGCGCTTTTTCGTAGCCTAACTCAATAGCGCGCGCAGGGCCTTTGGCGGTGCGCAGTTCTTCGCGTATTCGCTCAAAAATCAGCACGTTGGCATCCACCGCCATCCCAACGGTCAGAACAATCCCCGCAATACCGGGCAAGGTCAGCGTGCCGCCGATCATGCTCAGCAAGCCGAAGATCAGGCAGATGTTGATGATCAGCGCGATATTTGCGAAGAGGCCAAAGAGACCATAACTGAGCAGCATAAAGATCAAGACCGCAACAAAGGCGATGATGGTCGCGATTTTGCCCGCGTCGATGCTGTCTTGTCCCAGCTCCGGGCCGATTGTGCGCTCTTCGAGAAAGATCAGTTCAGCGGGCAAGGCACCCGCGCGCAACAAAACCGCCAAGTTCGTGGATTCCTCAACCGTGAAGTTACCGGTGATGATCCCTGACCCGCCCGGAATGTGGCTTTGGATGGTGGGCGCGCTGAGCACTTCATCATCTAGCACAATGGCAAAGGGTGAGCCGATGTTTTCAGCCGTGTAGTCCCCGAATTTGCGCGCGCCGGAGGTGTTGAAGCGGAAGTTGACCGCAGGCCTGCCGTTCTGGTCGAAGGCGGGTTGCGCGTCGACCAGTTCCTCACCGGTGACGACGGGCGCTGTTTCGAGAACGTAGTAAAGGCCCGGATCATCCAGTGATGGCACCAGCTTGTTGCCAATGCCCGGTGCCGCATCCGCGTCCGTGCCGCGCGATACAACCGGGTTGAAGGTCAGTTGCGCCGTGGTCCCGATGATCGCTTTCAATTCAGCCGCAGAGCCAACGCCCGGCACCTGAATAAGAATACGGTCCGACCCCTGACGCTGGATCGTTGGCTCGCGGGTGCCCACCTCGTCGATCCGGCGGCGCACAATCTCAAGGCTTTGCTGCAGCGTCCGCTCATCCGAGGCGAGTTTTTCCTCGTCAGACAAGGTGACGATGATCAGATCGCCGTCGGCACGGGCCACAATGTCGTTTGCGCCAATCCCTGTGAGCGTCTGGATAGGCCGGGCAACACTGCGCACAACCTCCAGCGCCCGCTGCATGCCGTCGGGTTCGGAAATGCGAATGTGCAATTCGTCCTCTGCCGACGGTTGCAAGCGGATGGTCCCGATGGTGCCACGCTCGGGGCGCAGGGCGTCACGGATTTCAGGCCAGTAGGCTTGCATCCGGCTGGCATAAACATCCGACAATTTCACCTCTGCCAGCAGATGAGCACCGCCGCGCAGATCAAGGCCCAGATTAACAAGGCCAGAGGGCATCCATTCGGGCCAGATTGCGCGTAGCGCTTCCATCTCGGCACTGATGTTGCCGATCTCCATTGCCTGCACAGCGTCATTGTGCTGCTCGACCGTCGTATAAAACGCGTTTGGCATCGCAAGCCAAAGTCCGACAGCGCAAGTCAGCCAGATCAACGCGCGCTTCCACGAAGGAATTTGCAGCATTTCAGAGCCTTCCCAGTACGTTAGAGAGCGAAATTACTTCGCTGGTTCAGTCTTGGAAATGACCGATTGAATGGTTTGCTGAATGACACGGACTTTCACACCGTCGGCGATTTCTACTTCGATCTCACCTTCGTCTTTCACCTTCACAACCTTACCGACGACACCGCCCTGCGTTACCACCTGGTCCCCGCGGCGCAATGCGGCGACCATCGCCTGATGCTCTTTGACCTTTTTTTGCTGGGGCCGGATGAGCAGGAAATACATGATCGCAAAGATCAGGATGAGCGGCACAAACTGTGCGAAGGCTTCCATGAAACTGTCCTTTTGTTGCGGGTCTTTCAGTCATGCATTTCGCACATGCTGATTTTGGCGGAACGTATGGTCTGGCGGCACGCTTTGCAAGGCGAAGCGTCGCTGATATTTAATCCCTTCAAATGGTGCACTGGCCGCGCAGTTTCCGCTTGGCCTGCGCCGCGCGCGCGGGCAATCTGCCCGACAAGAACTGTGGGTTTGGATTTTCGAGGGCTGTTGCGTGTCAGGGCTGAAAACAGGTCGCTATTTGCAACTGTGGCGCGCGCTGCTATGTGCGGCGGCCATGGCGCTGACCGGGCAGGCGGTTTCGTCAGACCCCCTGCCCCCGTTGCCAACCGACGCGCGCGAGGAATGGGCCGCCGTGGGGCGCGTGAATGGCGCAGGCGTCGGGCTGCTGCAAGGATGCACCGGCACGTTGATTGCACCTGATCTGGTATTGACCGCCGCCCATTGTACCGGCGCGGACCGGACTATTCCCATCAAACGCCATTTTGTGGGTGGCTGGGACCGGGGCGAATTCGTGGCGCACCGCCTGTCACGAGAGGTGATTGCCCATCCTGCCTACCAAATTGCGCAAGGAAACAATCGCTTTCGTTTTGATGTGGCGCTGGTGTGGCTGGAAGAGCCGATACCGCCTTCCTTGATCAAGCCTGTCCCGCTGGTGGAACAGACGGGCGCTCTGCCGGAACGCGTGGGCCTGATAGGCTATCACAACAAGCGGCCCCATCTGTTGAACGGGCGCTTTGATTGTCCCATCGGCTTTGCGCAGGGCAGGCGCATGCTCAGCATCCAATGTGAGGTCATCGGCGGAAACTCAGGCGGGCCGGTTTTGGTCCCTCATGAAGGCGGCTGGGCGGTTTCGGCTGTAATTGTTGCGCGTGCAGGTCCTTTGGGCCATGCGCTGGCGGTTCCGGTAGGAGACTGGATTTTGGGCCATTGGCGGGAGGCCGTGGCGCGCGCCGCACAGTAGCTGCGCGCTTACAGGCAGGATAAACATCTCAAGGGTGCAGCCTGCGCAATAATCGTCCATAAGCGAGCACATCAGACGACTCAGCATGGAGAGATTCGGGATATGCACGATATCCGCGCCATCCGGGACAACCCGGACGCTTTTGACGCAGGCCTCGCACGCCGGGGGGATGCCCCCATGTCCGCTGCCGTATTGGAGCTTGATCAAGCACGCCGGTCGCTGATCACCTCCGCAGAAACCGCGCAGGCAGAGCAGAACAAGGCCTCCAAGCTGGTGGGGGCGGCCAAAGCGAAGGGCGACGAGGCGGAATTCGAGCGTCTGCGCGCGCTGGTGTCGGAAAAGAAGGCCGAGGTCAGCGCCATGCAGGCGGAGGCCAAAGACCTGGATGCCAAACTGACCGACATGCTGGCGCGCATTGCCAACACCCCCGCCGAGGATGTGCCGGACGGTGCCGATGAAGGCGACAACGTCGAGGTCCGCCTGTGGGGGGGGCTTCCCAACTTTGCCTTTAGCCCCAAAGAACATTTTGAGCTTGCGGGCGTGGCACCGGGCATGGATTTCGAAACCGCGGCCAAAACCTCCGGCAGCCGGTTTGTCATGCTGAAGGGCGCTGTTGCCCGCCTCCACCGTGCCCTCGCACAGTTCATGCTGGACGTGCATGTGAACGACAACGGGCTGGTTGAGCATCAAACACCCGTGCTGGTGCGGGACGAGGCGATGTATGGCACGGACAAACTGCCAAAGTTCGGGGATGACAGCTATCAGACCACAAACGGGTGGTGGCTGATCCCGACCTCAGAGGTGACGTTGACCTACTCCGTTTCCGGCGACGTGCTGGAGGAAGCCGCCCTGCCCCTGCGCATGACGGCCCATACCCTGTGCTTCCGCTCAGAGGCCGGGTCTGCAGGGCGCGACACCGCAGGCATGTTGCGCCAGCACCAGTTCGAGAAGGTCGAGATGGTATCGGTCACGCATCCCGATCACAGCGACGACGAGCAAACACGCATGGTACGCTGCGCCGAGGACATTCTGGAGCGGTGCGGCATCCCCTACCGCACGGTGGTTCTGTGCACCGGTGACATGGGGTTTGGCGCGCGCCGCACTCTGGATATTGAGGCATGGCTCCCGGGGCAGAACGCCTACCGCGAAATCTCTTCGGTTTCGACCACCGGGGATTTTCAGGCCCGCCGCATGAACGCGCGGTTCAAACCCGCAGACGGCGGGAAGCCGCAGTTTGTGCATACGCTGAACGGGTCCGGCCTTGCCGTGGGGCGGTGCCTGATCGCCGTTCTGGAAAACGGCCAGCAAGAGGACGGCAGCGTGCTATTGCCCGCAGTGCTGTCGCCGTATCTGGGCGGCAAATCCGTTTTGAGCGCAGAGGGCGGGCTGACCTAGTCCGCAGCCCCGCGCGCCGCGTGCACCTCGTAGCCGCGCTCTTCGGGTTCATCGTCGATCAACTGGTCGGGAAAGCCCGGTGCGGTGATGCTCAGCCCGGTGGCCTCTTCAAGCCGTTCGATCATCCGGTCGGATTGCGCCCGCTCCCCGTAGCGGCGCTGTCCGTCCGTCATCATGTCGATCATCAAGGGTGAAATTTCCAGCGGCACCTCGAAGTGATCTGCCAGTTTCTGGAAAAGCCCGATGTCCTTTTGCACGAGGTCCATGGTGAAATTGACATCGCGCGCGCCAGACAGGATCAACTGGCTTTCGGTCTCATGCACAAAGGACGTGCCGGACGAGATGCTGATCGCCTCAAAGGTGGTCGCAAGGTCCATGCCTGCCGCTTTCATCACGGTAAGCGCCTCGCAAATGGTCAGCAGGTTCGCGGTCGCCAGATAATTTGTCATGACTTTCAGGGTGCTCGCGGTGCCTACGTCGCCAGTGTGCAACACCCGGCGCCCCATCAAGGTGAGCAACGGCAAAATAGTCTCGAACGTGTCGCGCGTTGATCCGGCATAGATCGAAATGTTGCCCGTGCCTGCGCGGTGGCACCCGCCCGACACCGGACAATCCGCAGCCGCACCACCCGCCGCAATCACGCCCTCGGCCAAGCGTTGCACCTCTTGCGTGTCCGTGGTCGACATTTCCACCCAGATTTTGCCTGCACACACGTGGGGCATCATTTCAGCGACAACCACCGCTGAGGCGGCAGGGCTGGGCAAGCAGGTGATGACCACATCGCAGTTTTGCATCAACAAAGCCGGACTGCCCCCGGCCCGCGCCCCTTTTTCTGTCAGGGCGGCAACGGCCTGTGCGTCAAGATCATGCACCGCAAGATCAACGCCGTTTCGCACAAGAGAGCCTGCCAGTTGCGCCCCGACATTGCCCAACCCGATGAACCCGGTTTTCATACGTATTTCCTTTGCGTTTTGCCAAAGGGTCTGAGGCGGCGCCTGCGCTGTCGCGTCTTTTTGCGACCCCCGAAAGGTATTTTCCAACATGTGGGCGGGCGTTTTTATCCGGCATGGCCGCACCACGCCCGTTTGCAAAAGACTTGCAGGATGCCGCAGAGCGCGCCAAAACCGTATCATCCAAACCGGAGAGCCAAGCGATGCGCACTTTTTTGACAGTATTGACGTGCGGGCTGTTGGTCGGCTGCACGCAATTTCCTGAGCTTGACCAGACGGTCAGTGCTGACATCGCGAACCAACCCTACCCCGAATTGAGACCGCAAAGCACGCTCTTGGCCGAAGCAAACGCTTTTGATGCGGACGCGGACACCGCACGCGAAGACCTGTCGCAGCGCGCCGATGCGTTGGGCGCACGGGCGGATGCGATCAGAACACAAGAAGAGCCAGACCCTTAGCGTGCGACGGGCTGTTTAAAAATCGCTCTTTGAACAGCGTTGCACGGCACGAGCGAACAGGCTAAACGCCGCCGCAGCACACACCGTGACGGCCTCGAAAGGAAACGCTCATGTCTGATCCGCTTCGCCTTGGAATTGCAGGTCTGGGAACAGTTGGCATCGGTGTCGTCCGAATCGTCCGTCAGCACAGCGCCATGCTTGAGGCGCGCACCGGCAGAAAAATCACCATCTCAGCTGTTTCGGCGCGCGATGCGTCAAAAGACCGGGGCGTGTCGCTTGCAGACTACGCATGGGAAGACGATGCCGTCACTCTAGCGAAACGCGCGGATGTGGATGTCTTTGTTGAACTGATCGGCGGGCAGGACGGCGTTGCTAAATCAGCCGTTGAAGCGGCCATTGCAGCTGGAAAACCGGTCGTCACCGCAAACAAGGCACTGCTGGCAATCCACGGACAGGCCTTGGCGGAAATGGCCGAAGCTGCAGAGGTCCCGTTGTTCTATGAGGCTGCGGTGGCAGGCGGGATCCCTGTGATCAAGGCCCTGAGCGAAGGGCTTGTGGGAAACGATATCACCCGGATCATGGGCGTGATGAACGGGTCGTGCAACTATATCCTGACCCGCATGGAATCTGCGGGCCTCAGCTATGAGGACGTTTTCGCCGAAGCCGACGGTCTTGGGTATCTCGAAGCAGACCCGCAGTTGGACGTGGGCGGCATTGATGCGGCACACAAGCTCGCGATCCTGTCGTCGCTGGCTTTTGGCACGCAGGTCAATTTCGATGGTATCACCCTGGAAGGCATCGAATGCGTCAGCATCGAGGACATCCGCGCCGCTGCCGATATGGGCTACAAGATCAAGCTGTTAGGCGTTGCCCAAAAGACCGGGCGCGGGCTTGAGCAACGCATGCAGCCTTGTCTGGTGCCCGACACCTCTCCGTTGGGTCAGCTGGATGGCGGCACAAATATGGTTGTGCTGGAAGGGGATGCCGTAGGCCAGATCGTGCTGCGCGGCCCCGGTGCCGGTGAAGGCCCGACCGCCAGCGCTGTGATGTCTGATGTGTGTGATATCGCGCGCGGCCGGCGTGCGCCCGTCTTTGGCGTCCCGGCCACGGCACTGGCCCAAGCAGCCCCGGCAGCCGCTAGCCTGCCCGCCCCTTATTACCTGCGCTTGTCGCTTGAGGATCGCCCCGGCGCGCTCGCCAAAGTCGCCAGCGTTCTGGGAGAGGCAGGCGTTTCGATTGACCGCATGCGCCAGTACGGACACGAGGACACAACAGCCCCGGTACTGATCGTGACGCATAAAACCGCGCCCGACGCACTGAACCAAGCGCTCACGGCAATGGACCAAACCGCCGTCTTGCGCGCAGCGCCCGTTGCCCTGCGCATAGAGGCGGGCTGAGCGACCGGTTGTAGCCGGGACGTCAGAGCGTTACACCAAGACCAGTGATTTACCTTATAGGAGTTTCAAGATGCCCGCCCATGCTGAATTTCAGGACCGTATGCTGTCTTTGGGTCTTGCCCGTGTTTCGGAAGCCGCGGCGCTGGCCTCGGCACGGCTGGTTGGACACGGCGACGAGAAAGCTGCCGATCAAGCTGCCGTCAACGCGATGCGGACGCAGCTGAATATGCTCGATATCGCGGGTGTTGTTGTGATCGGTGAAGGCGAACGCGACGAAGCGCCGATGCTCTATATCGGGGAAGAGGTTGGTACAGGCAACGGGCCGGGCGTTGATATTGCCCTCGACCCGCTTGAGGGCACGACCCTGACGGCAAAAGACATGCCCAACGCGCTGACAGTGATTGCGATGGGGCCACGCGGGTCGATGTTGCACGCTCCTGACGTTTACATGGACAAGCTGGCCATCGGGCCGGGCTATGCGGAAAACGTCGTCACGCTGGACATGAGCCCCGGCGAGCGGGTGAATGCGCTGGCAAAGGCCAAGGGATGTGCGGCCTCGGATATCACGGTTTGCATTCTCGAGCGCCCCCGCCATGAAGCGGTCATCGCCGAAGTCCGCGCGACCGGTGCGTCGATCCGTTTGATCACCGATGGCGACGTTGCGGGCGTGATGCACTGTGCTGAACCCGGCACTGGCATCGACATGTACATGGGAGAAGGCGGCGCGCCCGAAGGCGTGCTGGCGGCGGCCGCGCTCAAATGCATGGGCGGCCAGATGTATGGTCGGTTGTTGTTTCGCAATGACGATGAAAGAGGCCGCGCTGCCAAAGCCGGCATCACCGACCTGAACAAGATTTACAGCCGGGACGAGATGGTCACAGAGGATGTGATTTTCGCAGCCACCGGCGTCACGGACGGCAATATCCTGCCCGCCGTGAAACGCGAACCCGGCTGGTTCACCACCGAAACCCTGATCATGCGCTCAAAGACCGGTTCGGTCCGCCGGATCAACTACCGCACGCCAGCTTCAAGCGTCTGATCGGATGTGAGCTTTCTGGGGGTTGATGCCTCGCTGACGGGACGGCGCTGGGTTGGACCTGACCTGGCGACAGAACGCGCCGCAGAAGCATTGGTGCAGCAGGCTGCAGTTCCTCAGGCCGTGGCAAATGTGCTGGCTCGACGCGGTGTCTCCCCGCAGGAGGCCATTGGCTTTCTGTCGCCTGCCTTGCGCGATCTGCTCTCTGACCCGCGACATCTGCGGGACATGGAAAAAGCCGCGAAAAGGCTCATCCAGGCGGTCAACAATCGGGAACGGGTCGCTATATTTGCCGACTACGACGTGGACGGCGGGTGCTCTGCCGCGCTGTTGATTGCATGGCTGCGGGACTTCAACACCGACGCCACGCTGTACATTCCGGACCGTATCGACGAAGGCTACGGACCAAATGATGCGGCAATGTCCGATCTGGCAGCACGGCACGATCTGATCGTCTGCGTTGATTGCGGAACGCTGTCCCATGGGCCTGTTGAGGCCGCCGCAGGGGCGGATGTTGTGATCCTTGATCACCATCTGGGCGGCGAAACACTGCCCGCCGCCCATGCTATCGTGAACCCGAACCGGCAGGATGAAGACGGCAGCCTGTCGCATCTGTGCGCGGCAGGTGTGGTGTTCTTGCTGCTGGTCGAGGTGGGGCGTCAACTGCGTGAAGCCGGGCGCAAGGGTCCGGATTTGCTGTCTTTTCTCGATCTGGTTGCTTTGGCCACGGTTGCCGATGTGGCCCCGCTGATCGGCGTGAACCGCGCCTTTGTCCGGCAAGGGCTGTTGGTGATGGCGCGCCGGCACAGGCCCGGCCTTGCGGCCCTTTCAGACATCGCACGACTGGACCGCGCCCCTACGGCCTACCACCTTGGATACGTGCTTGGGCCGCGTATCAATGCCGGTGGGCGCGTTGGGGCCGCAGATTTGGGGGCGCAGTTGCTGGCCACGCAGGACCTGCAACAGGCGAGCCGGTTGGCCGAACGCCTTGACGCGTTGAACACTGAACGCCGCGCCATCGAAGAGCGCGTGCGCGCCGAAGCGCTGGCACAGGCCGAAGCGCGGGGCTTTGACCGGGCGCTGGTCTGGGCGGCAGGCGATGGCTGGCACCCCGGTGTCGTGGGCATCGTGGCGTCACGTCTGAAAGAGGTTTCAGGAAAACCAAGCATCGTGATCGGTTTTGAAAACGGGATCGGCAAAGGATCGGGGCGGTCCGTCCCCGGCATTGATCTTGGACAACCCATTCAGCGCCTCGCCCTCGAGGACCTGTTGCTGAAAGGAGGCGGTCACAAGATGGCCGCAGGATTAACGGTGCGCGAGGACTTGCTTGAGCCCGCGATGGTAGCCCTCGAGAGCCTTCTGGAAAAGCAAGGGGCGCATCAATCCAACACTGCCGATTTGCGTTTGGACGGCATTCTGATGCCAACGGCGGCCACCGTTGAGCTTGTGGAATCGATAGAAACGGCAGGACCCTTTGGCGCCGGTGCTTCCGCGCCCCGGTTTGCGCTGGCCCATATGCGGGTACGCTATTTCAAGCGGGTTGGCGAAAATCACCTTAAATTCGCCTGTGTTGATGACACCGGTCACGAGATTGACGGCATTTGCTTTCGCGCTTTTGACGGCCCGATGGGCCCCGCCTTAGAACAACACGGCGGGCGACGTTTCCATCTGGCCGGGCGGTTGGAAATCAACAGTTGGCAGGGTAGACAAAAAGTCCAACTCAGCCTTGAGGACGCGTCCCCTGCGAACTAAAATATCTGCAAAAATGCGCGTTTTGGACTTGCGTAGCGCGACTTGATTGCATAATCACCTCGAACATCGCGTGGCCCGTTCGTCTATCGGTTAGGACGCCAGGTTTTCAACCTGGAAAGAGGGGTTCGATTCCCCTACGGGCTGCCACTTGTTTCATCTAAGCTATTGATATATAATTGTAAAAACGGCCTGATATTTCTCGAGCCCGCCTTTTGTCCCACCGTTCGGTTTCGGGAGACTTGTGGCGAATGCCTGTTTGGTGCCTAGGAAGCTTCCACTGAAACCTCAATAAATCGAAGAGCTCAAGAGGCTTTCTAATCCGAGATCATCTATGTCAAGACTTCCGGACCAGTTCAGGGAGCCTTCTGCGATTAGCCTAACCTAGTGCGCAGGCGCACTTCGCGCCAACGCAATATGGTGTACTCTATGGTGATCGCCTGTAGCCATCAAACCGAAGAAACCAAGAGCCTGTATTTGACGTTCGTCACCGTCGCCTTCCACGGTCCAGACGATCTCATCTCCCTCGATCACGACTTCCGAGGACCAACCGGTCTCCGCAGCGAGGACCGGACCATGCACAGGCACCATGCGCACAGCAGCCTCTCCACCGCGGCCGCTTGTATCAATGCGCATGCGCAAGCCATCCGGCAAAGGCTCGCTTTGAACCTGAGCGCTTAAGATCAACTGGTTCATATCAACAAGGTGCTGGCGCAAGCCGTCGATATCGACGCGGCTCCAATCGGTTTCGGGATCATCTGACAGGATCGCTACGATTTCCGTGATTGCGGCGAAGGCGGCATCGCCCGGCTCGGTTGGGATGCCGCTTGCCGCAGTCGCAACACTGCCCCCATGCGAAGCATGGTCTGCATGCTGGGCAGAAACCGGTGTGACCGCCGCCAACGAAAGCGCGAAGATAGTTGTTTTCAGATTTGTCGTCAGCATTCGAAGAACTCCTGAGTGACTAGGCGAACCCTATCCATCTGGTATCGTGCTTGATATGATCGTAATCATGTCAGCAGCTAAATTCTTCACCCAGTTGGAGCGCGCCTGCAAAACCGATCAATCGGCAAGCTTAGAATTGAACAAAGGCCAAACGCTCTTTCGCCAAAACGACGCTCCTCCTGGCCTGCCACTCCTCATGAAGGGCCAAATCGATCTTGTTCGATGGACCGAAGCCGGACGATCAATCCGGATCCACGTTGCGTGTGAGGGGGAAACTTTTGCCGAAGCCTCACTTTTTTCTGAAACGTGTCATTGTGATGCCGTCGCAATTGTCCCATCCGGTTGTATACGTGCTGCGACGCAAGGCCGTTCTAAAGGCCTTTGAACACTCTCCATGCCTTGCGCAGGCCTTCACCCAACATATTGCCCAATCCTTGATGAACGCGCGCCGGATGCTGGAACTGCGGGCCATCACGCCGCTGACCAGTCGCACTCTGGCCCGGCTTGGTGAATTGGCAGATGCCACAGGCCACCTACCAACGGGAACGAAACTTCAGTCAATTGCGGCTGACCTCGATGTAACGCCCCCAGCACTTTACAGAGCGCTTGCGACCCTTGAGGCGGAGGGTGCGCTTCTGCGTCCAGCACGCGGTCGTGTGCAGCTCATGGTGCCCGCAGGTCGCGAACCAAACTGATCCATGGGCTTGGGCACTCCGTCACAACCGCCGAACATCGCTCGTGACACACACTTACGAGATTTATTGCTGCGCTTCATCCTGTGCCGTGATTTGCGCTTGATAGGTCCGCTCACGCTCAGGCCATTGTGACTTGATCCACGCCAGGACATCTCTCAGCTCCGCCTCGCTATACTGCTCGGCGAAGCCCGGCATGTCGCTCTCGTATCCACCGCCCACAACCGCTGCCGTGCCTCGCATCGTTATATCCAGCAGCAAACGATCGGGATGGTGCCAAGTGTGGCCACTTGCGTCATGCGGAGGTGCAGGCAACCGACCATCGGGGTTTGGCGTTTTCCAATCAGGCTGTCCCTCGAGATTGGCCCCATGGCACGAGGCGCAGGCCTGTGCGTAAATCTCGGCACCGGTGGCAAGGTCTGGCATAGACGCACTCTTTCCGGCGAAAGAGATCCTTTCGCCAGACATCCACCACGCACCAGCGGCAACCGCAGTGAGCATGGCGGCACCGAAGAGGACCCATGACTTCACAGCTTGATTCCCCGGAGGCGCAGTGAATTGCCGATGACCGACACCGATGACAGGCTCATCGCCGCCGCTGCTACCATCGGCGACAAAAGAACGCCGAAAAACGGGAAAAGAATTCCCGCCGCGATCGGAACACCGGCGCTGTTGTATGCGAAGGCGAAGAACAGGTTTTGCCGGATGTTACTCATGGTGGCCTGCGCTAGAACACGAGCTCTCACGATACCGCGCAGATCGCCTTTGACCAGCGTGACGCCCGCGCTTTCCACCGCGACGTCCGCGCCGGTGCCCATGGCGATACCGACATCAGCCGCCGCAAGCGCTGGCGCGTCGTTGACGCCGTCCCCTGCCATTGCGACCGACAGGCCATTGGCCTTGAATTCCGCGATCAGATCAGCCTTGTCCTCGGGCGAGACCTCTGCGCGGATGTCGTCGATACCAAGCTCTCGCGCGACGGCTTCAGCGGTGGCGAGACTGTCGCCCGTCGCCATGACGATCCGCAGCCCAGCCTTGTGCAGATCTTTGATCGCCCCGGCGGTTGTCTCCTTGATCCGGTCTGCCACCGCGACGATGCCTGCAAGCTGGCCATCAACGGCGAGCAGCATGGCTGTCTTTCCAGCCTTCTGGAGGGCTGCAACCTGTGGTTCCGCCTCGGTGAGATCCAGTCCGAAGTCGCGCATCAGCGCCGCATTTCCGAGTGCAATCTGCTGCCCCTCGACGCTTCCCCGTACGCCTTTGCCTGTGATAGCGTCAAAATCGCTGGCATCCAGGCGGGCAATCCCGCGCGCCTCAGCGCCGTTCAAGATCGCCTCTGCCAGGGGATGTTCGGACCCGCGCTCCAATGCAGCCGCCAAAGCAAGCACTTGATCCTCGTCATGATCACTAAATGCAACAAAATCGGTTAGGCTGGGGCGTCCTTCGGTCAGGGTTCCAGTCTTGTCCAGAACAAGGACATCGACCTTCGCAAAACGTTCGAGCGCCTCGGCATCGCGGATTAGAACACCCGCCTGTGCGCCGCGCCCTGTCGCCACCATGATCGACATCGGCGTCGCCAGTCCCAGGGCGCAGGGGCATGCGATGATCAGAACGCTGACCGCAGCGACGACAGCGTAGCCAAGGGCAGGCGTCGGACCAAGGACAAGCCACGCGACAAAAGCAAGGAGGGCGATGCCGATCACTGCAGGCACAAAATACCCTGCCACACGGTCAGCCATCGCCTGAATAGGCGCGCGAGACCGTTGTGCCTGCGCCACCAGATTGACGATCTGGCTCAGGACAGTGTCGCCGCCGACGGCGCGGGCTTCCATCACGAATGAGCCGGTCTTGTTGAGCGTGCCGCCCGTCACACCGTCACCTTGCGTTTTTTCCACAGGAACAGGCTCACCGGTCAGCATGCTCTCATCGACCGACGAACGTCCGTCGATCACCGTGCCGTCGACCGGCACCGCTTCGCCAGGGCGCACGCGCAGGCGGTCACCCGTCGAGACGGCGTCAAGCGGCACATCTTCTTCACCATCGTCCGTGACCCGGCGGGCAGTTTTCGGGGCAAGGTCCATCAATGCCCGGATCGCATCTCCGGTCCGGTCGCGTGCGGTCAGCTCCATGACCTGGCCGACGAGGACAAGGATCAGGATCACCGCCGCTGCTTCGAAATAAAGCGGTGGACCATGGGCGCCTTGCAGACTGGGTGGAAAAATGCCCGGCAAGAGGAGCGACACGAGGCTGAAGACATAGGCCGCCCCCGTGCCGATCGCGATCAGCGTCCACATGTTGAGGTTGCCGGTCACGATGGACGACCAGCCGCGCTTGAAAAACGGCTGCGCGATCCAGACAACGACCGGCGTGGCCAGCAAGAATTGCAACCACCGAACGGTTTCATGCCCAAACCAGTCCGCCCATGGTACGCCCAACATCCCGCCCATTTCCAGCAGCAGAACCGCGAGAGCCAGAGGCCCACCGATCCAGAGGCGCCTGCGGAAATCGACAAGCTCGGGATTGGGGCCTGCATCGGCAGTGGGCATCATCGGTTCCAGTGCCATGCCGCAGATCGGACAGTCGCCCGGGCCTTCCTGCACGATTTCCGGATCCATCGGGCAGGTATAGAGCGTCCCTTCGGGCATTGGCTCCGGAGCGGGACGATCGCCAAGATAGTCCGTCGGGGCCGCCTCAAACTTGCTCTCGCACCGCGACGAGCAAAAATAGAACCGCTCCCCGTCGTGTTTTACCATGAAACGCGCTGTGGCACGGGTCACGGTCATGCCGCAAACTGGATCTATGGCTTCAACATAAGCGCTGGGGTCCGCCTCGAATTTCTGCCGACATCCGTCGTGGCAGAAATGATAGACATGCCCCTTATTCTCAACTCTTGGTTTTCCAGCCTCCGGGTCGACGGTCATCCCGCATACCGGGTCGCGCGTGATGGTGTCCGCTTCGGCAGTATCCGTGGCTGAATTTGACATCGGAAGTCTCTCCTTTGTCCCGGACATAGGGCTTCCAGTCACTGGAGGGTCAAGTCCCCTACTCTATTTGCCGTCAATCTCTGGCGTCGCAGGTGGCCCGCCCTCAAGATCTGCGATCAAGGCCTCCATTTCCGCAATTTCGAGGCGTTGCGCCTTGATGATCTCTTCGGCAAGTTTTTGTACACGGGGATCCGAGATGCCCGCCCTCTCGCTCGTCAGGATCGCAATAGAATGGTGCGGGATCATTGCCCGCATCCAGGAGACATCATCGACGGTGCTTTGGGATCGTACCAGAAACAGCGCCCCTGCAAAAACAACAACGCTGACGCCGACAATGCCGTAATTTACCGCTCGATTCTGGTACATCGCCCACATGAACGCCAGCATGACCAGCGCCATGGCTGCACCCATATAGAGCGCCATGTAGGTGCGGGTTTCGCTGAACTGAATGTGGGAAAAAGCATAGGTGTTCAGATACATAAGTCCGAACATTACCGCGGTTGAGGTCGCTATCATTGCGACAAAACGGGCGTAATTCATTTTGGTCTCCTTTCTAATTGCTTTTGTATTAAACAACCTTCCAGCACTGGAGGGTTCCCAAGACAGGAATGTTCTTGACCTTCCATCTACTGGAAGGCCTATATGTCTGTTCAAGGAGTGAGAGGCATGAACATCGGCGAAGTTGCGACAGCCAGCGGGCTGCCTGCAAAGACAATCAGATACTATGAAGACATCGGGCTTTTGCGCGCAGCCAGAGGCGCGAACGGATATCGCCATTTCGTGGAACGGACGTGCGCATGCTGTCGTTTGTCAGCCGTGCACGGTCTTTGGGCTTCAGCATCGACGATTGCCGCAGCCTGCTGTCGCTCTACGCAGACAGGGACAGGGCAAGCGCGGATGTCAAAGGGATCGCCCGCGAACACCTCACAGGGATCGCAAAGAAGATCACGGAGTTGGAAGCCATGCGCGACACACTTGAAGACCTCGTCTCACGCTGTCAGGGCGATCACCGTCCGGACTGCCCGATCCTCGACGGTTTGGCCGGGGCGTAGATATCAGAATGAACGCTCAAATCGGCAATAACGCGCAGATGGACAAACGCTCACAGGCATCTGATTTCCTTCCACGAATTTCTCGGGTAATGCTTCCGGTATGACAACGAGTTGGGCACGATTCGTCTTTGAGGCGACCAAACGGACGGTGGGGCTACTGCTCCTCCTGTCTTTATTCGTGGCTCAATCCGTGATGTATGCAGAGGCCTCACCTGGCAGCGGCGCGCATGACCAACATCAAGCGCATGCTACTCATGTAGCTGACTGCCCGATGGCAACACCAGACTTGTCCGCAGCTGCACCTGGGGATCCATGCCCGGACCACGCTGCCATGGCACATTGTTCGGTGGCACCATGTTGCTTTCACAACGCTGACGGCTCGGCAAAGACTGAATTCTCTGGCGTTCTGACGGCGCAAAGTCATCGTTTCAAAGATGACAGTGCCGTTTTCTCGCGCGGCTCAACCCCTCAAGACCGCCCTCCCCGCCTCGTCTGATCGTTCTTCTGAGCGGTGGGCGCTGATCAAAGCGCCCGCTCCCCTTTGACCGATTGGAAGTGACCTGCCCCTCGTGCTGGTCCAAACCGAGGTATTGCATGCGTGGACGATATTCAGCCCTGAGCATTCTGGCGCTCGCCGCAGGCGTGGCCGGGGGCATTTATTTGGAACGATTGTATTTCAATCCGGCAGGCATGGCCGCTGAAGGCGGGCCAGAGGTTCTTTACTGGGTGGCTCCCATGGACCCGAATTTTCGCCAGCCAGGGCCGGGCAAGTCACCCATGGGGATGGACCTGATCCCGGTCTATGCGGGACAGGAACCCTCCGGTGATCCGGCCGAGGTGACTTTATCTGCCGCCGAGATCAACGCCATCGGGGTCCGGAGCGCCCTCGCACAGGTCGCAGAGATTTCGCACCGGATAGAGACGGTAGGGTTCGTCGGCTATGACGAGCATCTGACCAGCCATGTCCACACACGTGTCGACGGTTGGATCGAAGTTCTCAATGTACGCGCAGTGGGCGATCCCGTTCAGGCCGGCGATGTTCTGTTCGAGATGTTTTCTCCGCTGATCGGGTCTGCCACCGGTGATCTGCTCCGAGCCGTTGAAGCGGGAAACCCCCGCATTCTGGAGGCCGCACGCAGTAAGCTGCGCAGCCACGGCATGTCGGACGACCAGATCGCGCGAACCGAAGAAAGCGGCGTGCTTGCGCGCAATATTGAGATCACCGCACCACAAAGCGGCGTTGTGATCAACCTCGCTGCCGCCGATGGCATGTTCCTGCAACCGGGAACGCAGGCCGTGTCTATCACGGATCTCAGCGCGGTCTGGCTGATCGTTGACGTCTTCGAGCGCGACATCGCCCGCATGACAGACGAAATGCGCGCAATCGCGCGGTTTGAACATCTGCCGGGACGGACTTTCGAGGGTGAAATCGACTACGTCTATCCCGAACTGGATCCCCAAACCCGCACACTGCCCGTCCGCCTGCGGTTCGACAATTCCGAAGGCCTGTTGCGGCCCAATATGTTCGGTACGGTCAGCCTCATTCCTGCACAGTCCCGAACCGCGCTGACTGTGCCGTCCGAGGCGATCATCCGCACAGGGTCTGCCGAACGGGTGATCCTGAAAACCGGTGAGGGCACCTTCATGCCGCGACTGATCACCACCGGTCTGCGCGACAATTTTGGCGGAGGTGGACGCACCGAAGTGGTTCAGGGTCTCGCTCCCGGTGAGGAGGTGGTTGCGTCGGCTCAATTCCTGATCGACAGCGAAAGCGCGCTCAGCGCCGGTTTGATGCGCATGGCACCGACCGATGAAGCCCCCGCGCGCGGCACAGGTGAGCTTGTCGCACTGGACGTTGAAGCCCGCATCGCCACGATCCGGCACGGCACGCTCGAAAGCCTCGACTGGCCTGCCATGACCTCGCGCTTCCCGGTGCGCGCGGATGTAGTGCTTGATCGCCTTGCGCCTAGAACTCAGGTCGCATTCCGCGCGGCGCGCGGGGCCGATGGACTGCTGGGTCTGCTGGAACTGGGCAGCGACGATGGGATCGCCGCGACTGGGAATGGGACGGTGACGGCTGTGACTGCCGATGGCAAACTGTCCCTGTCCCACGACCCGATACCGGAACTTGGCTGGCCTGCAATGCAGATGGACATGCCGGTTGCGGGCTTTGATCCGGCCACGGTGCCGCTGGATGCCCCGGTGGAATTCGACCTTAGCAAGGGCGACGATGGCCTCTTCACGATTGTCGCAGTCCGGACAGGCGGGATGGGGGCTGCGCCTGCTATGGAAATGGCCGAAGCGATGCCGATGGCTGATGAAGCGCCGCCAATTGTCGTTTCGGGCACTATTGACGCGCTGGACGAGGCAACCCGCACTGCAACGATCACACATGGCCCGATCACTGAGATTGGGATGCCCGGCATGACGATGGGATTTGCAATAGATGAAACGCTCGATCTTGTGGCATTGCCCATCGGCGTGGAGGCAGACCTGACTTTTGCACGACCGGACGGGATGACAATGATCCTCAAAACGGTGGAGCCAGTCATGCCCCCGATGGAAGTCAGCGGGACCATCAACTCGGTCGACGCCGCCGCTGGCATGGCCAACATCAGCCACGGGCCGATGACCGAGATCGGCATGCCGGGGATGACGATGGACTTTGCGCTGGAGGAGAACCTTGACCCTCAATCCCTGCCCCTGAACACCGAAGTCACGCTCCTGCTTCATCGCAATCCGGACTTCTCCATGACACTGGTCGGCACCCGCGACCGGGAGGTGCTGCAATGATTGCTGCCATCATCCGCGCCTCCATCGCCAACAGGGTGATAATCCTCGCGCTGGCCGTCATGATGGCCGTTACCGGCATCTGGGCAATCCGCGAAACCCCGGTGGATGCAATTCCCGACCTGTCGGATGTGCAGGTGATCGTACGCACCCCCTTTGCAGGGCAAGCACCGCAAGTCGTTGAGGATCAGGTCACTTACCCCATCGCGACCGCCATGCTGGCCGTGCCGGGGGCCAGCGACGTGCGCGGGTTTTCGTTTTTTGGCGACAGCTACGTCTATGTCGTGTTCGAGGATGGAACGGACCTTTACTGGGCCCGCACGCGAGTGCTGGAATACCTCGGCCAGATCACCGCGAATCTGCCAGACGGTGTGTCACCCCAGCTTGGGCCGGATGCCACGGGCGTCGGCTGGATCTACCAATACGCGCTGATCGACCGCACCGGCAGGCACGATCTTGCACAACTGCGCACGCTTCAGGACTGGTTTCTGAAATACGAATTGCAGACCGTCGATGGCGTGTCCGAGGTGGCCACCATCGGCGGCATGGTCAAGCAGTACCAGGTTGTCGTCGATCCGAACAAGCTGCGCGCTTATGATATCACACTGGCCCAGATCCGTGGCGCCATCACCGGGGCCAACCGCGAAACCGGCGGATCGGTGATCGAAATGGGCGAGGCTGAATTCATGGTTCGCTCCACCGGTTATGTCGACGATCTCGCCGATCTGGCATCCGCCCCCCTGATGGTGAACCAGCGCGGCGCGGCGCTAACCCTTGGTGACGTGGCTGACATCCGTCTTGGCCCCGAGATGCGGCGCGGCGTCGGCGAATTCAATGGTGAGGGCGACGCCGTTGGTGGCGTGGTGATCCTGCGATGGGGCGGGAACGCACTGGCCACGATCAAGGCGGTCGAGACGCGGATTGAGGAGTTGCGCGCCTCGCTGCCGGAAGGCGTCGAGATCGTCACGACTTACAACCGCGCCGGTGTGATCGAGCGCGCCATCGACAACCTGCAAAAGAAACTGACCGAGGAATTCATCGTTGTCGTTCTGGTCTGCGCAGCATTCCTTTTGCACATCCGTTCGTCCCTGGTGATCCTGCTGTCGCTGCCCTTGGGCATCTTCGCGGCCTTCATCATCATGAAGTTCCAAGGCGTGAACGCAAACATCATGAGTCTTGGCGGCATCGCTATCGCCATCGGTGCAATGGTGGATGCGGCGATTGTGATGATCGAGGCGATGCACCGACGGCTTGAGAAGGAAAAACTGACCAACGAGAACCGATGGCGGATTGTTACCGAATGCGCGACCGAAGTGGGGCCTGCACTGTTCTTTTCGCTGGCGATCATCACTGTCAGCTTCATGCCGGTCTTTGTGCTCGAAAGTCAGGAGGGACGGCTTTTCAAACCGCTGGCCTTCACAAAGACCTATGCCATGGCTGCAGCCGCGATCCTGTCGATTACGCTGGTGCCGGTGCTGATGGGCTATTTCGTGCGCGGGCGCATCATACCCGAGCGCAAGAACCCGTTGAACCGGATCGTGATCTGGATTTACCGCCCGTTTCTGGATGCCGCCGTGGCATGGCCATGGGCGACAACGCTGCTGGCAGGTTTGCTGGTGGCGTCGATGTGGTGGCCTCTACAACGCATCGGCACCGAATTCATGCCCGAACTGAACGAGGGCGATTTTCTTTATATGCCGTCGCTCTATCCCGGCGTTTCTATCGGCAAGGCGCGTGAGGTGCTGCAACAGACAGACCGGTTGATTGCGACGGTGCCAGAGGTGCTGACCGTCCATGGCAAGCTTGGGCGCGCGGACACCGCGACCGACCCCGCCCCCCTCACCATGATCGAGACGACGATCCAGCTGCGCCCAGAAGACGAATGGCGCGAGGGCATGACCATGGAGATGATCCGCAACGAGCTGGACCGTGTCGTGCAGATCCCAGGCGTGACCAACGTCTGGATCCAGCCGATCAAGAACCGGATCGACATGCTGGCCACGGGCATCAAGACGCCCGTCGGCGTCAAGATTTCAGGCGCGGATCTGAGCGTGATCGAACAGATCGGGATCGAGGTCGAACGCGTCGTGGCGAGCATCGAGGGCACCGCCTCAGCCTATGCCGAACGGCCAATCGGGGGTCGCTTTGTCGAGATCGATGTGAACCGAGACGCCGCTGCCCGCTACATGATGAGTGTGCGCGACGTGCAGGACGTGGTTCAGACTGCCATCGGTGGCATGCAGGTGTCGGAATCCGTCGAGGGGCTAGAACGCTTTCCAATCAACCTGCGCTATCCTCAGGAATGGCGCAACAGTCCGGAACGGCTGCGAGACCTGCCGGTGGTCACGCCTTCGGGCGCGCATATTCCGCTGGGTGCCTTGGCAGAGATCAAGGTCGTGGACGGTCCGGGCATGATCCGGTCGGAAAACGCTCGCCGCACCGGGTTTGTCTTCATCGATATCGCCGGGCGCGACTTGGGGAGTTACGTCACCGAGGCCCGCGAGGTTGTGGCCAACGACGTGACCCTGCCGCCGGGATATTCCATCGCTTGGTCGGGGCAATATGAATACATCGAGCGGATGCAGGAACGGTTGAAACTTGTCGCCCCTGCCACGCTGCTGATCATCACATTGATGCTATTCATGGCCTTTAACCGCGTTATCGAGGTCGGCATCATCCTGGCCGCTCTGCCGGTGGCATTGGCGGGAGGCGTGTGGTTCCTGTGGTATCTGAGCTTTGATATCTCGGTCGCCGTGCTGGTGGGCTTCATCGCGCTCGCAGGCGTGGCCGTCGAGACGGCCATCGTGATGCTGCTCTATCTCAATCTCGCCTGGGAGAAGCGCAAGCAGCAGGCCATTGCCGAGACGCGCAAGATGACGCCCACCGATGTGGAGGAGGTCGTTTTTGAGGGCGCGCTGCTACGGGTGCGACCCAAGGTCATGACCGTCGCCACGATTTTTGCTGCTCTGATCCCGATTATGTACGGCACAGGCACCGGCTCCGAGATAATGCAACGGATCGCCGCCCCGATGGTCGGTGGCATGGTCACAGCCACGCTCCTGACCCTTTTCGTAATCCCTTCGATGTTCGTGATCTGGAAACGGCTCGCCCTGGGCCGCGTCAATCGCGAATTGCAACAGACTGCCGTGGCAAAGCCAGCCTCGATTGCTGGTCCAGTCCCGGCGGAATGACCCTGAAACTCTCAACCTCAACCTGAAAGGCAACATCCTATGAAACACCTTACCTTGACCCTCGTGGCAACGCTGCTCACCGCACCTGCGGCCTTTGCCCAGACGACCCATGGCAACATGGATCATTCCAACATGCCAATGACTGACACACAGATTGAAGGCGCGGTTCATACAAAGGCCGTCGTCAACTCTATCGCCGACGGCACAGCCAACGTAAGCCACGAACCTATCCCGGAAATCGGTTGGCCCGCCATGACCATGGACCTCGCCTTGTCACCCGACGCACAGATGATGGGCGAGGTCGCGGCTGGCGACAGTGTGACCCTGATGCTGATCAAGGGTGATGACGGCATGTATATGATCGGCGCCATGATGCCCGAATGACCTGAGCCGTTGAGAACTCCGCCGCAGGCAAGTCACCGAAGGACTTGCCTGCGGCCAACCATAAAAAGGAGAACCCATGAAGAAATCCTTATTGAGCGGCGTCGCTGTGCTTAGCGCCCTGTTGATCGCCGGTTGGGCAATTTTCATCAGGGAACCTGCACAGATAGCCACGGTCCCGGAAGAAACCGGTGAAGCTTTGGTCGCAGTCACGCTTCCTGCGGACTTTATAGACACCGAACAGATGGGCGCGCAGGCTTTTGAGGCCAAATGCGCCGCATGTCACGGTGTGAACGCCGCCGGACGCGATGGCATGGGGCCGCCGCTTGTGCATGTCATCTACGAGCCGAACCACCACGGCGATCAGGCCTTTCATTTGGCGGCAATGAACGGGGTGCGCGGCCATCACTGGCCCTTTGGCAATATGCCCGCTGTCGAAGGGCTGACAACGAGTGACGTGGACGCAATCGTCGCCTATGTCCGGGCGCTGCAACGCGCCAACGGCATCAATTAATGAAAGAACTCAAGGACAGTGTCATGACCCATTTTTTCCGCACGTTTCTCGGTACCCTTCTGGCCCTTGGACTGGCGTCGCAGGCAGCGATTGCGCATTCATCGAAGGAAGGCACCCGGCCGAGTGATGGCGCAGTGCTAACCACATCCCCCGAAAATGTCGGCATGACCTTCGACATGCCCATGAGGGTGACCCTGGTCTCGCTCACTGATCAGGATGGCAAAGATCACGCGCTGACACGGCAAGACAACATGCAGCCCGTCAAGGTGTTCGACGCAACACCACCAATCTTGCCAATCGGGAGCTACACCGTGGAGTGGCGCGGGTTGGCAGAGGACGGCCACCCGATGCAGGGCACATTCTCATTTCAAGTAACCGAATAGGCCATCATGCTGGACGCACTCTCATCGGCAGACGGCGTGACGTGGCTGTCGATCTGCATCAAGGCGATGGTCTATGCGACCACGCTTCTGGCTGCAGGCTCGGTTTTAGCCGTGCTGTTCTTGCGGAGCCTGCCAGAGATTGAACAGCACCGTCTAAGACAAATGGCTGTCCTGACGGCAATCGCAGCGGCCATTCTGTCGCTTGCCCGCCTGCCGATCCGTGCCAGCTTCCTGATGGGCGGGACATGGGCCGGTGCGACGGAACCGATGATGCTGAACATGGTCATGGACAGCCCCCTCGGCACCGCGATTGCGCTGCGCCTTTTCGGTCTTGTCCTGCTCCTCGCGATCCTGTTGCAAGGCCGGATCGGGCAAAGTGCCGCAGCCCTCGGAACGGTTCTGGTCGCTGCCTCTTTTGCCATGCGAGGCCATGCACTGGAAGAGCCGCGCTTGGTTTTGGGGCTGCTTATCACCGCCCATATCCTCGGGCTGGTGTTTTGGATCGGGGCGTTCTTGCCGCTGCTGCGCCTCTCAAAGCAGTCCGAACCACTGGTCACGGGCGCTTTGGCAGAAGAGTTCGGACGCAAGGCGCTTTGGGTGGTCGGGGGATTGGTTATTGCTGGGCTTGCAACTTTGCTGATCCTCACAGACGGACAGCTGGCCCTGCCCACCTCCGCCTACAGTCAATTCTTTGCAATCAAACTCGCGCTCTTTGCTGGCGTTCTGGGATTGGCTGCATGGAACAAGCTGCGTTTGACCCCCGCCCTGCAACAGGACGCGCCGGGTGCCGGTGCGCGGATGAGCCGCTCCCTCAAGTTTGAGGCGACCCTACTCGTCGCCATTCTCTTCATCACGGCAGCGCTCAGCACTGTCAGCGCGCCGGAGCGCGCAACCGCAGCGACCACAACAAAAACTATGCTCCCGTGGGCTGCCAGTCTACAAACCATTATCCCGGAGGACTCAGCATGACAGATGTAACACGAAGGCAATTCTCTACCGGCCTCGCGGCCCTTGCCGGTGCATCCGCATTGCACCCAATCTCCGCCATGGCGGACAGCCCGCTTGAACTGGTCGCGCGACCGGGTTCAGCCCAGTTGGCCCCCGCGTCCTACCCGGAAACGCCGATCTGGGGATATGAAGGCCAAGTCCCCGGCCCGGTGATCCGCGCCGTTCAAGGCACGCGTATCTCGCGGCGGTTCGTCAACGAGTTGCCGCAACCCTCCAGCGTTCATTGGCATGGTATCCGTATTGCCAATGCCATGGACGGGGTTGCGGGACTGACCCAACCCGCCGTTGCACCCGGCGGAGACTTCCTGTACGATTTCGAGGTGCCTGATGCCGGAACCTACTGGTATCATCCGCATAACCGCACCTGGGAACAGATGGCCCGCGGTCTCTACGGCGCGTTGATCGTTGAGGAGCCCCAGGGCGCCCCTGAGGTGGAGGCCGACGAGGTCTTGCTGATCGACGACTGGCGTTTGGCTGAAGATGCTCAAATCGCAGACGGCTTTGGCAACATGCACGACTGGGCCCACGCCGGACGGATTGGCAACTGGATCACAGTCAACGGCGACGGTGCATGGTCGCGCTCGGCCGCGCGTCATGCGCGGCTCCGTCTGCGCCTTGTGAACACCGCAAACGCGCGGATCTTTTCCCTGTCGGCGCAGGGTCTGGAGGGATGGGTTGTGGCGCTTGACGGGATGCCGCTCGACACGCCGCAACCCTTGGCGCAGCTAACGCTCGCACCGGCCCAACGCGCCGATCTGATCGTGGACGTCACCGCAGATGACGGCACTGAGGCGTTTCTGGTCAGCCAAGAGCGCGATGGTGGCTATGCGATCGCCAGCTTCCTTGTTGCTGGCGTTGCGCGAAATATTCGCCTTGACCGCCCAGCACCCCTTCCCGCCAACCCGGTCGCTGCACTTGGACCACTTGATGGCGCGCGACACGCCACCCTCGTCATGGAAGGCGGCGCGATGGGAGGCATGAGCGGCGCCATGATGGGCGGGCGCATGATGGGTATGCGTGAAATGGCTGGTGCCGGAAAGGTCTGGGCCTTCAATGGAATGGCCGACATGCCTGACACCCCGCTGATCGAGGCCAAACGCGGCGAAACGGTGCGCATCACGATGAAAAACGACACAAGCTGGCCCCATGCCATGCACCTGCACGGACACCACTTCCGTCAGATCAGCACATATGGAACACACGGACCGCTGCGCGATACGCTGCTGATGGACAGGAGCGAGACTGCAGAGATCGCATTTGTCGCGGATAATCCGGGCGACTGGCTGTTGCATTGTCACATGCTCGAACATTCAGCTGGAGGAATGATGACGTGGCTAATGGTATCGTGAAACCAACATCGAAAACCTAAGGGCCAGAATTCGCTGCTTCATTTCTGGTCCGCTTGGCCACAGACTGATTATCCGAATTGGCTGAGTATTGTCGGCTGAACTGTCATCGCCAAAGCCTGCGTATCACCCCATTCTCGCATCTTCTGCACGTTTGCTATCGATCTCTTTCATCGATCCTGCACAATTTGCTGATTTGCACTTGGCTTGGCGGCGGGAATAAACCTTGTCGCAAAAGCGCCAAAAACAAAGGTTCAGGTGATTGGCCGAATATGACTCTCAACTCTCTGGGCCTTCCAAGCGCCAGCCCACCGGATCTTCGATCCACTCCCTGATCTCTGACTCTCGCCATCCAGCACCGTGGATGCTGATCCGCAATTGGGCCGGGAAGGTGCCTTCCGCGATCTTGCGATAGATGGTGGACCGGGACAGGCCGGTGCGGTTGAGAACTGTGGTGAGACGGATGATACGGTCTGGGTCTGACATGGGGTGTCTGGCTCCTGTTGGTGGTTTCTGATGTCTGCTGAACCAGTCAGCCCACGCCGCGTTGGCCACGCAAGAGCGCCCTGCCCATCGTCGCAGCGGGGCGTGGATTAGGCGGCAGATCGGACGGGTGTCAGAGCCCGAGTCCGCGTCCCCGGGTGATGTCGATGCCGTGACAATAAGCCAACTCCGCACCGAGTCGACGGCCCGAGTCCATCCGGATGCCCATCTCGGCCTTGCGGTTAGCGAGGAGGGATTCCAGCTGCGGATCGCGCTGCAGGCTCTTGGCCATTTCGCCCATCTGCGCGCGTGTCGACCGGTAATCGGACATCGTCCCCGACTGGTAGTGCGTCAGGCTAGTCTGATGGAGCTTTTGCCAGCGTTCCACAAACTCCGCAGCCCGGCGCTCAGGAGCGGTGCGCAACTGCGTCTCAAGTTGAAGGGCTCGGATAACGCGGTTGGCTTGGCCCGATCCGGCCTCGCGGGCCAGGGTCGGGTCCTTGGCATAGGCCGCTTCGGCATCGCGCCAGCCGTCAGGCCGGACCTCTTCGAAGGACGCGCGAGACTCGGCGAGGTCGCGCAACTGGTCGGGCGTGCCCGAGCTCCCCCTCTCCTGAGCCGTGAAGATCGCATCCACCACGCGGGCATGGCGCTTGAGGGCTTCGGTGCGGGCCTTTCGCAATGCCGATTCTGGGTCGTCAGCCACAGCCAGGCCCGGCACGTTCGCTGCTCCGCCCCTAACTTCTTTCCCGGCTTTTTCCCTTTCCGGCCCCCGCACGTCACCCGCTCCAAGCGCGCCGTTTCGGGCAGAGCGCGCACCATCCGACAGCCCGTCGATGCCGTCGCGCAACCTCTCCGGCATCACCTTGCGCAGGACCTCAATGACACGTTCCCGGAACGTGATTCCGCGCCGTTCGGCAAAGTCCTGCGCCGGATCGGCCTTCGCATAGTCGAGCGCCATGTCCTTGGACCGGTCGCGGGACAGGGTCCGGATCAGTTGATCCTGCGAGACGAAGTCGTCGCGCCCATAATGCAGGTCGAGGGCATCGCGATGCCTGGACAGGGCGACATAGCTGCCGTGGGCATCCAGTCCCGGCGTTGCCAGCACATGGGTGCGATTCACCGTCATCCCCTGCGCCTTGTGGATGGTTGCGGCATAGCCGTGGTCAAAGCGATTGTAATCCTTGAGGTCGAACCCCACCGATTTTCCCTCGTCGGTCCGAACCGCCATGCTCTGCGCGCTGATCTCTTCGATGGTTCCAAGTGTCCCGTTCGTCACCCCGAGGCCTCGGTCATTCTGTAGGAACATCACCCGGTCGCCGCCAGCGAAGCGGCGGTCACCGCGCTCGACGGCGACGCGCACGTCCTCACCGAGATCACCCGCCGCGCGCGCCCTCGCCAGTTCATTGAGGAGGCGTACCTCGGCATTTGTATGAGTGAGGATGATCCGGCTCTGGTCTGGTGCTGCCTGACGGTCACGGTCCCAGCTTTCGATCAGATTAGTACGCGCCTCTTCGCGGGTCGCAGCCGCACGCACCATACTTTGGTTGTCGTAGGCTTCAATCGCGTCTCCTGTCCTGCCCGTCGCCAGATCGCGGGTGGCCTTCCTTTGCCAGTCCGCGCGCTGGCGGCGCACCTCTTCAATCCGGGCTCCACCGTAACGTTCATGGAGCGAGCGGAAGGCTGCGCCCGCTTCGATGGATTGCAGCTGTTGCGGATCGCCGACCAGCACGACCTTGGCCGCCGCGTCTGCGGCATGTGACAGCACCCGTTCCAGTTGCCGCGTACCGACCATGCCCGCCTCGTCGATCACCAGCACATCACGTGCGGTGAGATGGTCGCGGTCATTTGCCCAGCCGTGTTCCAAGCTGGCAATGGTGCGCGAAGATATCCCTGATCCGTTCTCAAGTCCGTCCGCCGCGATGCCGGAAAGCGCCACGCCCCGGACCTCAAAGCCCGCCGCTTCCCAGGCGTCCCGCGCCACACCCAACATTGCACTCTTTCCCGTCCCGGCATGACCGACGACGATGCCAAGATCGCGCCCGGTGGTGATCTGCGTCAGAGCGTCGGCTTGCTCGCCGGAAAGGACCAAGCCACGCTGTTCCGCCCGTACCATCGCTGCTGTCCGGTCTGCTTCCCGCACATCGTGACGCTTCCTGTCCGCCATAAGTTCTGCCGCACGGTGCAAGCGCTGTTCGGCCACTATCATCGCCCGGCTGGTGAAGCGCTCCTCTCCGCGCCCGTCAGCCCCGAGCGGCACCAGATCGGGCGCGTTCCGCATCGCACTGTGCACCGCGTTGAACTGATCGATCCCATCGCTGTGCCGATGCGCGAAGCGCGCCATGTCGCGGTCCGTGAACGTCGATTGCTGATGGGTGATGGCCTCCAATGCGAGAGATGGATTGGCGATGATCCTCGCGCCGTTGTTGTGGGCGATGTCGCGGTGCATCTCGGCCCGGTCGGCAGGGCTCCCGTCGCCGTCGATACGCTGCGCGGGCGCACCGATCTGGCTTTGAGGCTCCAGCGCGATGCATTGCGCCTCGAGACTGCGATGATCAATGCGCGCGTCGATGTCGAGTTCAGCCAACCGCTCGTTGGCAAGCGCCGCCCAGCGTTCGCGCCAGCGTTCCACCATCCCGGTGTGGTTCCACTCCCGTACCTTCGGACCAAACCCATCTTCATCGACGGACCGCATCGTCAGCATGACATGGGCATGGGGTTTGGGCAGGCCGTCTGTACCCCGGTCCCAATGCACGTTAAGATCGGCGACCATGCCCTGATCCACGAACTCCGACTGCACAAAGTCCCGGGCCAGTGCGATCCCCTGTGCCTCATTCATCTCGCGCGGGATCGCGAACTCCACCTCCCGGGCCAGTTGCGCATCCTTGCGAACTTCGACCGCTTCGACCGCGTTCCAGAGCTGTTCGCGGTTGGACCAGGCTTCCGGCGCGGTCTCCGGCAGCAGCACCTCGGAATGCACAACGCCGCGCTTGGTTGTGAAGTCATGGGGACGGTCCAGCCGCTCGTCGCGCAGCCGTGACGCCGCACGGTAGGCAGCGGACGCCACCGCGCTGGAGCCTGCCGCGCGCCCAATGACCTTCACGTGGAGATGATAGATTGCCATGATGGGGCAATCATCTACACGGGAACGCCGACGTCGGAACGACGTATAAGCGCGCCCTCCCTCAATATAATCTCGGGAAGGACCGGCGCGTCCCCAGCCGTCCTGGCGACTCTGCTGCCTTCTGCAAGCTGGCCCGCTATCCTCGCTGCATCAACAGATTATGGAGGCAGGAATGCGCAAACCACGGGATTACGATGCGGAGTTGAAAGGACTGGAAGAGAAGGCGAAAGAACTGAAGACCCGCAAGGTGCAACAGCTTGGCGAGTTGGTGATCGCCACAGGCGCCGATGCGTTCAGTACTGACGAACTGGCCGGTGCGTTGATCGTGCTGGCCGAGACCAAAGACACCGCAAAAAGGGAGGCCTGGGCGAAACGCGGGGCCGCGTTCTTTCAACGACGGCCACGGCGATCTGCAAAGGCGGCTGACCGCAACGCAAAAAGCGCTCCGACGCAACCGGGCGTCGCGCAACCGGCATCAGGCGACAAAGGCACGGTATGACATGCGCAACTGGCAGGTCGAACGTCGCAAGCGCACAAGGCATCTGATCGAACTCGGTGGCCTCCTCGTCAAGGCACGCGTTGTGGACCTCACCGGTGACGACCGCGCCCTGATCTACGGCGCACTTCTCTGGATGGCCGACAAACTGCAAAGCGAGCAAGGCAAACATGCGCGGGAGGTTTGGACCGAGAAGGGGAAGAAGGGGTTCGAGGCAGACCGGGAATAGTAAATACCTTGGAGCCATTACTGCTCAAGACGTCAGCGGTCCGCGCCGCGTCGTGATCGTTAATCCCGTCACCGTCCGGGTCAAGACCGAACCAGTTCGACAACCTCGCCGGTGCCACCGATCACATAGCGTCCCCAAGCCTCCATCAACGTGCGCCGCCGTTCGAATAAATCTGAGCGCGCATACGCCCGCTCGACCTCGTTACCGGTTGCGTGAGACAGCGCCGCCTCTGCCACCTCCCGATCCGCATGCGCGCTCTCGCTGCACCAATCGCGGAAGGTCGAGCGGAAGCCGTGGACGGTGAAGCCCTTGCTCCTCATGCGAGTGAGCAGCGGTTTGAACGCCATCACGGAAAGAGGTTGTGCCTCGCCAACCTTGTTGCGCTGCGGGCTCGGAAAAACGTAGTCAGGATCAAGGCCGCGAACACGTTCCAGAACGCCCAACGCTCCGGGCGACAAGGGCACGCGATGGGGTTTTTGTCCCTTCATGCGCCCACCGGGAACGGTCCAGACCGCGTCGTCCAGGTCTATCTCTGACCAGCGCGCGCCCCGCACCTCACCGCTGCGGAGAACAGTCAGGATCAGGAACTGAAGGCACCGTGCCGAGATAGCGTTTCGTTCCGCGAGCTCCGTCATGAACTGGGGCAGCTCGCGCCACGGCAGCGCAGACATGTGTTCTGTATTGCGTTTCACTGTCGGCAGTGCCTTCCTGAGGCTGACAACTGGGTTTTCGTGCGGATAGTGTCCCGCGCCCTTTGCCCAGTCGAAGACAGCAGCAACGCGCTGCTTCACTCGACGCGCGGTGTCATGCTTTGTGGTCCAGATTGGATTCAGGACCGCTAGAACATCGGCGGTCGTGATCGTCTCGATTGGGCGCTTGCCGAGCTTCGGGAACACATAAAGCTCGAGAGATCGAAGCCATAAGTTAGCGTGGCGGTCACTCTTTAGTGTGTGCGCTAGGGATGCGTGATGGCGTTTGGCTGCAGCCTCAAACGTCAACTCTTCGCGTTTCCTGAGCGCGTCCGGGTCGCGCCCGGCTCTGGCTTCGGCCCGAAGCTTACGGGCCTCCTCGCGCGCTTGAGCAAGACCGATCCATGACAGACCGCCCAAACCCAACTCTCGCCTCCGACCGTGAACATGGGTGCGCAGGACCCATGACTTCGAGCCGTTGGGCCCTACGCGAAGATAAAGCCCTTCGCCGTCACCATACATCCCCGGCGTGCGGCATGCGGCGATGCTCTTGACCGATAGCTTGCCCATCTTTTTCACGTCTCCCGGTAAATATCCTGTCCCACCCATTGTCCCACCACTTGGCATGAGATGTGATGAGAAAAGGGTGGGACAAACTGAAATTCTATGGAACAATCATGTCGCTGATTACTGCCTAAATATATGCTTAAGCTTGGTAAATTGCAACTGCGTGGGAAGGTGTGACGAACTGGTTATGTAGCCCTACGGGCTGCCACAATAAACCTACAAGATCACGATTTAATTGGTTTTTATCTCCATAGCTGGAGACTGCCCCCTATTTGCCCCCAACTTAAAGCTGACTGCGCTTAGTCACTATGACAAAGAGCACCTTAACGGCAGCTTTTGGCACCAGCGAATGCTCAACGGAATCGGTTCAACGTCCGAGTTCCCTTACACGCTAGGTGAGCTTCCAGCATGAAGTTCGCTCTTGGCTTAGGAAACCATTGGAAAAAGGTTCCTATGATATCAATGATTTCCAAGAGTGCGAACGACGCTGTCTGCAGTGATCGCCGGTCCTTGGGTCAGTTTATTCATCGGTTGAATAATCGATGCAATTGTTGAGCTCCGAGTTTCATCTAACAGATCGCCGCCATTCACTATAAAATCGACCTGCTTCGTGTTCTGCCGCGCCTGGTAGTCCATGCTGTAATAAATGATCTGCCCCCTGAAACCTCCCGCGTTCTAATGTAGAGTTTGCTCAACCTTTTGAAGGAGCAAACAGATGCGAAAGAGCCGTTTCACCGAGGCGCACATCATTAGGATAATCAAAGAACAAGGTTCAAGCGTCAAGCGATTGATCCGGTGGATCAATCGTAGCAGCGAACGGGATGCCGATGGCGGAGGTGTGTCGCAAGCATGGCCTGAGCCAGGGCACGTTCTACAAATTCAAATCCAAGTATAGCGGCATGGAAGTGTCTGATGCGGCCAAGCTGAAACGTCTGCTCGCGGATCAGATGCTGGACACCGTCGTGTTGAAGGACTTGCTGGGAAAGAACTAACGACGCCAAGCAAACGGCGTGATGCAGCGCTCAGGGTGGTGCGGGAACATGATATCTCTCAGCGTTGGGCGTGCAGGCTTGTTCACTGCCCGGCAGGGTATTGCACAGCAATGTCCCGAGAGGGGGTGTCGACCCCAAAACTGTCCGGCGCGAACACCCGTCCCACCTGCCCCGGCAGTCGAAACGCAGTTTCGATGATAGGGGGCGGATCAGCGTGATGTTGGAACGCAAAGGAATGATCATGATACTATTACCTGACAGGTTATCGCGCAGCGATGTCCCGAGAAGGCACAAGAAGCTGTATCGGTTGTACACCGAGGAAAAGCTCGGCGTCAGACGACGACGGGGTCGGAAGCGGGCGCGGGGATCGCGAACACCAATGCCGGAGGCTCTGAGGCCAAGCGAACGCTAGTCGCTGGACTTCCTGTCCGACACGTTCGGCACATCCCGTCGGTTCCGCATCTTGGCAGTGAACGACGATTGCTGCCGTGAGAATTTGCGCCTCCCTCTCGGGACATCGCTGCGCAATACCCTGTCGGGCAATGCATGGCCGATACCAGTATCTCAGGGGCTCGGGTTGCGCGCGAACTGGATGCCTTGGTGCGCATCTACGGCAAACCGACCAGCATTGTCAGTGATAACAAGACAGAGTTCACCAGCCGGGTGATCCTGAAATCGGCGAACGACAACGACTGGCATTACATCGACCCGGGCAAGCCGCAACAGAATGCCCTCATCGAGTCATTCAACGGCAGCCTGCGCGACGAGTTGCTGAACGAGGAAATGCTCGACAGCCTCGATGACTCTAGGCACAAGCTGGCGCTCTGGCGGCACGACTACAACCACGTCAGGCCGCACTCATCGCTCGGCAACCAAACCCCCGCAGAAGCACGCCGAACGCTTGAGCAATTTGAGGGCTCCGCGCCCGGCGCGCTTGCCCAAAACAACTAAGACCAATACGAAAACCGGACCCGCAGACTCTCGCTATCAATGAGGGAGCATCGGGGAGCAGGTCACCTGCTGTAACTTCACAGAGAGGGCAGGATTCGTCGTGATCAATTCTTCTTCTAGGGCATATGTGAGTAATCCGCGTATCGGCGTAAGTACGAACACTGAGGCGGATGGCTGCCTCGTCTCAGCTTTCTCGTCCCGAAAACGTCTCAGCATTGCAGGCGTCACGTCCGAAACTGGGATGTCGCCCAAGCTCTTGGTCAATTTGCGGATATTGCCGCGGTACTTTCTGAGTACGCCCACCTTGATCTGGTTGCGCTTGTAGTAGCGTTCGGCAACGGCGGTGATAGTGTTCGGATCACCGGCCAGATCAGCAACACGGCGTTCAAGCTTCTTCTTCACCATATCGAACTCATCACGCTCGTCTCAGTTGGTGGGTGGAGAAATATGTTTCCCAAATGATGCTTCGAGAATAGCCAGGTAACGTATCAGACGGTCTTGATCATCAACAAAGGAGTGCTTTCGGCGGCTTTGATCCCTGCCATTGCAGCTTCAAGTGGATCAAACTCCTCTGGAAGTTCACCAGCATTTTGGGACGCTGCCACAATGCTATTATTCGGCAGAATGGATCGTTCTTCACCAGATAGTCTCACCATTCTTGGCAGTTTCGGGACCATCAAGCTGTTTGATCAGTGCGTCGGGTTCTAATGTCCATTGAGTAGCTTTTACTACAGCCTCTGCATATGAAACGTTTCAACAGAGTTCGCTCCACATTTTGTAGCCGAGCGTCTTATGGTGTTTCATCGGCACTCGACGACGATACGTCCACCTACCGACGCTATCTATCAAGTGCGTGACCTTTTTTACACGCATCGTGTCTAAATGGCACCCACTCTGGCGAGTGTACGTTAACAAAATAAGGGAAATCAACACAATAGCGTTATGGTGGGCGACCCTGGAATCGAACCAGGCGTGCGTCTCCGCGAGGGAGTTACAGTCCCCTGCCACACCTTGCGGCCTGTCGCCCACTCTGTCAGGGCATTTCCCGCGCGTCGCGCCGTGCATTGCATTGACAGTGACGGCGTGATTACTAGCGACATCACGAAGCGTCAAGGCGAAAACTCGTCGAAATCAGCTTCCCTTTGCGATGGGGCGACCTCATGAAAAAGCCCAAGTGGGTGGTTAAAAAGGAACAAGGCAAAAAGGCGGAAAACCGCGAAACGCTTTGGTTGTTCGGCCTGCATGCCGTGCGCGATGCCTTGATGAATCGCAAGCGTGAAAAGCTGCAGTTGATGGTGACGCTGAATGCACAAACAAAACTGCAGGAAGCTATCGACTTTGCAGAGATTGCGCCGGACGTGGTCGATGCAAGACAGTTTGCGGCCCCGCTTGACCCCGGCTCGGTGCATCAAGGGGCGGCACTGGAGGTAAAACCACTGAACTGGGGCACCCTGCCCGAGGTGTGCCTGCCTGACAGACTGCCCCGGGTGCTTTTACTGGACCGGGTAACCGACCCGCACAATGTGGGCGCGATCCTGCGCTCGGCAGAGGTGCTGGGCGCATGCGCTGTGATCGGAACCCGGCATCATTCAGCCCCTGAAACCGGGGCGTTGGCCAAAACAGCCAGCGGCGCGCTTGAACGACAACCCTACCTGCGCGTGCGCAATCTGGCCGACGCCATCCGCGCTTTGCAAGACATGGGGTACATCGTGCTGGGCCTTGCAGGCGAGGCGGAGCAAACAATTGAGCACGCGGTGCGCGACATCTGTGATCGGCCCATTGCGCTGGTGCTGGGGGCTGAAGGTCCGGGGCTGCGCGAGAAGACCCGCGACACAGTAGACGCGCTGGTGCGAATTGACGCGGCGGGCAGTTTTGGGTCGCTCAATGTTTCAAATGCTGCTGCACTTTCCTTATATGCATCCTACGGACCGCGCACAGACTAATCCGGGAGCACGCTATGGCACATACCACGAAAATCGCGACGTGTTGCTATTGCGGGCTGCGCGCGGCTTTGGTGCTGAACCGCGACCGGCACGAGCTGAGTTGTGCAAGCTGCGGTGCACCCTTGCACGACCTCAAGCAACTGCCCCGAAAATCCTGCGGCAAAAAGGAGCTGGTGCGCCCGTCTAAGGCGCGCCCCGACACGCCTGCCTACAGACCCCTTAAGCAAAAGAAGCAAAAGAAACGCAAACGCCTGCTGCACAAGCTGTTTGAAGAAGCGTTCGACGTCATCGAGGACATTTTCGACTAGGCAGAAGCGGCGTTAACTTTTCGTTCACAGGTTTGCGAGACTGTATTGTTAAGTGCTTTGGAGTGCTTATTTTTACGAGCGGTTGGCCCGGAACGCCAGCAGGTTATCGACTGTCCCTCGTTCCGTACCTCGCAGCGCCCAGTGCATCGTGCACCGGGCGCTCTTTTTTTATGCCGAGCAACACGCTATAGGCGCGTCATGGAATATTCTGATGATCACCTGCGCAACATTCTGAAACGTACCCGCCGGGTCGCAGTCGTTGGTGTCTCGCTCAACCCGGTGCGCCCCAGCTACTTTGTCGCCCGCTATCTGTCGCTCAAAGGGTTTGACATCGTACCCGTGAACCCGCGCCACCGGGGTGACACGCTCTTTGGCAAACCCGTGCAGGCGTCTTTGTCGGATATCGATCGGCCTGTGGACATGGTTGATATCTTTCGCAGATCGGACGCCGTGCCCGAGATCACCGAAGAGGCACTGTTGGCTTTTCCCGACCTTCAGACGCTGTGGATGCAAATCGGTGTAGAACACCCGGATGCCGCCACCAAGGCCGAAGCGCGCGGCGTCGACGTGATCCAGAACCGCTGCCCAAAAATAGAATTCCAACGCCTCTTTGGCGAGTTGCGCATGGGCGGCTTTGCAACAGGTGTGATCTCTTCAAAGCTACCCGGTTAGCCGTCTGATCTGGAGGCTTTTTCGGCCAGTCCGGACTGTGGTTGCCGCCGTTCAAGCTCTGCCAGCACGTCCTCAAGGGGCACGTCGCGGGCCGCCAGCATCACCAGCAGATGGAAGAGCACATCAGCAGCCTCATTGGTGAGCCCGTCACGGTCGCCCTTCACGGCTTCAATGATCGCCTCGACGGCTTCCTCTCCGAATTTCTCGGCACATTTCTCCGGGCCCTTGCCCAGCAACTGCGCCGTCCAGCTTTCTGAGGGGTCCGCCTCTTTCCGATCAAGGATCGTCTGATAAAGCGCCTGAAGGGTCACGTGAGCCTCATCGGAATACCTGCCGCTGCCATATGGGATTTGGCCTCGGCAATCGTGAAATCACCAAAGTGAAAAATGGAGGCGGCCAGCACAGCGGAGGCACCGCCCTCGGTCACACCTTCGACAAGGTGGTCTAGCGTACCCACCCCACCAGACGCAATCACCGGGACCTCGACGGCATCAGCGATAGCCTTGGTCAGGCCAAGGTTGAACCCTGCGCGCGTGCCATCGCGGTCCATGGAGGTGAGCAGGATTTCACCGGCCCCTTTCTGTGTCACGGTGCGGGCAAAGTCGACCGCGTCAATGCCTGTGGGCTTGCGCCCCCCGTGGGTGAAAATCTCCCATTTGCCGGGGGCTACTGTTTTTGCGTCGATGGCCACAACGATGCATTGGCTGCCAAACTGGTCTGCGGCCTGTGCGACCACATCCGGGTTGGCCACAGCCGCCGAATTGAATGACACCTTGTCAGCCCCGGCAAGCAGCAGCGCCCGCACGTCAGCCGCGGATCGCACGCCACCCCCAACAGTGAGCGGGATGTAGCAATGCTCCGCCGTGCGGGTCACCACATCAAACATCGTATCGCGGTTCTCGTGGGTGGCGTGGATGTCGAGAAAGCACAGCTCATCCGCGCCCGCAGCGTCATAGGCAATCGCTGCATCCACCGGATCACCCGCATCGCGCAGGTTCACGAAATTCACGCCTTTCACAACGCGACCGTCAGCCACGTCAAGGCAGGGAATGATGCGTGTTTTCAACATGAGATGTGTCTATTTCCTTGCAAGCCGCCGCACAAGAGACGGCGCACGGTTGATGGCCAAATGCGCCCGGCTTGCCACCCGTCACCGCAGCAGGCGCAACGCCTCTGCCAGATCAATCGCGCCATCATAAAGCGCACGACCAGAGATCGCGCCCGCGATCACGCCGGTGTTCTGCAAAGCCGTCAAATCCGCCATCGACGACACGCCGCCCGACGCAATCACAGGGATACTTACCGCCTCTGCCAGCGCCTTGGTAGCATCGACATTTGGCCCGCCCATAGCCCCGTCGCGCAGAATGTCGGTGTAGATGATAGCTGCAACCCCGGCATCCTCAAAAGACTTGGCCAGATCGGTGACCTGAATGGTGGTCTCTTCTGCCCACCCTTTGGTCGCCACAAAACCGTTACGCGCATCAATGCCCACCGCAACACGGTCGGGGAACGCGCGCGCCGCCTCGCGGACAAGATCGGGGTTTTCCACCGCGACCGTGCCCAGAATAACCCGTGCCAGACCCTTGCTCAGCCAACGCTCGATCGTTGCCATGTCGCGGATGCCACCGCCCAGTTGCGCAGGCACCTTGCAGTCTTTCAAAATGGCCTCGACCGGGGCTGCATTTACCGGCTCCCCGGCAAAGGCACCGTTCAGATCAACAAGATGCAGCCATTGGCATCCCGCCTCCACAAAAGCGCGCGCCTGTGCTGCGGGATCGTCATTAAAGACGGTCGATTGGTCCATATCGCCGTGCACCAGACGCACCGCCTGCCCATCTTTCAGATCAATGGCGGGGTATAAAATCACAGGCAGCCTCTTTCATGCGTTGAAGGGATAATCGCTGCGGCTTTTGCACCGCAATCGCGCCAGATGCAACGCGACGTGTGGTCAAGCTTGCGTTTAACCCCTTTCGCAGCAAACTGGCCGCACCGAGGAGGATACCATGAAAGTCCATTTTGCAATGATCGCGGCAGTCTGTCTGCCACTTTGTGCCAGTGCCGACCCTTTGGAAGGTCTGTGGCAAACCGAAAGCGACGCGGGGGCTTACGCGCATGTGGCCATCACCCCCTGTGGCGCAAATTTCTGCGGAACGATCCAAAGCGCGTTCAAAGACAACGCCTCCTACGCCTCGCCCAATCTGGGCAAAACGATTGTCATCGACATGGCACCGCAGAGTGGGTCCACCTACAAAGGCAAGGTTTGGCGCCCGTCGAACGACAAGACTTATCTGGGCAAAATTGCTTTGGACGGCGACATGATGAAGCTGTCGGGCTGCGTGGCTGGTGGGTTGATATGCTCCAAACAGACGTGGAAACGCGTCGAGTAACTTCAGCGCCGAAGGCTGCGGGAGCGCGGGGCCGGCCATCTACATCAAGAATTAATGGTTTTGGGTCTAGTGCTGTCTGAGAAAGCACTCAGCGACGGGCAGTGCGCGTGATATCCAATCGGATCCGTGAATGCTGCAGCGCCATCCCCCTCCCGGTAACGTAACATCCGAACATGAAGACGCGGAACTCTTCAAAACACAGGCCGTGCAGATCACGGTCGAATTGATCCCCCAGACGCGGCATACGTGCGAGAACTCTCTGGTGATCCGAGGCTATGTGGAAAAGTACTATGAAATCGACGTCGTTTTTGCCGACACGCACCGCCATGAAGCCACACGCCTTGAAGAGCACCTGCAAGCCTCGTTAGAGGCCGGACGCACCCAAGCCGCCCAACACGAACGCGCGCTGGAGATTAATCTAATCCGCTGCCCTGTGCACATCGAAGGGTCATGGCGCAGGCTGTCGGTGCGCGATGCAAACGACTGGGAAGCACGCAGCTACCACTTTCTTGCCGCCCGTTGGACTTGGGTGGACCCAAATGGCACGTCCGGTTCGTTTGGTGCGCCCCCGGTGGTGCATCCGACGGGAAACCAGGACATTTAGCGGCCGGTGGCCAAGCCTCGTGCTTCTCGCTCTTTCTGGGGTGCGATTTAACCGCTAGTGTCTTCTCAGCATGAGCAAACAGGTCACACGGCGGACGTGAAACGCACGCAAAATAACAAATTCAACGTGGTTGTTGTTGGCCAGAGAGGCAGGCTTGCGTATGAAGCCTTGCTCTTTGTTGCGTCTTTACGCAAGAACTCCCCGGATTTCGCAGGATCGGTGTTCGTGGCCGAACCGCAACCCGGTCCGTTGTGGACCAAAGACCCGCGCATCACGCGGGAGTCGATCAAGGAGGCTCTGACAGAACTGGAGGCTGAATTCCTGCCGTTTCAGAGCCGGCATTTCGGCCAATCCTATCCCTACGGCAACAAGATTGAGCTTTTGAGAGAACTGCCCCAAGGCGAACCCTTCGTCTTTTTTGACAGTGACACGTTGATTACCGGTGATCTGTCACAGGTTCCGTTTGATTTTGACAGGCCCAGCGCGTCTTTGCGCCGGGAGGGCACGTGGCCTAAGCCGGAACTTTATGGCCCGGGCTATGCTGCCATCTGGAAATCGCTCTATGGTCTGTTTGATCTGGACTTTGAAACGTCACTGGATCGCAGCCAACCAGACGAATACTGGCAGCGCTATCTCTATTTCAACGCAGGTTTTTTCTACTACGCCTGTCCGCATGTTTTTGGATCGCTCTTTGAGCAATACGCGCTGACAATCCGCGACACGCCGCCGACCGAGCTTTGTGCGCAAACGCTCGACCCCTGGCTTGATCAGATCGCCCTGCCGCTGGTCATTCACAAACTTGGCGGCGGCCGGGACGCGCTGCCGCAGGGCTACCTTGATGGCACCGTGAGCTGTCATTATCGCAATTTTCCAATGCTCTACGCCCGGGAAAGCGATGCCACGATAGATCAACTGGAGGCGATCTGCGCGCCCAACAGGCTCAAGAAAGTGCTTAAGGAGTATGAGCCAATCAAGCGCAATGTCTATCATGGGCGGGGCACGAAAGTGCGCGTGCTCTTTGATCAATCGAACCTGCCGCGCCGCGAGGCAATGATCCGCAACCGGATCAAAGCAGCGGGGTTTTGGATGCGCTGAGCCTGCCTGCAGTGCTTGTACCTTCCAGAGGGTTGTCTTAACCAAGGCGCAGCCAAATTTCAGGAGAACCCAATGCAAGATGGCCCAAGCTACGGCTTTGACACGCTTCAGATTCACGCAGGCGCGCGCCCGGACCCCGCGACAGGGGCACGTCAGACACCGATTTACCAAACGACCGCATATGTCTTTCGGGATGCAGATCATGCCGCCGCCCTGTTCAATCTGCAGGAAGTCGGCTTCATCTACTCTCGCCTGACCAACCCGACCGTTGCGGTCCTGCAAGAACGTATCGCAACGCTGGAAGGCGGCGTGGGCGCGGTTTGCTGTTCGTCGGGTCATGCCGCACAGTTGATGGCGCTCTTCCCGCTGATGTCACCGGGTAAGAACATTGTCGTGTCCACCCGCCTCTATGGCGGGACCGTCACCCAGTTCAGCCAGACGATCAAACGCTTTGGCTGGTCGGCCAAATTCGTGGATTTTGACGATCTCGACGCCGTCAAAGCCGCAATTGATGAAGACACGCGCGCGGTCTTCTGTGAAGCGATTGCAAATCCGGGCGGCTATATCACCGACCTCGATGCGATCTCTGCCATCTCGGACGCGGCGGAAATACCGCTGATCGTGGACAACACATCAGCCACCCCCTATCTGTGCCGCCCCATCGAGCACGGCGCGACCTTGGTGGTACATTCCACGACCAAATACCTGACCGGCAACGGCACCGTCACGGGCGGCTGTGTTGTCGATTCCGGGAAATTCGACTGGTCGGCCAATGACAAGTTCCCATCGCTCAGCGCGCCGGAGCCTGCGTATCACGGTTTGAAATTTCACGAGACCTTTGGCCCGCTGGCCTTCACCTTTCACGGAATTGCCATCGGTCTGCGCGATCTGGGGATGACGATGAACCCGCAGGCGGCGCACTATACCCTGATGGGGATTGAGACGCTGAGCCTGCGCATGGACCGGCACGTGGAAAACGCCCAAACCGTCGCGGGATGGTTGGAAAAGGACGCGCGCGTTGACTATGTGACCTATGCGGGTCTCAAATCGTCGCCCTACTTTCACCGGGTGGAGCGCATTTGCCCACGCGGCGCGGGCGGGCTGTTCACCTTTGCGATCAAAGGCGGCTACGACTCTTGCGTGAAATTCGTGAACGCGCTTGAGATTTTCAGCCATGTGGCCAACCTTGGCGACACCCGCAGCCTTGTGATCCACTCTGCGTCGACCACGCACCGCCAGCTGACGGCAGAACAGCAAGAAGCGGCAGGTGCCGGACCGGGCGTTGTGCGGATTTCCATCGGGACCGAAGACGCCAAAGACCTGATCGCCGATCTGGATCAGGCGCTCAGCAAAGCAACCAGCTAAGCCAGAAGAAAGGGGAGCAAGCCGCTCCCCTTTTTTATTGTACGATCTCAAAGGTGATCGTCACGCGCCCTGACAGCGTGATCGTGCCGGGGGCCACAGGCACGTCGGATACGCGCGCGGCGGCCATCTCCATCATGGGGGAAGCCCGGCCGGATGGCTCTCCGATAGAACGGATATTGCCCAGCGAAACGCCCGCAGCAGTGGCCAGCTGATCCGCCCGGGCACGCGCGTCCTGTACGGCTGCGATCCTGGCTTGCGCCAGATGCGGTGCTGGGTCCTGCACGGAAAAGCTCAGGCCGTTCAATGTGTTCGCACCGCTTTGCACCACGCGGTCAAGAATTTCGCCCAAGCTTTCCAGATCCAGAACCGTCACTTGCAGGATGTTGGTCGCTTCAAAGCCAGTGATCTCTGGCTCGGTGGTGCCATCTCGCGGTCGGCTCGCCCGCAGCGGAAAGAGCGACACATTAGTCGTGCGGATATCCTGTTCTGACACCCCTGCCCGCTCAAGCAGGTCCATCACATCGGCAACAGCCTCAGAGGTGTTAGCCAGCGCGACGCTTGCCTGCTCATCCCGCGATGCCACCCCCAGCGAGACCCGCGCCATATCGGGTTGCACCGACACGCGGCCTTCTCCGGTTGTGGTGATCAGGCCTGTTTCCTGTGCAAGCACAGGCATCGCCGAAAATAATGTGCACATGATCAGTATGGTTAACGGTTTCATCTTATCTCCTCGGGTAGGTTGCGCTGCAAAGGTCGGGACCAGTTGTAGAATGCCAAAACCACGGTGTCATGCTTCCCCTCGGCAATTACCTGCTGTACGCTATGGTTAATCGTAGCTTTACTGTAAATCGATGACAAAAACTGGTAAAACAACACCATGAAACCAAACTTTACTCTGTTTCTATCTGCAGGCGGTCTGCGCCTGCTGCACAGCAATGGCAGCGGGTGGCAACTGGTTGGCATGGTCCCGCTGAATTCAGACGATCTTGACGGTGAACTGGCGTTTCTGCAACGCACGGCAGCGGCGTTGGAACCCGGTGGGATCAGGTGCAGGCTCATTCTGCCGGAAGACCAGATCAGGTATGACTCGATTGCCGCATCTGACCTTGATCAACGCGAGATGCATGCCGCTGCAGAGGCCGCGCTGGAGGGGGTCACCCCCTATGCAGTGACTGATCTGGCCTATGATGTTTATCGCGAGGATGGGGTCTGCTATATCGCTGCTGTTGCGAAAGAGACGCTGGCGGAGGCTGAGCAGTTCGCCCTGTCGCATGGGCTGAAACCCATGTGCGTGGGTGGCTTGCGGCGCGATACCGACGTGCGATGGGAGCCGGACTTCGGCACGACAGAATACTGGGCGCAGCAGGCGACTGCACCAAAAGAACGTGCCGAGCCGTTTCATGAAGCCGCAACAAACACGATCACCGCGCCTGCTGAGACACAGATAACCGAAGCAGCGCCTGCAGACATCCAACCGACATTTGCCTCACGGCGCGTCCGGCGGGCCATGGACCAGTCTGTATCCGCCGACCACTCCCCCACGCCCGCCTCTTCGGCACCGCCACCGCGCCACAACATCAAAGGTTTCGCGGAGCCCTCGGTCGAATTTATTGGTCGCAAGAAAAACCCCTCGGCGCCAAAAAGAGGTGCCGAGCCGCCTCAAAAAGCTACTCCCGCACCCATGCCGCGCGCGCGCCCCAATGCATCTGAAGAAGACCGCCTGACGGTCTTTGGTGCACGGGGCGACCAACAGGCAGGCCCCCGGACCGGGCGGTCAGGGAAGATGCTGGTCGCGACCGCTGTGCTGGGTGTGATCGGAATTGCCGGGTGGGCTATGATCACGCCGCCAACGGATGTTGTGTCTGCCTTGCTGTCAGAACAACCCGTTGAGGAGGTTGCCCCGAGGCCACAGTTTACCTCCCCGATTGACCCGATCCCTGCGCCAACTCAAGCGATTGTGTCCCCGACGACAATTGCGCCCAAGGTGTTGCCGACACGCGCAACCCTGACCGATGAAGACAGCGCCGTTCTGGATGCGCTTGGGGGGCCGCTGCTTGCGGAACCGGATGTGACGAAGCAGTTAACGCCACAGGCGGCCCGTACACAATACGCCGTGACAGGCATTTGGGCGCTGGCCCCCTCTGTGCCAGATGCCCCGGAAGCTATTGATATACAAGACCTGTACATCACCAGTATTGATCCGATAAATATCACGCTGGACGCGATTGCGCTGCCAGAAGTCGCCGCACAGTTGACCGATACATCCTTGCCCTTGCCAAGTGCACCGGCCCCTGCCGGCACAAGGTTCAGCCTTGACGAACGCGGGCTTGTAGCCCCCAGCGCGCAAGGCACCCTGAACCCCGATGGCATCGCCGTTTTCTCTGGCCCGCCGCCCGCGCGCCCGCCGGAAAGGGCCACAGTCCCTGTCACCCAGACCGAAGATCCGCGGTTTGTCGGCTTGGCGGCCTTCCGGCCACAGTCCCGGCCCACAGACCTCATCGAAAACACCGAACGGGCGACGTTTGACGGGCTGACGCGGGCAGAACTGGCGGAGTATCGCCCGCAGTTGCGCCCGCAATCCGCGCAACAACAAGCGCTGTCTTCCGCCAGCCTCGTGCCCGGCGATGGCACACCCAATCAAGCCGCGCTGGCCGCAAACGGGTCTTTGGTGACCGGCACGCCGCAGGCGACCGCACGATCTCTCAGACCCGATGCAAGGCCCAGCAATTTCGGAAAAATCGTTGAGAACAGCCGCAGCATTGCATCGACTGCAAATACGAACCGTAGCGAAAGCGTCGTGCGCACCGCGAGTGTCGCGCCGCGCGCGGTCGTGCCGAAAATCCCCTCCAGCGCGTCTGCCACGCGCGAGGCAACCATTCAAAACGCCATCAACATGCGCAAGGTCAACCTGATCGGTGTCTACGGGAAACCTTCGGACCGACGCGCGCTCGTCAGACTGTCCAACGGCAGGTACAAGAAGGTTCAGGTCGGAGACCGCATCGACGGCGGACGCATTTCTGCCATCGGGGACACGGAATTGCGCTATCAGAAAAGTGGCCGCAACCTCGTGCTCAAGATGCCACGCAGCTAGAAGCGCGCGGTATTAAAGGTTTCATTCAGCGGCAAGTTCCCCGTTGGCAATCTGTTCCTGTTCAATGCTCTCGAACAGGGCCTTGAAGTTCCCTTCCCCAAAGCCGTCATCCCCTTTGCGTTGGATGAACTCAAAAAAGATCGGTCCGATAACGGTCTTTGAGAATATCTGCAGCAGGATCTTGGTCTCCCCCCCGTCCACAACGCCTTCACCGTCGATCAATATGCCATGGGTTTTCATACGCTCCACCGGTTCCTGATGCCCGATGACCCGCTCTTTGCTCAGATCATAGTAGGCGTCCGGCGGGCCGGGCATGAATTTGAGGCCGCGCGCTGCGATCTCATCAGTCGCCTCAAAGATGTCACGCGCGCCCACGGCGATATGCTGGATCCCCTCACCATTATACTTCTTGAGGTAGGAGACGATCTGACCTGTCTCTCCCCGGTCCTCGTTGATGGGAATGCGAATGCGCCCACAGGGTGAGGTCAGCGCACGGCTGAGAAGCCCGGTGAATTTACCCTCAATGTCAAAAAAGCGGATTTCCCGAAAGTTGAACAGGTCACCATAGAACCGAAACCACGTATCCATGTTGCCGCGATGCACATTGTGCGTGAGATGATCGAGATAGTAGAACCCGACGCCTGCCGGTTTTGACCGGGCGATCCAGTCGTATTCTTCGTTGTAGGGGCTTGTGTCGTAGTACTGATCGACGAAATACAACAGCGATCCACCGATCCCGTATATCGCCGGCACATCGAGCACTTTGTCAGGACCTTCGTATGGTTTTGCCCCCATGGCCACCGCACGATCAAAGGTGTGCCACGCATCCACCACCCGCCACGCCATCGCAGGCGCACAGGGCCCATGTTCAGCGACAAACCGCGCGGCAAAACTGTCCGGGTCCGCGTTCAGGACGTAGGTAATATCGCCTTGCTGCCAAAGCTCAATCTGGCGGCTTTTGTGGTTTGCCACATGCGCGTACCCCATGCGCGCGAACAAAGCCCGCAATTCTTCGGGGTCGGGATGGGCAAATTCGACAAACTCAAACCCGTCAGTGCCGGCCGGGTTGTCAGATGACAGAGTAGATTTTGGTGCATCGTGCGGAAAAGGGCCCATTTTTGCCTCCGAATAGATAGCTCAGGTTGAAGTTGCCTTGAATGTAGCCACTATAGGGCGCGGCGTTTGAGCGAAGATCATCACAGAAAACGCAAAAGATGCGTCAATCGCGCACTAAAATGACAAAAGTCTGAAAGGACACGCATGATGCTGGACGAGGTCGATACAAAACTGCTCGCGGCCCTTCAGCAAAATGCACATCTGACAGCCCAACAGCTTGGGGACATGCTGCACCTCTCGGCCAGTCAGGCAGGCCGCCGACGGCAAAAGCTGGAAAGTGACGGTGTGATCCGCGCCTATATTGCCCGCCTGTCCCCCAAGAAACTCGGCCTGAACGTACAGGGTTTTGTGCAGGTCCATCTCAGCGTGCATGGTCCCGAACAGTCAAAGAGCTTTGCAAGGCTTGTCACCACACGGGAAGAGATCAGCAGCGCATGGACCCTCACAGGCGAGGCAGACTATCTGCTGCACGTGTTTTGCCTTGATCTGCCCGCGCTCAATCGTCTGATCCATGAAGTATTGCTCCCGCATCCCGCCGTTGCGCGCGTGCACAGCCAGATCGTCATGGACCAACTCAAGGCGGACGGCCCGCTGCCGATCTAGCGCACCACAAAAGGAGCTCCGACCGAAATGGACGGGTTTTTATACCAGGCTTCCATCTACCTTGCTGCCGCCGTGATCGCGGTGCCGATTGCCGCACGGCTCGGGCTGGGCTCTGTGCTGGGATATCTGGCCGCAGGTATCATTATCGGGCCTGTGCTGGGGCTGGTCGGCTCAGAAACCGAAGACTTGCAACATGTTGCAGAATTTGGCGTGGTCATGATGCTGTTTCTCATTGGTCTAGAGCTTGACCCGCGCGCCCTGTGGGACATGCGTCACAAACTCCTTGGGCTTGGGGGCTTGCAGATCGGGTTAAGCACCCTCGCGATCATGGGGATCGCCATGGCCTATGACCAGCCGTGGTCCATCGCACTGGCCATTGGCCTGACCTTGTCGCTCAGTTCTACCGCGATTGTGTTGCAGACCCTGTCGGAAAAGGGGCTCATGCAAACGCAAGGCGGACGGTCGATTTTTTCTGTATTGCTTTCGCAGGACATCGCCGTCATCCCGTTTCTGGCCTTTTTACCCTTACTGGCCATGAGTATTCCCACGCAAATCGCGTCGGATGGCTCCATTCAGAGGGCAAGTGATGCCGTCCACCACCAAGTGCATCACAGCTTGTCCCTTGTGGACGGGCTGCCGGGATGGGGGGTCACGCTGGTCACGCTCGCAGCCGTTGGTGCTGTGGTTTTTGCGGGCGTCTACCTGATCCGCCCTGTGTTTCGTTTTATTCACGCAAGCCACCTGCGAGAGATGTATACGGCGCTGGCGCTCTTTATCGTGGTCGGCATTTCCTTTTTGATGACGCTGGTGGGACTTTCCCCGGCTCTGGGCGCTTTCATGGCGGGGGTGGTGCTGGCCAACTCGGAATTTCGTCACGAGCTTGAAACCGACCTTGAGCCGTTCAAAGGCCTGTTTCTGGGCCTTTTTTTCATCACTGTTGGGGCTGGTATCAACTTTGGCCTGCTGTTTTCCAACATGCCTGCCCTCCTTGCGATGGCCTTGCTGGTCATCGTGGTCAAAGGCCTCATTCTGTATGTGCTGGGGCACGCCTTCAAGCTGCGGGGGCGCGAGAACTGGTTGTTTTCGCTGGGCCTTGCGCAAGCGGGCGAGTTTGGTTTCGTGCTTGTGACGTTCTCCACACAGCAGAACGTCATCCCGCGCCCGGTCGCTGAAACGCTGTTGCTGGTGATCGCGCTAACCATGCTGATCACGCCACTTTTGTTCATGCTCTATGACTTTCTGTCCAAAAGATCCTCTGAACAAACGGTGCAACACCCCGAGGATGAGATCGACGAACAAGGGCCTGTCATCATTGCGGGCATTGGCCGCTTTGGGCAAATCGTGAACCGGCTAGTTCAGGCAAATGGGTTCAAAACGGTTGTTCTGGATCACGACATGGAAACGATTGCGGTGATGAGGCGTTTTGGGTTCAAGGGGTTTCTGGGCGATCCGACGCGCCCCGATATTCTGCGGGCGGCAGGGCTGGACGACGCGAGCGTGTTGGTTGTTGCACTGGATGACCCTGACGCCACGATCAAGCTTGTTTCTTATGCGCGAAAGCACCGTCCGGACATGCATATCATCGCGCGGGCGCGCGACCGCAATCACGTCTACCGGCTGTATCAGGCAGGTGCTGACGATATTGTCAGAGAGCTGTTTGACAGCTCCCTGCGCGCAGGCCGGTATGTGCTTGAAAACCTTGGGCTAAGCGATTTTGAAGCCGCCGAAGCCGAGCGCATCTTTTACCATCACGACCGGGAAACCGTGCGCGAACTGGCAAGCCTGTGGGATCCGGACCTTCCGCCCAGCCAGAACCACGCTTACGTGAAACGCGCAAAAGAGCTTCAGAAAGAACTGGAGACAGCGTTTCTGGACAAGGACACCGACAAAAAGAGCGCCTAGAGGGCGATGCACCGTCCCAAAAACCGCGCTCTTGTTTCACAGCCTTGGTGGTCTTACCCGTCTGTGACGCCTGCCTCCGCAAAAGTCGCCATCCCACTGAGGCAGGCAACCGCCCCCTTCAGCACGCCCAACGCCAAGGCCCCGCCGGCCCCTTCACCAAGCCGCAAGCCCAGCGACAAAAGCGGCTGCAGGTCCAGTGCATCCAGCATACGCGCATGCGCGCCTTCCGCGCTGAGGTGCCCAGCGACGCAGTGATCCAGCGCGCCTTTTTCAGTTGTGGCAAGCGTTGCGGCCGCCGCACAACAGATGAAACCGTCCAGAATAACCGGGATGCGGCGGTAGCGTGCCGCAGCGATCGCCCCCGCCATCGCCGCCAGTTCGCGGCCCCCAAGGCGGCGCAACATCTCAACCCCATCGCCTTGTCCGCCGTGCAGCGCCACGGCCTCTGATACCACCCGCGTTTTCAGGGCGAGGCCCGCATCATCCACACCCGTGCCACGACCAGTCCAAGCCTCCGCCCCGCCGCCAAACAGGGCGGACCCAAGCGCTGCCGCCGACGTGGTGTTGCCAATGCCCATCTCGCCTGCGACCAGCACATCGGCGCCCGCATCAACCGACGCCCACCCGGTCTGCAAAGCTTCGACCACTTCGTCCTCCGTCATCGCGGGGGCTTTTGTGTAGTCTGCGGTGGGGGTGTCCAACGACAGCGCATGCACATCCATGCGCGCGCCAAAGGTCTTTGCCAGCTGGTTGATTGCGGCGCCACCGTGCTGGAAATTAAGCACCATCTGCTCTGTCACCTCAGGCGGGAAGGCAGACACGCCTTGTGCCGCAACACCGTGATTGCCCGCAAAAATGACAATCTGCGGCTGCTCAACGACGGGTTTTTCAACACCACGCCAGCCTGCGTACCAGATGGCGAGGTCCTCAAGACGCCCCAAAGCGCCGGGCGGTTTGGTCAGTTGCGCATTGCGCGAGGTTGCAGCCGCAAGCGCGCCCTCGTTTGTGGCAGGCATGTCAGACAGAAGGGCGCGGAACCCATTGAGGTCAGAAAAAGCGTTATTCATCAGATATCTCGTTGTTGCATCGCAGGCTCTCCCTCTTTACCGAAAGACTACTTGCCGACAAGCGGTGAAAAGGCACGATCAGGATGAAATACGACACTCTGCCGGTTTGGCTGCGCCACATTTGGCTGGCGGCGGTTCTGCTGACCCGTCTGCCGTTGCCTCGCCTGCCAGAGGCAGCGTTCAAAAACGGGGCACAGGCGGTTTGGAGCTACCCTTTGGCGGGGGTGTTGGTGGCTGCGATCAGCGGTAGCGTTGGAGTGGCCCTGATGGCGCTTGGCCTGCCTGCGCCCCTGGCCGCCGGTGCGGTACTGGTCGTGGCGTTTTTTGTCACAGGCGCGATGCATGAGGACGGGCTTGCAGATGTCGCAGATGGCTTTTGGGGCGGATATACTCCGGACCGCCGCCTGGCAATCATGCGCGACAGCCAGATCGGCACCTATGGCGTGCTGGCATTGGCAGTGAGCACGGCCCTGCGGTGGGGCGCGCTGGCCTATCTGCTGCCAACAGGGATGCTGCCTTGGATCGTTGCTGCGGCGTGTTCTCGGGCTGTCATGCCGTGGCTGATGTATACGCTGCCGCGCGCGCGATCCGATGGATTGTCCCATAGTGTTGGCCAGCCGGGCCGTGCTGCGGTCGTGACGGGATCAGCGCTGGCCTTCGGATTGGCGGTGTTTTTTTTGGGATGGGCGGGCCTTGTCGTGGTGCTCATCGTGACAATGATCACAATCGGAATGGGTTATTTGGCCAAGATCAAAATCGGTGGGCAAACCGGGGATGTTCTGGGATGCACACAGGTGGTCGCGGAAACCACAGCCTTGCTGGCCTGCGTCATGCTCTTGGCCAGCTGATTAACCGGAGCGGTTGCATCCCTCGTGAACTCGAACGCCGCACATAGAAAAGACCGCGCCTGACGGGCACGGTCTTTGCTGTTTTGTTGGTCGTGCTCAGGCGGCGGCTGCGCGGCTTTCCAGAACATCGCCCACCTGTTTCGCTGCGGCGATTTCGTCACCGCCACTGACGGCAGCAACCTCACGGGTCAAACGCTCCAGTGCTGCCTCATAAAGCTGGCGCTCTGAATAGCTTTGCTCGCGCTGGTCATCTGTGCGGTGCAGGTCACGCACCACTTCTGCGATGGCGATCAGATCACCGGAGTTGATCTTTTGCTCATATTCCTGTGCCCTGCGGGACCACATCGCGCGCTTGACCTTCGCCTTGCCCTTGAGGGTTTTCATGGCGTGGTTGATCACATCCGGCGAGCTGAGCGCGCGCATCCCGATCTCTGTTGCCTTGTGGGTCGGCACCCGCAACGTCATCTTGTCTTTCTCGAAAGAGATCACAAACAGTTCCAGCGAAATTCCCGCGACTTCCTGCTCTTCGATCGACAGGATCTGGCCTACGCCATGCGCCGGGTAGACCACGAATTCATTTGGGCGGAAATCAAGCTTCTTCGATTTTGACATTCAGTTTTCCTCGATATACGGAGCACGGCCGGTCGGTTTTTGCACGTCAAAATCGCACCGAGCGGTGGCTACAAAGCCGCGCGTTCAAGTGCGTTATCCGCGATGCGTTAATACAGCGCCCTTCAGACGATGACTGGCCGTAACATCCGTTTTATGTTTACGAAGGTATAATAGCACAAAAACGGCACACAGGAAAGTGCCGCCGGTTTTTCGCTTTCCAAGACTATAATGCCTCGCAGATACGGGCGATTATCCGCCTTCGCCCGGCGCTTCGGAAAAGTACTTCTCAAGCTTGCCTGTCTCACCGTCACGTTCTTCGGCGTCCGGCAGCGGGTCTTTTTTGGTGATGATCACGGGCCATAGTTCAGAATACTTTCGGTTGAACTCGACCCATTTTTCCATGTCCGGTTCAGTATCGGGCCGGATCGCATCTGCGGGGCACTCAGGCTCACACACGCCGCAATCAATGCACTCATCCGGGTGGATCACCAACATGTTTTCCCCCTCATAAAAGCAATCGACCGGGCAAACTTCGACGCAGTCGGTGAATTTACAAGCGATACAACTGTCGTTGACGATATAAGTCATGGGGCGAACTCTCAGAAGGCTGTCATAGACTTGCTAAATGAGCCTTTGCCATCATTCAAGAGACCGGGCACGAGAAAGGTCCAACCTGCGACGATCTCGCTTGGTCGGGCGACCTTTTCCCTCGAACTTGGGCGTTTGGGAACAGGTGTCGTTCTTTTCGGTCTCTACCGGGGTGAGATCGGCATAAAGCGTCTGGGCTTCAGGTGCCGGGCCGCGCCGCGTGCCCAGCGCCTCGACCCGGACAACGCGGATCAAGCGCCCTTGCGCAAAGGTCAGGACATCGCCTTGCTGAACCTGATGGCTGCGTTTTGTGACCCGCGTGCCGTTGACCCGCACGTCGCCTGCGGCAACCAGCGTTGCAGCAAGCGACCGCGTCTTGAAAAAGCGCGCGTGCCAGAGCCATTTGTCCAGCCGCAGCTTTTGTGTCTCACTATTTATCGCTCTTCAATCCCATCAGGGCGGCGGCAAAGGGATTATCCGGATCAATCTTCTTTTCAGGTCTGGATGGTTTGGCGCTGAATTTCTGCCCGCCGCGGTCGGGGCCACCTTTGCCCCCCCCACGCTTTCCTTTGGGTCCGGCGTTCCCTTTGTTCTGCTGTTTCGGGCGGCGTGGGCCCGGTTGACGGTCCCGCTGGGCGTGGCCCCAGGTGAAGGTGTAGAAAACCTCGATCTCCGGTTCTGCGGGCGCGTCGGCTTTGACGCCCTCGCCCTCGGCATCCGCCACAACGGGTTCTACGGCCTCTGCCGATATTTCTGCGGCGGGTTCCTCTGTAGCAGGTGCCTCTGCGGCAGGGCTGTCTGGTGTCGCATCGGATTGGGGATGCGCCGGTGCGGCGTCATCCTGCGGTGCCGCCTCTGCGGTTTGGTCTGCAGGCTCCGCTTTCACTTTCGCGCGTTCGCCACGTTCTGCGCGGTAGCCAAGTCCTTGCATCAGGTCCGCGAACTGCTCAAGCGTCATGCCGGTGATCGACAGCATGTCGGCTTTCACCTCAAAGCCCGCACGCGTGTTTTCAGCGCGCAGCATGTCGGCAAGACGCTCCAGCATATCGATCCGGATCGCCCGTGCCCCTGCTGTTCGGTAGCCCGCCATGGTGTCCGACCCCGGCGCGGCCTCAGTATCTGCTGGAATGGTCACCAGACCTGCAGGGGGCGATTCGGGAAAAACGCTCAGACCTTTGGACAACGACCACAGCACAAGACGCAGGCGTGTCGGGGCAGGCTTCAGCAACAGCGGCATGAAAATCGTGAACTGGCCAAACCGGATGCCATGTTTGCGCAAGGCACCACGCGCATCCTGATCCAGCGCCTTGACCTCGTCGGCCACATCCGCGCGCGGCAGCACGCCCAGGCCCTCGACCATGCGAAAGGCGAACCCACGCGTCAGCCCGGTGAGGGTCTCATCCCGGCTCAATTCAAGCAGCGGCTCGAACAAAGCGGCGATTTTGCGGTCGATGAAGTGCTGCAGACGACGTTGTACTTTTTGCGCAACCTCGGGGCCCGCTACATCATCCACGAACACGTCGACCTGCGGTTTCAGCGCATCTGCGCCCGCCACCAGCTTGCCGACCGCATCCGAGCCCCACATCAGGCCACCTTGTTCGGTAAAGTCGATCTCCGTATCGGGCGCGTTGTAAAAGCGGTCCGCACGCAAATGAAAATGCGGCGCAAGCGCCTGTAAGGCTGCCGACTTTATCGTCTTGGCCTCGGCACTGCCTGCGCCCTTGTCCTGACTGAAGCGGAACCCTTCGAGCTTGCCTACAAATTCCCCTTCGACGGTCACTTCGCCGGTCTTCGATACTTCTGCCACCATGGCTTCCTTCTGGCCGAGCCGGCGCAACAAAACCGATGTCCGCCGATCTACAAATCTTTGTGTCAAACCGTCATGCAACGCATCTGACAGCCTGTCTTCTACAGAACGCGCCTGCTCTCGCCAATGGCTTTCGTCACCGGTCCAACCTTTGCGTTGCGCTATATATGTCCAAGTGCGGATATATGCCAAACGTTTCGACAAAGCATCAATATCTCCGTCGGTGCGGTCTATCCGCTTGATCTGACGCGCCAGCCAGTCGTCAGGGATTTGGCCCCGCTGGTGCAGGAAGTTGAAAATCTGCTCCAGCAGACTGGCGTGTTCTTCGTGACTGATCCCTCTGAAATCAGGGATTCGGCACACATCCCACAACAGACGCACCGATGCGGGGTCCGTGCATCGCGCCTCGATCTCCGCAATCTGGGACAGTGATTTAAGCGCGCGCAGGTCGTCCGCCTCGCGGGCGCGCACCAGTGCCTCGTCCTCGGGGGATTCCTCAAGACTGGCAATCAACCGGGTGAGCGTGCCAAACTGAAGCGCTGCATTGCGCCAGTTGAGCTTTTTGAGCGGCGTAAAACGGTGCGATGTGATGGCATCCGCCACACCAAGATCCAGCGGGGCCGCATCGCCGGTGACGCCGAACGTGCCGTCTTTCATGCCGCGCCCTGCCCGCCCGGCAATCTGTGCCAACTCATTGGGGGCCAGCGCCCGCATCCGGCGACCATCAAACTTGCTGAGCGACGAGAAGGCGACGTGATCAACATCAAGGTTCAGGCCCATCCCGATCGCGTCGGTGGCCACAAGGTAGTCGACCTCCCCGCTTTGATACATTTCGACCTGCGCATTGCGCGTGCGCGGGCTCAAGGCCCCCATGACCACCGCAGCCCCCCCTTTTTGGCGGCGCAGCAGTTCGGCGATTGCATAGACATTATCCACCGAAAACCCAACAATCGCGCTGCGCGGGCGCATCCTGCTGATCTTTTTCTGGCCTGCATAGGTCAGTTGGGACATCCGTTCGCGTTGCAGAAAGGACGCCTCCGGCACCAGTTCGCGGATCGGTCCGCGCATGGTGTCTGACCCCAGAAACAGCGTTTCATGCAGCCCGCGCGCGCGCAACAGCCTGTCTGTGAACACATGTCCGCGTTCCGGATCAGCGCAAAGCTGAATCTCATCGACGGCCAGGAAATCACATCCCATGCCCTCAGGCATTGCCTCGACCGTGCACACCCAGTATTGCGTGCGCGGCGGCACAATCCGCTCTTCACCCGCGACCAGCGCCACCACAGACGGTCCGCGCACAGCGACGATGCGGTCGTAAACCTCGCGCGCCAAAAGGCGCAGGGGCAGCCCTATCACCCCGGTGCGATGCCCCAGCATCCGTTCAATGGCGTAAGTTGTTTTGCCTGTGTTGGTTGGACCCAGCACAGCAACGACCCTTTTTTCGGCTAACACGCGCCCGTCCTTGCTCGGTGGTCAGAGCGTCTGACCGATCCCGCTTCCTTTGAGTTGGTCCAAAGCCGTTTTGGCGCTGTCATAATGCGGGTTCAGGACCAGCACCTGATGGAAAGCTTCTGATGCCAGTTCATACTCTCCAAATTCCTGCAACATGATACCGAAACCAAAGATGGCGTTGTAGTTGTTCGGGTTCAGGACAAGCGCGCGGCGCAGATCGTCCAGCGCCGGGCCATAAAGACCGGCCCGGTAGTAGGCCGTGGCGCGCAGGTGCCAGCCTTCGGCAAAATCGGGCGCGTGATCTGTGAGCGCTGTCAGATGATCAATCGCCTTTTGCGTCTCTTCGTCCTCCAGCGCGTCGCGGCCCCGCTTGAGCAGCATGTCCATCGCGGCAGAGCCTGATCGGGACCACACAATCGCCAGTTCACGGTCAAGCCGTTTGGCCTCTTCTTCGGTAGCCTCGCGCAGTTGCGACAGCAATTCTGCCTCGTCTTGCTGCGCAAAGGCTGGCATGCTGAGGCAGAAAACAACGGCAAGTGCCGTAACGATACGTTTGAGATTGCGTGCGATGATGATCATAACAGTGGTAAATGTAACAGCGCCGCCCCATAAATCCAGAGCAAGCCGCGCGACAAAGTCAAAAGGACCCGCCATGAGCGATATTGTGACCAAAGCCGTGAACATGCTGAACGAGAAAGTAACACCGGGCAGCTTTCCCGGCACAGCAAAATTCGACATCAAGGATGAAGGCCAGATCATGCTCGATGCGTCAGGCGCACGCGCCGCAGACGACGCCGCCGATGTCACGCTGATCGCGGATGCGGACACGTTTCAAGGCATCCTTGAAGGCACCACAAACCCCACCAATGCCTTTATGTCCGGCCAGCTTGAGGTGGATGGCGACATGGGCATGGCCATGCAGCTTGCGGCTGCGTTGGCCTGATGTCGCTTCAGGCTGCCCCCTTCTATGCTGATGTGGCCCATGGGCCTGCAACGGGGGCTGCCTATTGGACAACGGCAGACGACGGGGTGCGCATCCGCGTGGCGGCATGGCCTAAGCCGCAGGCGCGCGGCACGGCCCTCATTTTTCCCGGTCGCACCGAATATGTGGAAAAATATGGACAGGTCGCGGGCGCGTTGGCAGATCGGGGCTTAGCCTCGGTCAGTGTCGACTGGCGCGGCCAGGGGTTGTCTGACAGGCTTACGGCGGACCCGATGCTGGGGCATGTCGGCGACTTTCTGGACTACCAGAAAGATCTGGACGTTCTTGTGGCTGCCGCACGCGAACTTGCCTTGCCGGAGCCTTTCTTTCTGCTGGCCCACAGCATGGGCGGCGCGATTGGCTTAAGGGCGCTGGTGGATGGATTGCCCGTCAAAGCGGCGGCCTTCAGTGGCCCGATGTGGGGCATTGCCATGGCACCGCATCTGAAACCCGCAGCCTGGACCCTGAGCCATCTGATGCCAAAGATCGGGCGCGGTGAGAAACTGCCCCCCGGCACCAAGATGGAGCACCACATCCTGACGGACGGGTTTCAGGACAATCTGCTGACGCGCGACCCCGCACAATTCGAGATCATGCGTCAGCAACTGACCGCCCACCCGGAACTTGTTCTGGGCGGCCCCAGTTTCATCTGGCTGAGAGAGGCGTTGACCGAAACCAGTAGCCTTGCCAAGACCACATCACCCGATCTGCCCTGCCTTGCCTTTCTGGGCAGCAATGAACGGATCGTTGATATTGACCGGGTGCACCAGCGCATGGCGGCATGGCCGAAGGGCAGTCTGGACATCATCGAAGACGGCGAACATGAGGTGCTCATGGAGAGTGCGGCAAAAACCACCCCTCTTTTTGACAAGATCGCCACCCTGTTTTTGGACGCAGTGCGCTAAACAGCAATTGGAAAGCGCGCGCCTTGCGTTAGGTTAGGCTGCATGGCATGCGCTCCGGTTCTGACATTCACGAAACGTGGTATCTATTGCGCTGCGGGCGATTTTTACATCGACCCGTGGCGCCCGGTGGCCCGCGCCCTGATCACGCATGGACATGCAGATCACGCGCGCAGCGGGCATGACAGCTATCTGGCCACCCACAGCGCCCTGCCCGTGTTGCGCCACCGCCTTGGGGACATCAACGCGCAAGGCGTGGCCTACAACGAGGCCGTTACCGTCGGCGACGCGCAGGTCTCATTTCACCCTGCGGGCCATGTGCCCGGCTCCGCACAAATCCGCGTCGAGGTGGCCGGAGAGGTCTGGGTGGCCTCCGGCGACTACAAGGTCGAAGACGACGGTCTGTCAGAGGCGTTCGAACCCGTCCGCTGCCATCATTTCATCACAGAAAGCACATTTGGCCTGCCGGTATTTCGCTGGCAGCCTCAGCAAACCGTTGCAGATGATCTGAACCGCTGGTGGGCGGATTGCCAGAGCGCGGGCAAAACGGCCTTTCTGGGGGCCTATTCACTGGGCAAGGCGCAGCGGCTTTTGCATATGCTCGACAGCGACATCGGACCCATTCTGACCCACGGCGCGGTCGAGGCGACAAACAAGGTCCTGCGCGCCCAGGGCCTGACACTGCCCGATACCACGCAAGTCACCCGTGATCTGAACCCCAAGGACGTGCCCGGCGCTTTGGTCCTCGCCCCGCCTTCAGCTTTTGGCAGCACGTGGGCCAAACGCTTTGGGCCGCAGGAAAGTGCATTTGCCTCCGGCTGGATGCAGTTGCGCGGCATCCGGCGCAGACGGGGCGGCGACCGTGGCTTTGTGATCTCGGATCATGCGGACTGGCCCGGCCTTTTAGGGGCGATCAAGGAAACCGGGGCGGAGCGTATCTATGTCACCCACGGCTACACCGACATTTTCGCCAGATACCTGAGCGAAAACGGCTGGACAGCACAGGTCGTGCCAACCGAGTTTGAGGGCGAAAGCCTTGAGGCGCAGGCAGATGATGTGACCGAGACCGCATGAAAGCCTTTGCCGATCTCTTCGCCGCCATTGACCAGAGCACCAAGACAAACACCAAGGTTGCAGCCTTGGCAGCCTACTTTGACACGGCCCCCGAAGATGACCGCGTCTGGACCATCGCGCTATTCTCGGGCCGCCGTCCAAAGCGTGCGGTAACCACCACCAAGCTGCAGGAATGGGCGGCGGAGGCTGCGGGCATCCCCCTGTGGCTCTTTGAAGAGGCCTACCCGATCGTGGGCGATCTGGCTGAAACCATCGCCCTCGTGCTGCCTGCCCCGACCGCCAACCGCGACGTCAGCCTATCTGACACGATCACGCACCTGCGCGCCCTTGCCAAGAAGGACGAAGACGACCGCAAGGCCTTTGTGCTGGCGGCATGGGACGGGCTGGCCCCGGCTGAACGCTTTGTGTTCAACAAGCTGATCACAGGGGGCTTTCGGGTCGGCATCAGTCAGAAACTGATGACCCGTGCCTTGTCGCGCAGCACCGGTAAACCCGAGGCTGAACTGGCGCACCGGCTTATGGGCAACTGGGATCCGGATACCGCCAGTTGGTACGGCCTGATTGAGGCGGAGGACGCCTCCGCTGATGCATCCCGGCCCTATCCCTTTTGCCTTGCCTACGCGCTTGAGACGGCTCCGGAGGAGCTTGGGGACACAAACGATTGGCGCGCTGAATGGAAATGGGACGGCATTCGCGGCCAGCTTATCTTGCGCGGCGGGGACTATTTTATCTGGTCTCGTGGCGAAGAATTGATGACCGACCGGTTTCCCGAATTGGCCCGCGCGCGGGACTTTCTGCCCCAAGGCACGGTGCTGGATGGGGAGCTGTTGGTCTGGCACCCGCAGACCCAAAGCCCGGCCAGTTTCAATGCCTTGCAAAAACGCATCGGCCGCAAGACCGTCCCCAAAAAGCTGCTGGCAGAGGCCCCGGTCGTTTTGCACGCCTATGACCTGCTGGAACTGGCGGGGGCGGATTTGCGCGAAACACCCTTTGTAGACCGGCGCAGACTGCTGGAGGACCTGTGCGCAGATTTGCCGGATGACGCGCCTGTGCGCCTGTCGCCGCAGCTTGAGTTTGACGACTGGGCCGAGCTTGCAGCGCTGCGCGGAACCGCCCGGGACGAGAACGCCGAAGGGTTGATGCTGAAACACGCCGCCAGCCATTACCGCGTGGGGCGCAAGAAAGGCGATTGGTGGAAGTGGAAGCTGGACCCGCTGACCATTGATGCGGTGATGATCTACGCGCAGTCCGGCCACGGTCGCCGGGCAAACCTGTTCACGGATTTCACCTTTGCGGTGTGGAACGGCAACGACCTTGTCCCCTTTACCAAGGCCTATTCGGGCCTGAAGGATGCTGAGTTTAGCGAGATCACCGCATGGGTGCGCAAGAACACGCTGCAACGGTTTGGTCCGGTGCGACAGGTGACGCCACATCATGTGTTTGAGATCGCTTTTGAGGGTATTCAGGAAAGCCCGCGCCATAAATCCGGGGTAGCGCTGAGGTTCCCACGCATGTCACGCTGGCGGCAGGACAAACCGCTGCAAGAGGCAAACACATTGGAAGACCTGAAGGATATGTTGAGGATTTATGGCTGAGGTTCAAAAACCCGACGCGGAAATGCCGCCCATCCCAAACGCTCCGATCCGGCGCGCGCCGCAGGGGGCGTGCGACACGCATGTGCATCTTATGGCCGGCAGAGATGAATTCCCCCTGTGGGAAGGTCGGGCGGAAAGCCCTGCCCCCGGCCCTGATCTGGAGGGTTGGCTGGCCCTTTACCGCGCGCAACTGGACACTTTGGGGTTTTCGCGCGGCGTCATCGTCCATTCGATCCTCTATGGCACCGATAACAGCGTAACGGTTGAGGCCGTCAAACGGTTGGGTGCGGGGTTTCGCGGTGTGGGCCTGCTGCCGGATGGCGCGCCGGACGCCGCACTTGATCAATTCGTGGCGTGGAACATGGCGGCGGTGCGGCTCAACTACGTGCACGGCGGGGTTCTGACATGGGACGGCGCCAAGGCGATGGCCCCGGCTTTGGCGGAACGCGGCCTGCACATTCAGATGCTCGCCCACGCGGACAGGCACCTTGAGGACCTCGCAGAGGATGTACGCAAATTGCCAGTCCCGGTTGTTTTTGACCATATTGGATGGCCTGCGGACGGGCTGACGCCGGACAGTAAAGGGTTTCAGGCGCTCTGCGGGCTGGTGCGCGACGGGCACGCGTGGGTGAAGCTTTCCGCGGGCTACCGGATGGACACAGCCCCTTACCGGCAAACCGATGCCTTGCTGCGCGCGTTGATCGACGCCAACCCTGAACGTTGTCTGTGGGGGTCTGACTGGCCGCATCTGATGCTGGCCGGGGCCGCGATGCCACAGGCCGCAGACCTGTTCAACGCATTTGACCGCGTGATGCCCGATGACGCCACGCGACAGCGCATCCTTGTGGACAATCCTGCGCAACTTTTTGGTTTCTGAGCCTTGCGCGCTTGTTCCTGCCCGGTGCACACCCTAGGTATCACCCGAACTGATAAAGAGGTATCTCAATGTTCCAACTGCCCCCCCTGCTTCACGACGCAAATGCCACCGCAGGAGGAAAGGACCTCGGCGATCTGCCGGAATGGAATCTTGATGATCTTTATACCGGCGAAAACGCGACAGAGCTTAAACGCGATCTGGACTGGCTGGAGCAGGCCTGCGCCAGCTTTGCCACCGACTACGAAGGCCAGTTGGACACGCTTGATGCAGCGGGGTTTCTGGACTGCGTGCTGCGCAATGAGAAAATCAACAATATCGCCGGGCGCATCATGTCATTTGCCGGGTTGCGTTATTACCAACTGACGACAGATGCGGACCGCGCCAAATTCATGTCGGACCTGCAGGAGAAGATCACCAATTTCACCACGCCGCTGGTGTTTTTCACGCTCGAGATCAACCGCTTGCCCGACAACCATCTCGACACGCTCTATGCCGAGAACGCAGAGCTTGCGCGCTATAAGCCCGTTTTCGACCGCATCCGCACAATGAAGCCCTACCCGCTGTCGGATGAGTTGGAGAAATTCCTGCATGATCTGGGCGTGGTGGGCGACGCGTGGGAACGGCTGTTTGATGAGACCATTGCCGGTCTGGAATTTGATGTGGACGGCGAGATGCTGGGCATTGAGAGCACGCTGAACCTGCTCACTGACACCGACCGCAGCACGCGCGAGACCGCCGCGCGCGCCCTGGCAGAGGTGTTCAACCGCAACGTCAAAACCTTTGCCCGTGTGCACAACACGCAAGCCAAGGAAAAGGAAATCGTGGATCGCTGGCGCGGGATGCCCACCCCGCAAACCGGACGCCACCTGTCCAACCACGTGGAGCCAGAGGTGGTTGAGGCGCTGCGAAATTCGGTTGTCAACGCCTACCCCAAGCTGAGCCACCGCTACTATGAGCTTAAGCGAAAGTGGCTGGGGCTTGAGACGATGGAGATCTGGGACCGCAACGCCCCGCTGCCCATGCAGACCGACAGGACGGTCAATTGGGAAGAGGCCGAAGGCATGGTGATGGATGCCTACAACGCCTTCGATCCGCGCATGGGCGAGATTGCTGAGCCGTTCTTTCGGAAAGGTTGGATCGATGCGGGCGTGAAACCGGGCAAGGCCCCCGGGGCTTTCGCGCACCCCACGGTGACGAATGTGCATCCTTACGTGATGCTGAACTATCTGGGCAAACCCCGCGATGTCATGACCCTCGCGCATGAGTTGGGCCACGGCGTGCATCAGGTGCTGGCCGCAGGTCAGGGCGAGATGCTGTCCTCCACCCCTCTGACCCTAGCTGAGACAGCCAGTGTCTTTGGTGAGATGCTGACCTTCCGCAAGATGCTGGATGTCGCCAAGGACGACACCGAACGCAAGCTACTGTTAGCTGGCAAGGTTGAGGATATGATCAATACCGTTGTCCGGCAGATCGCGTTTTACGACTTTGAGTGCAAATTGCACGATGCGCGGCGGGGCGGCGAATTGACCCCTGACGACATCAATGCGCTGTGGATGAGCGTTCAGGCCGAAAGCCTTGGGCCCGCATTCACCTTCATGGAGGGGTACGAAACCTTCTGGGCCTACATCCCACACTTCGTTCATTCGCCCTTCTACGTCTATGCCTATGCGTTCGGCGACGGGTTGGTGAACGCGCTTTATGCGGTCTACGCCGAAGGGGACGCAGGGTTTCAGGACAAATACTTCGACATGCTCAAAGCGGGCGGCTCAAAGCACCACAAGGAATTGCTGGCGCCCTTTGGATTGGACGCTTCAGACCCTGCGTTCTGGGACAAAGGCCTGAGCATGATCTCCGGCTTCATCGACGAATTGGAAGCAATGGAAGCGTAAAGCGACCGTTTGATTTGAGGCGATGGCGGGGCGCGTTTGGCCTATAACCCCACATCCTTCGATCGGTATTTGGTTTCAGCGATTGCGCGACAGGTTCAGTATCACCCTGCCCTGTCGTGAATACAAAAAAGACCACAGGCCTGATTTGGCCTGTGGTCTTTCATATGGCGGGCGTCTGACAACTTATGCGCTGGCCATCATGCCTTTTTCTTTTGCAAGATCGCGCATCTTCTTTTGCAGCTTTTCAAAGGCACGCACCTCGATCTGGCGAATGCGTTCGCGGCTCACATTGTATTCCGCGCTCAGGTCTTCAAGGGTCACGGTTTTATCCGCAAGCCTGCGCTGGCTGAGGATGTCCTTTTCCCGGTCGTTCAGGACAGTCATCGCTTCGGCCAAAAGCTCGCGGCGCGCTTCAAGCTCGTTGCGGGCCTCGTAGTCGCTGGCCTGATCTGCGTCCTCGTCCTCCAGCCAATCCTGCCACTGCATGGAGCCTTCAGTCTCGGACCCGACCGTGGCATTCAGTGAGGCATCGCCCCCCGACATACGCCGGTTCATCGACACGACCTCCGCCTCGGTTACGCCCAGATCGGTCGCGATCCGTGTCACGTTTTCGGGGCGCAGATCACCCTCTTCCAAAGCGCCAATGCGGTTCTTGGCCTTGCGCAGGTTGAAGAACAGTTTCTTCTGACCAGACGTGGTACCAAGTTTCACAAGGCTCCAGGAGCGCAGGATATACTCCTGAATGGACGCTCTGATCCACCACATGGCGTAGGTCGCGAGCCGGAATCCCTTTTCCGGATCAAAGCGTTTGACCGCCTGCATCAGGCCCACATTCGCCTCTGAAATCACTTCGGCCTGCGGCAAGCCGTAGCCGCGATAGCCCATCGCAATCTTGGCGGCGAGCCGCAGATGCGAGGTCACCATCCGGTGCGCGGCTTTGGTGTCCTGCTCTTCGACCCAACGCTTGGCCAGCATGTATTCTTCTTCGGGTTCCAACAACGGGAACTTCCGAATTTCCTGCATGTACCGGTTCAGACCACCTTCAGGGGTAGGGGCTGGAAGATTTGCATAGTTTGCCATTTGGCTCTCCGCATGTTTATCGCGTTAACATGAATATGGGGTCTCACCGTCTCTTATCAAGATGGGGATCACCCGAATGTTAACCAATCGGATAGTGCTGAAACATTAACAATCACCTGAGGGCGAGGGGCATTGGTTAACCTTTGACGGTGCTAGCCCCCCTGCGCCCCGCGCAGGCGCTGGATCAAGTCTTGCATGTCAGCGGGAAGGGCAGCCTCAAACTGGTGCGCCGCGCCCGTGACCGGATGCACAAAGCCCAAGGCTTTCGCATGCAGCGCCTGACGCGGAAAACACAAAAGCGCCTGCGTCGTTTCCTCGGAAAACAGGCGCTTGGCCAGCTTGCGCTTGCCACCATAGACCGGGTCGCCCACCAGCCCATGCCCGGCGTAGGCCATATGTACCCTGATTTGATGCGTGCGACCCGTTTCCAAGCGACATTCAAGCAGCGAGAGCGCGGCCGGGTCACCAAACCCCTCCAGCATCCGCGCGCGCGTGACGGCATGCCGCCCTTGATCAAAAAAAACCGCCTGACGCTGCCGGTCCGTTCGATGCCGGGTCAGGCGGGTGGTGATCTTAAGCATATTGCCGGGCTCAAAGCTGACGCCTCTGATCCCCCGCAACCGTGGGTCACTGGCATCCGGCGCGCCGTAGACCAATGCTGCGTAAGCGCGCTCTACCGTGTGTTTTTCGAATTGCGCAGCGAGGCCGTGGTGTGCCGCGTCAGATTTGGCCACGACCAGAAGGCCTGACGTGTCCTTGTCGATCCGGTGCACAATACCGGGACGTTTCCGCCCGCCGACACCAGACAGACTATCGCCACAATGCGCCAGCAAAGCGTTCACCAAAGTACCGGAGGGCGTGCCAGGGGCCGGATGCACCACCATGCCAACAGGTTTGTTCACCACGATCAGGTCGTCATCCTCAAACACAATGTCGAGCTTGATGTCTTCGGGCAGGATGTCCGTTTCTTCGGCCTCAGAGACCTCAATCGCGACATTAGCCCCTTCTGTAACCTTCGCCTTGGCGTTTGTGACGACGACGCCATCCACCCGCACGCAGCCCTCATCAATCAACCGCGCAAGCCGTGTGCGCGACAGGGACGCGGCCTCTGGTGCATCGCGCGCCAAGGCCTTATCAAGACGCGGGGGCGGCGCGTCGCCGATCATGAACTCTATCTGGCGTTTTGGCATGGACAATCCTGAACCTGAATTTTCGGCCGAACCGGGTAATCTGCGCTTTTTGCGCGTCTTGGTCACAGTGCTGACGACCGTGATGATTTTGGGCGTTCTAACAATCGTTCTGCTGATTGTCATGCGCTTCCGGGATGTGCCACCCCCCTTGCCGGATCAGATCGACCTTCCGGACGGCGCAAGTGCCGTCAGCTTCACCCAAGGCGACAATTGGTTTGCCGTCACCACAGATGCAGATGAAATCCTGATTTTTGACAGGGTAACGGGTGCGTTGCGGCAGACAGTCAAGATCACGCCAAACAAATGAACGCCGTTTGGCGACACCATTTGGCCTGCAAGACAGCAGGTAAAGGATTGATTTTAGTGGTACCACCTCCCCGGCTTGAACGGGGGACCTCCTGATCCACAATCAGGCGCTCTAACCAACTGAGCTAAGGCGGCACGGGCGTCGGTGTAGCTTTTAGCGGGGCAGAATGCAAGGGCCTTAAGACGCTCTTTGCAGCTTCTTCCACTTTGCTAAAGTTCGGTTTGCCAGCTTTGTTCAATGAGGTTTTGACCAAAAGAAACGACCGGTTTTGACGATATCAATGTCCAACCATGCTTTTGGTACAAGGCGCAGGCTGCGGCATGACTTTCATGGGTCCAAAGCTGCATGATTTGATAGCCTTTGTCGCGCGCAAATGACATACAATGCTTGAGCATTCTGGCCCCAAGCCCCTGCCCGCGCGCCTCCGGGACAAGCAAAAACAAGCGCAGTTTTGCGGCCCTTTCGGTTAACCGCACACAGAAAATCGACCCTACGCGCGTGCCGTCTTGCTCAACAATCCAGCCTGCTTCTGCGGATGGATCATGGGACAAAAGGAAATCATCAAGGATGTCTGAAACCAACGCGCCAAATGTGCGATCAAATCCTTCGTCGCGGGCATAGAGGCGCTGGTGCTCTTCAACCAGCCATGCCTTGTCTGCCGCGACAAAAGAACGAATGTGCGCCGTGTCCATCCTGCATTATGCTCCGTGACAGTCTTGATATTCAACGGTGCAGAAGCTACCCCTGCGCGGGTTTAGACAGAGAGGCGTCTGGGATGAGCATCAACAAAGAATCCGATACGGAAGCAAGTCTGCAAATCGGGCCAACCGACAAAGGGATGGTGCGCATTTACGTGGAGTCAGGCGACGTTGAAATCCCCATGGATTTTGCGCCAGACGACGCCGAAGAAATCGCGGACGAGATCACAGCAGCAGCAGGCCGGGCGCGGCGCGCCAGTGAAGCGGGTAAAGGCCCCCGCAGCTAGCCCCGCATCGCCGGGTCCCTCAAATCCAGTAACCGACGTGCAGCAACCCGCGCAAACCCGTGCACAATTTTCTTGCGCCGTGCCGCATTCAGTTTCGCTTCGGCGGGCATTCTGACGATTTCTGCATCGTATTCATCGGCAATGATCAGACCGGAGGCTTGAGGCAGCAGGTCTGTAGGAAAATCGGAATCAACGGCCCAGAAATAGCGATCACACCAGTCTGTGTAGGACTGCCACTTCTGATCCGTCATGAAATCAGCACGGGACGACTTACACTCGACAATCCAGATTTCGGATTTTGAACCAAGCGCAATCAAATCGACCCGCAGCCCTTTTTCCGGGACGTATTCCTCCAGCGTTTCCAAGCCGAGATCCCGCAGCAGGCGCGCAGTCCCTCGGGCCAGTTTCTGCCCCGGTGATAAACCGGGCGAGTTATTTTGAAGGGTACTGCCAATCATGCCTTAGCATGAACATAAAGAGAACATCTGGCAAGATTAAATGCGGCGGTTTTTGAAAAGCCGCTTGTTTTCAGGAAGGTCAGCTTCTACATGCACTGTGTGGCAGGTACTGCTTTTCTCGTAATCGGTTACGTTCCGGTGGCCTTAAGCAAATCCGAGGGAGCTGGCTCTGTTCAGGCCGTGGCCTGTTTACCTGGCGCCCACCTGTATATACAGGTCCTCGGGAGCAAGAACCAAACGGTTATAGTGGTCCTGTCACACTCACCAAACGTCGCGCCCTTCAGCGGTGGCAGAAGGGGCGTTTTTTCTCTTCGACCCTCACAGGGATAAGCAGCTCTTCTTGCTGTGTCTGTGCAGTCACTTGGCGAATAAAGCGAAGAATGAAGTCGATCATTTTGCTCTCCTTTGAGTCTAAAGATGGCATTTTCTTCGCGAATGTCCAGAGGCGAATTCCATCCTTGTGGCATTTTGGCATGGATAAATTGAGGTTTCGTTTACACCGCTGCCCGGCTACCGGGGGTCGTCGTCGGACGCCAGCTGCATGATCGAATAGCCAAACTGAACACCTGAAAAAACAATGCCGTTCAGCACCCAAAACACAAATACCGCGATCCACCCCACATCAGAGGTAAAGATCAGGTGTCGCAGATTGACGACATTGAAGGCGATGACCAGACCAACGAATACGCCGGCGATGACAAAGCCCAAAATAGCACTTGTTATATACAGTCGGACGACGCGCGGCATTGCAGTGCTCCTTTTACTGCGAACTTAGAAGGCTCGCGCATAGCATCAAGGCCTCAAAAGGCCTCGGGGCGCAGCTCTCTTGCCATGTGATCCAGCACCGCGTTGACGAACTTGCTTTCCTTGCCTTCGGGAAAGAACGCGCGGGCCACGTCAACATACTCTGAAATAATAACTTTAGGTGGAGTGTTTTGATCCCCAAGCTCTGCTCCAGCGGCACGAAACAACGCGCGCAGCGTGGGGTCGATGCGCGCAATGGGCCACCGCGCAACCAACGCCCTGTCGGTCGATTGGTCAATGGCGGCCTGATGGTTTACCGCCTGATCCAGCAAGCGCGCAAACAGGTCCATATCGCCGTCCTGCATCTCTGCGCCTTCATATACCGCCCCAAACCGGTGGTCGAGGAATTCACGCTCCACCACTTCGACCGTCTGATTGCTATGCTCCATCTGGAACAGCGCCTGCGTTGCATAAAAGCGCGCCGCCGATCGCATTTTGCGGCGCTGGTTGCCAGAGATATTGCCGTGAACCGCACTCATAACATTGTTACCCACGCTCATCTGATGCCGTTGCCGGTTTGAAGCCGATGCCTTTCGATTGCGCCCCCCAGCGCCGCGACAGTGCGACAAGATGCAGCGCAGCCGCCGCAGCCCCCCCGCCCTTGTTCTGCCCGGCGGGGTCTGCGCGCACTTCCGCTTGGGCCCGCGTCTCGACCGTCAGGATGCCATTGCCGATGCAAAGCCCCTGCAGGCCCAACAGTTGCAGCGCGCGGCTGCTGTCGTTGCACACAGTCTCGTAGTGCGTGGTTTCACCGCGGATGACACAGCCCAACGCCACGTACCCGTCAAAGGTTGATCGCCGGTCGGACACACCGATGGCTGTCGGGATCTCCAGCGCGCCGGGCATTTCCACGACCTCCCATGTAGCGCCTGCGGCTTCCAGCTCGGCCTGCGCACCGGCAATCAGATTGTCGGCCACGCTTTTGTAGTAGGGGGAGACCACGATCAAAATCTTGACCGGTTTGTCAAACGTCGAGCGCGGTAGAACGTAGTGATCAGAGGCGGAGGCCATAGGGGTTTATTCCTTGGTAATGGGGCGCGTGCCCACGATAGACAGATTATAGGCCTCAAGACCCAAATATTTGGTTTGCGGGCTGTCGGTCAGCAAAATCAGATCGCGCAGCCCCATGGTGGACATGATCTGTGCACCGGTGCCTGTGCGTTTGATCGTGCGCGGGCCTTCTTCGTCGTCGTCATCAAGGCGCAGCTTCGGGTCGGGTTCACGAAAAAGCAGCACCGCACCGCGCCCTTCTTCGGCGATGATCTTCATGGCGCGCGGCAACTCATCCACCGGGCTGGGCCCCAGCGCCAGCACGTCTTCCAAGGCATTGAGCGCATGGGTGCGCACCAACACAGGCTCTGGCGTGCTGATGTCGCCCTTTGACAGCACTACATGGTCCGTTCCGCTGATCTGGTCGGCAAAGATGCGCATGTGCCATTCGCCACCATATTCGGAGTTGACCAGACGCGCCTCGCGTTCGCGCAACAGATTGTCGTGTTTGTGCCGGTAGGCGATCAGGTCGCTGATCGTGCCGATCTTCAAACCATGCTCTGACGCAAAGCTCACAAGGTCGGGCAATCTGGCCATGCTGCCGTCCGGTTTCATGATTTCACAAATCACACCCGATGGGTGCAGACCGGCCAGGCGGCTGATATCCACTGCCGCCTCTGTGTGACCTGCGCGCACCAACACACCGCCATCCCGGGCGCGCAGGGGAAAGACGTGGCCCGGCGTGGCAATGTCTGCCGCGCCTTTATCCTCATCAATCGCCGTCGCGACTGTCAGCGCGCGGTCGCCCGCTGAGATGCCCGTGCTCACCCCTTCGCGCGCCTCGATAGAGACGGTGAAGGCGGTCTCGTGCCGGGACGAGTTATTGACCGCCATCATCGGCAAGCCCAGCGCATTGATCCGCGCATTCGTCATCGGCAAACAGATCAGGCCTCGCCCGTAGGTCGCCATGAAGTTGACCGCATCCGCATCCGCAAACTGCGCGGGTATAACAAGATCACCCTCGTTCTCGCGGTCCTCATGATCGACCAGAATGAACATGCGTCCGGCGCGCGCCTCGTCGATAATCTCCATGATCGGAGAAATGCTGGTCGCGAGGTCCTGTTCAATCGGTCCCGGGGTCGCGTAGCTCATCTGCGTCCTGCCTTTCTCGTCATTGCTCAGGGGAGGTAGATGCCCTGAGCCGGTGTTTGCGGTGCCGCGATCAGTGCGGCGACATTTCCGTCAGGCGCGCGACGTACCGTGCCAGCGTGTCGATTTCAAGGTTGACGTGGTCGCCCTGCGCCACATCGCCCCATGTGGTCACCTCCTTGGTGTGCGGAATGAAGTTGATGCCGAAATCGCGCCCTTCCACTTCGTTCACCGTCAAGGATGTCCCGTTCAGCGCAACAGAGCCTTTAGGGGCGATAAACTTCGCAAAGTCATCCGGCGCGCGCAACACAACGCGGGTGCTGTCGCCTTCGTCCATGACCGACACAACCTGTGCTACACCGTCCACGTGTCCGGAGACGATATGGCCGCCAAGTTCGTCACCGACCCGCAGCGCACGCTCCAGATTGACCCGCTTGCCAACAGCCCAGTCCCTGAGGTTGGTCTTGTTGACAGTTTCTGCGCTGACCTGCACCTCGTACCAGCTGTCGCCCAGCGCCACGACCGTCAGACACACCCCGTCCGAGGCGATGGACGCGCCAATGTCGATCCCGGCCGTGTCATATGATGTGGCAATCCGCACGCGGAGGTCCCCCTCCTGCGCAAGCTCGGTGATTGTGCCGACATCCGTAACGATTCCCGTAAACACTTTGTTCACTCCATCTGTAATAGCGTTCACCTAGAGATACCTCAGCCGCGTGACAAGACCAATGAATTGCCAGTGTTTTACCCCGGTGCCATAAGAGATCATGGACTCCCCTGCGAACATCATCGGCACGATCGAACCCGCACTGACGCCACGCGGCGGAAAGGCCCGTGTCTTTTTGTTCTTGCAAGGCCCGCATGGCCCGTTTTTCTCCACGCTGGGCCGTGCGTTAGAAGCATGCGGTGCGACATGCCTGCGTGTTGGCTTCAACACGGCAGATGCGGTGTTCTGGCCGCGGTGGAAAAGCTATATCCCGTTTCGTGGTAACCAGGACGACTGGCAAGACTTTCTGCGGCAGTTGATCGCGGAAAAGTCCGTGACCGACATTGTGCTTTATGGTGACACACGCTGGATGCACGACGCCGCCAAGACGATTGCTAAGCAGCACAGTATCACCTGCCATGTGTTCGAAGAGGGGTATCTGCGGCCTTACTGGGTCACCTACGAAAAAAACGGCGCCAACGGGTATTCGGCGATCCGCAACATGGATATTCGCCAGATGCACGACGCCATGACACATCCGCGCCTTAACCCGCCGGTCCCGCCCTGCCATTGGGGCGACACCCGCCAACACATCTTTTATGGCGCGCTTTATCATTGGTTTGTGATGCTCTGGAACCAGCGGTATCCATCTTTTCGCCCGCACAGATCATTGTGCGTACGCCGGGAATTTGTACTACATTTCATTCGGTATCTACTCCTCCCCGTGCATGCGGTCGAAAGACACCTAGCGACCCGGCGCATCAAAAACGGGAGCTTTCCCTTCCACCTTGCCCTGTTGCAACTGGCGCATGATGCGTCCTTCCGGGATCACGGCCCGTTTAAGTCTCAGGCAGAGTTTCTGGATCTGGTGCTCAGCACCTTTGCCAAGGGTGCGCCCTCACACCACCATCTGGTGTTCAAAGCCCACCCGCTTGAAGACGGGCGCACCCCTTTAAAAAAGGATATTCGCCGTCTGGCGCGCGCCAAGGGACTTGCAGCGCGGGTGCATTTTGTCCGTGGCGGAAAGCTTGCGCGCTTGCTGGATGTCGCGGCCTCTGCTGTGACTGTGAATTCCACAGCAGGTCAGCAGGCGCTCTGGCGTGGGATACCATTGCGGGCATTGGGGACAGCCGTGTATGATAAGCCTGAGCTTGTCTCTAATCAGGCGCTTGCGGCGTTTTTTGCAAATCCGCAACCACCGGACAAACGCGCCTATGCGCATTTTCGGGATTATTTGCTTCATACCAGCCAGATACCGGGCGGTTATTATACCCGACCGGGACGCCAGCAAATCGTCCGCTGCGTCACCGACATGATGCTGTTCGATACGCGAAAACTGCCACAAAACGCGACTGATACGCAACAGTACGCGACTGTAAGCTAGGCAAATCCCTCTAATCTCTTGGATTTTTCAGACACTGCGCGCTACTCTGTCCTGTAGTGATGTCGGAAAACCGATGCATTCTGTTCTTGAGGCAGGCTCAGATAAGGTCGAGGAGACCGCGCAGTGACACTTTTTCGGATTGGGTGGGTCACCCCCATCGCGTTTTTGGCGGCCTTTGCCGTTCTGTCGGCCTGTGCCCTTCCCAAGGTCGGGCCCAACAAAAAGCAAATCTACAGTGGTTCCGTGCAACGCGAGGGTGACGCCTTTGTGATATCCGTAAACGACCGTGTCACACGTGCCACGGCGGTTGCACCTGCCCTTGGCTTCAGCGAAGAGTTTCTGAACGCATCACAGATTGGGTCTGACACCATTCAACCCGGTGATATCCTTGGTCTGACCATTTGGGAAAACGTCGATGACGGCCTGCTTGCCGCAGAGGCGCAGAATGCCACCCTGCTCGAAAGCGTTCAGGTGGATGGCGAAGGCTTTATCTTTGTCCCCTATGCCGGTCGCATTCGTGCGTCGGGCAACACGCCCGAAGCAATCCGGCGGCTGATTACGGAACGGCTGGAACTGCAGACGCCGGACCCGCAGGTCGAAGTACGGCGCGAAGCAGGCGACGGGTCAACCGTTTCGCTAGTCGGTGCAGTTGGCGCGCAAGGCGTTTACCCGATCCAGAGACCCACGCGCACGCTGTCCAAAATGCTGGCGCGCGCCGGGGGCGTCACGATTGAACCCGAGGTTGCCCAGATCACAGTGACCCGCGGCAACGACCGCAGCCGTGTCTGGGTTCAGGACCTCTACACCCATCCCGAATTGGACATCGCCCTGCGCGCCGGCGACAGAATTCTCGTCGAAGAAGACACGCGCTCTTTCATCGCACTTGGTGCGACCGGCTCGCAGGCCCGCGTGTCGTTCCAGTCTCAAAACCTGTCCGCGCTGGAAGCAATTGCGCAGGTGGGTGGATTGGTGTCCGCAACCTCCGACCCCACCGGCGTTTTCATCATGCGCAACGAATCCGCTGCGGTCGCAAATTCCGTTATGGGACGCCGCGATCTGATCGGGGCGCAAAGGTTAATCTACGTGCTGGATCTGACCGAACCCAACGGGCTTTTCACCGCGCGCGATTTCGTCGTGCGCGATGGCGACACGCTTTATGTGACCGAAGCGCCCGCCGCACAATGGAACAAAGCGGTGTCCGCCTTCTTTGGATCGCTTGTCGGCCCCGCCGCATCAATCGACCAGCTGGTCAACTGAACGCGGACGCATGTCCGCCCCGCCAACATCACCTGAAGCCGCCGTCTTTGACCAAAAGCGGCGGCTTTACGTGTATAATGGCGGATTTCTGACCCAATCTCGTGTAAAGCGCATCCTGCACCACGCAGGTTATGACATCCGGATCGGGCTGCCCGGTGACGGTGACCTTGTGGGCGTTTGGGGCATGAGCCCGACCGCCCACCGGGGCGAACACATGGCGCAGCGGCAAGACAGCCCTGTGATACGGGTCGAGGATGCCTGGCTCCGCTCCCTCCATCCCGGCAAGGGTGAGCCGCCGCTTGGGTTAACCATTGACCACCGCGGGGTGCATTACGATCCGGCACAGCCCTCAGACCTTGAAACGCTGCTGGCCTCACACCCCCTTGACGATACCGCTCTGCTCAACCGGGCCAAAGATGCAATTGAACGCCTGAAAGAAGCGCATCTGACCAAATACAGCGCGGTTGATCCCACGCGCTGCCCCCCTGCGCCGGGGTATGTGCTGATCCTCGACCAGACCGAAGGCGACGCGTCCGTCACTGCATCTGGCGCAGATCGCAACCGATTTTTGGAAATGCTCTTTGTCGCTCAGGAGCAAAACCCCGGCGCGCGGGTGATCATCAAGACGCATCCCGCCGTAATCCGTGGAGACAAGACCGGGTACTTTCGCGCAGGCGACCTGTCAGCGACAGTGACGCTGGAAAGCTCTGACATCAGCCCATGGGTTTTGTTTGAGGGGGCCGTGGCCGTCTACACCGTCTCGTCACAACTTGGGTTCGAAGCCATCTTTGCCGGTCACAAACCGCATGTTTTTGGCCAGCCGTTCTATGCCGGATGGGGCCTGACGCAGGACGCCTTTCCCGTGCAGCGCAGGCAGCGCAGACTGACCCGCGCACAGCTTTTTGCAGGGGCGGTTCTGCTGTATCCAAAGTGGTACGATCCCTTTCGCGACAGGCTCTGCCAGTTTGAAGACGCGCTTCAGGTGCAGGCCGCAATCACCCGACAATGGCGCGACGATCGGAAGGGTTGGACAGCCTCCGGCATGAGCCTGTGGAAACGCAGGCATTTGCAGCAGTTTTTCGGCTCGCACAGGCCTATGATCTTTCAAAACAATCCAGCAAAGGCGCGCACCAAACATCAACCATGGATGGTCTGGGCCAGCCGGGCCACGCCCGATCATGAGGGTGCGACCCGTGTCGAGGATGGCTTTATCCGCTCTCGGGGGCTGGGCGCAGAGCTGGTGCCGCCCCTGTCGCTGGTGTTGGACGATCTGGGCATCTACTACGATCCGCATAGCCCCAGCCGGTTAGAGCAGTTGATCACCCAGCGCGCAGCGTTGCGCCCAGATCAGCATGCCCGCGCCGCCGCGCTGATCAAGTCGTTGCGCCGCACACATGTCAGCAAATACAATCTGCCAAAATCTACAGCCCCCGCCTTTGAAGGCGAGACCATACTGGTTGTGGGACAGGTGGAAGACGATGCATCCGTCAAAGCGGGCAGCACCGATGTGCGCACAAACCTCGCGTTGATGGAGGCCGCGAGCGCGGCGCAACCGAACGCCACGGTGTTGTTCAAACCACATCCGGATGTGGTCGCCGGACTGCGCGAGGGCGGTCAGGGCGCGGATACTCTGGCGGACGTGGTGCTGCCCGCAGGCGATGCCACGCATTGGCTCGAACAGGTGGATGAAGTCTGGACGATCACCTCCCTTTTGGGTTTTGAGGCGTTGATCCAAGGCAAGAACGTCGTGACCCTGGGCGTTCCGTTTTATGCAGGCTGGGGCCTGACCGAAGACCACGGCCCCATTCCGCCACGCCGACATGCGCGGCCCACGCTTGAAGGGTTGGTGCATGCGGCCTTGATTGACTACCCGCGCTATGTTGATCCCGTGACCGGGGACGCTTGCCCGGTTGAGGTGGTGATCCACCGATTAGCCTCGGGTCAGTCGACACCAAGGGGGGTGCGTAACCGTCTTTTGGCAAAACTGCAGGGCCTTTTTGCATCGCAAGCGCATCTGTGGCGACCGCGCCGTTAGCGCCTGTCCCGCTGCCAGACATGCACGATATCGCCGCCTGAATGGCTCACCTCCATCAGGGTAAAACGCGGTGCTTGTTGTAGCCGGTCAAGGCCCAGCGCACCAATCGAGGGCAACCCTTCGGCACCGATTGCAAGACCCGCTGTGAAGCCGACCAGATCATCCACCAAATCCGCCTCAAGAAGCGATGCCGCCAAGGCACTGCCACCTTCGCAAAACACCCGGTTGATCCCCTGCTCTGCGAGCCGCGCCAGAACGCTTGCCGGATCAAGCTGTCCGCCGTGTGTCTGGCATTCCACCAGCGTTGCGCCAAGGTCGCGCCACGTCTGCATCAAGGCGCGGTCTGCATCCGAACCATGGCACAGCACAACCGGAACATCCTGCGCTGTGACCGCAAGTTTGCTCATCAATGGGATATCAAGCCGTCGGCTGACAACTACGCGCTGCGGTTGCCGCGACATTCCAAGACCGCGCACCGTCAGGGCAGGATCATCCTTGCGGGCCGTCCCGCCGCCCACCATCACAGCATCGTGCCGGGCCCGCTGCGCATGGACCGCACGGCGCGCCAATGGCCCGGTGATCCACTGGCTTTCCCCTGTGCCGGTCGCGATGCGACCGTCAAAACTGCTGGCCAGTTTCAGCGTGACGCGCGGTCGCCCCAAGGTGACACGCGCGATAAACCCCGCATGATCGGCCAAGGCTTCGGCCTCAAGCATCCCCACCTCGACAGCAATGCCATGCGCTTGCAAAAGGTCAATGCCACGCCCGTTGACCCGCGGATCAGGGTCGCGCACCGCCACAACAACGCGGGCGACCCCGGCGCGGGCAAGCGCCTCAGCGCAAGGCCCTGTTTTGCCGTGATGCGCGCAAGGCTCCAGCGTGACATAGACATCAGCGCCGCGCACCGCCTCCCCGGCTTGTTTCAAAGCCATCACTTCGGCATGGGGCCTGCCGCCGGGCTGCGTCCATCCACGGCCCACAACGCGCCCACCTTTTACGATAACGCAGCCGACAGCAGGATTAGGGGCCGTCTGGCCCATGCCTCGCCGCCCCAGACACAGCGCATGCGCCATATGGCGCGTGCCCGCGCTCACTCGTCCCGGGTGACTTCCGGGCGCAATTCACTGACGAATTTATCAAAATCATCTGCGGCCTGGAAGTTCTTGTAAACGCTCGCAAAACGGACGTAGGCAACCGTGTCGATACGCGCCAGCGCCTCCATCACGATCTCGCCAATAGTCTTTGACTGGATGTCGGTCTCGCCCATACTTTCAAGCCGCCGCACGATGCCGGAAATCATCTGATCAATCCGGTCCGGCTCAATCGGGCGTTTCTGCATCGAGATACGGATCGAGCGTTCCAGCTTGTCGCGGTCGAAATCCTCGCGCTTGCCGGTGGATTTTATCACCACTAGATCACGTAACTGTACGCGTTCGTAGGTGGTGAAGCGTCCGCCGCATGCAGGGCAAAAGCGTCTTCGCCGGATCGATACGTGATCCTCGGCTGGACGGCTGTCTTTCACCTGAGTGTCAATATTTCCGCAAAACGGGCAGCGCATGGGCCGTCCCCCTCTTCCAGTTTTCTGCCTCTTTTGTGGGATCACCGCCCCACTTATCCACACTTATAGGGGAGCGCCTAAGTTTTGGGTAGTAGGGAAATGCAGCGCAATATCTGGTAGCGCAGCGAGGTCACACATCCGGGCGGAAGTGCGCTGCAATCTGCCGGTGATGCGGGCGATCGCGATGTTCAACAAGGTAGATCCCTTGCCACGTGCCCAGCACCATGCGCCCCGCATTCACCGGAACAGACAGGCTGACCGGCATCAGCGCAGCCTTGATATGGGCAGGCATATCGTCCGGCCCCTCAAGCGTATGGGTCAGATATTGCATCGACGGATGACTGCCCGGCGGCACCAACCTAGCGAAAAACGCATTGAGGTCGGTTTGCACATCCGGGTCTGCGTTTTCCTGAATGAGCAAAGAAGCGGAGGTATGGCGCACCATCAGGGTCAGCAATCCATCCCCCTGCCCCTCCAGCCAAGCTGCCACCTGATCCGTGAATTCATAAAGACCCGGACCGCTCGTCCGCATGGAAAGCACGTTATACATTACAGACAGATCACCGGAAAATTCTATCGCCCTGTTCGTCGATCACTTGCTTGGCCTTGCGTAAACTCGCGGCCTCTGCCTCGTCTTTTCCTTGCACCGTATCAGCCCGAATGAGCTTGTGCTCCTTGGTCTCACCGTCGATTTCTTTTTCGATGGTCGCCGCCACGCGGTAGCTTGTACCTTCCGCAATGGGCGTCACGGTGATGCGGTAGCCTTCGTAATCTTCACTTTCGGTTTTCGCGGGCGGTGTCTCGCTCCCGCCTCCAAAGAGTTTTTTAAGAAATGACATGTCCTACCCTCACATTTCGTTGAGATAGTAAGTAACGCAGTCTTGCACCCGGCGAAAGCGGTCGCCCCCCAAATGCGTCCCCCCGAACCAGCGTGTGACGATGATCACATGGTTTTTTACCTCTGCGCGCTCCAGCATACGCACGATGACCATGCCCGCCCCCGCCTCACCGTCGTCATTCTTGATGGGCCCGTCTTCGGTGATCACAGCCCATGTGTTATGGGTCGCCTTGGCGAATTTCTTGGTACGCTTGAGGCATTTGACAAGTGCCAGAGCCTCTGCCTTGCTCGTCGCCGCTCCTCCCGAAACGGAATACTTTGAGCCCCGGTCGGCCAGAATGTTATGGTAGGTGACAAGAGAAGCGGTCAAGAAAGCTCCACTGTTGACCAGTCAAAGTTAAACACCTTTGCTTGCTCGCGACGCAGTTGCGGCCAGCCGTCGTATTTGTCAAAGGCTTGCTTCGAGGGTTCGATCCGCCCATCAATAAGCGACTCTTTTGAGACCACAACAGTAGCAAGGTCCGGCAGCTCAAGATCCTGACAATATTTGCGAAGTTCGTCGAGCGGCCCACCCAAAAGCCTGTGCTCACCCGGTCTTCCAATAGCGGTCGCCATGTCTCCATAGGTCCAAACAATTCGCCCCTCGCTTGCGCCAAGAACAAACTGCTCAAGGATTTTAGCGGCCCATTCGCGGTTCGTAGGCATTATTGATCTAGGAAACTCCGCAGCTTGCGGCTCCGCGAGGGATGCTTAAGCTTGCGCAGCGCCTTCGCTTCGATCTGGCGGATACGTTCGCGGGTCACGCTGAACTGTTGGCCCACCTCTTCAAGCGTGTGGTCGGTATTCATACCGATGCCGAAGCGCATGCGCAGCACGCGTTCCTCGCGCGGCGTGAGCGAGGCAAGCACGCGGGTCGTCGTTTCCTTCAGGTTCTCCTGAATGGCTGAATCCAGCGGCAGAACGGCATTCTTGTCCTCGATGAAGTCACCCAGCTGGCTGTCTTCCTCGTCGCCAATCGGTGTCTCAAGAGATATCGGCTCCTTGGCGATTTTCATCACCTTGCGAACTTTTTCCAAAGGCATTTGCAGCTTTTCAGCCAGTTCTTCAGGTGTTGGTTCGCGGCCAATCTCGTGCAGCATCTGGCGCCCTGTGCGGACCAGTTTGTTGATCGTCTCGATCATATGAACCGGAATACGGATGGTGCGCGCCTGATCCGCGATGGAGCGTGTGATGGCCTGCCGGATCCACCATGTTGCATAGGTCGAGAACTTGTAACCCCGGCGGTATTCGAACTTGTCTACCGCTTTCATGAGACCAATGTTGCCTTCCTGAATAAGATCAAGGAATTGCAGACCACGGTTGGTATATTTTTTGGCGATGGAAATCACGAGCCTCAGGTTCGCTTCGACCATTTCCTTCTTGGCTTGCCGCGCTTCTTTTTCGCCTTTTTGCACTTGCTGGACGATGCGGCGGAATTCGGAGATATCGAGCCCGACATATTGGCCCACCTGCGCCATGTCGGCCCGCAACTGCTCTGCCTTGTCGGTGGAGCGTTCAATGAACATCTGCCAGCCGCGACCGGGCTTTTCGGCCATCCGCTCCATCCAGCTGGGGTCAAGCTCATAGCCACGGTACGCTTCGACAAACTCACGGCGGTTGATGCGCGCCTGATCGGCAAGTTTCACCATGGAACTGTCGATCTGCATGATCCGGCGATTGATACCGTAGAGCTGATCAATCAAGGCCTCGATACGATTGTTATGCAGGTGCAACTCATTGACCAGCAATACAATTTCAGCACGCAACTTTTGGTAAAGCGCCTCATCCCCTTCGGTAAAACTGCCGTCTTCGTTCAGCGTGGCAGACAGGCGGCTGTCCTGCATCTCCGACAGTTTGACGTAATCGTCGGCAATGATGTCCAGCGCTTCGAGAACCTGAGGTTTCAGCGCGGCTTCCATCGCCGCGAGGCTCATGTTCGCCTGATCATCCTCATCGTCGTCGTCTTCGCGTGCAATCGGGTTTCCGTCCGCATCAAGCTCCGGACTTTCCTCTTCCTTGGCGGCGGCAGGCTCGCCCGTGGCAACCACCGGCTCATCGACAGCGCCCTCTTCGTCCATCTGGTTACCGAAGGTCGCCTCAAGGTCGATCACATCGCGCAGCAAAATGTCCTCGGAGAGAAGTTCATCGCGCCAGATGGTAATCGCCTGAAAGGTCAGCGGGCTTTCGCACAGCCCGGCGATCATGGTGTTGCGGCCCGCCTCAATGCGCTTGGCGATCGCAATCTCGCCTTCACGGCTCAAAAGCTCAACAGACCCCATTTCGCGCAGGTACATCCGCACAGGGTCGTCCGTCCGGTCAAGCTTTTCGCCCGTCCCGCTCGACAGGGCGACTTCGCGCGCACTTTCGGTTGTGGCAAGTTCGGTGGAACCCTTGGCCTCTTCTTCCTCGGCTTCTTCATCCTCGATGATGTTGATGCCCATCTCAGAGAGCATCGACATCACATCTTCAATCTGTTCGGAACTGACCTGATCCGGCGGCAGCACTGTATTCAACTGATCGTAAGTGATATAGCCTTTCTCGCGCGCCTCAGCGATCATCTTCTTGACCGCAGCCTGGCTCATGTCGAGCGAATGACCCGATTCCTGGTCGTCTGGTTTCGCGTCTTCGTTTGTGTCTTTCGCAGCCATGATGTGCTCCTCAACGGTCAACCGATTCGTTCGCTCGAATCACTCTAGAATCATCTAGTGTTATTTACGATTCTTCCAGCAGCTAACCTCTGTTTTTGACAGATATCGCCTTCAAAAATGGTTAACCAAGCGGTTTTTCCTGCTTTATTGTGCGCAACAGCGCATTCAGGGCGTTTTGCTCGTCACGACTGATTCGCGCACCGTTCGCTCCGATCTCGTATTCGGCCTTGTCTTCATCCGTATTTCTCACCGCTTTTGCAGCCGCGCGGGCCGCTTCGCCAAGACGCCATGTCAGCCCCTCATCGGCGTCACCATCCAAATCCTCCTCGGCTTCTTTTGTCTCCTGACGCAGGCCTGACAAAGCATTCAACCGTGACAGTTTATGCTCTATTTCGTGGCGTGCCTTTTCAGGGTCGGCCAGCACACGATCCAGCGGGTTCACGAACAAATGGCCCCGACCAATCAGTTTTTCAAGCAGGTCCGCGCCAAACAGATGATCCATTTTGGCGGCGACATCAGACCTGCTGCCGCCCTGCGCCAAAAAGGCATCCAGCACATCGCGCAGAAAGGGATCATCGCATTTGAGCCGCTCAAGCTCGCTTTCGTATTTTTCAATCAACTGCGGATGCCGCAAAAGGCCCGCCAGAATGATCCGTTCCTGAAGCTGGATGTCGGCGTCCCGCCCGTCATAGCGCGCCAGTTCCGAGGTTTTGGACACCTGCATGGCCCGCGCGCGCTTGGGCTGTTGCCGGCGCCCCCCGTCGTTGGGCCGAAAGAGGTTCCATTGCTGGTTTCGCAGTTCCTTTTCATAGTGGCTTCGGATGCTGGGATCTTTGATCAGCGCCGTCTTGTCGCGCAACGCTTTTTCCAGCGCCGCCTTGCGTTCCGGGCTGTCAAAAACCCGTCCTTCGGTTTCACGTTGCCACAAGAGCTGCGCCATAGGCTGCGCGGCATCGATGATTTTTTGCAAAGCACCCGCCCCGCCCGCGCGCAACACGTCATCCGGATCCTGCCCGTCCGGCATCAGGGCAAAGCGCAGGGACTGACCGGCAACAAGCAAGGGCAACGCCAGATCAATCAGCCGCATCGCCGCGCGCAGACCTGCGGTATCGCCGTCAAGGGCAATGATCGGCTCCGGCGAAATGCGCCACAACATTTGCAACTGCGTCTCTGTCACCGCCGTGCCCAAGGGGGCCACTGCCGCCTCAAATCCATGTTCTGCAAGGGCAATCACGTCCATGTAGCCTTCGGCCACCACCAAGGGCAGGCCCCGCCCCGCAGCCGTGCGCGCAGGACCATGGTTGAACAGCGTCGCCCCTTTGTCGAAAAGCAGTGTTTCGGGCGAGTTCAGATATTTCGCCTTGTCCTCGGGGTCCATGGCACGGCCCCCAAAGGCAATCGCACGACCGCGCGCGTCACGGATTGGAAAGATGATCCGCCCGCGAAATGTGTCATAGGGCCTCCCCCCGCGCGATGACGGCTTTGCAAGGCCCGCATCGAGTATCAGATCGTCTGGAATTTCCTTGCTTTTCAGGTGATCCCACAAAGCCTGCCAGGCATCCGGCGCATAGCCGATCTCCCACCGCTCCAGTGCGGTTTCGTCCAGACCACGCCGCGTGATGTAATCGCGCGCCTCGGACGCTGCCGCGGTCTTGATCTGCAACCGGAAAAACCGAACGGCCTGTTCCATCACATCTGCGACCTGCGCGCGCCGGTCTGATTTTTCCTTGGCCTGCGGGTCGCGTTCAGGCAGTTGCATGCCCGCCTCTTGGGCCAGTATTTCAACAGCCTCCATGAAGCCTACGTTTTCGGTTTCCCGCACAAAGGTTATGGCATCGCCTTTGGCATGGCAGCCAAAGCAATGATAAAACCCTTTCCGGTCATCCACATGAAAAGAAGCGGTTTTTTCCTGATGGAATGGGCAAGGCGCCCACATGTCGCCTTTGGCCTGATTGGACTTGCGCATGTCCCACGTCACTTTGCGCCCGACAACGGAGGTCAGGCTTGAACGGGTGCGCAATTCATCAAGGAAACCGGGGGGCAGACTCATGTGCTGAGTATCCGGAGCCACGCGTGGAAAGTCCAGTGTGCTGCTGTGCTATTCCCACGCGACCGTAGCGCGCAGCGGGGCCTTTTTGCGCACAAGCGCGCCTGCAACGCGGCACTTCGCGACGGGCTCGGTCGCGGCCACACCGCGCAGACAGGCGCAGGGCCATAGTGTGCCCGTGCCCGCTGGTCGCTTTACAAACCTTTCGCCTGATAGCTCGCCGCCACCTTGCCGATGGCCACAAGGTAGGCGGCTGTGCGCAAATCCTCGACATCGTGACGGTTATGCCAGACTTCTGCCATCGACTGATAGGCGATGCGCATTGTGTCATCGAGACCAGAGCGTACAAGTTCAAGCTCGCCTGCGCCCTGCAGATATTTACGTTTGAAATCGGGGCTTAATTCCCAACCGATCCCGGAATCCGAGCTCAGACGCTCCAGTTCGTTGATCAAAAGCTGGTGGCGCGATTCTTCCTGACGGCGTTGCATGCGTCCAAACCGAATGTGGCTGAGGTTCTTGACCCATTCAAAATAGCTGACCGTCACGCCCCCGGCGTTGGCATACATGTCGGGGATCATGACGCAGCCTTTATCCCGCAGGACCTGATCTGCACCCGCCGTGACCGGACCATTGGCGGCTTCTATGATCAAGGGCGCTTTGATCCGGTCGGCATTTTCAAGATTGATGACCCCCTCAAGAGCTGCCGGGATCAGGATATCGCAGTCTTCTTCAAGAATTTTCGCACCGTCCTTGGTGGCGTGCCTGTCCGAATACCCAGCGATACCCCCATGCTTGGCGATCCAGTCGCGTATCTTTTCGACATCCAGACCCTCGGGGTTAAAAAGACCGCCATCGCGTTCGATAATGCCGATAATCCGGCAGCCGTCTTCTTCACCAAGGAATTTGGCGGCGTGATATCCCACATTCCCCAAGCCCTGCACGATGACGCGTTTGCCGTCCAGATCCCCGGTCAGCCCCGCCTTGCGCTTGCCCTCATCATCGCGGAAAAACGCCCGCAACGCGTATTGAACCCCGCGTCCCGTGGCCTCCACCCGCCCGGCAATCCCCCCTGCATTCAATGGCTTACCGGTTACACAGGCATTGCCGTTGATGTCTGTTGTGTGCATGCGTTTGTACTGGTCCGCAATCCACGCCATCTCGCGTTCCCCGGTGCCCATGTCGGGTGCAGGCACGTTTTGGCTGGGGTTGATCAGGTCGCGCTTGATCAGCTCATAGGCAAAACGGCGCGTGATCAGTTCCAACTCGTGTGGCTCATATTCCCATGGGTTGATACACAGCCCGCCCTTTGAGCCGCCAAAAGGTGCCTCAACCAGCGCGCATTTATAGGTCATGAGCGCCGCCAGCGCTTCAACCTCATCCTGGTTGACCGACGGCGCAAAGCGGATGCCCCCTTTGACCGGTTCCATATGTTCAGAATGAACCGACCGGTAGCCTGTGAACGTCCTGATTTCGCCACGCAACCGCACCCCAAACCGCACGGTATAGGTCGCATTGCACACTCTGATTTTTTCTTCGAGGCCGGGCGACAGATCCATCAGGCTGACCGCCCGATTGAACATCAGGTCCACATTTTCGCGAAAGCTCGGTTCATTTGCATTCTGCAACACTGGTATTCTCCTGAAGGTTCGGTGCGCCCCAACGCGACGGGGGCACATCAGCGGCCCTCATCGAATCGTATTTTGCTCATAATTCCAGCAGTCAGTGAAAGACTCGTTACAGTTGGCAAAAATAGCGCGCAGCGAAATGTCCACGGTACCCGCCGCTCAGAGCCGGACAGCAGGCCAAATCCGATAAATTGCAAACTAAAGCTGCAGCAAGTTGACGTGAGATCATGTCCGGTGCCCCGACTTGGCCCGTTTCTCGCCTCTTTTGGTGAGTAATTTTGCGATCAGTCAAAAATCTGAACGGTGAGACACGATGCGGAGCGGTCAGCGCAACAAAACGACAGCGACCTTATGGAGAGCCTTGTCCGTGCGCGCCTTCACACGCGGGTTCATCCGCGCCGAGGACGGTGTGATCACTATCTTCACCGTCTTCATTCTGCTGATGATGCTGCTGGTGGCCGGCATCGGTGTTGACCTGATGCAAAACGAGATGCGGCGCACCAGTCTGCAAAACACCATGGACCGCGCGGTTCTTGCCGCGGCTGACCTTGACCAGACCCGCCCGGCCGAGGAAGTGGTCCAAGACTACTTTAACAAGGCGGGATTGGGTGAGTTCCTGACAAAGGTTAAACCGGACGAAGCACTTGATTTCCGCAATGTCACGGCGACCGCTTTCATGGAAAGCCCCACGCAATTCATGAGCCTGCTGGGGGTTGATACGTTGCCCGTGCCAGCCGCAAGCCGTGCCATGGAAGAAATTCCAAACGTTGAGATTTCGCTGGTCCTCGACATCTCCGGCTCCATGCGGCGGAGCAACCGGATGAAAAACCTGCGCCCTGCCGCGAAGAACTTTGTAGACATCGTGCTTTTTGGACCCGCCGCTACGAACACATCCATCAACCTGATTACCTACGCGGGTCAGGTGAACCCCGGCCCTTTCATGTTCAGCCGCCTGAACGGTCAACGTCTTGCAAGCCTTCCATTGGATGAAGACGACGGTGGCGTGCCGGAATGGGAAGCGAACGCAACCCTTGCCGAGGATGAAGACGGCGGCATCGGTGAACTGGAGGACGTGCGCTACGTCTATCCCAACGATTCCTCTTGCCTTGAACTGGTCGGTTCCGATTTCGATAATGCCCGACTTCCGAATGCCTCATCCTATGGACAGACGCCCCATTTCATGAACTGGGCCATTGCGACCGAAATCATTGTCGATGCGGAGGATAACCCCGTCTATTTTGACGAAGACGGCAACATTGTGGACAATGCAGCAGACGGCAAAACGCGGTCCGTCATGGATTGGGGCTGGTGCCCCACGGACCGCAACGCGATCATCTACGCGTCCAATGATGCGGACCGCCTGAAAGGGCGGATTGACGCCATGCGCATGCACGACGGCACCGGGACGCATTATGCGATGAAATGGGCACTCGCCCTGCTCAACCCCGACAGCCAGCCCGATTTTCGGGCGATGGCACTGCCCGTGAACGGTCTGGTCCCGCCGGAATACAGCGACCGCCCGTTGCCATACAATCAGAACGACAAGGTGAAATATATCATCCTGATGACGGACGGTCAGATCACCGAACAGGTCCGGCCGGATGCCGACAAATACCTGCACCTCCAGAACCCGACGGTGCATTTGGGCGCAAGGACCTCCGACCGCCGAAACATCACAAGCAAGACGACCAACGTCACCGACTTCAAAGCGCAATGTGACATGGCCAAGGACCCGCAGCGAAACGTGGTGATCTATACAATCGCTTTCGAAGCCCCCGGCACGCCGGAAGACCAGATGCGCTACTGTGCGTCCAGTTCTTCGCACTTTTTTCGCGCAACGGGCAAAACGCAGATCAACGCGGCCTTTGCCACGATTGCACGCCAGATCAATGAGTTGAGGTTGACGCAATGATGGCGCGCCTTGCTCAGCGTCTGAACCGTTTCATGGGGCGCGAAGACGGCAGCATGACAATTGAATTTGTCATCATTGTTCCGGCCATTTTCACCCTTTTTCTGGCCTCTGTCGAATTTGGCATCTATTCCATGCGGCAGATGTTTCTGGATCGCGGTCTGGATGTGACGGTGCGCACGATCAGACTGAACACGGCGACGGTCTACACCCATGACACCGTAAAGCAGATGATCTGTGACAATGCAGGGTTTCTGAACACGGGGCTAAACAACAACTGCGACAGCACAATGCGCCTGGAAATGCTGCCGATGGATTTGCGCGCCTATACCCCGCTGGCCAATAACATTGATTGCGTGGACCTTTCGCAACCGGTGAACCCGCCCCGCAACTTCGTCAACGGATCAGAACACGCGTTAATGGTGATCCGGGCCTGCGTGAAATTCGACCCGGTCTTTGCAACCACCGGTATTGGCGCACAATTCCCCAAGGATGGCGCGGGCAAGGCCGTGATGTATTCAATGTCTGCCTTTGTTCAGGAGCCCGATTGATGCAAACCACTGCCCTGCCCCTGCGCGGGCGCCTGCGGGTGTTTTGCAAAGACCAGACCGGCAACGTCGCGGTTGAGGCGATCATCATCGTGCCGATCCTTTTCTGGGCCTTCTTTGCGACTTTCACCATCTTTGATGCCTACCGCCAGCATAGTATCAACCAGAAAGCCGCCTATACGATTGGCGATCTGGTCTCGCGTCAGTTCGAGGCTCTGGACCCAACGTTCCTCAATGGCACGCGTGAACTCTTTGAAGATCTGGCGCGGTCGAACGGGCAGTCATCGGTGCGCATCACCTCGGTCTGGTACGATGAAGCAAACGACCGCTACGTGCGGGAATGGTCGCGGTCTGTAGGCAGCAAGCTTGCTGCCGGGCCAACCGAAGTAGAGAGCTGGAACACGCGGCTTCCGGTGATGCCCAATTTTGAATTCATCACCGTGGTTGAGACATGGACCCCTTACGCAGCACCGTTTGACGTGGGTATTATTGACCATGAAATACACAACTTCATCTTTACCCGACCCCGCTATGCCCCTTGCATCACGTGGGAGGATTCAGATTGCGGTGTCGGCACCTGATTGGTTGGCCAGCCCAGACGCTTTCGCCACCGGCGCAGGGAGCGCCCTTAATCCGCGTCACGCTCCGCCAGCATCACGGCGATCATTTCCGACATGAACTTTGTGTCGCGCCGGTGCGTCATGCCCCCAACGCCCACGCGTTTGCCAAACCGCCACCACAGGCCCGGACGCCAGACCCGGTCCTGCCGCTGCCGCGTGTTGAGCAGAAAGCCGTTGGAAGGTTTGAAATCAAAGGCGCCGCGGTTGATGCTTGTGACGTCTTCCATACGGGCAAGCGTATTTCCGGCGGTATCGCGCAGCTCAACCCGGGTCAGCTCCAGCGTCTGGCCAGTGGCCCGACGCATCCGGTCGGCCAGCAAAATCGCCCCGATCCCGCAGGCCACAAGAAAAATCTGGAACCCGAACGCCGGTGAATTGGTGATTGCAATATAGATCAGGAGCACACCCAGAAACGCCAGCATCCCAAGGCCCAGAAAGCGCCGCCCCGACCCGGCAGAGACGGTGGCAATCACTTCGTTTTCGTCTTGCGTCTCGTTTGACATGGGCGTCCTTGCGGCAACTGTGCGGCCTCCCCTACCGCGCAGGCGGCCCACTCACAAGTAGTTGTCAACGAAAGCTGGACTTTTACAGAACAGACATTCAAGAGAGCGGCATGGAAAGACTTCTGGCCGCCGCAACACTTCTTTTGTGCCTCACCTTTGCAGGCTCGACCTTTATCGTGCCTGATTTTGGTGGCTTTGACGCAGATCAGTTCCCGATCCCGCAGGACAGCCCGCCCGTGCAGCCTGCGGGCTATGCCTTTGCCATCTGGGGCGTCATATACCTTTGGCTTTTAGCGGGCAGTATCTTTGGGTTGCTGCGCCGGGCAACAGATCCCGCGTGGCAGGCCATGCGCGCCCCGTTGTGCGCCTCTCTGGCCGTGGGCACAATCTGGCTGCCTGTTGCGATCAACAGCGCCGTCTGGGCCGCAATTCTGATCTGGGTGATGCTGATCACTGCGCTGGTTGCCCTACGCCGCGCGCCTACGCACGACATGGGGTGGGCCGCCTTGCCCGTGGGGCTTTATACCGGCTGGCTGAGTGCTGCGGCCTGCGTCGCCCTTGGCCTTGTGGCGGCAGGATATGGGTATCTAGGTCAGGACGTTGCGGCCATCGCGTTCATTTTTCTGGCACTGGTTGTGGCCTCTGCGGCGCAAAATGCCTTTGGACACATCCCTACGTATGGCATCGCCGTGATCTGGGCGCTGACGGCAGTGGTGGTGCAAAACCTCAGCGGCAACCCGACCGTGGCCGCACTCGCCGCAGGCGGCGCGCTGACACTGGTCTGGCGGATGATCAAGTCGTGGCGCGCAGGGCGAGCCTGACCCCCGACCACCCGATATCCTGACCCCTTAATCGCGGCGACGCCCATCCGTGTGTTTGCGCAACTTGGACGGCGGCGCTTTCTTGCGGCCCTTGAACGGGTTCGCGTCGTTCTGCCCCCGCATCCAGAGGCGGATCGGCGTGCCCGGCATGTCAAAATCAAGCCGTAAGCCGTTGACAAGATACCTGTTGTAGCTGTCCGGCACCTTGTCGGGATGGCTGCACATCACAACAAAGCCCGGCGGCCGGGTCTTGGCTTGGGTCATGTACCGCAACTTGATCCGCTTACCTTGCGGCGCGGGCGGCGGGTGTGCCTCCAGCATGCCAGTAAGCCAGCGGTTAAGTTGCGCCGTCGTCACGCGGCGGTTCCAGACCTCATGGGCGCGCATAATCGCGTCATGCAAGCGGTCCAATCCACGCCCCGTTCGGGCAGACACCGTCACAAGCGGCGCGCCGCGCAGTTGCGGCAACAGCCGTTCAAAGCTTTCCTTGAGATCGCGCAGCTTGTTTTGCCGGTCGTCTTCGATGTCCCATTTGTTCACCGCTACAACCACCGCGCGTCCTTCGCGTTCGGCCAGATCGGCAATACGCAAATCCTGTTGCTCGAACGGGATGGCCGCATCCAGCAGCACCACAACAACTTCGGCAAACTTCACGGCCCTGAGCCCATCCCCGACCGACAGTTTTTCCAGCTTTTCCTGCACCTTGGCCTTTTTGCGCATGCCCGCCGTGTCAAAGATGCGCATCGGCACATCCTGCCATGTTGTGCGCAACGAGATGGCATCGCGGGTGATCCCCGCCTCTGGCCCGGTCAGCAACCGCTCTTCCCCCAGTATCTGATTGATCAGGGTCGATTTCCCGGCGTTTGGCCTGCCCACCACGGCGACCTGCAGGGGCTTGGCGGCGGTCGGGACCGGCACGGTAAACCCCTCCGCCTCTTCTGCGTCATCGTCTGCGACATCCACATCCGTTTCAGGCGCATCGGCAGCGGCGCGTTCGGCGAAACTGTCGGCGAGCGGCATCAGATGCGTGTACAGATCGGTCAGCCCCTCGCCATGTTCCGCTGACAGGCGAATGGGCTCCCCAAGACCCAGAGAATAGGCCTCAATCACGCCTGCATCTGCGGCAGCGCCCTCCGCCTTGTTGGCTGCAAGGATGACGTGATCTGCCCGTTTGCGCAGAATATCGGCAAAGACCAGATCAGACGGGGTAATCCCGACCCGCGCATCCACAATGAAAAGGCACACGTCCGCCATATCGACCGCACGCTCCGTCAGGCGCCGCATCCGGCCCTGCAGACTGTCGTCGGTAACGTCCTCAAGGCCGGCGGTATCAATCGCGGTAAAGCGCAGGTCCGCAAGCCGCGCGGCCCCTTCGCGCAAATCTCGGGTCACCCCGGGCTGGTCATCGACCAAGGCAAGTCGCTTGCCCACCAAACGGTTGAACAAGGTGGACTTGCCCACATTGGGCCGCCCCACAATAGCAAGGGTAAACGACATCTCTGAACCGCTCCGAAAGTACGACCGGCGCTTGTTACCTCATCCCGCGATCAACGGAAAGCGAGCAATTGCCCACTTGTTGAGACAACGTAAAGCGTGGCGCCTGCCACGACCGGGTCGGTTGACGCTCCACCGGGGATTTCTACGCTTGCCGTCTGCGCACCATCTACCGGGTCATAGCTGCGCAGCACACCATCGTTCGAGGCGATATGCACACGGCCACCCGCCACGACAGGTCCGTGATGGACGAATATCTCATTGCGTCTGCGCGGCTTGTCTTTCACAAATCTGGGCAGGTCCACTGACCAGATGCGGCTGCCGTCCCCCGCATCGACGCGCAACAGGCGCGACGCATCAGAGACAAAGAAAACACTGTCACCGCCGGGAACGATGGGGCCTGTAGCGCCATCTGGTGCGGTCCAGCGCCGTGATCCCGACGCCAGATCCAGCGCGACCGTGCGCCCTGACTGGTTGCCAGCATAGAGCGTGTTGCCGTCGATCACCGGCGCGCCTGTTACATCGCTGATTTTAGAAACCGCGGCCCCGGGCCGTTCGCCCGCAACAGACGCATCCCAGCGCCGCAGGCCACCGCGGCGGAACACGGCCTGTATCTCACCCGATCCAAAGGCAAAAACGGCCAGATCGCTGCTGATGGCAGGCGCAGGCGCGCCCAGCACGTTGCTGGGGGCCGGTGACGCGATCAGTGACCATTGCACGCGGCCATTCTCTGCCGAGATTGCCCAACCCGTTTCGTCCCCCGAAACCAGATAGACCAGACCATTGGCCACCACGGGCGGACCGGATGCTGTGGATGACAATTTCTGCCGCCATATTTCTGTGCCGCTGGCGGCATCCAGCGCAACAAGCTCACCAACGCCCAGCGTCACAAACAGGCGTCCCTCGGCAAAGGCAAGGCCGCCGCCTGTGGCCTCGTCGCCTTCTGCGCGCACAGATGATACGTCTTTTTGCCAGATCACAGCACCTGCAGGGGACACGGCGGTCACGGTTGTTTCTGCATCCAGCGTGTAGATGCGACCGGCACCTACAACGGGCGTTGCGGTGATCCGCGTCCGCCTGCTGTCGCCGGCGCCAATGTCCGTGCTCCACGCAAGCTGCGGTCGCGTGCTCAGGGCGGGGTGGTCCGTCCGAAAGGCCGGTGTGCCATAGCCCTGAGGCCATTCCGTGTTGCGCGTCTGCGCGCCCAGCGAAATAGCCCGGCTTTCATTCGTTTGTTCTGATGTGGTGTCCGGCTCTGACGCTTCGGGGGCGGGCCTGATGTCTTCGCGTACGCCCGGAAGAATAAAATCATCTTCGGCGCAAGCTGCCAGCAAAACCAAGGATGCAAGCAGAACAAAACCGGCACGGACGCCCCGGGCGGACGCAGAGCGTTGGAGTTTCCCTGTCATGCCTCGATCACCTGCCTGTCTTTCTGTCGTTACAGCATAGGAAACCGTTAGTTTCCAATTGCACCCATCGCATCAAGTTCCGGTGTGCCGCCAAGCGCGACAATCACCTGAAGCGCGCGCTGTTGCAAGTCCGGGCTGACAGCGGCATCCACAAGGATCGCCTGATACCTGGTTATCGCAGCGTCACTGTCGCCCTCGCGCACCTCAAGCAGGGCCAGTTGCTCTGCTGCGAGCAACCGCAGGGGCGCCCCTGCTATGGCAAGCGCCTCGAATCCCTGACGCAACTCATCGACCGGCAAGGTATCCGCCTGCAGCGTCATCGCTTTGAACGCGGCAATGTGCCGGTAGACCAGAGCGACGTCCGCATTGACCGAAATGGCATCCAGTTCAGCCAAGGCCACGCTGGTATCGCCGACTTCTTCGGCTTGACCGGCCCGCAGGAACCCCGCGACCGCCGCCGCGCCAGCCTCCCCGGTGCGCGCCTCCATCAAACCGTCAAGACGGTCCTCGGGACTGTTTTCAGACAATGCGGTCAGCAAAGCATCGCCGACGGATTCTGCCGCAGCACGGTCTTGCGCCTTGCTGTATTCGAACCATGAGGCCGCGCCCACAATAGCCACGACAGCCAGCGCTGGAATCCAGCCATATCGGCGCAAAAGCCCATAAAGCCTGTCCCGGCGGACTTCTTCGTTGACCTCGTCAATAAAACTGTCGGTGTCGCTCATCTGCGGCAACTCTCCTCAATTGGTGCGCCCTCATAACGCGGCTCTCCACGCAAGCCAAGGCCTTGCCGTTCACGAAGCCCCCGGCGGCATTGAACTCCTGCCCCAAAAACCTTAAACTAAACTGCACGGTTCAGAAATCAGCGTTGGTTTTGCCCCGCGTTGGGGCACCCAACGAGAGGCTCACATTATGCGATTTTTCTCTCTCATCGCGGCGCTGGCAGTGCCGGCGTTGTTGTATTTGTTCATTTTCCAGCGCCCTGTCTTGATGTCCGCCTTCATGGCAGAAACAGACGCCGTGGAAACGGCGGAGGTCGTTGCTCAGGACGTGGCGGCCGAAGAGATCACGCCATCAAACCTCGTCAAGGTCGTAGTGCAAAGATCGACCGCACAGGAAATTGATACCGCCGTGGTGCTGCGCGGGCAGACAAATGCCGCACGCCAAGTCGATGTACGTTCCGAGACATCCGCGATTGTTGTGTCCGATCCACTGCGCAAAGGCAGCTACGTGGAACAAGGGCAGACGCTGTGCCAGCTTGATGAAGGCACGCGCGGGACAGCACTGGATCAGGCCCTTGCGCAACTCGACGAGGCGCGCGCGCGCGTTCCGGAAGCCGAAGCGCGCCTGACACAGGCGCTGGCGCAGGTCGATGAGGCGCGGATCAATCAACAGGCCTCAGCCAAGCTGAGCCAGGGCGGGTTCGCCTCAACCACGCGCGTTGCGAACTCAGAAGCGGCCCTTGCAACTGCTCTGGCCGGGGTTGAATCGTCCCGGGCAGGTGTTCAGGCAGCACAATCTGGTATCCGCTCTGCCCAAGCCTCCGTTGCTCTTGCCCAAAAGGAAATTGACCGCCTGACGATCAAGGCCCCTTTTGCGGGCCTGCTTGAAAGCGATACCGCAGAATTGGGCGCGCTACTGCAACAGGGCGCGCTGTGTGCTACGGTCATCCAGCTTGATCCGATCAAACTGGTGGCTTTTGTGCCTGAAACCGAAGTGTCACGCGTGGTTGTGGGCGCACCTGCCACGGCGAAACTGGTTGCTGGCAGCACCGCGATCAACAGCGCGGGCCAGCGGGAGGGCCTGCAGGTCAAAGGGCTGGTCACTTTCCTGTCCCGCTCCGCCGATGAAACCACCCGCACCTTCCGTGTCGAGATCGAAGTGCCCAACAAGGACCTGCGCATCCGTGACGGTCAAACCGCCGAAATTCTGATCTCGTCTGAAGGGGCCGTTGCACATCTGATCCCACAGTCATCGCTTACGCTGAATGACGAAGGCACCTTGGGCGTGCGCACTATAGACAGCAACGCAGTGGTGGAGTTTCATCAGCTTGCGATTATGCGCGACACACCGCAGGGCGTTTGGGTCACCGGTCTTGCTGACACCGCAGATGTGATCGTGCTGGGTCAGGAATATGTGGTCGCCGGTGTCAAAGTGGCACCAACCTACCGGGAACTGAGCCAATGACCGGCATCGTCGACTGGGCCGCAAGCCGTGCGCGCATGGTGCTGGCCTTTATTCTGCTGAGCCTCGTGGTGGGGGGCTATGCCTACACCACCTTGCCGAAAGAGGGCGAGCCGGACATTGAAATCCCCGCGCTGTTTGTCTCTGTCCCGTTTCCCGGCATTTCGGCAGAGGACAGTGAGACGCTGCTGGTCAAGCCGATGGAAACCGAGCTTTCCGATCTGGATGGCCTGAAATCCATGTCAGCCACCGCCGCAGAGAATTATGCAGGCGTGGCGCTCGAATTTGAGTTTGGGTGGGACAAGACCAAAATTCTCGCCGATGTGCGCGACGCCATGGGCAAGGCAGAGGCCGATTTTCCCGAAGGTGCTGAAACCTATACCCTGAACGAGATCAACTTTTCAGAATTTCCCATCATCATCGTGAACCTCACCGGTCCGGTGCCGGAGCGCACAATGATTCGCGTGGCAAAGGACCTGCAGGACGAGCTTGAAGGGATAGATGCGATTCTTGAGGCGGGCATCGCCGGCAGCCGTGACGAAATGGTAGAGGTGCTGATCGACCCCTTGCGGCTCGAAGCCTACAATGTGACGGCGGGCGAGTTGATCAATGTGGTGCAGAACAACAACCAGTTGATCGCCGCCGGAGAGGTCGACAGCGCGCAAGGGACCTTTGCGGTCAAAATCCCCTCATCTTTCGACGAGCCGCGCGATATCTTTGATCTGCCGGTGAAAACCAACGGGGACCGTGTGGTGACGCTGGGCGATCTGGCAGAGATCAACCTGACCTTCGAGGACCGCTCCGGCACGGCACGGTTCAACGGCGAAAACACTGTGGCGCTGCAGGTCGTCAAACGCAAAGGCTTCAACCTGATCGATACGGCCACGCTTGTGAAAGAGGTCGTTGCAGCGCGCAGCGAAAACTGGCCCGACGGGCTGCGGGCGGCGGTCGAACTGGGTACATCGAACGATCAGTCGCGCATCGTCAACGGCATGGTACAGCAGCTTCTGGGCTCTGTCTTCACCGCGATTGCGCTTGTGATGATCGTGGTGCTGGCGGCTTTGGGCATCCGGGCGGCCCTGTTGGTGGGGTTCGCCATCCCAACGTCTTTTCTGCTGTGCTTTGCCTTTCTGGCGGTGATGGGCATTTCCGTGTCAAACATCGTTATGTTTGGCCTCATCCTTGCGGTGGGCATGCTGGTGGATGGGGCCATCGTTGTGGTCGAATACGCCGATAAGCGCCAACAGGAAGGCGTGGGCCCGATGCGCGCCTATGTAGATGCGGCCAAGCGGATGTTCTGGCCCATCATCTCGTCCACCGCGACCACGCTTTGCGCGTTTCTGCCCATGTTGTTCTGGCCGGGCGTGCCGGGCGAATTCATGGGGATGCTGCCTGTCACGCTGATCTTCGTGTTGTCCGCAAGCCTCGTGGTCGCCTTGATATACCTGCCCGTCATGGGCGGCGTGACCGGGCGGATGGAGCGGTGGATGGCCGATTACATGGGCGCCGTTGCCGGGCTGCGCTGGTACCTGCATCTTGCGCTCTTTCCGGCAGCGGCCCTGATGCTGGCGGCCGCTGTGTTCCTTGGCCCGGTTTTCGCAGGGATCGGCACCCAGTTCGCCGGGATGGACAGTCTGGATATCATCGGGTCCGTGGTGCCCACCTTTGTCAAAGTGTTTGCGTTGATCGTCGTGGCAACGCTGGCACTAGCCGTGGCCATCGGGGGCTTCCTGCTCGCCTTGATCTCGGCATTTGCGCTGCTGACACGGATGGGCCGGTTTGGCGAATGGGTGACGGCAAAACTTTTCAACAGTGAACAGCGCCGCGTGCACGCAGGCTACCAGCGGTCCGGTTTTGGCCATGTCATGGCGTTCATTGCGGGCAACCCGGTCATGCCACTGGTGATGGCGGGGGCGGTGTTTGTCTTTGTTGGCTCTGTGCTGATGTATTTCACCAACAACAACAACGGCGTTGAATTCTTTGTGGAATCTGAGCCCGAGCAAGGCATTGTCTATGTGCTGGCGCGCGGCAACCTGAGCCTGAATGAAAAAGACAGCATTGTGCGGGACGCTGAAAACATCGTTCTGGCCCACCCCGGCATCATCAATGCGTTCAGCTTCGCAGGCGAAGGCGGGTTGAACACGGATGCGTCCGGCGCAGGCACACCGACCGAAATGATCGGGCAGATCCAGTTCGAGACGATCCCGTGGGATGAACGCCCCGACATAACTGACGTCTGGTTCACTGTGCCCGTGCTGGGCTGGACGGTGGAACGCCGCATGAAAGCACCGGCTTTCGACGGCGATACGGTGATTGCTGAACTGAGCGGACAGTTGAACCAACTGCCTGGCATCAAGATTGACATCCTCGACATCGCGCAAGGACCCGCATCCGGCAAACCGGTGCATCTGCGCGTGCGCGGTGACAACTTTACAACCCTGCAAGAGGCCGCCGCCTTGGCCCGTGCGCAATTCGAGGCCACCCCCGGCCTGACCGCCATCGAAGACACGCGCCCGCTGCCGGGGATCGACTGGCAGATTGATGTGGATGTCGAAAAGGCAGGCCGCTATGGCGCAGACGTGGCCACCGTGGGCGCGATGGTGCAACTGGTCACCCGCGGGCTGACGCTGGACACCATGCGGGTTGAAACCTCGGACGAGGAAATCGACATCCGTGTGCGCCTGCCCGAAGAGTTTCGCGTGCTCTCAACGCTGGATACGCTGCGCGTGCGCACGGTGGACGGGCTGATCCCGCTGTCGAATTTCATCTCCCGGACACCGGTGCCAAAACTGGCAGAGATCAACCGCATCGACCAGAAACGCCATTTTGACATCAAGGCGGATGTGGCCCCGGGCCTGTTCAAAGCCGTGCAGTCGCAAACCGTCGCGGGCGAAACCGTCGACGCCTACCTTGCGACTCTCCAACTGGTGGAGCAAAACGCCGTTTTAACCGGTCCGGATAATGCGGGTTACCGCGTTCTGGACCGGGCGGAGGGGTCTGCCACCAACCTGCAGGCCGGTCTGTCATCCGGTGACATACGCCTTATTCCCATGAACGCGAATGAACGGATTGCGGACCTGACGGATTGGCTGGAAACCGGTGTCTTGCCCGTGGGCATTGACTACGAATGGACCGGAGATCAGGAAGAACAGGAAGAAAGTCAGGCCTTTCTGCAAACGGCTTTCTCCGCCGCACTGGGTCTGATGTTCATCATCCTGCTGGCGCAGTTCAACAGTTTCTACAATGCCATCCTTGTGTTGGTGGCCGTGGTTTTATCGACCACGGGCGTGCTGATCGGCATGTTGGTGATGGGGCAGACCTTTTCGATTATCATGACAGGCACGGGGATCGTTGCACTGGCTGGCATTGTCGTGAACAACAACATCATCCTGATTGATACCTATCAGGAATACAGCCGCTACATGCCCCGCATCGAGGCGATCATTCGCACGGCACAAGCGCGCATTCGCCCGGTTTTGCTCACCACGATCACCACGATGGCGGGCCTTACGCCGATGATGCTGGGCCTCAGCCTGAACTTTGCAGAAGGCGGGTACAGCTTTGACAGCCCCACGGCGCTTTGGTGGAAACAACTGGCAACAGCCGTGGTGTTCGGCCTTGGCATCGCAACCGTCCTGACGCTGATGGTGACCCCGTCGATGCTGGCCGTGCGTGTCTGGGCCACGACCTATGCGCGCTGGCTTGCCGTCTTGCTGGCGAAGCTGTCGATGGGGCGGGCAAGCCGTGCCGCCCGTGACTGGGCGCTGGTGCGCGATGCCAGCCGGATCAGATCGCGCGAGATCATCTGGGACGATGCAATCGCACCAGAGGCTGCGACAGGATCACTGAAGCCCGCCGAATAAGCCTGCTGACGGGATTGTGAGCAGGCAGTCCGGCGTTAGCCGTGTATCACTCAATCAACGTTGTTCAAGGAGACTGACATGCGCCGATTTACTTTTGCCACCGTAACCGCTTGCCTGATGGCGGCCCTGCCCGCCCATGCGGAGATGGTGACCCAAACCAGCCCGCACCCCGTGGGCATGACAATGGACAGGCTCGAAGCGGCTGTTGAAAACGCCGGGGCCACGGTTTTCGCGCGGGTCGATCACACGGCTGGGGCCGCGTCCATTGATGCGGACCTGCGCCCGACGCAACTGTTGATCTTTGGCAATCCGAAAATTGGCACCCCGGCGATGCAGGACGCGCAAACCGCAGGCCTTGATCTGCCGCTGCGGGTGTTGGTGCTGGAAGATGCGCAAGGCGCCACACAGGTCGTGTATCATGCGCCAGCAGATCTTGCAGAGGCCCACGGGCTGCCCTCGGACGCGGCCTACCTCAAGATGATGACAGGCGCGCTGGCAAAGCTCACAGGGGCAGCAATCGCTGCAGAGTGAGACAGGCCCTAACGCCACGACGCCATTGCCAGGCCGCACATTCGGCTCTAGGTGTGGCGTCACCCACCGCGCAACTTAAGGAGTGCCCTGCATGAGATCCTGTTTGGTAACCTTCGCTGCTTTGACTGTCCTGTTGAGCGGCTGCGCAACCGTTATCGACGACACGCGTGTCCCGATGATCGTCCAGAGCGGTGCATACAAGGGCGAAGAATACGACCTCAGAACCCTCACACTTCAAGGGCGCAACGGCCCCTACGTGCAAACGCAAGTGGTATATCGCGGCATAACGCGAGTTTGTCTGATTGATAGCCCGACAGACTGCGATAAAATTGCAAACCAAGTGATCTCGGACCATTCGAACTTCCTGTTTTTTTGATCCCGACGCTGGCACGTGAAGGGGCTGTCTGTCCCCGCGCCTGATGGTGCATGAAGGCCGGCCAGGTCAGTCGGTGGCTTGGCTTAGGCCCAAAGGGACAGCCAAAAACCGGTCTGTGGTCGCGGCTAGAGTAACGTTTTGCGCTCATAAGACAGAGCGCGCCAATCAGGCATCTCTGGGTTTCGCTGGCAACATGCTGACATCACCCCCGTCAAACTTCAGCCGCGCACCAACGCCATGCGGTCCGGCCCGCATCAGGCCAGATCATCCGACTGCTGGCGGTGCCAAAGCTGCGCGTAGCGTCCGTCCTGATGCAAGAGGTCATCGTGGGTGCCCTGCTCCACCACCAGCCCTTTTTCCAGCACCACGATGCGGTCGGCTTCGGCAATTGTGCTCAGCCTGTGCGCAATGGTCAGAACCGTGCGCCCGCGCCCGGCCTGCATCAGCGCTTCCTTGATCTCAAGCTCCGTATCCGTATCAAGTGCTGAGGTCGCCTCATCCAGCAACAGGATCGGCGGATCCTTGAGCAAGGTCCGCGCGATCCCCACGCGCTGTTTCTCTCCGCCTGATAACTTGAGACCCCGTTCGCCCACCGGCGTGTCGTACCCTTCTGGCAAACTCAGGATGAAATCATGGATTTGCGCGGCTTTTGCGGCGGCCTCGATGTCGGCCTGGGTGGCGTTGTCGCGCCCGTAGGCGATGTTGTAGCCTACGGTATCGTTAAACAAAACAGTGTCCTGCGGCACCACGCCGATGGATGCATGCAGGCTGGTTTGGGTCACGTCGCGGACATCCTGATCGTCGATGCGCAAGGCCCCGCCTTGCACATCATAAAACCGGAAAAGCAGGCGCCCGATGGTTGATTTGCCGGACCCGGTGGACCCAACGATGGCGACCATTTCGCCGGGCTCGGCCGTCAGCGATACCCCCTTGAGGATTTCCCGGTCCGGCCCGTAGCCGAAGCGGACATTGTCCAGCGTTACCTGCCCGCCCGACACTTTCAGGCTCTGTGCATCAGGCTTATCCGTTACCTCCTGAGGCTGTTCAAGCAGATCGAACATCTCGCCCATATCCACCAAAGCCTGCCGGATTTCCCGGTAGACCGTTCCCAGGAAATTAAGCGGCACGGTGATCTGCACCATATAGGCGTTCACCATGACAAAATCACCCACCGTCAGGTCACCGCGCTGCACCCCGATGGCGGCCATCACCATCACCCCGATCAACCCGCAGGTGATCAGAAATGATTGCCCGAAGTTGAGAAAGGCAAGGCTGTAGCTGGTCTTGAGCGCGGCCGTCTCGTAGCCTTCCATGGCCCGGTCATAGCGCGCAGCCTCGCGGCTTTCCGCCCCAAAATACTTGACGGTCTCATAATTCAGCAGGCTGTCGATAGCTTTTTGATTGGCGTCAGTGTCCTGATCGTTCATCTGGCGGCGCAGTTTCACACGCCATTCTGTGACCGCAAAAGTGAACCACACGTAAAGGGCAATGGTGCCTGCAACCACGAGCAGATACCAAAAATCAAAGACCACAGCGAGGATAAGCCCCACCATCACCAGTTCGAGCATCAAGGGACCGATGGAGAACAGCAAGAACCGCAACAGAAAATCAACGCCCTTGACGCCGCGTTCGATAATCCGGCTCAACCCCCCGGTTTTGCGCGAGATATGGTAGCGCATGGACAAGCGGTGAATGTGCTGAAACGTCTCCAGCGCCAGTTTGCGCAAGGCCCGTTGGCCCACCCGCGCGAAAGCCGCATCCCGGAGCTGTTGAAACCCCACGGTCATCAGCCGCGCCATACCGTAGGCCACCGTCAACCCGATCGCCCCCAAGGCGAGGACAGAGACGCCCTCCTCCGCCAAAGCATCCACAGCGTATTTGTAGAAAAACGGTGTCGTAACCGAAATCAGTTTGCTGAACACCAAAAGGCCCATGGCAAGCACGACGCGCTGCCGGACCCAGGCAGGATCTTTCGTCCACAGATAGGGTGCCACACGCTTGATGGTCCGGATACCGGATGTCCGCTCGCGCGCGCTTTCGCTTGAAAGACCCGCGCTTTCGTCTGTGTCGCTTGGGGCCGTGGTGTCTGCAGGCATAATCGCTCCGAAAGGTTCTGCCGTTATCTAGTGCAGTGCCGGTGGAATGACCATACGACGCAGAGGCGCATCAGTTGTCCGGCAAATCAAACACCTGACCGGGGTAGATCAGATCCGGGTCCCGAATGGCCGCGCGGTTGGCATCAAATACGCGCACAAAGAACACACCTTCGCCGTAGCGGTCTCTGGCAATGGCCCAGAGCGTGTCACCAGTCTGGACGGTCACGGCCCGGATCGCACCTGTCTGCCCCGCCCCTGCTGCTGCAAGCACGGCGGGCGCTTCGCGTTTGAAGGGCGTTTCAACCCGGCTGGTCACCTGTCCATCCGCATCAACCGCATCGACGCGCAGTGTATAAATCCCGGTTCTGACGTCCGGCACGTCGCCCTGCCAGTCACCGCGTTCCGTTAAGGGCAGTTGCGCCACGGGGCGGTTATCAAGGTAGATGCGGATCTCGCGCGCTTCGGCGCTGGCCCGGCCCGAAAGCTGCACAACACCGCTGTCAGAATACCCGATGGTATCCAGCGCAAGACTGTCGGGCTGCGTCAATCTTGGCTCCAAGAGCCTGACGCCTTCCCGCGTTGATTTCAGAAGCGCCACATTGCCGGTCTGCGGCTCTGCTGCCGCTGGGTCCGGTAGCAAATCGGTTGCCTCATTTGCCAACGTGTCGTCAGCCTGTGGCGTCTGATCGCGCGGCGTGGGGCGCAGCATCTCAGCCGTCGGCAGGACTGCGCGGGCGACCGTGTTGTCTGCGGCGCTTAGGGGGGCAACATCACTCTGTGGTGCTGCATTCTGTCGTGTTGCCGCTTGTGCTGCCGTTTCAGTTTGATCCAACGCCGCCGCCGCGTCAGGAGTGGCATCCGCGGCAGACGCTGTTTGTAGCGCTTCGCCTGCGTCCGGTGTGACGTCGGCGGGGTTATTTTGCGCTGGATCTGGACCTGACGCGGGCGCGTCGCGCAGCACTTCGACCTCTGCGATTTGCGGTGCCTCAGGCGGCGCGGCGCGCGGCGCAAGGATGACCTCGTCCTCCGACGCGAAAGCGCCCGCAGCATTGGTGGCCAGCAGGCTCAGAACCTGTGCGGTATCAGACGGGTCAAGAAAACCGATGGCCGCAAAAGCATTACTGCTGTCTGCCGCGCCCGCCCCGATTTCGACCCCATCCACCAGAACCGCAACGCGGTCGCCTGAAGCAGCGCGGCCCGCTACCACCAGCACGCCGCCTGCATCCAGCCGCACCTCATCAATCGTGGGGCGCGGATGCTCTGCGGTCTCTTCGTTTTGTGCGGCGTCTTCTGTTTTTTCGACGTCAACATCCTGCGCGATTGTCTCGGACGCGCTGATGTCTGCCTCGCTCTGTGCCGGGGCTTGTTGCAGTTGTAAGGGCGCCGTTGGCGCGTCTTCGGTCTGCGCGATTTCGGCATCATCCCGCGGCACGACAAAAGCAATCACAAGCGCCCCAAACAAGGCCAGCAACGCCCAAAGCAGGCCCCGATGCCTGCCTCTGGTCTTGTGATTATTTTCAAACGTCATGTGCTGATCCGGGTCCGTTTTGCGCGGGATGTGTCTAAACCATTGAGACTACATAGCAACTGCCATATCACGGGTCAAAAGCCACAGTGTCACAATTCGATCACGTTTTTTCCGCCAAGGAGGCCCTGATGACCCAAAAATCGATCTGCGTTTACTGTGGGTCCCGTGCCGGAAACGACCCCGTCTATATGGAAGCGGCCAATGACTTCGGCCAAATGCTGGCGGCACAAGGCTGGCGGCTGGTGTACGGCGCAGGCGACGTGGGACTCATGGGAGCCGTGGCGCGCAGCGCACAGGCGGCGGGGGCGGACACCTTTGGCGTGATCCCCCAACATCTTGTGGATTGGGAAGTCGGCAAGACCGACCTGACCACCTATGTGGTCACTGAAACGATGCATGAGCGCAAAAAGGTCATGTTCATGAATTGTGACGGCGTGGTGGTCCTCCCCGGAGGGGCCGGATCACTGGATGAGCTTTTCGAAGTGCTGACCTGGCGGCAGCTGGGATTGCACACAAAGCCCGTGATCCTGTTGAATATAAAAGGATACTGGGACCCGCTTATTGCACTCCTTCGGCACGTGACTGACGCGCAATTTGCGGGTGAAAGCCTCCATGATTATTACTTTTCCGCCGACACTGCGGACGAATGCACCCTTGCACTATGCAACGCGTTTGCTGAGGCCACTCAAAAGCTATGACCCAATAGACTTCTTTCCAAAAGGCCCCAAAGGGCCTGAAATCTGCGCAGGTTCATGCTGTAGATTGGCAATCCGGGAGCCCTCTCACACGTAATCCTGAACCAAGACCATGCGTAGATGCACTACGCGACGCTTGTTCCAACCGGATTGAACGTGCTTTTGTTCTGCATGGCCAAGGGCTACTTCGATTTCCACCACGTGGAAAACCTTATACGAACACCCGATTTGACTGCTTGCGAACAGTTTGTTTCGCTTCAGAAACCGTCAAGCATTGACGCGCGGGTTTGGGCGATGGACCTGCAATACTCACGATGGCCAAACGGTCCGAGATTGTGCACCCTGAAAGATAGGTGGGTCCAGGAAGCAGGCTTTCTGTTTCGATACCTTCGGCATAGATTATTTCGTGCTTGCTCAGTAGGATATGAAAATAGTTAACTGACTTACACCCCCTCATCACTCTGACCATTGGCAAGCCTGTCAACCCACGCGCTGGCGCCAGAACATCCCCTTTGATCAGAACGCGGTGTTGTGGAGACACACACAACCGGCGGGCGGGTTGACCGGGGCCCATACTACCTGCTTTGAAATCAATTGGATGCTGTTGCGTTCTGGCCAGGTCTTTTGTGTCGAGATGCCGCACCCCGATCCACCGGATGGGTTGCGCGCCATTGTCTTTGGTTAACACCAGATCGCCAACTTTCAGCGCTTCAATCGGCATCTCACCTTTCGACGTGGCGATACGTGTGCCCTCAACAAAACAGGGTACACTAACAGGACTATAATCATAGCTGTCCGTGTTGGTGTTGTAGCGATAGGCATATCCCGCCCCTTGATCTGCCTGCACTGAATGGCCGTCCACGGTTCCAACATTTGTTGAGCCAGGAAATCCTGTTTGATTCTGAACCACTGGCGGATCAGAGGACATATTAAAAATAATGTACTCACCTGTATCGGGGTTGACCAAAGCAATTGCCTCACCGGCACTACCGCTTTGGCCCTCTGTCAGAAAGTTGGTGCTTTCACCACCAGCACCAGATTCAACACCACCTTCGGAAGCTTCCTGCGCCCAATCTGGGGGATCGCCAGAGATTTCATTTACAATATAGAGTGTTGAGCCTGGCTGTAGCACCGTCCCCGGGGGAAAAGTGTGAAAAATCCCGTCCTGCACTGTATCTGGCGCATTAGCACCAGTAGAATCAGACCAGATCTGCCACCCTGAAATATCCATCGGTTCGTTGGAGGAGTTGGTAATCGATACAAACTCGTCTTCCTGCGTCGCCGTGCCGTCGCCATCGGTGTCAAATTCGGGTTGACCATTTGTCGGGCCGCTGTTGTCTCCGTAAATTTGATCAAATCGAATACCTTCAAGACTGGCCGCCATGGTGCACTCCTTCTTTGGTTGAGGAATGCCGCATAGACTTTAAATAACTGGTAAACCGTTTCAGAAATTGAGGCAAAATATGTAAAGCTAAGTGGGTTCAGCTATCGAACATAGACCGCCAAAACAGAAGCCATCCCGAAGCCCATGTGAAACGCGAGTCCATGCGCCCATGTGCGGCGGTATACACTGTGTGCCTACGGACCATCGTCATGCGTCGTCTGAAGTGCAAAAGACACAAAAAAACCCGCCAAGCGGCGGGTTTTTCTCGGTGTTGGCAGTCGCTTACATGCGGGAGGCGACGTTTTCCCAATTGACCAAATTGTCGAGGAAGTTGGTCAGGTAGGCGGGGCGTTTGTTGCGGAAGTCGATGTAGTAGGAGTGTTCCCACACGTCACAGCCCAGCAGTGCCGTCTGGCCAAAGCACAGCGGGTTCACGCCGTTTTCGGTCTTGGTCACTTTCAGGCTGCCGTCTGTGTCTTTCACAAGCCATGCCCAGCCTGAGCCGAACTGGCCCGCACCCGCGGCAGAGAACTGGGACTTGAAGTCGTCTACGGAGCCAAAGCTCTCGGTGATTGCTTTTTCAAGCTCACCCGGCATGCCCGCATCGCCCGGCCCCATCATCTCCCAGAACTGGTTGTGGTTCCAAAGCTGGCTCATGTTGTTAAAGATACCGTTTTGGGCCACGGCACCGGCGTCATAGGTGCCGGTAATGATGTCTTCGAGGGATTTGCCTTCCCATTCGGTGCCCGCAATCGCCTTGTTGCCGTTGTCGACGTAGGCCTTGTGATGCAGGTCGTGGTGAAACTCCATCGTCTCGGCAGACATGCCTTTGGATGCCAGCGCATCATGCGCGTAAGGAAGATCGGGAAGTTCAAAAGCCATTTGGGCCCCCACTGTTTTGGTGTTTATCACTGAAACGCTAAATGCGGCGGCACCCCTGCCGCGTCAAGGGCACACGCCCTGATTTATCCAACTGACTTTGAGGTTGTGCCAGCATCCAAAGCCAGACGGGCCTCTTTCGCTTACGAGTGTCCTGTGAGGTGGCCCACCTCTGATCCCCGTTGCGCCGCGACCGTCAGCAGATCAAACACATACCCTGCCTGACTGCGGAAACAGACGATTTGGAACGCGTCCTCCGCAGTTGTCCAGAAGGCGGCAGGCGTCTGCGCCATCCGGGTCCGCCGGAACGCCCCCGGCCCGAATGCGGCGGTGGACAGGTCAACGGGGCAAAGCTTGGCCAGCACATCCCGCGCATGCGGACCTGACAGGCCAAACATCGCCCGCGCGTCCGAGACATTGACCGCCATCGCATGCACGTCGGCCATCGCCGCGGCAAAGCGCGATACATAGTCCTCTGCATCCGCATAAGGACACAGCAGCAAAAGCTCATCCGGGCTCATCCAGCACAGGCGGATGTCCTGCTTTGCGGTCGTCTCACCGGCCTTTGGCACTGACAGACCAGACACTTCCGCGACCGCCGCTGCAAAGCCCGTATCCTTCACGACGCCCCGCAGGGTGATCATCCCTTGCAATGGGGCCTCTGCAATCTGGGCAATGGTGCCGGAGGCGGTGCGCCCGCCCAGCGCTGTCACTGCATCAAACATTTTGCTTGTCCCCGTCCTTGTCATAGAACACCGGGTCTACGATGCGCGCCTTGTAACTGGTGCCGGTGGTGCCGGGGAACTCCAGCACCTCGCCCATCCGGTCGGGTCCGTGTTCAACCAGCCCCATGGCGATGCCTTTATCCAACGTCGGCGAATAGTAGGTCGAGGTCACCCGCCCGATCATGTTGCGTTGACGATTGGCGTTCACCCCTGCACTGACGGCGTAGGCCCCATCCGGCAGCACGGCCCCGGACAAAGTCTCAAGCCCGACCAGCTTCCAGCGGTTGGGGTCGGTCATGTGGCTACGCTCCTGCGCCCGCTTGCCCAGAAAATCCTCTTTCTTCTTCGAGATCGCCCAGTGCAGGCCAAGGTCTTGTGGAATGACCGTCCCGTCGGTTTCATCCCCGATCATGATAAAGCCCTTTTCGGCCCGCATGATGTGCAGGGCTTCGGTACCATAAGGCATCACCCCGAATTCTTCGCCCGCGTCCATCAGCGCATTCCAGAAAGCCAGCCCCTGCCCTGCGCTCACGGCGATCTCGTAACTCAACTCACCCGAGAACGAGATGCGGTAGACCCGCACTTTGAAGCCACCGATTTCCCCGTCGGCCCATTCCATAAAGCCCAGCGCCTCTTTTGACACGTCCATGCCACCCAGCTTTTCAAGCAGCTTGCGCGCGTTTGGCCCCACCACTGCGACCTGTGCAAACTGCTCTGTCAGATTGGCGACCCAGACCTTCATGTCCCACCATTCGGTTTGCAGCCACTCTTCCATGTGCTGGTGAATGCGGTCTGCGCCACCGGTTGTGGTATGGCAGAGCCACGTGTCCTCATCGATGCGCGCCACGACGCCATCATCGCTCAGAAATCCGTTTTCGGAACACATCAGCCCGTAGCGGCATTTGCCGACCTTCAGCGACGACATCATGTTGGTGTACATCATGTCGAGGAAGTGGCCCGCGTCCGGTCCTTTGACCAGCAGTTTGCCCAAGGTTGAGGCGTCCAGAAGCCCCACATTCTGCCGGGTGTTCAGTACCTCGCGGTTCACCGCCGCCTTGACGCTTTCGCCGTCGCGCGGGAACGCATAGGGCCTGCGCCAGTGGCCCACCGGCTCCCAGTCAGCACCGTGCGCCGTATGCCAGTCGTGCATCGGGGTGCAGCGCAGGGGCTGGAACACGGCATCGCGCGCCTCGCCTGCGATCGAACCCATGGAGATGGGCGTATAGGGCGGTCTGAAAGTCGTGGTCCCCACCTGCGGGATAGAGGTATCCAAAGCCCCGGCCAAGGTTGCCAGCCCGTTGATGTTGCTGAGCTTTCCTTGATCTGTTGCCATGCCCAGCGTGGTGTAGCGCTTGGCGTGTTCCACGCTTTCAAAGCCCTCTTGTGCCGCCAGTTGCACGTCCGACACTTTCACGTCGTTCTGATAATCCAGCCATGCCTTGCCGCGCTTGGCATGGCCTGCCTGCGCGGGCATCAGCCAGACCGGTTGCATCGGTGCCTCGGGGGCGTCCTGTGCAACCGGGGGCGCGCCCTCTGCGCTTGTGTGACCCGCGCATTGTGCCGCCAGCCGCCCGGCCTCAAAGGCATCGGTCAAGACCTGCGACAACCGCATACCGCCAGAGGCTGCCCCCGTGGCGATCACGAACGGCTCACCTTCGGCCCCCGTCGGGGCCTTGGCGGGATCGGGGCGGAAATGCGCCTGCGCGTCGTCCCATTGCAGTTTGCCGCCGCAGTGCGACCAAAGGTGAACCACCGGGGACCATCCGCCCGACATCGCGACCGCATCGCAAACAATGGTCTGCGTGACGAGTCCATCGCCGTCCTGCGCGCAGACCTCAACGGCTTCAACGCGCTTGCCGCCTTTGACGTTTGCAATGCCATGGCCTTTCAAGACCCGCAGACCGCGCGTTTCAGCCTCGTGTTGGGCGGGGCTGTCGACCTCACCGGTGCGCGCGTCCAGAATGGCGGGCACCGCGCGCCCTGCGTCCAGCAGCGCAAATGCCGTCTTGTAGGCGTCGTCGTTGTTTGTCACCACAACCGTCCGCCGACCCGCCGACACCGCATAATTGCTTTGATAATCGCGCACAGCCGAGGCCAGCATGACACTCGGAATGTCGTTTCCTGCGAAAGACAGCGGGCGTTCAATCGCCCCGGTTGCGGTCACAACCTGTGTTGCCCGAATGCGCCAGAGCCTGTGGCGCGGCCCGTCCATGTCGGGCGTATGATCGCGCAATTGCTCATAGCCCAGCACATAGCCGTGATCGTAGACGCCTGCGCCCATCATCCGGGTGCGCAGCACGACGTTGGGGCTCTGCGCAAGCTCTGCGAGGGTTTCCGCCACGAAAACCTCTGCGGGCTGGCCATCTATGATGTCACGGTCAACCACCGCGCGTCCGCCCCAATGCGGTGTCTGCTCCAGCAGCATGACCTTGGCCCCGGCGCGCACAGCCTCCCGCGCAGCCAGCAGACCTGCCACGCCGCCGCCGACCACCAGCACATCGCAAAACGCATAAGTATGCTCGTAGGTGTCCGCATCGCGTTCCTTCGGAGCGCGGCCAAGACCGGCAGACTGACGAATGAAAGGCTCGTAGACGTATTTCCAGAACGGACGCGGATGGATGAACATCTTGTAGTAAAAGCCTGCTGGCAGAAACCGCGCCAGTTTCGAATTTATCGCACCGATGTCGAATTCAAGGCTGGGCCAGTGGTTCTGGCTGGTGGCTTCCAACCCGTCGAAGACCTCGGTCGTGGTGGCGCGCTGGTTCGGTTCAAAACGCCCGCCATTCCCCAGATTGACCAGCGCATTGGGCTCTTCGGCGCCGGACGCCACAATGCCGCGCGGGCGGTGATACTTGAACGACCGACCCACCAGCACCTGGTTGTTGGCCAGCAAGGCAGAGGCCAGCGTGTCGCCCTCATACCCCTGCAGCTTTTTGCCGTTGAAAGAAAACGTCACCGGTTTGCTGCGGTCGATCAAACGCCCGCCGTCGCTTAGTCGTGTGCTCATGGGTCAGCCCTTCTCAGCGGGTGCCGGGACCGGCAGGGGAGTGTTGAACGTGGTGATCAGCGCAGGTCGGTTCATGACAGATCCCGCCATGTCCAGCCCGGTCGCTTTTGCGAAATCGTCTCTTTCAGCGCTGCAGGCGGCTCGGTTGTCTGGGCAGGATAGGTGCCAAAGACCTCCAGCGTGGTGGTGCAGCGGGCCGCGTGAAACCACTTGCCGCAGCCATAGACATGCCGCCAGCGTTCGAAATGCACGCCTTTTGGATTTTCGCGCATGAACAGATAGGTCTCAAAATCTTCGTCAGACGCCCCCGGTCCGAACCGGGTCAGATGCGCCTCTCCGCCGCCGTGAAATTCGGTTTCTTCGGCGGTGACACCACAGACAGGGCACGTCAGGATCAGCATGGCATTGTCCTTTTTTGAACTGCATCGGTCGCCATGTCGCTGTAGTTGTCGCCAAGCGCCCGGAAACGCGCTAAACTAAGCGAAACAGGAGTCGAAGGAGACTGCAAATGAGCAAAGAGATGATGGCGGTTGTCGTATTTGGCGCAATGGCGCTTGGTGCGATGGTGCTTTTGATGATGACCCGACGCGCTGCGGCCCAACGCAAGGAAGCCCGCGGCGGACGCGAGGTGGATGTGGGCAAGCTGATCGCTTTCGGCTCTGCCGCCGGTGAGGGTGAAAAGACGCACGAGTGATTGCAGATCACTGCTAAAAGTAGTTGCAATCATAACAGCAAATCCCCGAAGCCCCATTGGAGCGTTCCAACAGCGGCGAATAGGGCTTGCCACCTCATTTTCGATTTTTCGTGTTGAACAACGGAGTTACTAGCCGCGACTATAGCTTCTGTCACTTTTTCCGATCGGGCGTTCAATGCGTCCCAATCGACGTCACCTTCCGCTGAATGTAACTCTTTTTTAACTGGCTCGGCGAGGATTTTGATACTTTTTGGCACGGCCCAGCCGGACTTTCGCATCGCTTCTGCAACGGATGCAGCCAAAACGGAAGTGTTTCTAAATGAAACCTTTAGAGCCGCAGATGTGTCGTTGATACGAACTGTGTGCTGGTGGAACACGCGCGCTACGTCGTTTGGATAAACTATCACTATTGGCACCAATGCGTAGTAGACCACCGCAAATGTAACTAGCAGCGCCCCGAAACGCGGAAGTGAATCAGCGTTCGCAGCCGAGTACGCCCAGACTGACAACCCCGCCCAGAGGACCAGACTTAAGAGCCAAAGCGCATCTAACAGAGGCAGCCTCATCAGTGGGCCACCCCTGCGGCCACGGATTCGTCGATAAAGCGCCCCTCGCGGAACCTTTCCAACCCGAATGCATCGGTCAACGGGCCATGCCCCTTGGCAACTAATTCTGCCATCGCCCAGCCTGAGCCGGGCGTGGCCTTAAACCCGCCTGTCCCCCATCCGCAGTTGATAAAGACATTCTCGACCGGGGTTTTTGACAGGATGGGGGAGCGGTCCCCAGTCACGTCCACGATGCCGCCCCACTGGCGCAGCATTTTGAGGCGGCTGACCATCGGGAAGGTTTCGACCAAGGCGCGCACGGTTTCCTCAATGTGATGAAACGCGCCGCGCTGGGTGTAGTTGTTGTAGCCATCGGTGCCGCCGCCGATGACCATCTCGCCTTTGTCGGACTGGCTCATGTAGCCGTGCACCGTGTTGGCCATCACGACCACATCCATGCAGGGTTTGATCGGCTCTGAGACAAGTGCCTGCAACGAAACGCTTTCAATGGGCAGCCGGAAGCCCGCCAGCCCTGCCACATGGCCAGAATTGCCCGCAACGACGATGCCAAGCTTTTCGCAGTCGATGGCCCCTTTGGTGGTATCGACGCCCACAACCTTGCCGGCCTCGCGGCGCACGGCGGTCACCTCGCACTGCTGAATGACGTCCATGCCCATGTCCGAACAGGCCCGCGCGTAGCCCCAGGCCACAGCATCATGACGCGCGGTGCCGCCGCGCGCCTGCCACAGCCCGCCAAGCACCGGGTAGCGCGGACCCTCTATGTTGATGATCGGCACCAGTTCTTTCACCCGCGACGGGCCGATGAATTCGGTTTTCACCCCTTGCAGCGCATTTGCATGCGCCGTCCGCTGGTAGCCCCGCACCTCGTGGTGCGTTTGTGCCAGCATGATCACGCCGCGCGGGCTGAACATGACGTTGTAGTTCAGATCCTGCGACATTGTCTCGTAGAGACTGCGGGACTTCTCATAAAGGGCCGCCGACGGGTCCTGCAGGTAATTTGACCGAATGATGGTGGTGTTGCGGCCCGTGTTCCCGCCACCCAGCCAGCCTTTTTCGATGATGGCCACGTTTTTGATGCCAAACCGCTTGCCAAGATAGTACGCCGTCGCCAACCCATGACCGCCCGCGCCGACGATGATCACGTCATAGCGCGACTTCGGCTCGGGCGTGCGCCAGGCACGTTCCCACCCGCTGTGATAGCGGGCAGCTTCACGCGCAACGGCAAAGACGGAATAACGTTTCATATCAGGCTGGCCCCACAAGAACAATCGCCCGGCGACACGACCGGGTTTAGCTGCAGGTACTTGTGCTTGAGCCTGCAACAAAAGGGCAGACTGAGGGCGTCGCTTTCATGCAGATTTGCGACACGACAAAGAATTCCACCTTCGATCCGCCTCATGGTCGGTTTGCCCTTTTGCAGCGGAGCAAGGATGTCTAAATATCCCCAAAGGATCGGGGAAGGGTCACATGACGTTTTGGATACTTGTTGCAGCACTGGCCGTCTTGGTCGCAGTATTTCTGGCGCTGAGCCTGCGGACGCCCCGCACGCAAGGCTACGAACCGCCTGCAGCTTATGATTTGCGCGTCTACCGCGACCAGTTGCGTGAGGTAGACAAGGACCTCGCGCGCGGCGTTGTGGGCCCCGAAGACGCCGAACGCGTGCGGGCCGAAATCTCACGGCGTATTCTGGCTGCAGACACGGCCATGACCGAAGAGGTGCGGCTGCGCGATGCGGATCGTGGTGCCCCAAAGGTGGTGGGGGCCGTTCTGGCCGCAGCGCTGATCTGTTCCAGTTTTGCGATGTATGTCTGGCTGGGGGCGCCGGGGTACGGCGATCTTGGATTGGAACGGCGCATTGAACTGGCGGAAGAGGCACGTCTCAATCGCCCCGGTCAGGCCGTCGCGGTCGACAGCATGCCCGCGTTTACCCCCCCTGCAGGGGTCAGCCCGGACTACATCGCGCTGATCCAGCAGTTGCGCGCAACAGTCGCTGAGCGCCCGGATGATTTGCAAGGGCAGGTCCTGCTGGCCCAGAACGAGGCAAACCTTGGCAACTTTTCCGCCGCATCGCAGGCGCAGATGGATGTGATCCGCATCAAAGGCGATGAGGCGCAAGCCCCCGACTATGCCGATCTTGCCGATATGCTGGTTCTGGCGGCAGGGGGCTATGTCTCGCCCGAAGCAGAGGATGCAGTTCAGCGCGCCCTCGCCCTTGATCCCGGCAACGGCACGGCGCGCTATTACATGGGGCTGACCATGGTCCAGACTGGGCGGCCTGATCGCGGGTTCCGCCTGTGGGACCAGATGCTGCGCGCAGGCCCGCCTGATGCCCCATGGATCCCCCCCATCCGCGCACAGATCGAAGACGTGGCAGCGCGCGCGGGCGTGAATTACCAGATGCCTGAAGTCGGCGGCGCACGTGGCCCCACGGCAGACGACATTGCCGCCGCCGGCGACATGTCACCCTCAGAACGTCTGGAGATGATCGAAAGCATGGTCTCGGGCTTGTCTGAGCGGCTCGCTGTTGAAGGCGGCACGGTGCAGGAATGGGTGCAACTGATCGGTGCGCTTGGCGTGCTGGAACGGCGGAGTGATGCGCGGGCCGTTTTTGACAACGCCATTCAGGTCTTTGCAGATGATCTGACCGCCATTGATCTGATCAACCGCGCCGGACAGCGGGTGGGCATTTCAGAGTGATCTTTGACGCGGCTGAGGATTTTCTTGCTGCACTGTCGCCGGGGTCCGCGTTGGCCGGGCTGGATCTGGGCACAGTGACCATTGGCGTGGCGGTGTCAGACACGTTGTTGTCTGTGGCCAGCCCCTTGGAAACAATCAAGCGTCGCAAGTTTTCACAGGATGCGGAGGCGCTGTCTAAGCTGCTGAAAGCGCGGCAGATTGGCGGTCTTGTTTTGGGCCTTCCCCGCAATATGGACGGGTCGGAAGGCCCACGCTGCCAGTCTACCCGTGCCTTTGCGCGCAACCTGCTGGCGGGCGGCACCGTCAATTTGCCCATCACCTTTTGGGACGAGCGGCTGTCCACCGTGGCCGCAGAACGCGCGCTGCTCGAGGCGGACACGTCGCGAAAACGTCGCGCAGAGGTGATCGACCACGTGGCTGCGGCCTATATTCTTCAAGGCGCGCTTGACCGTCTGCGTGTTTTGCGAACTCAGAAAGAAACCCAATGACCGACAAAATCTGGAAACGCAACGAGATCGAAAGCCCCTGCATCAAGATTTGCGTGGTTCATCCAGAGGCACGGATTTGCACCGGATGCTACCGGTCGATTGATGAGATCACCGGCTGGGCGCGCATGTCACCCGAGGCCCGACGCGCTGTTATGGATGAGCTGCCCCTGCGCGTGGGCCAGTTGACCAAACGCCGGGGCGGACGCGGGGCAAGACTGAAACGCAGCTAAGGCGACCAATGCGCACCGGCCCTGTGCGGTCCACGCAACACCGCGACCTTCATCGAAGCGAAACAGCCGGAAGATACGTGGTTCTGGACCGACAGGAAAGCGCGGAGCCCTTGGCCTCTTAGGGGGCGGCTCATCCCAGGAACAAACCGTCCCCGTTGAAATCAAACTGGAAACGGTCCTCGAAATCGACAAGGTTGCTGATGTCGGCACTGCTGAGATAGGCACCCGTCGCGTCCGTGTTCCAGACCGTGTAGGCCCCCGCCGTGTTCTGCCACAGCACGCTGTAGGCGGACACATCGCCCACACCCGCCGCTAACGCCTGCCAGCCGGGAGAGGTCTCTGGCCCCATCACAACGCCAAGATAGCTCAGGTCGAACGTCTGATCGCCGTCGACAAGCTGGTACATGCCCCGGGTGCTCGATTGCAGGCCGATGCCGATGCCGTCGATCTCTGTGACCGTATGGCCGATCACGTTGTCCCCGTTGAAATCAAACTGGAAACGGTCCTCAAAATCCACAAGGTTGCTGATGTCAGCGCTGCTGAGATAGGCGCCCGTCGCGTCCGTGTTCCAGACCGTGTAGGCCCCCGCCGTGTTCTGCCACAGCACGCTGTAAGCGGACACATCGCCCACACCCGCCGCTAACGCCTGCCAGCCGGGGGACGTCTCTGGCCCCATCACAACGCCAAGATAGCTCAGGTCATAGGTCGCGATCCTGTCCGTGATTTGATAAACGCCTGCCCCGCTGAGCTGTAGGCCAACACCGTCCTGGTCAACCGTGACCGCGCCGGGATCTTGGGCACGCACATAGTCGAGAATCTCAAAGCCCCAGAATGTGCCGTCACTGAAATCGATAAAGGCCACTTCATGATCGAGGCTCAGGTACTGGTTATCGACCACGACCAGATCACCACTGCTATGGCGCAGCACCAAATCATCGCCTTCGCGGTATCCGGTGAAGTCCTCTTGGGCAATCCCTTCCCCGAAAGCGATAGCATCCCAAGCACGCACCAGCCCTTCTGAGGTCGTTTCAGCCGTGTCGAAATTGTGGATGATGTCCTCGCCCCAACCCAGATCGAAGAAGTAGATGTCCCTGCCCTCTTCCCCGCGCAGTTGGTCGTTGCCTTCTCCGCCGATCAGGAGATCATCGTCGTCTCCGCCAAACAGCAAGTCATTCCCGGAGCCCCCGAGAACCTCGTCGTTACCGGCATCGCCATAGACGAAATCACCGTCGGCACCACCGTCGACAAGGTCATTGCCCGAGCCCCCCTGAAGGGTATCTGTCCCGCCGCCCCCAAACAGAAGATCATCCCCAGCGAAGCCTCTGAGAATATCGTTGCCAAGACCGCCTAACAGTTCATCAAGCCACGTGCCCGACTGAACGCCATTCAGTGTATCGTCATCTTCCGTGCCGACAGTCGTGATGATCATATCGCTGGGCGCTATGACCGTGCCATCTGCGAAACGTGCCTCACCCGCCTGAAACGTGGTGAAAAAGAAGAAGTCCTTCAGTGTAAGCGTGTCGCCCCCGGTGTGGGACAGCACCAGATCTCTGTCATCTGCACTGGCCGTAAAATCTGCCAAGAAGATGCCTTCACCAAATTGAATGATATCCCTGTCGCTAGGATTGCCGACGCCCTGGTTAAGAGAAATGGTGTCATTTCCCCAGCCGAGGTCAAAGCGGTAGACGTCGTTTCCCGCTCCACCAGTCAGATCATCGTCGCCTGCACCTCCGTCGATCTGGTCATCACCGCCATCTCCAAAAATCGTATCGTCGCCGGACCCACCGCGCAGCGTATCGTTTCCATCTTGGCCAAATATCGTGTCATCGTCATCGCCGCCGTCGACGATGTCATCGCCGTCGTTTCCTGTGACTAAATCCTCACCCCCCAGCCCGTTCAGAATGTCGTCACCGGATGTGCCTTCGATAACGTCATCCCCCTCGGTTCCGGGATTGGACATGTCTATCAGATCGGCAGCCGTCCAGACCGTGCCGTTCTCAAAGCGCACCTCGTCAATCCGGTTGCCTGACGTAAAATCGAACCGAGCCAGCGTGATCGTATCGCCATTCACATGGGTCAGGATAATATCGCGCGCCTGCCGGGACACACTGATGTCTTCGGGTAAAATATCCGTGTCAAATTCGATTGCATCGACGTCACCGACACTATCGAAGGCAGGGGCATTAAAGATGACGTCATCCCCCCAGCCCAAACCAAAAAGGTATCTGTCGGACCCTTCGTCCCCAAACAATACGTCGGTGCCCGCCCCGCCCCGCAAAGCATCGTCGCCCCGGTTTCCAAGCAGAGTGTCATCGCCCGCGCCGCCATTGATGCTATCCGTGCCAGCCTTGCCGATGAGTAAGTCGTTGCCGTCCAGCCCATTGATAACGTCGTCAGAATCAGACCCTTGCAGGGCGTCGTTTCCTTCCGTTCCGTCAATACTGGTCATAAATCGACCCTAAGTTGTTTTTCCACATCGAAAAAACGCGTAAGCTGAGACTTCTGAAACCAACGATTGAACACGGTACGTCAGAAAAATGCTTGGGTTGTAAACTTGTGATCCCAAGGGGCGCTAAAATATCGTTTTTTCTTTAGTTTTCGTAATATTGCGTGATGAATTATGTCCTTCAGGATACCATTAACTTGCGGCAACCTTCATCAAAAAACTTAATCACCTCGCAATAAATTTATGGTTCGTTAACAATCATCTACCTTGGGTTGAATTCACTTAACAAAGGTGCCGCCTTTGATGCAATAATTAGGCAGCGAACACTTTTTAGGCGCTTCACCGGGAGCGAAGCGCTGCCCAAACACGAAGCGTCCCGCGCGTGTGGCCTTCAGATAAGAGGTGACATTGCCAACCGGGCAGCAGCGCCTGCACAAAGCTAGGCCATTGTGTTTGCCGTCGCGCGCCTGCAAATCAAGCGCCCCGTCAAGTCCTGCTGGCTTGTGGGGCGTGCCGCCTGCGTACAGTCGCCGGGCGGCCGGGTAAATCAAGGGTCGCGTCGCCGCGCGGTGTTCGGGCGATCACTTTGCCTTTGGCAATGACGCACAGTCGTGCAGCGCGCAGGCGCAACGCCTCTACCGGGTCGCCTGCGTCCAAAACCACAAGCGAAGCCTGCGCGCCCACGTGCAGCCCATAAGCTTCAAGCCCCATGATCCTCGCGTTTTCCGTTGTTACCATGTCAAAGCACCGGTGCATTTCATCCGGATGCGTCATCTGCGCGACATGCAGGCCCATAAAAGCCACGTCCAGCATATCGCCCGTGCCAAGACTGTACCAAGGGTCGCGCACGCAGTCCTGCCCCCACCCCACCGTGAGACCCATGGCCTGCATTTCCTTCACCCGGGTGAGGCCCCGGCGTTTGGGATAGGAATCGTGCCGCCCCTGCAGGACAATATTGATCAAGGGGTTCGGGATGGCGGCTATTTGCGCCTCAGCCATCAATGGCAGCAGTTTCGAGACGTAGTAATTGTCCATCGAATGCATCGAGGTCAGATGCGACCCCGCCACACGCCCCTGAAGGCCCAGACGCTTTGTGTGGTAGGCCAGCGTTTCCACGTGCCGCGACATCGGGTCATCGGTCTCATCGCAGTGCATGTCCACCGGCAGGCCGCGCGCCGCCGCGATTTCGCACAGTTCTTTGACGGACGCGGCCCCATCCGCCATCGTGCGTTCGAAATGCGGGATGCCGCCGACCACATCGACCCCCATATCCAACGCCCGCAGCGTATTGGCGCGCGCCGTGGGGTCGCGATAAAATCCGTCCTGCGGGAAGGCCACAAGTTGCAGATCAATGTAGTCGCGGACCTTGTCGCGCACCTCCAGCAAGGCCTCGACCCCCAAAAGACGATCATCGCAGGTATCCACATGACTGCGAATGGCCAGCAGACCAAGGCTTGCCGCCCAGTCGCAATAGGCCAGCGCCCGCGCGACCACATCCTCGTGGGTCATCACGTCCTTCAGTTCACCCCAAAGAGCGATGCCTTCCAGCAGCGTACCGGAGGCGTTCATCCGTGGCAGGCCATAGGACAGCGTAGCATCCATGTGAAAATGCGGGTCCACAAACGGCGCACTGACCAGATCGCCCGAGGCCTCAACAACCTCGCCGGCCTCTGCCGCTGACAAGTCGTCAATCGCGGTGATTGTCGCCCCCTTGATCCCGATATCCGCCACGCGCCCATCGGTCAGGGTGCCCCCCTTTACAATAAGATCAAACATCAGCGCTCTCCTTTATTGAACGGAACCATCAGGGCTGCGGGCACCTGCGCGCGGCGTGACATCACCACCAAGGCCACAATTGACAGCACATATGGGGTCATCAGGAAAATCTGATAGGGAATGTCCGCGCCGATGCTGGTTTGTTGCACCCTGATCTGCAGCGCATCAAAAGCGGCAAACAGCACAGCGCCCAGCACAGCCTTACCCGGTCGCCACGCGCCAAAGACAACCAAAGCGATGCAAATCCAGCCACGCCCGTTGACCATCTCGAAAAAGAAGCTGTCAAAGGCAGAGAGCGTGAGAAAAGCGCCCCCGATGGCCATGAACCCGCTGCCCACCATCACCGCCCCCATGCGGATTGCGGTGACCGACAACCCCTGCGCCTCGACCGCTGCCGGGTATTCGCCTGCTGCACGCACCGCGAGGCCAAGCGGTGTGCGATAAAGCCCCCATGCGACTGCGCCCGCCAGAATGAAGGCGGCATATGTCAGCGGTGTTTGCGTGAACAGCGCAGGGCCGATCAACGGCAGGTCCGACAAAAACGGCACCGCATAGGGCTGAAACGGATCGATCTTGGGCGGGCTTGTGACCTCGGGCAGGGCCACACGGTAGGCAAAGTAGGTCGCAGACGTGGCCAACAGCGTTATGCCAAGGCCCACCACATGCTGCGACAGCCCGAAAGGCACCGTAAGCACGCTGTGCAGCAGACCAAAGAGCATGCCCACGACCATGGCAAAGGCCACCCCGCCCCACAGCGGCATGCCAGCATAGACCGCAACCCATCCGGCAAAGGCCCCCGCAACCATGATCCCCTCGATCCCGAGGTTGAGCACGCCCGCACGTTCGCAGATCAACTCTCCGAGCGTTGCGAAAATCAAAGGGCTGGCGATGCGGATGGCAGCGGCCCAGAAAGAGGCAGATAACAGGATATCGATGATTTCCATCAGTCGCGCACCACCCGAAACCGCATCAGCAAGATCGCCAGCACCATCAGCAAGAGCGCCGTGGCCAGCATGATGTCGGCCAGATAGGTCGGCACGTCTGCCGCGCGGCTCATGCTGTCAGCGCCGACAAAGATACCGGCGACAAAGATCGCGGCGAGGACAACGCCCAAAGGATGCAAAAGCGCCAACATGGCGACCACGATGCCCGTGTAGCCAAAGCCGGGGCTCAGATCGAGCGTCAGACTGCCCTTGAGCCCGGCCACTTCGGAGAACCCCGCCAAAGCCGCCAAGCCCCCCGACAAGAGCGCCGTTTTCAGCACCACGACGTTAACAGGAATACCCGCGAAGGCCGCCGCTTTGGGGTTTGCGCCCACCGCGCGCATCTCATAGCCCAGCGTGTGGCGTGTCTGGAGGATCCAAACCACAACGGCGGCGATCAGGGCCAACGCAAAGCCCCAGTGCAGCCGCAAGCCTTCGACAATGCGCGGCAGACGCGCCTCTGGCAGCACGCGGGGCGATTTGGGCCACCCCATCCCCATCGGGTCTTTCAGCGGACCTTCAAGCAGCATGGAGATGAAGAGCAAAAAGATGAAATTGAACAGCAGTGTTGTCACCACCTCGTCCACGCCAAAGCGCGTTTTCAAAAAGGCCGGGATCGCCAACAGGAAGGCACCTGCAATGATCGACGCGATGGCAAGGCTAGGCAACAACAAAGGGGACGGCCACGCCAACAGGCCTGTGCCCAGGACAACCGTGATGAGCGCGCCTGCATAAAGCTGTGCCTCCGCGCCGATGTTCCAGAACTTTGCCCGAAACGCCACGGCAGCCGCCAATCCTGTGAAGATCAGTGGCGTGGCACGGTTAAGCGTTTCCAGAAAGGCAAACTGCGAGCCAAAAGCCCCCTGAATGATCAGTCCAATGATCGAAAAGGGGTTTGCCCCCGCGATCATGGCAAGGGTCGAGCCAACGATCACAGTGACGGTCAACGCCACGGCGGGCGGCACGATACGGCGGGCCAGACCCGGGTCCGGGATCGGTTCAAGACGCATCCTGAAGCTCCTCAAACCCTTGGCCGGCCATCCACAAGCCCAACTCTTGCACGCCGAGGCTGCCGCGGGCGAAACCGGGTGACAACCGCCCTTCAGAGATTACATGAACAACGTCGGACAGCATGTTGATTTCATCCAAATCTTCCGACACCAGAAAAACCGCCGCACCGGCATCCCGCGCCGCGATCAGCCGCGCATGGACAGCGCTTACAGCACCAATGTCAAGCCCGCGTACGGGCTGGTTTGCGAGGATGATACAGGGGCCGGTCTTGAGCGCCCGCCCCACGATGAACTTTTGCATGTTTCCGCCCGACAAAAGCCGGATCGCCGTGTCAGGCCCGGGACAGCGCACGTCATATTGCGAGATCACGTCCTGAGCGTTTTTGCGCGCTTGCGACCAGCTAAGCCAGCCAGAGCGGCTGTAGGGTGCGGCGCGGTAGGTTTCCAGAATGACGTTTTCGGTCAGATCAAAATCCGCGATGCTACCGGTTGCGTGACGGTCTTCGGGGATGCGGGCCACACCCGCCGCAAGCGCCGCCCTAGGGGTCCATGCCGCCACCTGCCGTCCCTCAACCAGCATGTCGCCCTGCGCGGGCATGTGCAGGCCTGCAATAAGGTCAGCCAGAACGCCCTGCCCGTTGCCCGACACGCCAGCAAGCCCGGTAATCTGCCCCGCATGCAAGCTCATGGAGATGTGCCGCAAGCCCTGTTTGTTGGCATCAGGCGCAAGGGAGACATTTTCCAGACGCAACAAAGGCGGGCCTGCAACGCCCGGTGCCACATGCGAAATCTGTTTGTTGTCGCCCACCATCAAGGCGGCAAGTCCGGCCTTGTCCTCGTCGCCAATCACGCGTTCCGCCAGCACCCGGCCATGGCGCAGCACGACGACCCGGTCCGCCAGCGACATGACTTCATTCAGTTTGTGCGAGATGAAAATGATCGACAGTCCTTGCTGCACGGCCTCTCGCAAGGTCTTGAACAGCGCGGACGCCTCTTGCGGCGTGAGCACCGCGGTGGGTTCATCGAGGATGAGAATACGCACATCACGAAAGAGCGCTTTGAGAATTTCCACGCGCTGCCGTTCGCCGACGCTCAGGTCGCTCACACGCGCATTCAGATCGACAGCGAGGTGAAACCGCTCTACCAGATCGGTGATTTTCTGACGCGCCTCTGACTGACGTGAGAAAAGCGCCGTAAGACGCTCTGTTCCAAGCAGAATATTGTCCAGCACCGTAAGATTTGCGGCCAGACTGAAATGCTGATGCACCATGCCGACGCCTGCATCCAGCGCAGCCCGCGCCTTGCCCGGCTGCAAGCGCTTGCCAAAGACTTCAACGGTGCCTGCGTCCGCCGTGTACTGGCCAAACAGGATATTCATGAGCGTGGTCTTGCCCGCCCCGTTCTCGCCCAGAAGGGCAAGCACTTCACCTCGCTTGAGGTGCAGGCTGATCGCATCATTGGCGACCAGCCCTCCAAAGCGCTTGGTGATCCCTTCAAGTCTCAGGACATCATCGCGGTCCTGTGTCATGGGTCAGGACGACGATGTTGGCTCATTGTCGTTAATCTCAACCGTGTAGGCGCCGGATTTGATCTGCGCCTCGCGCTCTATGACCAGATCCATGGCCGCCTGCGGCACCTTGCCCTCGAATGTTCCAAGGGGCGACAACGACGTACCGCCCTCTTTCATAAAGGAATAAATGCCGTAGTCCTTGGCCGTGAAGCTGCCCGACTGCACCGCAGCGATGGCTGCATCCAGCGTTGGCTCAAAATGCCAGATGGCGGATGCCACTACAGTCTCGGGGTAATCGGGCTGCGTATCGATCACGTTGCCGATGGCCAGAATGTTCTTTTCCTGCGCTGCATCAGAGACGCCGAAGCGTTCCGCATAGAGCAGGTCAGCGCCATTCTCGATCATCGCAAAAGCGGTTTCCTTGGCTTTGGGCGGATCGAACCAGCTGCCGATAAAGCTCACCTGAAAGGTGATGTCCGGGTTCAGTTCCTTGGCCCCGGCCATGAAGGCATGCATCAGGCGGTTGACCTCCGGAATGGGAAAGCCGCCGACCATGCCAATATTTGCAGTCTCAGTCAGTGAACCCGCAATGATCCCAGAGAGATAGGACGCATCCTGAATGTAGTTATCGAAGACCGAAAAGTTCGGCAAAGCCGGGTCTTCTTTGAAGCTGGACCCCATGAGGAACGCGACATTCGGGTATTCCGCTGCGACTTCACGCGCCTCAGCTTCGACACCAAAAACCTCGCCAATGATCAACGTATTGCCTGCCTCGGCGTATTCGCGGATCACGCGCGGATAGTCTGTGTTGCTGACGTTTTCTGAAAACACATACGAAATGTCGCCTCGGTCCTGCGCAATCAAAGCAGCCTTGTGGATACGGCTGACCCATTGCTGTTCGACCGGGACCGTGTAGATGCCTGCGGTTTTGATCGGCTCTGCCGCCAAAAGCTTGCCACCTAGGCTGCTGACGAGCGCCGATGTAGCGACCGTGCTGGCGAGAAACCTGCGTCTGTTGAAAAAATCTGACATGAATACCCCCTTCGGTTCTGGCAACACTAAGAGTGGAACCGGGGGAAATGGTCAAGGCGTCCTCTTGCCTGACGAGGGTCGGAACGCACATGCGGCGCATTCTTGGGCAAGTTTATTGCAATTGCAGTTTGCGCGCTTCTTCCCCCGCGAGCTTCAACAGGTTTTGCATGAAGGGTTTGTCCAGATCATCTGTTCGGACGGCGGCATAAAGCCTGCGCGTGATGCCCGCCTGTGTGAGCGGCCGGGTCACATAGTCAGACGAGTATTTCACCTCTCTCACCACCCAATCGGGCAAGACAGCGACGCCCCTGTTGGAGGCTACCAACAAAAGGATCACGGCTGTCAACTCGACCTGCCTGATGGCAGCGGGCTCCACTTTGGCGGGGATCAGCAGTTGACTGAACACATCCAGACGGCTGCGCTCCACAGGGTAGGTGATCAAGGTCTGACCTCTGAAATCTGCCGCCTCCACATAGGTTTTTTTGGCCAGGGGATGGGTTTTGGCTGCCACAAAAACCGGCGCGTAATCAAAGAGTTCAACAAATTCCACGCCCGAAAGTTCCTCCGGATCGGAAGACACAACCAGATCGACTTCCTCTTTCAGAAGGGCTGGCAAAGCGTCAAACGCCAGCCCCGGCCGGATGTCCACATCAACCTCGCTCCAGCTTTGACGGAACTTTTCAAGCACCGGAAACAACCACTCGAAACAGGCATGGCACTCGATCGCGATGTGCATCCGTCCCGTGCTGCCCGCGCGCAGGCCGGCAAACTCATCCTGCAGGACTTGCACTTGTGGAAGAACCTGCTGCGCCAGCTTTAACAGGCGCAGCCCGGCAGGCGACAGCTTGAGAGGTTTGGACCTTCGCACAAATAACTCTACACCAGCTTGGTCTTCCAAGCCTTTGATTTGGTGACTTAAAGCGGATTGCGTGATGTGCAGTTGGTCAGCGGCGCGCGCCAAGCCTCCCGCCTCATGAATCGCTTGAATCGTCCTTAGGTGGCGAAACTCGATATGCATGCAAGCCTCATGTTTAAGATGAAAGTTATGAAATTGCTTCAGAAACCGGCATATGGCATAAGCAGGCCAGTAATCAAGGATAACCCTATGCCCACCCCTGCGGTTTCATTCGAAGTCTTTCCCCCGCGTTCCATCGACGCCTCTTTCAAGCTTTGGGAGACCGCGCAAGCGCTTGCACCGCTCGATCCGCGCTTTTTTTCCGTCACATACGGCGCGGGTGGATCAACACGCGATCTGACTCATGACGCGGCTTATACTTTGCACAAATCGTCCGGTCTGCCGGTTGCCGCGCATTTGACCTGTGTTGGTGCCACCAAAGACGAAACTCTGGCCATCGCAAAGCGCTTTGCCAAGGCCGGGATTACCGACATTGTTGCGCTGCGCGGCGATCCACCTGAAGGAGCCACCGGTTTCACGCCCCACCCCGATGGCTTTGCATCATCCGTAGGATTGATCGAGGCCTTGGCCGAAAGCAATCAATTCACTTTGCGCGTTGGGGCCTATCCGGAAAAACATCCTGAGGCGGCAAGTCAAAGCGCCAACATCGACTGGTTAAAGGCCAAACTGGACGCAGGCGCAGTAGAAGCCATCACGCAGTTCTTTTTTGAGGCGGACACTTTTCTGCGCTTTCGGGACGCCTGTGCGAAAGCCGGGATCACCGCCCCGATCACGCCGGGCATCCTGCCGATCACAAATTGGAAAAGCGCGCGTAAGTTTGCAGAACGGTGCGGTACAACTGTACCTGCATGGCTTGACGAAGGGTTTGAAACGGCGATCCGCGATGACCGCCATGATCTTTTCGCTCAGTGCATCTGCTCTGAGTTGTGTAGCGAGTTGGTCGACGAGGGGGTGGAGGCGTTGCACTTTTACACGCTTAATCGCCCCGAACTGACCCGTGCCATCTGTCACGCGCTTGGCGTCACTCCGTCCCAGACTATCCGCGACGTTGCGTAAGGCTTGCGGGTTAGGATCCCGCGCGCCATGTCCATGCCACGTGCCGGAGACTGATTATGCCATTCGCTGCTTCCCCCGCTGACCTGTTGCGGCCTGACCAAGTGCTTGAAATGTCAGGGCTTGACTTTATGCAGGGCATCCTTGATGGGCAGTTTCCCGGCCCGCCCATCGCACAAACTCTGGGCTATACCCTGTCCGAAGTAGAAGATGGCCGCGTCGTATTCCGCGGCACGCCCGAGTTCGCTGTCACCAACCCGTTGGGCACCGTGCATGGCGGATGGTATGGCACATTGCTCGATTCAGCGATGGCCTGTGCAGTGATGACAAAAGTGCCGCAAGGGTCGGTTTACACAACGCTGGAATACAAGATTAACATCACCCGCGCCATTCCGCTGGGGATGGAGATTGCTTGCACGGGTTGGGTGGATCATTCCGGCCGCTCCACCGGGGTTGCCCATGGCGAAATCCGTGGGGTGACGGATGGCAAGCTCTATGCCACCGGCTCGACCACCTGCATCATCATGAAGATGCGCTAGCTACAATCGCCGAACCTGACCACGGTGCCACGCGGAATTTGCACTGCTTCGCTGGCGCTCGTGGCACTTTGGTGCTGCAGATTTTCGCTGGGGTAGCCGTTTTGGGTTGCACTGGTGTTGTTGAGCATCAGGCCAGCCTTTGCTTACTGCTGCCGCCTAAATTCTATGATCTTAAATGCGGTCATCCGTGATCGAAAAACGCACACATTCAAACTGTCTTGCTTCGATTGGGCCACCAGCTTTGGCGCGTTGGCTGTACCGCCTCGCGCTTGGCCACGCTGTCGTGCAACCGCTCGGACGGATCGTGCAACGCCTTGCGCGGACGGCGAGAGATCAGCCATTTGCCCGCACCGCGAAAGGTGCTCATCGAAGTTGCGCTCACATCACATGGAAAGCGGTCTGGCCAACCAAGGGGTAACGGCAGTCCTGCGGCCTGCGCCCGCTCCAACATCCAGACAAGAGAGATGTTGGACAATGCGCGCGCAGGCTCAAAACCGCTTAACTGACCGCCCACATCGCCATGGGTACCCGCAAACCACATCTGCTCAACCCGACCCTGATACCCCTCGGGCGTGGTCCAAAGTACCGGCGAATAGGCCACGCGCGTCTCTTCCAGCGCCAAGGCATGAAAGCCCGCTTTGACGTTGTGGCTAAGTTCGTGACTGTGAAACGCGTGACGCTTTTCGTTTAGCCGCCACAGGATCGGCAAGTTGACCCCCAGGGATTTTACCGTGTCGAACACGCCGATCATCTCGATCTCAACGCTGGTATGACACATCGCAGTGCGCAGCGCCTGCGCGGCAGAGCTTTTGGTGTCGCCCTCATAGTGGCGATAGACTGTCCGGATATTGCGTTCGGTTGCGTGTTCCGGGCGCAGAAGGCCCACAAGGTCAATAACGCCTGCAAGGCTGCGCACCGCGTAGGCCCCGCGCGAATATCCAAACAGAAAGATCTGGTCACCGGGATGGTACCGCGAGGTCAGGTAACCATAGGCGCGTCTGATCTGGCGATTAATCCCGCGCCCGGTTATGACATCCCGTCCCGACGCCAGATCATGCCATTGCAGCCCCGGCTCATAGTAAAGAGACACCTGCGTGCCCAATTCCCGCAACATGGCATAGAGCGTACCGATATGTGTGCGGCATGCGGGGTCTAGGGACGACATTGTCCCGTCGAGAATGACCACATGGGTGACAGGGCCACGGCGCGGGCCAAAATCGCTGGAAGGGCGGCGCCAGATGCGTCCGCCCAGCCAGCTGATCAGGCCATTATTCTGCCGCCAAAACCTCATCGTTCAACAGTTCCCAAACCTTGTGCGGGGTAAATGGCATATCTGCCTGTCGGATACCGTGCTCCCACAAGGCGTCCTGCACCGCATTTGACACAGCCGCCAAAGCACCAACAGTGCCCGCCTCGCCGCATCCTTTCATTCCCATGATGTTCGCTGTGGATGGCACCGGCTCGGATATGAAGCTGATATTGGGGATACCATCCGCCCTTGGCATCGCGTAGTCCATGAACGATGCTGTGAGCAGCTGCCCATCCTCGTCAAAGACCACGTGTTCTGTGATCGCCTGCCCGATGCCCTGTGCGACACCACCGTGCACCTGCCCTTCGGCCAGCATTGGATTGATAAGATTGCCGAAATCATCAACGACCGTGTAGCGATCCACGCTCACCACGCCCGTGGCGGGGTCGATCACAACCTCCGAAATATGGCATCCGTTGGGAAAGCTGCGGCCCGGCAGCGTTGCCCGCTCTTCATGGACAAGCAGATCGTCGCGGCCCTTTTCACGCGCCATGTCAGCCACCTCCAGCATGGTTGGCGTCAGGTTCGACCCGTCTGCCCGAAAGCGTTCGTCATCAAAGCTGATCTCCGACGCAGGCACGCCCATTTCATCGCTCAGAAATTCTGTGAAGCTTTCGATCATCTTGCCCACCGTTGCCAGTGTCGCAGTGTTCTGAACCGTCACGGACCGGGACCCGCCGGTGCCGCCACCCTGCTTGATCAGATCACTGTCGCCCTGGATGACAAAAATCTGCTCCGCCGGAATGCCTGTCTGGTCACTCAGGAATTTTGCATAGACCGTCTCGTGGCCTTGCCCGGTGCTTTGGGTGCCGACGTAGATGTGCACGGTCCCATCCTCATTGAATTCTACTCTGGCCGTTTCCGAAGGATCACCCAAAATACTTTCAATATAGTAACAGATGCCCACACCGCGCATCAGGCCGTTGGCTTCATCCGCTGTTTTGCGCGCGGCAAAGCCCGGAATATCCGCCTCTGCCTGCACTCGCGTCAAGAGTTTGCCAAAATCGCCCACGTCAGAGGTCTCGCCCGTGGTGGTTTTGTAGGGGAACTGATCGGGCTTAATGAAATTGATCCGGCGCAGCTCGAACGGGTCAACGCCCAACTCGCGCGCAGCACGGTCCATCAACCGCTCCAGAACGTAGATCGCTTCGGGGCGTCCTGCGCCGCGATAGGCGTCAACCTGCACCGTGTTGGTGTAATAGCCCTCTACATGCAGCCATGTGGTCTGAACGTCATAGACCCCCATCAACACGCGGCTGAACAGCTGGGTTTGGATAGGCTGGCCAAACTGCGAATTGTAAGCGCCCAGATTGCACTTTGTCTTTACCCGGTAGGCGGTGATTTTGTTGTTCGCATCAAAGGCAAATTCAGCAAGTGAGGTCAGATCGCGCCCGCCATTGTCGCTGAGCATCGCCTCTGTCCGGTCAGAGAACCAGCGGACCGGTTTGCCCAACACCCGCGCGGCCTGCGCGCACAGGAAATACTCCGGGTAAGCAAAGCCCTTCATCCCAAAACCACCGCCCACGTCAGGGTTTGTGACCCGAACCTGATCTTCCTCAAGGCCCATCGCAGCGGCAAGTTGGCTTTTGTTGCCCCAAACACCCTGCCCGCCGATGGAGGCATGCAAGCGCTTTCCATCCCATTCTGCGAAACACCCGCGCGGTTCCAGCGAATTGACGATGATACGGTTGTCCCCGACCTCAAGCGACACGGTTTTTGCCGCTGATTGAAAGGCTTCTTCCGTCGCGGCCTCATCGCCCATGCCCCAGTCGAATGCCAGGTTGTCGTCCATATCCTCGTGCACTTTTGCGCCGTCTTTGGTCAAGTCCATCTTTGCGGGCAAGTCGTCATAGTCGAATTCGATCAGTTCAGCAGCGTCCTTTGCCTGCGCCATCGTCTCCGCGACAATGAATGCGATGCCTTCGCCGACGTAGCGCACCTTGTCTTTTGCGAGGATCGGACGCAGGGGCGATGCACCCGCACTACCGTCCCGGTTTTTGACCGTCGCGGCCTGCATGCCAATGTTCATGCCAGCCGCCTCAAGGTCGTCAACGGTCAGGACCGCATGCACGCCTGCGGCGGCGCGGGCGGCGCTCACGTCCAGATGGGTAATTTTCGCGTGCGCCACCTGCGCGCGGAAAACAAAGCCCCGCAGCGCATCAGACGGGGCGATGTCATCTACATAGCGTCCTTCACCGATCAGAAAACGAACATCTTCAACGCGTTTCGTGGACTGCGATTTTCCAAACTTTTCCATGGGCTTTACTCCCTGCCATTCCTGTGAGGCGCTCAACTGCGCTATCGGCTGCAGCGGACACTAGCGGCGAACGCGGTCTTGTCCAGTCAGCGCTGGCGGGTTTTCATGCGTCACAGGTCCACATGCAGCGCTCTGACCGTGTTGGGGGAGCATGCCTGTCAGCACCGTGGAGCCAGATAATCAGCACCCAATTCTGGAACACGCGCGCTGCGGGCCGCAAACCCGGGTGATCAGGGTCGATGCAATGAAATTGCTGCAGCCGCATCCGCTTAAATCCGGGCAAGCATGGCACAAGGCCCGCCTGCGCCACTGATAAATCACTGGCAGGCGCGCGCCGCACATGCCGCCCATCAGAAGCTGCGTCGCGACCTCGATCAAAGAATAGCCCTTCAAATCCTCTGGCGATTGCATCTGAACGGCACAGTCCGGCGCCGCTCTGGGGAAAAGTATCTGAGAAGTAAAAGCATCGCTCTGCATCCTAGTGCGATCAGAGGTGTCTAGCGACTTTGGAAATTTGCAAACTCATTTGCAAAGTCGTTTGCTGCATTTCCCGAAGAGACAAAACATGCCATTGCCGCAGACTTTGCAGAACGGCTGGCTGAGCCAAAAAGCATGCGACAGTTATTGGGAGCACGGATAGCTGTGCCGCTAGATGCTAATGCGCCGTTGCCGCCTGCTACATACGAATGCATCAATGCGCATATGGTCATGCATTGGCGCATCAAATTGGGTCCGACCCGCGCGTTCTGAACATGGTTCAGGGCATATTGGGGCCTGACCTGTCGGGGGCTAGGCGCAATCGACCGGCCTGTAACGACGTGACTTGCGCTTGAAACCGGTCAGATGTCGTTGCACCACAGACCTGCAACTGAGGGCTCTGGCCCCAACACACCCCACGATCAACCGGCAAGTAGCAATTGAAGACGACGCCATGCTGGTCCGGGGCAAGGATCAGTTCAGGAATCTCGAACCAGTTGCGACCCGCACTGCCCCTTTACGCAAGAGGCGCTGCGCGCTTAGGATGAAAGCCACGACGCACAGGCCAAAGCGACAATGGTCCGCGCGAAAAAGAAGGGAGAACTCTACGGATGAAAAGCCCCGCCGAACAAGGTCATGTGACCTTTACTGCCATGAAAGACGGTACTAAGTCAGACTATGAGTTTCTGACAGAACACGAGGTGGCATACACCAAAGGCACTGCTGACAGGCTCTTGCAAGCTCTGGTCAGCCTTGATGAAAGCCTGTCAGGATATCAGGTCACCCGGCTTGGTCACTCCCTTCAATCGGCCACGCGCGCCGAACGGGACGGGGCAGACATTGACTGGATTGTTTCGGCGCTTCTGCACGATATCGGCGACATATTCGCGCCCTACAATCATGACGAATACGCGGCCACGATTTTGCGCCCTTTTGTGCGGGAGCAATGTGCCTGGGTCGTTGAAAAGCACGGCGACTTTCAACTTGTGTACTATGGTCATCATGTTGGTACTGACCCGCACAAACGCGACCAATACGCAGGTCACCCTTACTTTGATGATTGCGCCACTTTCTGTGAACGCTGGGACCAGTCCAGCTTTGACCCCGCCTATGACACGCGCCCGCTGGAGCACTTTGCAAACATGGTGCGTGACGTATTTGCAAGATCTCCCTATGACCCCAAGGTCATCCGCGCAGGCGCGCGCGAGCCACTGGTCACAACTTAAGGCGCCCGCGCTCTTTCCCTTCACCGCTTCCTCCGCTAGATCACCATTCGACGGATAAGGGACGCAAATCATGGCGCTGGACAAAACATTTAACGCTCAAGAAGCCGAAGACCGGCTTTATGCCGCATGGGAAAAAGCCGGGTGCTTCCGCGCGGGCGCCAATGCCTCAAAGACCGAGACGTTTTCGATCATGATCCCGCCACCCAACGTGACGGGCAGCCTGCACATTGGCCATGCGTTCAACAACACATTGCAGGACATCCTGATCCGCTGGCACCGCATGCGTGGGTTTGACACGCTCTGGCAGCCGGGCACCGATCACGCAGGGATTGCGACCCAAATGGTGACCGAGCGGGAGATGGCCGCCAACGGTGAAGGCCGCCGTCAGGACATGACACGTGAGGACTTTGTTGCCCGCGTCTGGCAGCAAAAGGTCAAATCCCGTGGTACGATCATTGGGCAACTCAAGCGGCTGGGTGCGTCCTGCGACTGGTCCCGCGAAGCCTTTACCTTGGGCGGTGCGCCCGGCGATCCTGATTCGGGCGACGGCTCCCCAAATTTCCATGATGCGGTCATCAAAGTCTTTGTCGACATGTACGAGAAGGGCCTGATCTATCGCGGCAAGCGGCTGGTGAATTGGGACCCGCATTTCGAGACAGCAATCTCCGATCTGGAGGTCGAAAACGTCGAAGTTGACGGCCACATGTGGCACTTCAAATACCCGCTCGCCGGTGGGCAGACCTACACCTATGTGGAGAAGGACGAGGACGGAAACGTAGTGCTGGAAGAGCAGCGCGACTACATCTCTATCGCCACCACGCGGCCTGAAACGATGCTGGGCGATGGGGCGGTTGCGGTTCATCCATCAGATGAACGCTACGCACCAATCGTCGGAAAACTCTGTGAAATTCCTGTAGGACCCAAGGAACACCGTCGCCTGATCCCGATTATCACCGATGAATACCCGGACCCTGATTTCGGTTCTGGCGCGGTCAAGATTACCGGGGCGCATGACTTCAATGACTATGAGGTCGCCAAGCGTGGCGGCATCCCGCTTTACCGCCTGATGGACACCAAAGGCGCACTGCGCAATGATGGCGCGCCCTATGCCGACGCCGCTGCCATTGCGATGGCCGTTGCACAAAGCGAACAGACACTGACAGAGGCCGAATGCGACGCGGTCAATCTGGTGCCTGACGACCTCCGCGGGCTTGACCGTTTTGAGGCACGCAAAGCGGTGGTCAAACAGATCACGGCGGAGGGGCTTGCCGTGATGGTCCCCGCTGCGTCCGTCGATCCGGAGGATGCATTTCCGCCGGTGGATGAGCCTTTCCTCGAGCCGCTTGTCGAGAACAAAAAGATCATGCAGCCCTTTGGCGACCGATCCAAAGTGGTGATCGAGCCAATGCTGACCGACCAGTGGTTTGTGGATACCGCGCAGATCGTGCAACCCGCGATTGATGCCGTACGCAATGGCGACACGGTGATTTTGCCGGAGCAGGATAAGAAGGTCTATTTCAACTGGCTGGAAAACATCGAGCCTTGGTGCATCTCGCGCCAGCTCTGGTGGGGGCACCAGATTCCGGTTTGGTATGGGCCACCACTGATCGACTTGGGTTTAACTGGCGATGAGCCATGCCGTTTTTGCGCATCGACACCACAAGAAGCTCAGGCCCAAGCGAGCAAGTTCTACTCGGAAAAGCTAGGAAGGCAGGTAGAGGCCTATGTTGCCAAAGAGAGGATCGAAGGCGCAGGTCGCGAAACCTGGGGCGTCGGGACGGAAAATGATCTGGTAACAAACGTCTTGCTTGTTCGCGACCCTGACGTTCTCGACACATGGTTCTCCTCCGGGCTCTGGCCCATTGGCACGCTCGGCTGGACCGGCGACGCTGCAAAGGATTTGCAAAACGAGGCTTTGCAAAAGTATTTCCCCACCTCCACGCTGATCACTGGCTTTGACATCATCTTTTTCTGGGTCGCCCGGATGATGATGATGCAATACGCCGTCACAGGCCAAAAGCCATTCGACACCGTCTACGTGCACGCGCTGGTGCGCGACGAGAAAGGCAAGAAGATGTCCAAATCCTTGGGCAATGTGCTTGATCCGCTGGAATTGATCGACGAATACGGCGCGGACGCCGTGCGCTTTACCCTGACCGCAATGGCCGCGATGGGGCGCGATTTGAAGCTGTCGACACAGCGCATCGCTGGCTATCGGAATTTCGGCACCAAACTGTGGAACGCCTGCCGCTTTGCAGAGATGAATGAGGTGTTTGCAAACCGTGGCACCGGCATGCCGCGCCCAACAGCAGCCGTAAACAAATGGATTATCGGTGAAACCGCCAAGGTTCGCGAAGAGATTGACACGGCGCTGGAAAACTACCGGTTCAATGATGCGGCCAGCGCGTCCTATGCCTTTGTCTGGGGCAAGGTCTGCGACTGGTATGTGGAGCTTTCCAAACCGCTTTTGCAGGATGAGGCCAACGCGCACCTTGCGGATGAAACCCGCGAGACGATGGCGTGGGTGCTGGATCAGTGCATGATCCTTTTACATCCCACAATGCCTTTCATCACTGAAGAATTGTGGGCACAAACCGGCGACCGCGACACGATGCTGGTGGTTGGGACGTGGCCAGAATACACCGCCGCTGATCTCGTCAGCCCCGAAGCGGATCAGGAGATCAACTGGGTGATCGCGTTGATTGAAGCGATCCGTTCCGCGCGCGCACAAATGCATGTGCCCGCCGGGCTCTATGTGCCACTGCTGGTGACGGAATGGGGTGATGATGCGCAATCGGCTTGGACACGCAATGAGACGATGATCAAACGGCTGGCCCGTGTTGAAGGACTGGACCTCGCCTCTGCCTTTCCAAAGGGGACTGTATCGCTCGCTGTTCAGGGCGCAAGCTTTGGCCTGCCGCTTGCAGATATCATTGATATCGCAGAGGAAAAGGCACGTTTGCAAAAGTCGATGGACAAGCTTGCAAAGGAGTTGGGTGGCCTGCGGGGACGGTTGAAGAACCCCAAATTCACAAGCTCCGCCCCGGCAGACGTGGTCGCGGAAACCCGTGCAAACCTTGCCCTGCGCGAGGAAGAAGAGAGCAAGCTTAAGGATGCATTGGACCGCTTGGCAGAACTGGGCTAGGTCGACCGCTTCGGCCACCACACCCCATGCGACACCGGTCATCGCTTGAAGCGCGGGGCGCGCTTTGCAAACCGCGCGGCGATCACCTCCATCTGTTCAGGCTGACCCAACAAGGCGGCCTGCGCCCGGGATTCCTCCAGCAAAACATCCGCCGCCCCTGCGGTTTCGGCATAGTCGATCAGGGCCTTCGCAGCTTTGATGGCGTTGGGACCCTGCTGTGCAATCTGGTTTGCAAGCGCCATGGCGGCCTCAAGGGGGCTGTCCGAAAGCTCGGTCACCAACCCCCACCGCTCTGCTTGCGGGGCGTCAATCGGGGTCGCCGTATAGATCAGTCTGCGCATGACGTCAGATCGTACCAGCCGCGGCAAAAGCACCATGCCGCCCATATCTGGCACAATGCCCCACTTCATTTCCATCACGGCCAGTTGCGCCTGCGGATGCGCGATCCTGATATCTGCGCCCAGCGCCAACTGCATCCCTGCGCCAAAGACGGTGCCGTGCAGGGCGGCGATCACGGGGATATCAAGCCTGTGCCAGAGCATCACCATTTCCTGCCACTGGTTGGTGGATCCATCGCCGTGGGTGCGCGGCATCATCAACGCCTCCATGTCTTTGCCAAGCATCCCGCTGAGGTTAGTGATATCGATCCCTGCGCAAAACGCCTCTCCCTCTCCGGAGAGCACAACCGCGCGCGCAGAGGATGCCGCGACCTGTGTGCCTGCGTCAATGATGGCGTCGATCATCTGTTGATCCACAGCGTTGCGCTTGTCCGGTCGGGTCAAGCGCACATGGGCTACGTTTTCCTCAACTGTCACACTGACGCGCGCCATATCTGCTCTCCTTGGGTTATGCCTGCTGGACTGGACAAAAGTATGTGACCCCGCTGCATCGGTTTTGACCAGCAGGACGTTGCGGCACCGTGGGGCTTGCCCCTCTATTTCAAGTTGTTTTATGTGTCGCCATGACTGCTTTCCGCCTCACGCCGCTCGCCGCTTCGTTGCCCTCCACCGTCCCGTTTGTGGGCCCTGAAACGCAAGAGCGTCGCCGGGGGGAAGTCTTCAGTGCGCGCTTGGGGGCAAACGAAAACGTGTTTGGCCCCTCCCCGCTGGCCGCACGCGCCATGGCAGAGACCTCGCTGTGGAAGTACGGCGATCCAGAAAATCACGACCTGCGCGAAGCACTGGCCGACCATCATGGGGTGAAGGCCGACAATATTGTGATCGGTGAAGGGATCGACGGGTTGCTGGGCTATCTGGTCCGGTTGATGGTCGGACCCGGCGATGCGGTTGTCACCTCGGATGGCGCCTATCCGACGTTCAACTATCACGTCGCAGGCTTTGGCGGCGTTATTCACAAAGTCCCCTACCAAGAAGACCACGAAGACCCCGCAGCTCTGTTCGAAAAGGCCCGCGAGGTTGATGCAAAGCTTGTGTATCTGGCCAATCCCGACAATCCCATGGGCAGCGTTTTGTCGGGGGAGGACATTGCAGCGGCCATGGAGAAACTGCCCAAGGGCACCTTGCTGATACTGGATGAGGCCTACATCGACTGCGCGCCCGATGACGCACATCTGCCGCTGCCGCTTTGTGATCCGCGTGTGATCCACATGCGCACGTTTTCAAAGGCTTACGGCCTTGCAGGCGCGCGCGTTGGCTATGCTTTGGGGGCTGCCGATCTCATTGCGGCCTTCGACAAGGTGCGCAATCACTTTGGCGTCAACCGCGCCAGTCAGGAAGGCGCGCTTGCAGCGTTGCTGGATCAGGCGTGGCTTCGATCAGTGGTGGCCCGGATTGTGGCATCACGGTTCCGTATTCGCGAAATCTCGAGGAATAACGGGTTAAAAACCCTGCCCTCCGCTGCGAATTTCGTGGCGGTTGATTGCGGGCAAGACAGCCGCTATGCGCAACGAGTACTGGACGCGATCGTCGCGCGCGGGGTCTTTGCGCGGATGCCCGGTGTTGCCCCGCTCAACCGGTGCATTCGTATCAGTTGCGGGACGCCCGCAGACCTCGAAATTTTCGCAAGCGCACTGCCCTTGGCGCTCAGGGACGCAGATTTGACCTGACGTGAACGATTTCAGGTTTATACTTATGGCATCAACACGAGTTGAGGTGCCATGGAAAATCACAAACTGGGCCGCGCGCCAAACTTCACAACTGCCTGTATCGTCATGTTTGGCGTCAATCTGGCATGGATTCTGATTGCGATTTTTGCGGTGTATGGCGTGCTCGGCGCGGTGTGCCTGTGCCTTGTGGTGAACCATTGGGTTGCCTGGCTTGAACATCGCAAACGCGCGGCGGCGGCAGACGACCTGCCCCAGCCCACCAATCAGCGTCCCTAGTCTGACCCCTGATGCCCTGCCAGCGTCGCGGCCGCGCGTTCCAGCGCGCCGCGCCCGTGCGGAATATCAAGCGCGGTCAGCGCCGTCTCAACCCCGCCCAGCATGCCCATCACCATTTGGCCGTTCACATGCCCCATGTGACCCAGCCTGAAAAACCCATGCCACGCCGGATCGTCCGGCGGTGCCATGCCCAAACCGATCCCAAGAGTCAGCCCCATGTTTCCCTCGGTCCACTGCCTGAGTTCCGTGGCTTTGGGCGCAGGCAGTTTCAGAGAGGTCACCGCAACGCTGCGATCCGCGCGGTCAGCCACGTTCAACTGCAACGCGCCGCCCTCTGCCCATATCTCGCATGCAGACCAGATGGCACGGGCCAGAATGTCGTGGCGCGCCCAAACCCGTTCAATGCCTTCCGCGTGCAGCATGTCCAGCGCCACGCGCAGCCCGTAGATGTGATGAGTTGGCGCGGTGCCGTTCCAATACTGCCAAAAGCCCGCGGGATCAGCGCGCGGGGTCCAGTCCCAGTAACGGCTCACGCGGGGCACGGTCTGGCGAACAGCAGCGGCTTTGTCGTTGAAGAACACGAAGGCCATGCCCGGTGGGACCATCAGCCCCTTCTGGCAGCCGGTGACCATCACATCTACGCCCCATGCATCCATCTCGAAACGGTCACAGGCCAGCGATGCAATGCAATCGGCCATCAACAAGGCAGGGTGCCCAACCTCGTCCAGCACCGCCCGCAGCGCTGCGATGTCCGTCTTCAGCGAGGTTGACGTATCTACATGAACGCCCAGCACCGCCTTGATTTCATGCGCGGTGTCTGCCTGGAGGGCTTCTGCCACGCGCGCCATGTCCACGGGTGCGGCTTTGCCAAACTCGATGATCTGCGCCTCTGCGCCAAGGCCAGCTGCCATGTCCGCCCAGCCAAATCCGAAATGACCGGTGCACGGCACCAGCACCTTGTCCCCCGGCGACAGGGTGTTGGCGAGCGCTGCTTCCCACGCGGCATGACCGTTCCCGATATAGATGGCCACGTTGAAGTCCGTGCGCGCCACACGCTTGAGATCACGTGTGATGCCCGGCATCATGTCGATCAGTTCGCCCGCATAGATGTTTGGCGCAGCGCGGTGCATGGCCTGCAAGACCTCATCCGGCATCACGGAGGGGCCCGGAATGGCAAGATATCCGCGCCCGGAAGACAGATCGGCTGGTGTTGACATGAGAATGGTCCTGTAAATCTGACATCACCCTAGTGGTTGCCAAGGGGCCGTCAATTCCGAAAACGCATGACCTAGCGGCGGTAACTCGTCGCAAGCTGCGCAGGGTTTGCCCCCAGAAAATACCGAAGGAGCAGCCACAGGTTACAAGCACCTCTGCGGCACCAGCCTTGGGCGTGGTAGCGCCGCGCGCTGGTGGTGGCTATTGCATCAATCGCACACAACCGCCCCTTCAAAGCGCGGGCAATCGCCACGTCCTCCATCAATGGTTGATCGGGGTAGCCGCCGACATCGCGGTAGATCGTGGCTGGCAACAAAAGCCCCTGATCGCCGTAAGGCAAGCCCAGCCTGCTGCGCAGGTTGGCCCACATCGCAACCACCCTGCCCGCAATGCCGCCACGCTCGAACGCCAGCCGAAACCATCCGGCCTGACCGCCTTGCATATGGAGGTGCGCAGCCCCCACCCAATCCGGGGACAAAACAGTATCGGCGTGAAGGATCAGCAACCACTGCCCGCCTGCCGCATCGCAGCCACGCGCCAGTTGTCCACCCCGCGAGGCACTGCCCTCAATGACCTTGGCACCCCAAGCTTTTGCCATCTCGACCGTGGCATCAGTCGAGCCTCCATCGCTGACGATCAATTCACGGATCAGACCCGCTTCGAGGGCCGGCACCAATGCAAACAGGCAGGCGCTCAAATCCCGTTCGGAATTTAGTGTCGGCACGATCACCGAAATCGGTGCACGCATAGATTGTTGCCTCTTTTACTTAATGTTCGGAGGGTTATATCGACGGGTATAGCAGTTGAGGAACCCCCCATGACCAAACGTCGCATCTATCGCATTCATGGCGCCGATACGCAGGATTTTTTACAAGGTTTGGTTACCAATGATGTGACGCACCTTAACAATGGCCTGCTTTACACGGCAATGTTGACGCCGCAGGGAAAGTTCATCGCGGATTTCTTTTTGCTGGCGGTGGACGACGCGGTTTTGTTGGATGTTGCCGATGTAGTGGCCGACACGCTGGTGCAACGTCTGTCGATGTACAAACTGCGCGCGGATGTGGCCATTGACGCGGTGGATCTGCATCTGCATCGCGGGTTGGGCGATACGCCCCCCGATGGTCACCCGGACCCGAGGGAGCCCGCCCTGGGCTGGCGGGCGTATCGCGACCGCCCGCAGACTGACGATGCGGTTGACTGGGAGGCCTTGCGGGTCGCGCATCTCATTCCCGAAACCGGTGTCGAACTGACGTCTGACACCTTTATCCTCGAGGCGGGTTTTGAGCGCTTGCACGGCGTGGATTTCCGCAAAGGTTGCTACGTGGGCCAGGAAGTCACGGCCCGTATGAAGCACAAGACCGAGCTGCGCAAAGGACTGGCCAAAGTGTCGGTCGCGGGCACGACGCAAACGGGCACACAAATCACTGCGGACGGCAAACCCGCAGGCACCGTGTTGAGCGTCGCAGGCAGTCAGGCCATCGCCTATCTGCGTTATGACCGGGCCCGCGGTGAAATGCAGGCGGGCGATGCCAAAATTGGCCTGCTTGCGAAATCAGGCGCGCTCTGAATATTCCATCGTTTCGGTATTGACCACGATATCCTCGTCCTGCCCGACAAAGGGCGGGACCATAATCTTTACCCCATTCTCAAGCACGGCAGGCTTGAAGGAATTCGCAGCCGTTTGACCTTTGACCACGGGTTCCGTCTCAACAATCTTGCAGACGACCTTTTGGGGCAAAGTCGCGTTCAAGGCTTCTTCATCGTAGAATTCGACCACAATGGTCATGCCGTCTTGCAGGAAAGGGCGGCGTTCTCCCAAAAGGTCGCTGGACAGTTGGACCTGTTCATAGGTTTCGGTGTCCATCACCACCAGCATGCCATCGTCTTCGTACAGAAACTGCTGGTCTTTCTGCTCCAGCCGGACACGTTCTACCTTGTCCGCAGACCGGAACCGTTCGTTCAGCTTTGAGCCATTGCGGAGGTTGCGCATTTCAACCTGCGCAAAGGCGCCGCCTTTGCCGGGTTTCACGTGATCCACCTTGACCGCCGCCCACAGACCGCCATTGTGTTCAAGCACATTGCCCGGCCGGATTTCGTTCCCGTTGATTTTCGGCATAGCTGGTAATTCCACTGAAAGGTTGATGATTTCTTAACGCTTCCTATATCGTTCTGGGTGGGGTGATACAAGAACATGACAGGCACAGAGCGATTGCGCGAAGGTATGCTCAAATTGCATGGAAGCTATGCAAATACAGGGTATCCGAATCGGCTGAACTCCGTCATAAGAAGCTTCACGCCGAAAAGACAAGAGCAAGAATAACGAAAGGACGACGAGATGAGAGATTTCGTTGACGGCACGGCCTTTAATAACGAGCAAGGCAATCGTGCACGTAAACTATTCGCAGCCGTTGTGTTGGCTGCACTGGATGACGCTATTGCCGATGACAAGAAATATGGCAATGGTCCCGAACAGATTGCCCGCTGGGCACGTTCTCGCGATGGGCGCGAAGTGCTGAGCTGCGCTGGTATCGACCCCAATGAGCGGGTGGTTGAAGGTTTGATGGATTTTGTTGGCAAAGGTGTCCGGACTTCTGTTGCCCTGTCGCGCGAAGAGTCTGAGCGTCGCAACGCAGCACAACAGGCAGAAGCCGCCTGAAACAAGCCCTTTTCGGTGTGATGAACGCGTTCCGTGCTCGGGGCGCGTTTTTCATGTCAGCTTTGGGCGAAGAAAAACAGCCACTGCCGCACGACCCAAAGCTCTGCGCAAAGCAGCAGCGCAAAGAGCACCGACAGGGCCCAACCGGGGCGCGCCCGCCACAGCACAATGACCGCAGCCAACGCCAAAACTGCTTCCACAGGCGCGATCAAAGCCGCACCCTGCCTGCGATCCCAGTAGCTGACAGGGCTTTCAAAGACCCACCCGCTCAAAGGCCAAAAGTGGGGGCGCCCGTCATCGTGGTGCAGGGGAAAGTCCATGCAAAGATGCAACAGGGCCGCACAGCATAGGGCAATGGCCCAGGGCCTGTGTTGCCAGACAGCAAGGCCCAAGAGCCCGCCCCAGACCAGAAACGAGTTGTCGATGGCAAAAACGGTCTGCCATGCCGATGAGAAATACAGTTCATCAAACACGATCTGCGGCGGGATCGACAGCACGAAAAGCGCAACACCTGCCATCAGGTAAAGCGACAGATCCGGCAGCATTGCCCCGGCAAGCGCGGCATACATGATCGGCGCAGGCTTACCCCGTGCCATCATCGCCGCCCCTATCAGCAGGTGAGCAGGAGTGTTCATCTTTTGCGCCTTTTCCTTCCTGCAAGGATGGGTCAAATTCCCCCGGAGACAACAAGGAATGACCCATTGGCCAAAGCTATCATGCTTCAGGGGACCGGCAGCAATGTTGGAAAGTCGCTGATCGTCGCGGGGTTGATCCGGGCTTTTGCCCAGACGGGGTTGCGCGTGCGGCCCTTCAAACCGCAAAACATGTCCAACAATGCCGCCGTCACCATCGACGGAGGAGAGATTGGCCGCGCACAGGCGTTGCAGGCGCGCGCTGCAAATGTGCCGGCTCATACGGATATGAACCCGGTCTTGTTGAAACCACAGACAGAAACCGGCGCTCAGATCATCGTGCAGGGTCAGGTATTCGGGCAACAGGACGCGCGCGCTTACGGCAGCCGCAAAGACGCGTTGATGCCCTACGTGCTGGAGAGCTTTCACCGGTTGGCCGCAAGTTGCGATCTGATTATCGTTGAAGGGGCCGGCAGCCCGGCAGAGACCAATCTGCGCGCGCGTGACATCGCCAACATGGGGTTTGCCCGTGCCGCAGGGGTGCCTGTGGTTTTGATGGGTGACATCGACAGGGGCGGGGTGATTGCGCAGGTTGTAGGTACCAAAGCGGTCATCGACGCCGAAGACGCCGCAGTCATAAAGGGCTTTGCAATCAACAAGTTTCGAGGCGACGTGCGACTGTTTGACGAGGGGCGCGACGATATCGCCCGGCGCACCGATTGGCCCTGCCTTGGTGTGTTGCCATGGTTTGCCGATGCCCGAAAGCTGCCCGCAGAAGATGTGATGGACCTGCCCTCGCGCGCGTTTTCAACAGGGGACGGGCTCAAGATTGTCGTGCCGCGCCTGCTGCGGATTTCAAACTTTGACGATCTGGACCCGCTCGCGGCGGAACCCTCTGTGGCCCTGCAGGTGATCGAGCCCGGCACCCCCCTGCCCGCTGATACCGATGTTGTGATCCTCGGGGGGTCCAAAGCCACGATCAGCGATCTGGCGGCCCTTCGTGACGCGGGCTGGGATATTGACATCGCAGCGCACCTGAGGCGCGGCGGGCATGTTTTGGGGCTCTGCGGGGGCTATCAGATGCTTGGAAAAACCGTCGCTGATCCCTTGGGAACCGAAGGTGTGCCGGGCGTGGTGGATGGTCTGGGCCATCTCGACATCGCAACCGAACTCAAACCCCTCAAGCATTTGTCGCAGAAACAAGGACGCCACATGCCAAGCGGCGCGCCGCTTGAGGGCTACGAGATCCATATGGGGGAAACCACGGGGCCGGACACCGCGCGACCTTGGCTGGAACTGGGCGGCGTTCCGCGAGGGGCCGCCTCCGCCGATGGGCATGTTCAGGGGTGTTACCTGCACGGTATTTTCAGCTCAGACGCCTTTCGGGATGCGTGGCTCAGGGGGTTTGGGCACACAAGCCAAGCGGCCTATGACGCGCAGGTGGACGCCACACTGGATGCCTTGGCAGATCATCTGCGCAGGTATTTCGATCTCAAGCTGTTTTTGGACCTGGCGGATGAGATCGCGCCGCACTCCTGAGGTTTTGAGCGCGCGCCTTCACAGGTCGCGCGTCAGACGATGTCTTCTGTCGCCAAAGCCCGTTTTACTTCCTGCCGGATCAGCTTGCGGATGTTTCGGCTGATACGGTCGCCCGTGTCACCCTGCAGTTCCGCGCGCACGACTTCGGTGACCAACAGACGCAGAACATCCTCGTCCACGACAATCTCATCAAAGCGTTGATCGCTGTCGGTATTTGCCACGGCTTTGTCGTCTTCGACAACAGGCTTGCCTGTACCGTCCAGCGTTACACTCTCCGGCAGGACAAGCGTCGGCGCACGGGTGCCCGCGTATGAGCTTGCACCTGTGTCGTCGGGTTCCCATTGGTCGATCGTATCCGCAATGACCGTTTCAAGTGCGGCGATTTTTGCGACAAGTTCCTGCACGCCCAGCGGCGTACGGGGTCTGTCATGCTCTGCCTTGGCAGGTTCCGGGGACGCTTGCTCCTGTGCAATCTGTGGCGGCGATACAGCCAACTCCGGGCGCAGTTGGTACACATTGCGGTTGTCCACTCTGTGCAAGGGCGTCAGCACAAAGGCGTCAGGCGCTTTTTTCGGTGCGTGCGGTGAGACGATCCGCCCCTCTCGCACAAGACGCCGGATCGACGTCAAGACACTCTCCACCTCAGTATTTGCAACAGCTTCTGACATAACACTCACCACATTTATACGGCGGCCAGTTTACGCGAAACCGGCCTGCCAAACAATCTGTAAGTGCTGCTATTTCTGCAATGCGCGCAGCACCTTATCAAGCTGCTGACCTTGCGACGACCGCGAGATCGGCGCATCTTTGGCCAGGTTATAATAGGCCGCCGGGTCATAGATTTGCACACCAAGGTTCAGATCTTGGGCAGTCAGACGCCCCACCGACTGCAAGACGGCATAGGCTGCGATATAGACGTTTGCTTCTGCCGAAATGCGCGAGGTTTCCGCGTCCAGGACTTCCTGTTCCGCGTCTAAAACATCAAGCGTTGTCCGGGCACCAAGGGATGCTTCCTCACGCACGCCGTCAAAGGCGATACGGGCTGCGCGGATACGCTCTTCACTTGCTCTGAGGCTCGCCTGTTGAGACGACAGGGCCGCATAGGCGTTGCCCACGTTTTGAGACACTGTTTTGCGGACCTCAAGCAGGTTGCCGCGCTGTGCATCGCGCGACGCCATGGCACTGCGAATAGAACTCGCAAGCGCCCCGCCTTGATAGATCGGGCCCGACAACTGCAACCCGATCGCGCCGGAGCGGGTGAAATCTGCAGACGAGGTACCGTCTGACAAAGACAGCCGTGCAATGCCCGAAATCTGCGGGTTCAGCGCCGCTTCTGCTCGTTTGATGTTCAGTTCCGCCGCAGCCACCTGACGCTGAGCCGCCTGCAAATCCGGATGCGACCGCACCGCAAAAGCGCGTGCTTCTTCAATGGATTGCGAAATATTAGGCAATTGAGGTGGAGGGGAAATCGCGCCCGGCACGCGGCCCACAACATTGCGATACTCTTCTGTTGCCTGCAGCAGGTTGCCCTGTGCTGTGGCAAGACCACTGCGGGCTTCGGCAAGGCTGGATTCGGCCTGCGCGACGTCTGTTCGCGTCACTTCACCCACTTCAAATCGGTCTTTTGCAGCCTGCAGCTCCTGCTCCAGCAGGCGCAGGTTATTTTGGCGCAGGTCGACAAACTCACGTGCAGAAACGAGGTTCAGATACGCCTGCACGCCGCGAAACAAAACGGTTTGCTCGATGCTGATCAACTGTTGCCGCGTTGCCAGAACAGTCTCTTTTGCAGCTTCGCGCGCCAGCACGCTGACGCCCCCATCATACAGCAACAATTCACCGATAAGCGATGTCGTCAGCAGGGTCTGTTCCAGATTGTTCGTGCTGCCGATCCCGGTGACGGGGCTGAAGCCTTGTGCATCACCGAAACTACGCGTGATATCAGCGCTGTAGGATATGATTGGTTTTAGGGCGGCCGCTGCTACGGCGACATCCTCGTCTGCCGCGCGCAGCAGCGCCCGGTTTTGATCCAGAAGACCACTTGTGTTGTAGGCGCCAACCAGCGCGTCTGCCAGTGTTTCGGACCAGCCAATTTGTCCCGAAAGCGAAAAGGCAACGGTCGCAGCACCGACAGTGCTGAAAACGCGCCTCCCTAGGTTTGCTATTTGTTTCATTCCTGCCTCTGTGTTTTTCAGATTTATTTACTTTAAAACTGGAAGGCACGCTCTGCTGCGAAACCGTCCAAAACCGGTGCTGCGGCATTGAAAGACATGCGCCATGCCAAAGAGCCACCGCTCTTTCGGCCAATGCGAACTTCACCCAAAGCACCTTCCATAAACAGGCACGCCACGCGCCCGCCCTCTTTTAACTGAGCCGCCAATGCCTCCGGAAAGCGTTCTATGCCACCCTGCACGATCATCACGTCATAGGGACCGTGTTGCGCGGCCCCTTCACCAAGCGGCGCGAGATGTACGATTACGTTGTCAGATCCGGCTTCAGACAGCGCTTCTTGCGCTTCTTTCGCCATGGCTTCGTCTTCTTCCACTGCAACGACCGCTTCGGCCATGCGCGCGATCACGGCAGACGAATAGCCATAACCGCATCCAATGTCGGCAACCAGTTCGTCGTTGTTTATGTCCAACGCATCCAGCATCTTTGCCAAAGTGCGCGCTTCAAGAACGACTCGGCCTTTGTCTATTTCGATGTTCTCTCCGATGTACGCGGCCTCCCGTTGGCTGGCTGGCACAAAGTTTTCCCGTTCAACGCTTAACATTGCATCAATTATCGGAAATTTGGTTACATCCGCAGGGCGCACCTGCGTATCAACCATGATCGTTCGGCGTGCAGAAAAATCAGTCATGCGCGTGCTAAACCCAGTCGTTCACATCATCTGTTTGACATGTCGCATATCCGAAGCGATGCAGCAACGGACGAGGCAACACTTTTGCGGACCTGTGACACTTGCAGCACCCTTCGAATTCAGTTAGCACCATCACACCACGGTGGGCGAGTTGGCGGAGTGGTGACGCAGCGGATTGCAAATCCGTGTACAGGAGTTCGATTCTCCTACTCGCCTCCATTTGTTTTCAATGGCTTATGCGATTTGCAACAGACACTGCGTGTTGCGTCTAAACATTTGTCTAAACATTCTGTTTTTGTTCTGTTCTAATTTTTCCATTTCAATACGAGTTATTCGCCTGCTAAACATGGCCTTCAGGAAAGCGTTTTTCGAACGCTTGAATTAGGGGCAATGCCAAAATCGGCGCGGCCAACTCAGCACCTTTAAAAGAAACTATCTCCGCAAGTGTTTCATCGTGAGTTGGTGAGTTCTGCCCGCCAATCCAAAGAACGTTCTCAAGCATGCAGGCGCGAAACGGACCAGCTTCAAAACCTGAAGAAAAGAAAGGGGACTCGATCAGATTGATGATCGAGGCAATCTCCCGCCCTGCCCGTGCACCTGGCTGCAGCGCAGTGAAAACCAAGTGCGCGGGCGGGGTCTTTTCGGCCAAGCCAAGTTCGGTGGCGGAGCCATGGCCTATGTGCTGCGTGCCGGGCGGCGCGCGGCACGCGTGCAGTCTGCCGCCTTATCGGCGGACTAGCCCCCGACTGATCGCCTAAAACGCCTATGACCTCAGCATGGTTTTCCATTCGCTCCGCGCGCGGGTCAAAGCAATTCCTTTCCAAAGCGATCATCCCTAGCTACGCTGCCGGTAGCAGACTGATACTTTTGCTCCAAAAAGATCGGTCTGCGCCTCGACTCCACACTCTCTTGATCTTGTATACATTTACCCACACCGTGGTTGCTGATGGCGCTCTGCAGAATTCGCCGAAGTAGCCCGTCAAGAAAAAACTAAATCACGTAACGGAAATCTGAAAAATTTAGGAAAGTATTGCAATTTTATCGCAAAACCCCTGTATACATCTACCCACACCGGAAGCACTTTTCTCGCAGGAAAAAAGTCACCGGCGTTGCCGCCGAATCTCAGCACAGCTAGGATCACATAACCAAGAGTTTGCATGTGTACTGAAATCACATTCAGCCAAACAGGATGCGCGAACTCTTTGATGAAACGTTGCTATGCGAAGTGAGGTAAATTGCCATGACAAAAGGTAACATCGAACAGAAGGCGCTAGCATTGCTGAAGGCATTTGAAAACGCCGGTAAACCGATAGCAAGCGTGACTGTCGAAGGCCGGAAAATCCAGCTTCAGCTATCAGCTCCCAAAGTTGATGACGAATTCGAACAGATCGACATGCGCCATGGCAAAGCGTGAGTTACCTAAGCATGTCTATCGTCAAAGAAACGGGATTTATTTCCAGCGTCGCGGGTGGGCGTCGCAAAAGTTTGAGCACGCCTTTGGCACGCCAGATTTTTGGAAAGAATACGCAGATATACTCGCCGATAAAGATAGACCACGCGTCATCAGTTCCCGCACTTTCGTGGCACTAATTAAAAGCTATCGTGCGTCGCCAAGATACCGAAACCTCAAGCCCCGCACCGGGCTGGATTATGACAAGTACCTCGACTTCTTCGCGTCCATCATGCGGGACCGAAACCCGGCTCGCATGCAGCGCAAAGATGTAATCCGTCTACGTGATACGAACGCTGAGAAAGCGTATTTCGCAAATTACTCGTTGCGTGTCCTGCGCGTGCTCATGGAGCACTGTGTCGATCTAGGGTGGCGCGATAGCAACCCCGCGCGAGGTGTATCCGAGCTTAAGACAGAAAAACGCGAGCGAGAGCCATGGCCGCAAGAGCTGTTAGACGCCTATCGCGCAACCTGCCCTATCGGCACGCGCGAGCGCCTCGTGATGGAGCTTTGCGTCGGCACCGGCCAGCGGATCGGCGATGTTCTCGAAATGCGCTGGTCCCATATTGAGGACGGCGCCGTCTTTGTTTGCCAGAACAAGACTAAGAAGGAACTCTGGGTTCCAATCCTTTCCGAACTACAAGCAGCTTTAGACATTGCCAGCCGTCATTCCGTCTTTATTCTGACAAATGAGCGCGGAACGAACCGCTGGTCCTACAGAGGCGCATCAGCCGCTGTGAGGGCCGTTAGAGATAGGATCGGCGCGCTGGACTACGACATCCACAGCTGGCGCTACAACGCCGCCTGTGAGCTTCTTGAAGCAGGCTGTAGCGATGATCTAATCGCCGCTGTGACGGGCCAAAGCCCGGCGATGGTCCAGCACTACACCAAAAAAGTCCGGCAGCGCATAAGAGCAGTCAGAGCACAGAAGATGCGCACAGACCGAAGCCGTACCTGAATACCCGAGGCAATGACGCTGGAAGGCTCGTCGTTCTCATCGCCTCCAGAAGGCCACGATGCCAATGGTTCAGTCTATTTCTGAGGTGTCAGCTTTGCGCAGTTAGCGGACTTTGCAAAGTCTTGACAGGAACTTATCACGTAAACCAGACATAGCACCTAACCGAGCTCCACACCGGTAAATGACAAGCTTTGCTGCCCGAAAACACGACACGTCCGTGCTCCACCGGACGAAAACAGGCCTTTCACTTGTTACCTTTGGTTTGTACCGTTAGCCACTAGGGTTGCAGCCCAATAGGCAAATGCACCAAGCCAGCATGTATGCATTGGGTCTTAAGTTGGACAGGAGGATTAGAGATTGCGGCTTCACCTACTCAAAAATTGGAACTTTGGATTTCATCTCGTCACTCTAGTGATTTTGGTTTGGCCTGTGACTGTTCTCGCTCAGGATATTCTGGGAACTCGAATGTTCGATGTAGAGGCTCGCTATTCCTTGCCCCCATGGATCGATACTATAAACGAGATCCCAGACAGGCAGCGGGCTGACGTTGGCCCTTTCATCCCGTACGGCGTAAGTGCTTTGGAGTATTTTTATATTCCGGAAGGCGAGTCGCTAGATAGCTGGTCGAAACGCTACTCTATTTCTGCTGAGAAAAACCGCCCCGAACCACTGGATATCGACCAGTTGTTCATTGCTCAATATTACGAGGAGCGCTGTGTTGATCCGGGTTTCATCTCCGACCCGAGCACAGAGACTGAGGAAACCAGAGTATTTGTAGTCATTTGTTCAAAATTCAAATCTAAGGAGGGTTCCGGAGAGGTGGGTTTCTTCTACTTGAGCAAGGTTAGGAGCACGCTAATTAAACATATTTATCGAATTCGTGTGCCCGCGACGAAAGTCGGAGGCCCACCCAATCTTCCGAGAAAAGAATTCGATGAAGCGATCAATAAGGTGCTTAAATTGGCTGTCAGATCCACGAGTAAATGAGACTGCAAAATCGAACTTTTGTGCCTTTAAATTTGATCTCGCAGATACTGTGAACGCGCAAGTTCCGCCCAAAGGGTTGGATGGCAATGTCTGCTTTGGGCTGGCTGGCGTCATCTGACGGCAGACATGGCTCGCGGTTCCGCTGCAACCCTGCTGC
>JBGCEG010000043.1:0-49295 GCA_045106135.1 Roseobacter sp. | reverse complement strand
TTGTGGGGAATGCGGCGACCATCTTATGGCCTTCCCAACTAAGGAATGATCAGCCCCACTTAAGTGGTCCCGTTTGAATGTTTGTGCGTGATTGGGCTGGGTTCGACCAAGGCGATGGTTTCCGGGGTCGGTGGGCGGTAGCCCAAAGCACTGTGTGGTCGTTGGGTGTTGTCGTGTTGCCTCCAGCTTTCGATAATGATCTGCGCTTTGCGTAGAGAGTAGACAGTTTCACCGTTCAGCAGCGCGTCGCGGAACCGGGCGTTGAAGCTTTCACAGTATCCATTCTCCTAAGGTGACCCCGGCTCGATGCAAGCGGTCTTGGCTCCGACGACTGCAATCCAGTCCCAAACAGCTTGTCAGCATTGGACGGTTCACTCAATGGACCTGCCGCGCGGAGCCTTCTGAAAGTTGGAAATATGCGTCAGGTTTTTGCTAAGCGCAAAAAGTGGACCTGTCGCGGTTTGATGCCATTGAACACCGCAGGGAGGGCAACGTTTTTGGTGACGCACCCCTCTGTGCGTTCTACCTGTCGAGTGAAGGGCGGACCAGCCGGTTTTGCTGAATTGGATTGGTGTCGCCGATCCCGGGGGAACGGCGGCACGGATGATGAATGACAGCACCCGCGTTCTGGACTTCTGACCAACCACATTGCTGCCGTGCCCCAGTAAAAGGCGCGGCATGTGACTGGCATCTGTGGGCTGTCATGATATGCAGGGCACCTGCAGATCACAAAAAGACATCAGGTTGCAATGAGGTGCTTTGCGATCACATAAGCCACTGGCGCGGCGGCAATGACCCCGGCACCCACGGCGACGAGTATGGGAACCAATGTATCGAACCCCATGACAAGCGCCACAATAACCGCGGTTCCCGCTAAGGTCGTGCTGACGATTGAATACAAAATGCTGGCCAATCTGAACATGCCGGTAACTCCTTTGCTCCAGTGTCGCCATATTAAGTCGAATAAACCGTTAGTGAATTGATTTACATCAATATCCTGGCAGGCTTAGTGCTCGGGTTGGCCTGATTTTTCGGTCATCTGAGCCCTTGCCGTAGCAAGACATGCACCAACCTTTTTGTAGAATGCCACATGAGGCGTGCTTTTGCGCCATTCCAATGACACTTGGCGCGGGCGCGCGCCTTCGACATCGCTCATATGCAGTTTGTGACCTCTTGAAATGCCTGCATCCGCTGCAATTTTAGACAACAGGGTGATCCCCAGTTTTGCTTCAACCATCGCAACAAGTGTTGACAGGCTGGTGGCAGAAAAGCTCTGATGCTCGTCCGGATTTATGCCCGTTAAACTCGAAAGCGCGTGCCGTTGTAAACAATGCTCCCTCTCCAGCAAAAGTAAGTGCCGGTCAGCCAGGTCATCGGCACCAACGGTCGCGCGATTAGCCAGAGGGTGATCTGGTGGCGTAACCATTGCATAGCCGTCCGAAAACAGGATCTCTGTTTCCACGTGCGGAGGGAGCCGTTGAGGTAACGCAATCAAAAGCAGGTCAAGGCGCCCGTCCATCAACCCTTCGGCCAGTAGGTCTGTAAGTTCTTCGCGCAGGTAAATCTTTGTTTCAGGCAGTGCCGAGCGCAACAACGCCATGGCGCGCGGCATCAGAAAAGGCCCAACTGTCGGGATCATGCCAAGCCGCAGCGTCGTGGTACCCGCGTTATTTTCCCGGGGTGCACGGGTTTCGAAGTCTCGCACTTCCGCAAGAATACCGCGCACACGTTCAGCGAGATCCAAGCCAACAGGTGTCATGAGCACACTCTGTTTCGTGCGCTCAGCTACTCGAACGCCCAGACGGATTTCAAGCTCTTTAAGTCCGGTTGAAAGCGTCGATCGCGTGACGTTGCACACTTCAGAGGCGCGCGAAACATTCAGCGTGTCGTCCAAGGCAACAAGAAAGCGGAGTTGTCAGAGTGTGGTCAAACCGTGGTCTTTTTATTCAACAGTAATTAACGATACAGTCAACTTCAAAGATCACGCCACAGTGTGTATCTTCGGATCAGACACTTGATGGGGACCTATGAGATGACGCCCGAAACAAGTCAATTACCGGCTTACCGCGCCTAAACGAACTTGGACGCGCGAGGCACGCAGCTTTTGGACCTGCCTATCCAAACCCACTACACACACACCGCCCGGAGGTGGGACTTCAAAGACAGTTTTGGCATAGATATCTCGTTTTCCGCCGTCGCAGACATAGATATGGAACGGGCACAGGCCTGCTGCGTGATCCATCAGGGTGCTACAGATACCCAAGCGGTGCGCATGGTGGAAAGGTAAGATACAAAGGATTGTACTTTCCTTAGAAAACCCCTTTGACAAGAGCTTTAGCTCACACGCCTGATGTGTGATCGGGCCTGAGCCAAAAAACAACGCGATGCTAAGGACGAAACACGATGGCAGAATCATGGATTACTCACTTCAAAGGCCTCAACCGGCTACCCGACGATATCAAAAGTGAAGTCGAAGCAGGCAGTGAGATCGTCTCGGTTCCTGAGGGTACCGTCATTTTTACGCCGGGGCAGACGGCAGATAATCTGTGGTTGCTGTTGGATGGCAGCGTCAAAGTACAACAAAAATCCGAGACCGGCCGCGAGGTCTTTCTGTACCGCGTTCATGCAGGTGAAAGCTGTGTTTTGACCACGGCCTGCATGTTGGCGTTCGAGGATTACTCTGCCGAAGGCACCGCAGAGACACCCGTCAAGGCGGTCGCAATTCCGCGCAAGACCTTTGACGATCTGGTAGCAAAGTCACCGGTTTTTCGCGAATTTGTTTTTACCGCATACTCACGCCGCATCACCGATCTGTTCACCTTGATCGACGATATCGTGTTTCAGCGCATGGATGTACGACTGGCGTCTCGCTTGTTGGAACTGGCGGATGCAGAAAATGTTGTCCACGCCACGCATGCTGTTCTTGGCACCGAATTGGGCACGGCCCGGGAAGTTATCTCTCGTACACTTTCAGAATTCCAACGACGTGGCTGGGTCGAACAAGCGCGCGGCGAGGTTCGTTTGATCGGCAGGGACGGGCTTGCGCGTTTGGTGAAATCTTCGGGCGCAAATATCTAGCGGCCACGGTGACAAGATCACCGTGGTCGCCACGTCAGGGGTGCTAGACTCGTTGCCAAAAGGAGATCAGCATGATGACGACCAATGATGTAGCTTCAGAAACGCGCCGCGACTTTCTTTATTTTGCGACAGCCAGTGCAGGCACAGTCGCTGCGGGTGCCGCAATCTGGCCACTCGTCAACCAGATGAACCCGTCGGCGGATGTGCTGGCCCTTTCAACCGTCCTTGTCGATGTCAGCGACGTGCAACCCGGCACACAATTGACGGTACTGTGGCAGGGCAAGCCGGTCTTTATCCGCGCGCGGACAGAAGCAGAGATAAGTGCATCCCGCGCCACTGACGTCGCCGAGCTTCCTGACCAGTTGGCGCAAAATGCCAATCTGGCGGATGATGTGGATGCCAGCGACGCAAACCGCGCTTTGTCGGATGATGGCGTCTGGCTGGTCCAGATGGGGATCTGTACCCACCTTGGCTGCGTGCCCTTGGGCGAGGCAGGTGACTTTGGCGGCTGGTTCTGCCCCTGTCATGGGTCACACTATGATCAGGCCGGACGTATTCGCAAAGGTCCTGCCCCGCGCAACCTTGATATTCCAGTGGCATTTTTTGTGGATGAAACGACAATCCAGTTGGGGTCTGATGGTGCCTGATCAAGGTTTGCACCAATCATGACCGACAGCCCGCAGGCTTTCTGGAACCGTGTCGCGCGGCGCTATGCCGATATGCCAATGCGCAACCCTGATGCCTATGACACCACGCTCGCTCTGTTGCGAACCTATCTGCAACCAGCCAGCAGCGTGCTTGAACTTGGCTGTGGCACCGGCACCACCGCGCGACATCTGGCGCGCCACGTCGGACACTATACAGCGACCGATTATGCCCCTGAAATGATCGCCATCGCGCAGGAAAAGCATGATGTTGATGAGCTCGAAAACCTGACCTTTCAGACTGGGGCGGTGGGCGACGGGTCGCTGCCACCGGGTCCTTTTGATGTGATCCTTGCGTTTAACTTTCTGCATTTATTGCCCAACAGACAGACGGCGCTGACAGAGATTTTTGAAATCCTGCCAAGTGGCGGGCTTTTTATCGCAAAAACGCCGTGCCTCGGTGGTGTTTTCAGAGCCTTGCAGCCATTGGTCACAATCCTGCGATGGGCAGGCAAAGCACCTGATGTCCGGTTTCTGACACCGTCACGGCTGGAGCGGGACATCCGGGCCGCTGGTTTTGAGATTATAAAGACTGGCGACTACCCCAAACGCCCGCCAAGCCGGTTGATCTTTGCCAGAAAAGCATAGGGAAAGCTGGCTTTTCCGGGGCGGCGGACATCGCTCTTAACCCCTTTGGTGACCAAGTCACCAAAGTCCTGCGCGTATCCGTGCCAAATAAAACCCAGTGATTCTGATTGGAGAAACGACATGACGACAAATATGGGAAAATTCGACCGCGCAGGCCGCCTGGCCATTGCCGCTGTTTTGGTATTTCTGGCTCTGGGCACTTCTGTTCTTGGTGGAGGTCTTCTGGTCTGGCTGGCCCTGATTGTTGCTGCGGTCTTTACGCTGACAGCATTTGTCGGCAACTGCCCGCTCTATAGCATTGTGGGCCTCAAAACCTGCCGCGACTGCTGATGCCAGAGACGGCTTTCACACCTTGGGCGTCGCTTGGTGGTGGCGTCCTGATTGGCGTCGCATCGACGCTTTTGATGCTGCTCCTTGGGCGCGTGATGGGTGCAACAGGCGTTCTTGCCGGCCTGTTTCAGCCTGCATCGCGAGACGATTTTGCATGGCGCGCAGCACTTTTGGCAGGGATGGTCACCGGTCCTGCGGTGGTTTGGCTCGCCTCTGGCGAAATGCCGGTGGTGCAGGTGCCGATGTCAACAACAGCCCTGCTGGCGGGTGGTCTGATTGTTGGGATCGGCGTCACCTTTGGCGCAGGCTGTACGTCCGGACATGGGGTGTGCGGGATGGCGAGGCTCAGTCCGCGGTCCATCATCGCTACGCTCACTTTCATGACGTTCACCTTTGCAACTGTCTTTGTCGTCCGCCACATAATCGGAGCCTGATGCCATGAAACTGATCGCAACATACTTGGTTGGTGTCATCTTTGGCGTTGGAATTTCGATCTCGGGCATGGCTAACCCTTCTAAAGTTCTGAATTTTTTCGACGTATTTGGTGTGTGGGACCCGTCCTTGATCTTTGTGATGGGCGGCGCACTGGTGACGACATTCATTGGCTATAAAATGGTGTTCGGTCGCGCAGCCCCCGTTTTCGGGCGCGACTTCGCACGGCCAACATCAAGTAGCATCGACGCCAGACTTGTCGGCGGGTCCGCCGTCTTCGGCATTGGCTGGGGCATCGCAGGTTTCTGCCCGGGCGGCGCATTGCCCGCTCTTGGCACCGGCAGATGGGAGGTCTTCGCCTTCATCGCCACACTCTTGGCCGGGATTTTTCTGGCCAAATTCACGCAAAACCAGATCGCGCGCAAGGCGGCGCAAGCGACGTAAAAAGCCGTTCTTGGAGGAGCTGCACAGATGACCACCTATCCAGTCAACATCAACATCAAACCTCAGGTGCAAGCCTTCTTTGATGAGGCCACAAACACCATCAGCTATATTATCAAAGATCCAGCCTCGAACGCTTGCGCCATTGTAGATAGCGTCATGGATATCGACTATGCCGCTGGCCGCATCACCTTTGACCATGCGGATGAACTCATCCGGCAGGTGCAGGCGCAGGGCCTCACTCTGGAGTGGATCATCGAGACCCACGTACACGCAGACCACCTCAGTGCAGCCCCCTATATCCAGGAAAAACTGGGCGGCAAGATCGGTGTCGGCTCCAAGATCACCGTGGTGCAGGACGTCTTTGGCAAAGTCTTTAACGAAGGCACGGAATTCCAGCGCGACGGCAGCCAGTTCGATGCCCTATTTGAGGAGGGTGACACCTATATGATCGGTGAAATGCAGTGCTTTGCCATGTATACACCCGGCCATACGCCAGCTTGCATGGTGCATGTGATGGGCGATGCAGCCTTCGTTGGCGATACGCTTTTCATGCCTGACGGCGGGTCGGCGCGTTGTGATTTCCCCGGTGGCAGCGCCGAAGAGCTTTACGAGAGCATCATGAAAGTGCTCGCCCTGCCGGATGAAACACGCCTGTTTATGTGCCACGACTATGGACCGAATGGCCGCGATATCGCCTGGGAAACCACCGTTGCCGAAGAGAAAGCGCACAATATCCACGTGGGCGGCGGCAAGACGAAAGCGGATTTCGTGAAGTTCCGCACCGAACGTGACGCTCAGCTGGGCATGCCAAAGCTGATCATTCCATCGCTCCAAGTGAATATGCGCGCGGGCGAGGTGCCGACAGACAGTGACGGCAATCCGATGCTCAAAGTACCGATCAACGGCCTGTAGGAGGACACAAAGATGGACCTTAGGAAAATCACCGACAAGTTTGCTGTCAGCCCGCAGATCACAGTTGACGACATGGCCGCAATCAAAGATGCGGGCTTTCGCGCTATTATCTGCAACCGCCCCGATGGCGAAGGCGCAGATCAGCCATCGTTCGAGGAAATCGAGGCAGCAGCCAAGGCCGCTGGCATTGACGTCCGCTATGTCCCAATCCAGTCCGGCATGGTCAAAGACACTGACGTGGACGCCTTCGGGGCTGCGCTGGGCGAGGTGCAGCGCCCTGTTTTGGGCTATTGCCGCACCGGGACGCGGTCGGCCACGCTCTGGTCGTTTCATGAATCCCGGAAACGTCCGATGCCTGAAATTCTCGCCGCCACCAAGGCTGCGGGCTACGATATGAATGGTGTTGCACGACGCATCGCCAACGGCGGCAAGACCCCGACAGATATGGGTGACGCGCATTTCAGTGTCGTGATCGTAGGTGCAGGGGCGGGCGGTATTTCAGTTGCCGCCAGCCTGAAGTCGCGCAATCCCGGCCTGAACCTCGCGGTTATTGATCCGGCAGACATCCACTATTACCAACCCGGCTGGACCATGGTCGGTGGTGGCATTTTTGATGCACAGACGACGGCAAAAACCATGGGCAGCCTGATCCCGAAGGGCGTGCATTGGATCAAATCTGCCGTGGCTGCGTTTGAACCTGCCAACAATGCAGTCATCCTCGATGGATGCCGCGTGGTGAAATATGACCGCTTGGTCGTTTGCCCGGGACTGAAGCTGGATTGGGCCGCTGTCGAAGGCCTTGAGGAAACGCTTGGCCGCAACGGTGTGACGTCCAACTACCGCTATGATTTGGCGCCCTACACATGGGACCTCGTGAAGGGTCTCAAAGAAGGCCGTGCGCTCTTTACCCAGCCGCCCATGCCGATCAAATGCGCAGGCGCGCCGCAAAAGGCGCTTTATCTGTCCGGTGATGCCTGGCATCGCAGCGGCGCGCTTGGGGGGATCGATATCCAGTTCATGAATGCCGGTGGCGTCTTGTTTGGCGTAAAGGACTACGTGCCCGCACTGGAAAAATACATCGAAAAATACGATGCAAAGCTGAACTTTTTCCACAATCTCGTGGCAGTCGATGGCCCTGCCAAAAAAGCCACATTCAAGGTGACCAAGCCTGACACTGATCCCACGGAAGTCACGGTGGATTTTGACATGATGCATGTCTGCCCGCCACAGACGGCCCCCGATTTCATTCGTGTCTCACCTTTGGCCGACGCTGGCGGTTGGGTCGACGTAGATCAGGCCACATTGCGCCACAAGGAATATGACAACATCTGGAGCCTTGGAGACGTGATGAACGCGCCCAACGCCAAAACCGCCGCTGCAGCGCGAAAGCAGGCGCCAACGGTCGCCGATAACATCGTGGCCGATATCGCGGGGCGGTCGCCCACTGCGGCCTATGATGGCTACGGGTCCTGCCCTTTGACCGTTGAGCGCGGCAAGATCGTGCTGGCTGAATTCGGCTATGGTGGCGTTCTCAAGCCGAGCTTTCCGCCCTTCCTGCTGGATGGCACGAAGCCAAGCCGTGCCGCGTGGTTTCTAAAGGAGACGCTGCTTCCGCCGATCTACTGGAAAGCCATGCTCAAGGGCAAGGAATGGATGGCCAAGCCCGAAAAGATCAAAGTCACCGCTGAGTAGTCAGTAGCCCATACCCTCTCCTGGTCGTGCGAAAAGAACGTTGAGGGGGGGGTGCGGACAGGTTGTTTCTGATCTGTCCGCCTTTGAATTGAAAGTGCGATGACGCATGCAACTCTCGAAGTATCTGCCGGTTCTTGACTGGGGCCGCACCTATAATCGCAAGACCTTTTCCAACGACATGATCGCGGCGGTGATCGTGACGATCATGTTGATCCCGCAATCATTGGCCTACGCCCTTTTGGCCGGTCTGCCACCCGAAGCAGGCATCTATGCATCGATCGCGCCGATCATCCTTTATGCTATCTTCGGGACATCACGCGCCCTTGCCGTTGGGCCAGTGGCGGTTGTGTCGCTCCTTACGGCGTCCGCAATCGGGCAAGTCGCTGAACAGGGCACGGCAGGCTATGCGGTGGCAGCGCTGACGCTCGCCTTTCTGTCAGGGGGCTTTCTGGTCCTTATGGGGATCTTTCGCCTGGGCTTTCTGGCTAATTTCCTGAGCCATCCGGTGATCGCAGGTTTTATCACCGCCTCTGGTATCCTGATCGCAACCAGTCAGATCAAGCATATTCTGGGCGTCAGCGCGCATGGCCATACCCTCCCTCAAATGCTGGGATCTCTGTTTGCGCATCTGGGCGATATCAACTGGATCACGGTTCTGATCGGCGTGACTGCGACCGGTTTTCTGTTCTGGGTGCGCAAGCACTTGAAACCAACGCTGCGCAGGTTGGGGACCGGCCCGCTTTTGGCCGATATTCTGACCAAAGCCGGACCTGTTGCCGCTGTGGTGTCGACCACGCTTGCGGTATGGCTGCTTGACCTTTCTGAACAAGGGGTGCGGATCGTCGGCGACGTACCGCAAAGCTTGCCACCATTGACATTACCCGGCTTCTCTCCGGACCTGTTGGGTGCGCTGATCATCCCGGCGATCCTGATTTCAGTTATCGGGTTCGTTGAATCCGTATCGGTCGCGCAAACGCTGGCCGCCAAGAAAAGGCAGCGGATTGACCCTGATCAGGAACTGATCGGTTTGGGTGCTGCCAACCTTGGCGCCGCCTTTACAGGAGGGTATCCTGTGACCGGGGGGTTCTCGCGCTCTGTTGTGAATTACGACGCCGGTGCCGAAACGCCTGCGGCGGGGGCTTATACCGCTGTCGGGCTGGCGATTGCCGCTTTTTCACTTACGCCACTTGTCTACTACCTGCCCAATGCGACACTTGCGGCGACGATCATTGTCGCTGTGCTCAGTCTGGTCGATCTGTCGATCCTGCAAAAGACCTGGGGGTACGCCCGTGCTGATTTTGCCGCTGTCGCCGTAACCATTCTGCTCACGCTGGGTCTGGGCGTCGAAGTTGGTGTGGCGTCTGGCGTGGCGATTTCAATCCTATTGCATCTTTACAAAACGTCCCGACCGCATGTTGCTGAGGTGGGTCTGGTCCCCAAGACCCAGCATTTTCGAAATATTCACCGGCACGACGTCGAAACGGTTCCATCGCTTGTGACGCTGCGTGTCGATGAAAGCCTTTATTTCGTGAATGCGCGCTTCCTCGAGGATTTGATCCAGAAGCGCGTAACAGATGGATGCGCGGTCAAAGACGTCGTTTTAATGTGTTCTGCCGTGAATGATGTCGACTACTCAGCCATGGAAAGCCTTGAGGCGATCAACCACCGCCTGAAAGACATGGGCGTGCGGCTGCATCTTTCGGAAGTGAAGGGCCCTGTCATGGACCGGCTAGAGCAGTCCACCCTTCTGAGCGAGTTGAACGGGCGCGTTTTTCTCTCCCAGTATGACGCATGGCAGTCTCTCAAGACATCCCCACTACCAAAGGCAGATTAATAGCTGACCCGTGGCACAGTGCGGCCCTGTCTGCCATTTTGGTAGTGTTCACAAAGCACCGAAAAGCACCGCTCATGGTCGCTTGCCGCGGCATATTCAACGGTGGGTGCAATGCGACACCTGATCAAAGGTTGCTGTCATTTGCAGGTCAGTCAGGCCGTATACAGGCAGGTGCTGACCTTTCCCGACACGGAAGACTTCAACAGTGCCGTCAAGCCCAGGGTGCACACCGTCGACGCAGGTTGAAAACCATTTTAGCACGCTTAGCCTGTTTTCGCGGTTAGAGCACCGGCGAAAGAACAAGGCCAAAAGGTACATAAGACGGCATGGTTCGTACTTTTCGACACCGGGCATTTTTTGCGTTGCAACATGCGCTGCCTATCAGTGCAAAAGCCTAGTGAATTCAGACGATCCAAAAGTAACTCTATTGCGAAAGCGTCTGCATCATTTGGCCAACCAGCCAACCCATATCTGAAATCGGTGCGCGCCTTCGCTTAAAACGTATACCGCCACCATCGGCCAAGTCGGTCACGCACGGACGGGCCATCACGATACAGCGCGGCACGGGCGAGCAGTAAGTATCTGTTTATGCAATAAAGTATCGTGCATGAATCGGCAACAATGCAGCCCCCAGAGACCGCGCATTGCGTCCAACCTGCGCTTCCTCGATCTCGGGGCGCTCAATAAGCGTGAGATCGATGTCCCGAAACGCGGCTTGCGTCCCCTCCACCAGATCGCGGCGGACGTTGCCTGGCATGGCACCGTCGATCAGGATCGCTTCGATATCAACCACGGCGGTGATAGCGGCAATTGCCGTGGCCAGATGGTCTGCAGTCGTCGTGATCCAATCTGTCAGCTGCGCCTCGCAAAAGCGCCAGTCGGTGGGGCTGCTGCGCAAACGCGAAGGATCCAGGCCAACATCGCGCAACTTACGCTCCAGAACATGCAGAGAGGCCACATTCAAAAGCTCGGTTGTGCCGCCTGCCCCATCCGGCACAGGCATCGGCCCAAGGGCTGCCGCGTTTCCGCTGCGGCCAGAATTTATGCGCCCGTTCAGCACAAGGCCTCCACCGATAAAATGTCCCATGAAAATATACACGAAATCCACGAACTCACCGCCCCGGCCCAAAAGGTATTCAGCGACACAGGCGGATGTGGCGTCATTTTCCAGATAGGTTTCCAACCCCGTGCGCTGGGCTACGATCGCTTTGATGTCGATATCGCGCCACTTGGTCATTGCAGCCTTGGGCGCGTTCACGACTTCCAGCCAATCCCAGAGCTTGCCCGGAACCGCCAAGCCGATGCCTGCCATACGCGCCTTGGCTTTGGGGTGTGCGAAATAGATTTCATTCATCCCCTCTTGCAAGAATGACATGACCTCCTCGATTGTCGGGTATGCATACGACATCGAAACCGAAGCAAGTTGCGCACCCAAAAAGTCGACCAGCACAAGCTCAACAGATCGGCGCCCAATACTCAGCCCCAACGCATGCACTCCCGGCGGATTAAGTCTGACCGGGACCGATGGTTTTCCGACCTTGCCTTTGATCGCCTCATCCCGCAGGACAAGACCTTCTTCCAGCAGCGCACGCGTGATGTTCGACACGGTTTGTGCCGACAATCCTGACCGGCGCGCGATTTCTGCACTAGGCAGCGCGCCGTGCCGCCGGATAAAGGACAACACAACGCGCGCATTGTTGTCTCTGAGACCCGACTGGTTCGCGCCGCCTTCTGGATCAATTATGTCGGGGTATTTCAAAGACATGGCCTCGTTTATTCTCCTGAACGATGAGCGATCAGCCAATATCTGTCAATTTATAAATCACTTTTATTAATTTATTGACCTGCGGGTCGAATCCCGTTTAGCTAGTTGCATGCTGGGAAAGCCAGACAATTTCTTTGGGAGGAAATCATGAAGACACTGCTATTGGGCGCAGCACTTGCGACCACTGCTTTTGCGACCTCTGCACTGGCCGGAAGCCATGCCACGAGCGTTTGCCCGATCACAAAAACAGGCACCAACCCGTTTTTCGTGAAGATGAAAGAAGGGGCCGAGGCCAAGGCAGAAGAGCTGGGCATGACGCTCAAGTCCTTTGCAGGCAAGATCGACGGTGACCATGAAACACAGGTTCAGGCCATTGAGACCTGCATTCTGGATGGTGCCTCGGGCATCCTGATCACAGCGTCGGATACATCCTCGATCGTGCCAGCGGTAAAGCAAGCCCGTGACGCAGGACTGGTCGTCATCGCGCTGGACACGCCGCTCACACCTATTGATGCGGCTGATGCCACTTTTGCGACCGACAACTTCCTTGCAGGTGAACTGATCGGCAAATGGGCCGCGGCACAAATCGGCGATACATCCACCGCCAAGATCGGCATGATGAACATCAACGTGTCGCAGCCAACGGTTGGTGTTTTGCGCAACCAGGGCTTTCTGCAGGGCTTTGGCATCGACCTTGCTGACCCCGCCAAGTGGGGAGACGAAAGCGATGCGCGGATCATCAACAACGAGGTAACCAACGCCAACGAAGAAGGCGGGCGCAAGTCGATGGAAAACCTGCTGACGATGGATGACGGCGTGAACGTGCTTTACACCATCAACGAGCCTGCAGCGGCCGGCGCGCATGAGACCCTGAAAGACTTTGGCAAGGTTGACGATGTGATCGTGGTCTCTGTCGATGGTGGCTGTCCCGGTGTGCAAAACGTGGCAGATGGCGCCATTGGTGCAACGTCACAGCAGTATCCGCTGTTGATGGCAGCCCTTGGCGTAGAAGCGATCAAGAAATGGGCCGAGGAAGGTATCAAGCCGGAATCCACACCCGGCAAAGACTTCTTTGACACAGGCGTGGCCCTTGTCACAGACAGCCCGGTGGACGGTGTCCCCTCCATCAGCTCGGCTGAAGGTCTGGAGCTTTGCTGGGGCTGAGCCCGCTTTGTTCAAAACGGTGGAGGGCGTCCCCGTGGCGCCCTTTGTCACAGCCGCAGGTTGGTCGATACACCGGCCACCTGCCAAGCCCCTCAGACGCCCCTGCTTATCGTAGCCTTGACGGAGACGCATAATGTCCGACACCCCACCCAACACCTCTTATGAACACGCCGCCACCGGCCATCAGGACACCGTTGCCGAGTTCGAGGATACGCGAAAGGGTGTGCTTGGTCGGATACAGCACCTGTTGCATGTTAACCCGGCGCTGGTGCCTTTGATCGTGCTTGTCTCCTCGATTGTCTTGTTTGGGATGCTGATCGGTCAGCGTTTCTTTTCCCCATTCGCCATGACGCTGATCCTTCAACAGGTTCAGATCGTAGGCATTGTCGCCGCCGCCCAAAGTCTGGTCATTCTGACCGCTGGCATTGATCTTAGCGTTGGCGCGATCATGGTGCTGTCCTCGGTTGTGATGGGCCAGTTTGTCTTTCGCTACGGGATGCCTGTGGAACTTGCTGTCCTGTGTGGCTTGGCTGTCGGGATGCTGTGCGGGCTGGTGAACGGTTGGTTGGTCGCCTACATGAAGCTGCCCCCCTTCATCGTCACGCTGGGCACATGGCAGATCGTGCTGGCGTCGAATTTCCTCTATTCCGCCAATCAGACAATCCGCAGCCAGGACATCGAAGAGCAGGCGGCACTCTTGCAGGTCTTTGGCACTAAATTTCAGATTGGCGGCGCGACGCTGACGCTTGGCGTCATTTTCATGCTCGTTTTGATCTTTACGCTGACCTATGCGCTCAAACACACCGCCTGGGGGCGGCATGTCTATGCGGTGGGCGATGATCCGGAAGCAGCCGAGCTTTCGGGCGTCAACGTCAAGAAAACGCTGATGTCGGTGTATCTGCTGTCAGGGTTGATCTGCGCCTTTGCCGGCTGGGCGATGGTGGGCCGCATCGGCTCCATCTCTCCCACGGTGGGGCAGCTTGCAAACATCGAAAGCATCACAGCGGTAGTGATTGGGGGCATTTCGCTCTTTGGCGGGCGCGGCTCTATTCTGGGGGCGCTGTTCGGCGCGCTGATCGTAGGTGTCTTTACGCTGGGGCTGCGCCTGCTTGGGGCGGACGCGCAGTGGACGTTCTTGTTGATTGGTCTTTTGATCATCGCCGCCGTCGCCGTAGACCAGTGGATCAGAAAGGTATCAGCATGAGCGAGCCCATTCTCAAAGGTCGCAACCTTGTCAAACGCTATGGCAAGGTCACGGCGTTGGATCATTGCGATTTCGATCTCTACCCCGGCGAAATTCTGGCCGTCATCGGGGACAATGGTGCGGGAAAATCCACGCTGATCAAAGCCGTGTCCGGGGCCGTGACGGCCGATAGCGGCGAAGTTTGGCTGGACGGGAAAAAAGTCGATTTCTCCTCGCCCATTCAAGCGCGCGAACACGGCATTGAGACAGTGTATCAGACGCTTGCCATGTCGCCTGCGCTGTCGATCGCCGACAATATGTTCATGGGCCGCGAGTTACGCAAACCCGGCATCATGGGGTCCGTGTTCCGAAAGCTCGACCGTGCCGCGATGGAAAAATTCGCCCGCGACAAGCTTACCGAACTGGGCCTGATGACCATCCAGAACATCAATCAGGCGGTTGAGACACTGTCGGGTGGCCAGCGTCAGGGGGTCGCTGTGGCGCGCGCGGCAGCCTTTGGATCGAAAGTCATTATTCTGGACGAACCCACAGCGGCGCTGGGGGTGAAAGAGTCCCGCAAAGTGCTGGAACTGATACAGGATGTACGCTCCCGCGGGATTCCGATTATCCTGATCAGTCACAACATGCCCCACGTGTTTGAGGTCGCCGACCGCATTCATGTGCACCGTCTGGGGCGCAGGTTATGTGTGATCGACCCAAAGGATTACAGCATGTCGGATGCGGTGGCCTTCATGACCGGTGCCAAAGAAGCCCCGCCCCAGAGCGTCCCCGCGTGAGCAACCACCAAGAGCGTTCAAGCGGGACGCCAAGCAAAGCGGATTTGCCGAAAACGGTATCCTACAGAGTGTTGACCGCGTGAGGCTATGGCCTTCCCCTGGACAGCCGCACGGAATTTTAAACTCGTTCTGAAAAGGGCTGCTGCCGTATGAAACGCTCGCGTATCAACCACATTATTGCCGAAGCCGATGAGATGATACGCTCTTTCGGCTTTGTCCTGCCGCCTTTTGCCAACTGGTCGCCGGAAGCTTTTCGGGCGCACGGCGAGACGGCGCGACATATCATTGATACGCGCTGCGGGTGGGACATTACCGACTACGGCGCGGGGCGGTTTGACGAATTCGGCCTGTTCCTGTTCACGCTGCGAAATGGCCGCCTTGCGGACCTGCAGCTTGGCGGGGGCATGTGCTACGCCGAAAAACTGCTGATCTCCAAACAGGATCAGCTGAGCCCGATGCACACGCATGTGATTAAAGCCGAAGACATCATCAACCGTGGCGGCGGCACGCTGGTCGTTGAACTATGCGGCTCAGACAGCGACGGCAACTTTGCACCGGACCAAGGCGGTACCGTTCTGTGTGATGGGATCCCCCGCGCCTTCAGCCCCGGCGAAAAGTTGCGTTTCGCCCCCGGAGAAAGCCTGACCCTGATGCCCGGCGACTGGCACGCGTTCTGGGGCGAAGGCGGCGATGTGCTGATCGGCGAAGTCTCCACCGTCAATGACGACGAAACCGACAACATTTTTCGCGAACCAATTGGCCGCTTCGCAACAATTGAAGAAGATGAAGACCCGTCGCGCCTGCTGGTCAGCGACTATAAAAGCATGCTGGCCTAACAGACCTCAGATGACATTTTGCCCGCACGGGGCAGTGCGGTCCAGCGCCTGCGCGCCGGACCTTTGGGTCAGTGCCGTTTCTTGGCGGGCATCAGATCGGTGATGGTGCCTTCGAACATCTCGGCTGCGAAATTCACCGTCTCCGACAGGGTCGGGTGCGGGTGAATGGTATGGCCCAGATCGGTCGCATCGCAGCCCATTTCAATTGCAAGCGCTACCTCAGCAATCAAATCGCCTGCGTTGGTGCCGACAATCGCCGCCCCCACCACGCGGTCATCGGACGGGTCAAAGATCACCTTGGTCATCCCTTCAGAGCGCGCGTTTGACAGCGCACGGCCAGACGCCGCCCACGGGAACACGCCTTTGCCAATTTTCAGACCCTTGGCCTTGGCCTCCGTCTCCGTGATGCCCACCCATGCAACTTCGGGATCGGTATAGGCGACCGACGGGATCACCTGCGCATCAAAGGCCCGTTTTTCGCCTGCGCACACTTCTGCGGCAACCTTGCCCTCGTGCACCGCTTTATGTGCCAACATGGGCTGACCGACCACATCGCCGATGGCAAAGATATGCGGCACGCCAGTGCGCTGCTGGTTGTCCACCGCGATAAAGCCGCGCTCGTCCACCGCGACGCCCGCAGCCTCCGCATTGATCAGTTTACCGTTGGGTTTGCGCCCGACCGATACCAGAACCTTGTCAAAAGTATCTGTCGTCACCTCGCCCTTGGCATCTTCAAAGGTGACTTTCAGCCCCTTCTTCTGGGCCTCCATCGCCGTCACTTTGGTTTTCAGCATGATGCTTTCATACCGCTTGCCGATGCGCGTGTGCAGCGGTTTGACCATGTCCTTGTCCGCACCGGGCATCAACTGGTCCATGAATTCCACCACGGTGATCTTGGCCCCCAAGGCGTCGTACACACAGGCCATTTCCAACCCGATGATCCCACCGCCAAGCACCAGCATTCGCTTTGGGATATCCTTAAGCTCAAGCGCGCCGGTGCTATCCAGAACCCGCGGATCGTCATGCGGGATAAAGGGCAGTTCGACAGGTTCGGACCCTGCCGCGATGATACACTGATCAAAGCTGACCGTTTTGGTGCCCTCATCGCTTTGCACTTCGATCATGTTCGGGCCAGTGAACGTACCCATGCCGCGCACTGTCGTGACCTTGCGGCCCTTGGCCAGCCCGTCAAGGCCCCCGGTCAACTGCCCCACCACGCTGTCTTTCCAAGACCGCAGCGCATCCAGATCAATTTTGGGCTTGGCAAATGTCACCCCATGCGCGGACATCTCATCCGCTTCGGTCAGCACCTTGGCCACATGCAACAACGCCTTTGAGGGGATACAGCCCACATTCAAACAGACGCCACCCAGCGTCGGGTTTTTCTCGATCAGAATGACTTTCTTGCCCAGATCAGCGGCACGGAAAGCGGCCGTATAGCCCCCCGGACCCGACCCGAGCACCACAACCTCTGCATGCATATCGCCGGGGCCCGATGCTGTGCCGGTCGCGGCTGTGGCGACAGGGGCGCTCGCCGGGGCCTCTGCCACCGGTGCCGGGGCTGCGGCGGCCCCTTCGGCGTCCATCACCATGATCACCGACCCCATGGAGACAGTGTCCCCTTCGGCAACCTTGATCTCTTTGATCGTGCCTGCAGCAGGGGACGGGACCTCCATCGTGGCCTTGTCGCTTTCCAACTCGATCAGGGGGTCTTCAACGGCGACCGTATCCCCGACGCTCACCAGAATTGTGACAACCGGCACATCGGAAAAATCACCAATATCAGGAACTTGAATATCCATATCTCTTGCCCCCTTACAGCATCAACCGGCGTACATCGCCGAGCAGGTGTTTCAGCGATGCGTTGAAACGCGCGCCCAAAGCACCATCAATCGCGCGGTGATCAAAAGACAGGGACAGCGGTTGCATTAGTCTTGGGATGAACTCTTCCCCATTCCAGACCGGGGCCATCTTGGCCCGTGTGAGGCCAAGAATGGCCACCTCTGGCGCGTTGACAATAGGCGTAAAGCCCGTGCCGCCAATGCCGCCCAGTGAAGAGATTGTGAAGGTCGCGCCCTGCATGTCCGGGCCTTTCAACTTGCCCTCACGTGCAGCCAGAGACAGCGACCCGAGTTCTTTTGAAATCTCGACGATGCCTTTTCTGTCGGCATCCTTGATCACCGGCACCATCAGCCCTTGCGGCGTGTCCGCAGCAAACCCGATGTTGTAGAAATTCTTCTTGATCAGCTTGTCCCCATCGGGGTGGATCGAGGAGTTGACCTCCCAGTGATCCTTGAGCGCGGAGACACAGGCCTTGATCATAAAGCTCAGCAGTGTGACCCGGTAGCCCTGTTCCTTGGCGGCTGTATCCAGTTCTTTGCGGTAGGCGTCCAGTTCAGTGATGTCGGCCTCCTCGTCCACGGTCACATGCGGAATGTTGAGCCATGCACGGTGCAGCGCAGGGCCGCTGATCTTTTTGATGCGCGGCATCTCAACGTCTTCGACGGGACCGAATTTGGAGAAATCGACCACAGGCATCGGCGGAATACCCATGCCACCAGAGGCACCGCCCCCCGCTGCCGCAGGCGCAGTGGTGGATTTCAGGAATTTGGTCACGTCTTCGCGCAGAATGCGGCCTTTGCGGCCTGTCCCGTTCACCTTTGTGATGTCGATATCCAACTGGCGGGCAAAAGCCCGCACGGATGGCGATGCATGCGATTTCGAAAAGCCACTATCGACAACTGCCGCAGGGGCTGCCGCTGGCGCAGGCGCCGCAGCAGGGGCCGCTTCTGGTTGCGCTGCTGGTTGCGCGGGGGCGGGCGTTGCCGCAGCCCCCTCCGCATCCATGGTCATGATCACAGAGCCCATCGAAACCGTGTCGCCTTCGGCAACCTTGATTTCCTTGATGGTGCCTGCCATGGGCGATGGCACCTCCATGGTGGCCTTGTCGCTTTCCAACTCGATCAGCGGGTCCTCGACGGCCACGGTATCGCCTACGCTGACCAGAATGGTCACAACAGGCACATCATTGAAATCGCCGATATCGGGGACTGTTACGTCAGTAGTCATCTGTCTTTTCCTTTTCTCAGGCGCCGTTCAGGCCAACCGTGGGTTCGGCTTGGTGCCGTCGATGTCGTATTTCTTGAGCGCTGTTTCCAAATCCTTCTTGGTCACATTGCCCGCCTTGAACAGATCCACCATGGCGGCGGCTGCGATGTGATTTGCATCCACCTCGAAGAACCGGCGCAGGTTGTCGCGACTATCCGAGCGGCCAAAGCCATCGGTGCCAAGCACCGTGTAGGACCCCGGCACAAAGGCCCGGATTTGTTCAGCATAGTTCTTCATGTAGTCTGTCGCGGCGATGATCGGGCCTTGCGCCTTGCTCAGCGTTTGGGTCACGTAAGGGACAACTTCGTCCATCAGCGGGTTCAGCCTGTTGTGGCGTGCCGCATCCTGCCCTTCGCGGGCCAGTTCGTTGAACGATGTGGCCGACCAGATATCTGCGGTGACGCCAAAGTCCTCCTTGAGCATATCTGCAGCCTTCATCGCTTGCAGCAGGATCGTGCCCGACCCCATCAGGTTGACGTGCTTTTTACCGGGCTTTTTGGTTTCGACCATCCGGTAGAGCCCCTTGATGATGCCGTCTTCGGCGCCCATCGGCATGTCGGGATGCTGATAGTTTTCGTTCATCAGAGTGATGTAGAAAGTGATATCCTCCTGATCGACAAACATACGCTGCAACCCGTTGTGCATGATCACCGCCAACTCGTAGCTGAAGGTCGGATCATAGGTCACACAGTTCGGGATGGTGCCGGCGAGGATATGGCTGTGGCCGTCCTCATGCTGCAACCCTTCGCCGTTCAGCGTAGTCCGCCCGGCGGTTGCCCCCAACAGGAAGCCCCGCGCGCGGCTGTCGCCTGCGGCCCACGCCAAATCACCCACACGCTGATGTCCGAACATCGAATAGTAGATGTAGAAAGGGATCATCGGCACGCCGTGGTTGGAATAGGACGTGGCCGCCGCGATCCAATCTGCCATGGCACCGGCCTCGTTGATGCCTTCCTGCAAGACCTGACCATCGGTGGTTTCTTTGTAGAACATCATCTGGTCGGCATCTTCGGGCGTGTAGTTCTGACCCAACGGGTTGTAGATACCCGCGCTGCGGAACAGCCCCTCCATCCCGAAGGTGCGGCTTTCGTCAGGTACAATCGGCACCACGAATTTGCCGATCGTCTTGTCGCGCAGCAGCGTGGTCAGGATGCGCACATAGGCCATCGTGGTCGAAATCTCGCGATCCCCCGTCCCTTTCAGCTGTGCCTCGAACTTGGTCAGCGGCGGAATTTCCAACTTGGGGGCGTCGCGCCAGGTGCGCTTGGGGAATTCTCCGCCAAGGGCTGTGCGACGGTCTGCCAGATAGGCTTTCTGCGCATTGTTCAAGCCAACCAGAGGCGCGCTTGGCAGGTCCTCATCCGAGACAGGGATCTGGAACCGGTCGCGGAAATCGCGCAACTGGTCTTCGGTGAATTTCTTGGCAGAGTGCGTGGTGTTCTGCCCCTCACCCGCCGTGGCCATACCGTAGCCTTTGACGGTTTTCACCAGTAGGCAGGTCGGTTGCCCTTCGCTCTCGCTGGCTTTCTTGAACGCCGTGTAGACCTTTTTGGGGTCGTGACCGCCGCGCCGCAGCGCCCAGATCTGATCATCTGTCCAGTCTGCCACCAACGCCGCTGTCTCTGGGTATTTCCCAAAGAAATGCTTGCGAATGTAGGCGCCATTCTTGGATTTGAAGGTCTGGTAATCGCCGTCTACCGTCTCGTCCATCAACTGCTTGAGCCGGCCGGTGCTGTCGTTTTCCAACAACTCATCCCAGCCTTTGCCCCAAAGCAGCTTGATCACGTTCCAACCGGCCCCGCGGAAATCACCCTCAAGCTCTTGCACGATCTTGCCGTTGCCGCGTACCGGCCCGTCAAGGCGCTGCAGGTTGCAGTTGACCACGAAAATCAGATTGTCCAACCCTTCGCGGGCGGCCAGATCAATCGCGCCCCGGCTTTCCGGTTCGTCCATCTCACCATCGCCGAGGAACGCCCAGACCTTGCGGTCGGCCATGTCGATATGGCCCCGGTTGTGCATGTATTTCATGAACCGTGCCTGATAGATCGCCATCAACGGGCCAAGCCCCATGGAAACGGTTGGAAACTGCCAGTAATCCGGCATCAGCCACGGGTGGGGATAGGACGACAGGCCCGCACCGTTCACCTCAGAGCGGAAATTCTCCATCTGCTCTGCGGTCAGCCGTCCCTCCATGAACGAGCGCGCATAGATGCCGGGAATGACATGGCCCTGGAAGAACACCAGATCACCGCCGTGGATCGCAGACTTTGACCGCCAGAAGTGGTTCAGGCCAATGTCATACATCACCGCTGAGGACGCAAATGACGCAATGTGCCCCCCGTATTCGCTGCTGACCTTGTTGCGCCGCACCACGGTCGCCATCGCGTTCCAGCGATTGATCGTGCGGATGCGCCACTCCATGTCCAGATCGCCCGGAATATCCAACTCGTCGTCGGCCGGAATGGTGTTCTGGTAAGGCGTCGTGGCGGAAAACGGCAGCGTGGCCCCCGCTGCACGTGCTTGTTGCACCGCTTTGTCGAGCAGGTAATGCGCACGGTTCGCGCCATCCTTTTCGATCACATCAGAAATAGCTTCCTGCCATTCTTGCGATTCAATCGGGTCGATATCTGTTTGGTCTTTCATGAAAGAACCCCTTTCCCGCCGAACTTTCAGGCGTAGTGCTTTTTCTTGGACATTTTGCCGATGCCCGGATTCATAGAATTGGTTGGATCGACGGATTTGTAGAAATCCGCGAGATCCGGTTTGGCTTTGTAGAGGTGCCCCACGTTGTGTTCGGCGGGGTATTCCGCGCCGCGCTCTTCCAGAAGGGCGAGCATTTTAGCCTTGAGCGCTTTGACGTCCACGCCTTTGCGCACGATGTAATCCTGATGCAAAACGTGACACATGAAGTGACCATAGTAAAGTTTGTGCACAAGGTGATCGCTTATCTCCGGCGGCAGGTCTTCAAGCCACGCAGTTTCATTCCGCTTGAGCGCAATATCAAGCGCCAGAATGTCTTCGACCTCGCTGCTATGCACGTTCTGATAGCGGATCGCGGCGCCGGCTGCGGCAAAGCGGTGCAGGCCCGCCATTTTCCCCTCGCGGTCGGTACAGGCAAAGTAGTCAGCCTCCTTGCCCGCAAATTCGTGGTCAAGATAGCTCTGCGTCTCGGCAATCCCGCCGTCGCGGGTCTTGATGATCAGATGATGCTCGAACCGGTCCCGGTATTCAGTCATGCGTTTTGGCAGAATTTTTGGCCAGATCGCGCTGAGGGCCTGCATGAACTTGTCGGTGAACCCGCGCAGAAAGGGCAGTTTGTTCAGCCGCGCATCCACGGCCCCTTTCATGGCAAAGAACATCGGCAACCTGTCCGTGCCAAGCTTGTCGATCATCACCATCGTGTCTTTGCCGTATTTGGTCGTTATGTCGAACACATCGCGATGCATGTATTCCGCGCTGACAGGCAGGGTTTCGAACTGTGACAGCATGTGCCGCCGTAGCTCTGTCAGGTCATGCGGGTCGTTGGTGCCGACATAGAACACCTGCTCTGCCTCATTTTTTGCATAAGTATCCAACCTCACAGCAAATACGGCGAGTTTGCCCGCACACCCTGCGCTTTCGTGCAGACAGCGCTTGTCCGCATTGAAGCGAGCAGGCGTTTCAGCATCAACATCTCGCACGATCTGAACGTAGTCCGTGTCAGAGGCGCGTTTGTTCGTGTTTTCCAGATCAGCATCGGTGAAAGTGCCGTTCTGCACGCGTGTCAAAATCTCTTCGGGGTCATCGCCCAACTGCATACCCAGATGGTTCACAAGCCTCAGCGTCCCATCCTCGCCAATCTGGGCAAAGAGCGACAGTTCCGTGTAGGACGGGCCGCGTTCGATCAAAGACCCGCCTGAATTGTTGCAGACCCCGCCAATGATCGAGGCCCCGATGCAAGAGGACCCGATCACCGAATGCGGCTGGCGGCCCAGCGGGGCCAACAGCTTTTCCAGAGCAAAGAGCGTCGAGCCAGGCAAGGCAAGCACCTGTGCACCCCCCTTGAACAGATGCAGGCCATCCATGCGGCGCGTGTTGATCAGCACAACCCCGCGATCATAGGTGCCCTTGGGCGTGCTGCCCTCGGTGAGGCCGGTATTCGCCGCTTGCATGATCACAATCTTGTCGGCGGCGACACAGGCTTGCAGCACCTTCCATTGTTCAGGCAACGTGCCGGGCTGGACGACGCAGAGCGCGCCCCCCTCCCCCGACCGGAAGCCCTTGCGGAAACGCTCTGTCTTTTTGTCACCCACCAGCAAGTGCGGGCCACCCACAATCTCGCGCAGCGTGTCGAGAAGGTCTTGATCTGTCATGGCCTGTCTCCTTCAAGCTATCTGTTCAGTACGCGACCGACGGCAGCCAGGTTGCCAGCGCAGGCCAGAGGAACACAAGCGCCAGGCCGGTCAGTTGCAATAAGACAAAGGGTACCACGCCACGATAGATATGCATCAGCGAGATTTCCTTTGGCGCAACCCCTTTCAGGTAAAAGAGCGCAAAGCCGACGGGCGGTGTCAAGAAAGATGTCTGCAAGGTGACGGCAACCAGAATGACGAACCACAACAGCGACGGCTCATCGATGACATCAAAGCCCGGAATATCAATGCCAAGCCCGTTCACGATGGGGCGCATCAGCGGCAGCACGATCAATGTGATTTCGATCCAGTCCAGCACGAACCCCAGCAAGAACACCATGAACAGGATAAAGAGGATTGTGCCCGTTGCGCCAAACCCGGTGGAGGCGATCATATGCTCGATCAGCTCATCCCCGCCCAGTTCCCGCAGCACGTATGAGAACAAGGTTGCCCCAAGGAAGATCGCAAAGATGTAGGCGGTTGTGTTGAAGGTTGAGACCAGCACATTCACAAGCTTGGTCATCGTCAGCCTGCGGTAGCCCAGCGCCAGCAAGGTGGCCCCCAGGGCGCCCACGCCAGAGGCTTCGGTCGGGGTGGTGATGCCCGCAAAGATCGACCCCAGAACAGCAAGGATCAGACCCAAGGTGGGCAGCACTGCGACCAAAACCGCTTTGACAGCCTCCCAGTCCGGCGATTTCGCGCCTTCAGGCACGGGGGCCACATCCGGTTTGATCAGGGCGATGATAAAGATGTAGGTCAGGTACAGCCCCCCGATGATCACACCGGGAAAGACGGCCGCCATGAACAGATCACCGACCGACAGCGCCATCTGGTCTGCCATGATCACCAACATGATCGACGGCGGGATCAGGATGCCCAGTGTCCCCGATGCAGCAACCACGCCAGAGGCCAGTTCAGGGGAGTATTTCTGTTCCATCATTGATGGCAGCGACAGCACGCCAAGCAGAACCACAGAGGCTCCGATGATGCCTGTTGAGGCCGCAAGAATGATCCCGATCATCGTGACGGTAATCGCCAGACCCCCGCGTGTCTTGCCAAAAAGCCGTTGCATCGCCGTCATCAGCTTTTCAGCAACACCGCTTTCATCCAGCATCAAGCCCATGAAAATGAACATCGGCAGGGCCACCAGAACGGCGTTCGACATTGTCGCGTAGACCCGGTTCACCACAGCGCCCAAGGTCAGGTAATCAAGGCCGGTAAACGTAGCCTCCAGACCGGTCCAGAGCATCAGATCATTGTCAAAAAGATACGCAAGGCCGCAGTAGGCAACACCAACACCCGCCAGCGTCCAAGCGACAGGGTAGCCCGTGAACAAAAGCGCGATAAAGGTCATGAACATTGCGATGACCAGCTTTTCCTCGGTGGTCTCGACGATGAAGGTCAGTGCGGTTGCGACAACGGCAAAACCCAGCAGCGCCAGCACGATAAGCCGCAAGCCTTTGCCGACGCGCTCATGTTCATAGTTGGCGAACAAGGCGTGCACGTCATGGATCAGACGGGCCAGTGCGGCGAGCGCCAGCAGAATGAACGAGGCCGGAATGACCGCCTTGAGCGCCCAGCGGGCAGGCAGGCCTGTGGGGCTGGAGGAGCGTTCGTTCACCCGCAGGCTTTCGTAGAAATAGTCGTAACCCTGATCGATCATCAGGTAGATGAAGGGCACCAGCAGCGTCAGGATCCCGATGACTTCGATGATCCGTTGCGCGCGGCGCGACAACTGCATGTGGAGCAGATCGACGCGGACATGGCTGTCTGTCACCAGCGCGTAGGAAATGCCGATCATCGTGACGAGGCCGTAGAAATGCCACTGGATTTCGTCAAGTTTCGGAAAATTCTGATTGGCCAGGTAACGGAAGGCAACCTGCGACACAATCGCAGTGATTAGCAGGACGTTGGCCCACATAACGACGTGGCCGATTGTTTTAACGATCTTGTCGAGCGTGACCGCAACGACCTGCTTGTCGGTCTCAGGATGCTCCAAGATGTCTTCATAGACCTCAATTGGATCGACGTTATTCTCTTGATTGACCATGGTCCCCTCCCGGTGCCTGCCGCGATATTCGCGCAGAGCTGGTATTGTCTGGAATGTCTAAGAAGAAAGTTGGACAGGGCGGCGATCTGTGACCGCCGCCCTTGGAATTCTCCGCTTACTTGCGTGGCAAGAAGGCGTTCTGCTTCCAAAGTGTGTAGCCAGAGCGGAATTCGTTCAGATCGGCATAGACCTTGGCAAAGAACGGATCGGCTGCTGCTTCTTCCGCTGCGACCTCATCCCATGTCGCCTTGAAGGTGGCGAGCATCTCTGGCGACCACTGCTTCATGATCACACCGTTGTTTTCGATGTTGTCGATTAAGGCTGCGTGCTGGATCGCCTCGCCTTCGGCCAGACTGTCGGTCATCGAACTGCGGCAGGCGTTTTCGATGATCGCCTTGTGCTGCTCAGAGGCCTCGTTCCACACGTCCTTGTTGATCATCAACTCAAACACAGTGGCCTGCTGGTGCCAGCCGGGGAAGTAGTTGTACTTGACCAGTTTGTGAAAGCCCAGGCGCGCATCAATCGCGGGCATGGAAAATTCAGTGGCATCAATCGCGCCTTTTTCGAGGGCCGGGAAAATCTCTCCACCGGGCAGCAAAGAGGTTGCAACGCCCAGTTTCTGCATGACTTTTCCGCCCAGACCGAAGAAGCGCATCTTCAGGCCCTGCAGGTCTTCGGGGGAGTTGATCTCTTTCGAGAACCAGCCTGAGGTCTCTGGCGCGATGATCGCACAGGGCAGAACTTTGATGTTGTAGCCTGCCTGATCGTACATCTCCTGATACAGCGTCAGCCCGTGACCATAGTACAACCACGCCATGTATTCGCCAGCTTCGGGGCCAAACGGAACTGCGGAGAACAGAGGTGCTGCGGGGATTTTCCCGGCCCAGTAGCCTGCTGTGGTGTATCCGGAGTTGATCTTGCCCGTTGAGACCGCATCAAGGATTTCGAACGGCGGGACAAGTTTGCCCGGCTCATAGACCTTCATCTTGATGGTGTTGCCCGACATCAGGCTCAACTGCTCTGCCACACGCGGGATCGGCGTGCCCAATCCCGGCAATGCCGTTGAAAACGCGATAGGTGTTTTCAGCAGAATTTTGTCAGCGGCCAATGTGGCTGTCGCGGACATCAGCGTCGCGGCAACAGCAAGACCCGTTACGATGGATTTCATTTTAATCTCCTCCTTGGGCAAAAACGCCCCTTCTCAGTTTTGTTCTGATCTGAGCCCTTCGGCAGGCCAGCAGATCCAGTCTGATGAAGTGGTTAATAAAGTTTACCTCTTATGCGCGTCAACAATTTTATTTACCTCTATGCCAAAATTCGCGTTGAACCAGAGTTACAAATTGCGAGAAACGCGTCTTTTTTAAGAATTGTAATTTTGAAATCTTAATTTTTTTATTACGAAATATCAGATGCTTGATCTGACACCTTGCGAATTCCACTTACCATAGCAAAAATTATTTCTCGATTTTGACACCCGGCTATTTATTTTACCACTGAGGTAACTTAAACTTCCATTGAGGCCACAAACTTGGTTGAGCAGATTAGATCCAGACGCACTTTTGGACCCCAAAAGAGGAGAACACCCCGATGCCACAAGGCGTTTTCAATCCCATCGGACACACCTCCGTGGTTGATTCTATCGTGAACCAGGTTGAGCTTTTGATCCTCGAAGGCATCCTGAAGGACGGTGCGCGCCTGCCATCGGAGCGGCAGTTGGCCGAGCAGTTGGATGTGTCTCGTCCAAAGGTGCGGGAGGCCCTGAAACTGCTGGAAGACCGCGACCTGATCGTTGTGCGGCACGGTGAAGGCACGTTTGTAGCCCCCTTGATCGGCTCCGCGATGTCACCTGCGCTGATTGCTCTTTACGGTCGTCACAAAGACGCTTTTCTGGACTATCTGGAATTCCGCGCCGAACAAGAAGGGTTTGCCGCGGGCCTCGCCGCGACACGCGCAACCGACGCGGACAAGGAAATTCTCAAGACCGTCATGGCGGAGCTTGACGCAGCTCATGAATCCCAAGACCAAGCCGCATCCCGTGACGCGGATATCAAATTCCACTCTGCCATTATCGACGCAAGTCATAATTCACTTTTGGTGCACTCGATGGCGTCGATCTATGCGCTCACGCAGCAGAACCTCTTTTACAATCGGTCCTTCCTTAGCGCGCTGGACAGTTCGGGTGAAAAACTGCTGGCCCAACACCGGGAAATCTACCTGTCGATTGAAAATGGAGACCCCGAAAGAGCAACCAAAGCGGCCAGAGATCACCTTGATTTTGTGCGGACCTCCTATCTCGAAGATCAATCGCGGGCGCATCGCAACGGGCTTTCAAACCGCAGACTTGCCTTGATTTGACAGGGGCCAGCGCGCGACCCTTGGAAAGCGTGCTGTGATGGCTGACTTTTCCGCACAGCGCACATGGGGCAAGATAGCAGCGCCCTGCTCGGTCGCTTCAAGCTTTGTCTGTTTCCTTCATCCCGGCCATATTTATCACTAGCGCCCCGTACCATCTAGCCGCAGGTGCCGCACTCAGGCCATGCAGAAGGGCACTGATCCAGACCGCGTTTACGGCGGTGTGCAGGATCTGATCTCCGAATTCTTCGGGAATCTGGTCAACCACCAACAACGCAAACAGCGCCGTCGCCAGCCCGCGCGGGCCAAACCAGCCAAAAAACAGGCGCGTCACCGGCGTCGTATCCGTCCCAATCAAAGACACCCAGATCGCAGCCGGACGCACAACAAAAAGGCTGAGAAAGATCAGCCCCAGCATCGGCAGGGTCAAATGTTGAACAGCCTCCGGAACCAGTGCAGCCCCCAAAAGCAGAAACGACCCCCATGCCAGCATCTGCCCTTCGCTTTCGGTGAACTCATAGACAAACTTACATGCCCCTTTGATGACACCGCCAAAGGCCAGCCCAGCAACAAAGGCCGAGATAAACCCGTTGCCCCCGACCTGCGTGGCCGCAAGATAGGCGGCCCCAGCCAAGGCCAGCGCGCCGATGCCTTCATAGGTGTCAGACGTGGTGCCTGCGGCTTGTGCTTTGAGCAACATCCAGCCCCCGATGCCCCCCACAATGATGCCAACAAGCGGGCCCAGCAGGATTTGCTTGGCCCCAAAAATCAGCCATTCCCCATCCCCCGAGACCGTTTCAGCCGCAGTGAGGCTGGCAAAAAACAGAATGACAGGCAGCGCCAGACCGTCATTCAAACCACTTTCGACCGTCAACGCACGGCGGGGCCGCAAAGGGACGTTTTCGTTTGTGATCACCGCCTGCCCTAGGGCGGCATCGGTGGGCGCGAGAACGGCTGCAACAAGTGCTATGGCTGCAAGCGGCCATGTCGGCAGCAGCATTAGCCCAGCCAGAAAACCAAACGCGACCGATAGGGGCAGACCAATCAACAGCATACGTTGCGGCCAGACGTGACGTTTGTACAAAGCAGCCATATCGGTCTTGGCCGCATCCAGAAATAACAGAACCACGAGCGTCACTTCTGCCACCGGATGCAACATCTCATGAGATTGCTGATCCGACAAAAGCCCTGAAAGCGATAGCAGCACGCCAGTGAGGATAAAGATCATGGGCGCCGTCAAAATGGTATTTGAAAGCCTCAAAGCCACCATACTAAACGTGGCAGTGACAAGGCAAACGATCAGAATTCCGCTCATATCATACGTTTCACTGGCAGGGTGCTTTACTCATCAAAAGTCGATCTGCATGAGTGTGGTCTGCAATCTTTTGGGTTGCAAGCGGCGATCTGACCCCGGAACCGCACGGTAGGGAAGCAAAGGACCGCACCATCTGCCCCGGCCGTTCAAACCGTGTTTCATTTCGCAAAAAAATACATCGGCGACCACTGGCCCGCCATACGACCAACGCGCGCTTGATCCGGAAATCGGCAACATCCGTTACAATTGGTTGAAAATAGCGGCTGACGGCCTGACCTCGTTTAACTGTGATGTAACAGATCAATGAGAGGAAGTGCCAACCTATTCGTGAGTAGATACATGGTCCCTAGCCACATACTCCAACAGATCCCCCAAAAGTGTACTGAGGGGCTCGTGCTTGCATTGGCCAGTGACGACGACGGCGCTGTGATGATCGTCAAGTGGTGCAACAAATCGTTTTCGCGCATGACAGGCTACACGGCCTCAGAAGCCGTCGGACAACGGGGCACCATTCTGGTTGGGCCGAACACCAATCAAAGCACCCATCTTCTCATCATTGAAAAGCTGATGAAGTGGGAGCATTTTTTCGTCGACACGCAGACCAATCGAAAAGACGGCACACCATTCGGAGTGCGCATGACGTGGACACCTGTTTCCAGCGCTGAAGACGGCAACAGATGGTGGCTGTGCTCTTTGATCGAAATGACGGAGCAGGCGGAGCAGTTGGAACAGCCAGTTCAGCAAATTGTACCAAACGCGTCCGGCCCCACCCCTCAGGTCGTTGCTAAACTCACCAAAGACCTTGTCCGGCTTGAGAAAGAAAACAAGCGCTTGCATGAACTTGCGCGGACCGTGGCAAAAGAATCCAATGAAGATGCCCTCACGGGGTTGTCGAACCGACGGCATTTTGAAGTGGAACTGAAAGCGCTGGTGGCCGGTCTGAGGCAAGGCGGCGCAGCGTTTGCGGTGCTTTATGTCGATCTGGACCGGTTCAAATCTGTGAATGACACGCTGGGCCATGATGCAGGCGATGCCCTGTTGTCGTTCGTCGCAACCATTCTGCGGCGGATCAGCGGCAAAGAGGATACTATTGCGCGTATCGGCGGCGACGAATTTGTGATCCTCAAAATACTTGGCGAAACGGCGTTGAACATCAGCAGTCTGGCCGATGCGATCATTCAGGAAATGCAAAATCCCTTTGAAGTGGACGGCAAAACAGTCTCTTGCAGCGCCAGTGTCGGGGTCGCCATTGCGGATGCAAAAATGGACTACCCAGAGCAGGTTGTCGCGGACGCCGATACAGCGCTCTATCATGCCAAAGCCAATGGGCGCGGGCGCTGGTCTTTCTTTACGTCGGAGATGCACGCCGAAGCGATCGAGACAAAAAGACTGGCGACAGAGCTTCTGGTGGCCTGTGAGGCCGAGCAATTTGTTCCTTTTTTTCAACCGCTTATAGAGGTGGCGACAGGTCGGATATCAAGCGCCGAAACCTTGGTCAGGTGGTCACACCCGGAAAGAGGGCTGATGCCGCCCGCAGCTTTTTTGGACGTCGCCGCCAGCATGGGCATCCTCAACCGGATTGACGCCATCATGTTCGCCAGTCTTCGCAATGCCATCACGTGTTTCGATGGAACCGGCATCATCATTCCCAAAATTGCCATCAATGTCTCCGCCGGACGTCTGGCAGACCCGAACCTCATTCATGACATCAAAAGTTCGGGCATCCACCCGGACAGGCTGACGGTTGAAATACTGGAATCCGTTTATCTGGAACGCATGGGGGAAGTGGTTCATTGGGCGCTGGACGAACTGGAAGAATTGGGCGTCACACTGGCCGTCGACGATTTCGGCACCGGGCATGCGTCGGTGCAGGGGCTTTTGAATATCAAACCTGCGATGCTCAAGATCGACCGGCAGTTCATTCAACCCATGATCTATGACGACAGTTCTGCCGCTCTGGTTGCGTCAATCGTTGGCATTGGCAAGACACTCGGCATGAAGATTGTCGCTGAAGGCATTGAAACAGAGGAACATGCACGGCTCGCAGGCGAGATTGGCTGCGACTACCTGCAAGGCTTTCATTTCGGAAAACCGATGAGCGCCACAGACCTGCGCGACAAGCTCATCAGGACAAACGGCGTTTTTTGGCCTGCGCAAGCGGCTTTTCCGAAGCGGACAGGCGCGCGCGGTGCGGCGCACAGCGACTGAAACAGGAGCGGGCGGTTAGTCGGCGACCGCCATGGGATACCTGCGCAAATCAGCCTGCGAAATCACGACAGACCCGGATTGTCTGCATGGCGTCTCTGAGACAAAATCAGGCGATGAAATCCGCAAGCAACGAAAGCTAAAGCAAATCAACCGCTGACAATGCGGCTTTGGCAACTTCTATGTCCTGCTCTGCGGTGCCCGACCCGACACCAATGCCGCCAAGGCATGCCCCATTATGCAGGACTGGCAGCCCGCCACCCAACCGTGTCATCTGCCCATTCGTTGCCGCCGCGATGGCGGGGCCAACCGTTTCGGGGATGGCATCACTGGGTGCCCGAATGGACGCAGCGGTACAAGCTTTGGCACGCGCGCTTTTCAGGCTGAGGTACTTTGCCCCGGTCATTCGGATTTGTCCCAGCGTCACACCGCTGGCGTCGACAATCACGATGCACTGCGGCTGTGCCATCTCTTCGGCCTTGGCCACGGCGGCCTGCAGCATGGTCAAAACGGCGGCGTGTGTCAGCATGGCAGATTGGGTGACAAACATATTTGGCCTTTCACGGGAATTCAGAAAAACGGGGGGCTAGACGGGTGAGACCCCATTGACGTTCAGAAAAATTGAATAGAGCGACGTTGTCCCGGCAATGAACAAACGGTTGAGCTTTGGCCCGCCAAAGCAGACATTTGCGACCAATTCGGGGATATGGACCTTGCCAATCAAGACGCCGTCGCGGTTAAGGCAATGCACCCCGTCCGCCGCCGAACTCCAGATGCGACCGTCGCGATCAACACGGAACCCGTCAAACAGCCCTTCTGTGCAGGTCGCAAAGACCTCGCCATGGCCCAGTGAACCGTCCGCGTTCACCACATGGCGCCGGATGTGTTTTGGCCCCTGAGGGTCATGGGTGACGCCTGTGTCCGCGATGTAAAGCAGCGTCTCGTCCGGCGAGAACGCCAGACCGTTTGGCTTGTGGTAGTCATCCGCCACCATACTGATCTCACCCGAGGCATCGACGCGGTAGACGTGGCACGCGCCAATGTCGCTGTCTGCCCGCTCCCCTTCGTAGTCCATTAAAATTCCGTAGCTGGGATCGGTGAACCACACGGACCCGTCAGACTTCACAACCACATCGTTCGGCGAATTCAGACGCTTGCCTTTGTAGCTGTCGGCGATGACCGTCACGGACCCGTCATGCTCCGTTCTTGTCACACGGCGGGTCAGGTGCTCGCAACTGACCAGCCGCCCTTGCCGGTCCACGGTGTGACCGTTGGCGTTGTTTGCAGGGTCGCGGAAGGTCGACACCGATCCGTCGGTATCATCGAACCGCAGGATGCGATTGTTCGGGATATCCGACCACAGCAAATAGCGCCCAGCCGCAAACCAGACCGGGCCTTCGGACCAGCGCGCCCCAGACCAGAGCCGCTCTACCCGCGCGTGGCCCACAAAGCAGGCTTCAAATTCAGGTTCAATGACTTCGAACCCGGTTCCCTCTATGACGCCGTACATCGTCTTTTCCTTCATTGCAGCCTTTGGAACGCCGCATGCCCCAGCCCGGCGCCCCCCTTTGATTTCCTGGATGGCTTGGGTCTGCCCCCCAGATCGCCTGATAGGTGTCCACCGCCATACCGCGCTTTTGCAAGCCCACAAAAGCCGTGATCAGCCCAATCCACCAAAGAAACAGCGCGCACCACATCCAGACCGGCGCATTCGCTTTCCACAGCCCCAGAACGATCGTCAGAACTGCGAGCAGCAGCGTGCCGTACCCAATGGTCTTGTGCAGCGCTTCGAACATCAAACGCCACGGTGTCATGTCGTAGTGGTGCCCCCGCAGAGAGCCATCGGGCGCAGGCGCTGTAGGCCCCCCTTTGGAGCCGCGCATGAGGCCCAGCAGGATTTGCGCAACCCCGCCGACCAATACCCCATACCCCAGCCAGTTGTGCAGGCTCATCGTCGCAAGCTCACTTGGCAGGACCAGCACCAGCCCCACAAAAGACAGGACAACAACTGCCGTCTGGCCCATCCAGTGGCTTTTCCACCATGCCTGATTGTCCAGCTCATTCGGCCAGTCCTGTCCCGGCACGACCTTGAAAAACCGCGCTGCAAAAACAGCGAGCGGGGCCAGTATGCCCCATGACAGCACCATCACCCGCGCATGCCATGAAACGGCAAAGCCAACCTCATGTACACGAGCCGGATCTATGGGCGCCAGAAGCCAGTCCATCAGCCTTTGACCGCGCCCGCTGTCATGCCCGTGATGATCTGGCGGGACGCAAACAGGGTGAAAATGATGGGCGGTATGGCCAGTAGCATGCCCGTGGCCATGATAACGCCCCATTCCACGTTGAATTCAGACATATTGTTCACGATGAGAATAGGCACCGTCTTGGTATCCCGGTCGCTCAGCGCAGAGGCCAGCAGGTATTCGTTCCAAGCGATGCGGAAGGTAAAGATCGCCGCAGCGGCAAGGCCCGGTTTAATCAGCGGCAAGACCACTTTGAAGAACACCTGAAAGGGCCCCGCGCCATCCACGCGGGCGGCTTCTTCAAGGCTGCGTGGGACTTGCACGATAAAGCTTTGTAATATCCAGATCACGAACGGCAGGTTCATCGCCACGTAGATCAGGATGATGCCCGAGTGCGTTCCAGCCAGACAGACATCGCCCCTGCCCCCAAAGGCCTCGCGGATCGCCCCGCCGATCAGCCCATCCCGGTCAAGGCAAAACTCGTTGTTCCACAACCCGAACACCGGCACCAGCAAGACCGCAGGCGGGACCATGCGCACCATCAGCGTGGACAGCGATACAGTATCGCGCCCCATGAACCTGAACCGCACAAGCGCGTAGGCCGCCATGCACCCGATCACCAGCGTCAACACCGTCGACACCAAAGCGATGATCAGAGAATTGATAAACGCACCGCCAAACTTCAGGGAGCAAAAATCAATGTGATCTGGTTCGTACCACAGCACATCACACAGGGCGGTCTCATAGTTCTGGATCGTTGGCAGAAAGATCAGTCCGGTACTGCCCGAAATGATGTCCACATCCAGTTTGAACGAATTGACGAACATCAGTAGGACCGGACCCACGGACATGAACACCAGCAAAGCGATGACGGCGAAGAATGCGCTGTTGTTCGCTGTATTTGATCTGGACATCAGTTTTCCTCCACGACCTGCGCATGCAACCGGGCCGCGCGGGCTTCCTGCCACCGGTTGAAGGCAAACATGGCAACCGTCAGCAGCAACAGAAGGATCAGAAGGTAATTCGACATGGCCGCCGCCACGCCAAGTTCGCGAAATTCGGTTGCCGTTCGCGAGATGCGCAAGGCCAGAATTTCAGTGGACAGGCCGGGCCCGCCTTCGGTCATCACAAGGATCACCTCAAGCACTTTGAAGGCGTCGATCAACCGCAACAGTGCAGTGACGATCAGGACCGGCATCATCAGCGGCAGCTTGATGTAGATGATCTGCTGCCAGGCGGTGGCCCCGTCGATGCGCGCAGCTTCCAACGCAGAGCGCGGCAAGGATTGCAACGCCGCCAAAGACAGAATGAAAATGAACGGAGTCCACTGCCAGATGTCGGCAATGATGACGCTGGTCAAAGCGTGTTGGCCAAGCCAGTCAACCTTGGGCAGGCCAAGGCTTTCCAGCGTGCGATTGAACGTGCCGACCGTGGGGTGGTACATGTATCGCCACATCAAACCGACGACGACTGGCGCAATCATCATGGGCAGAATGAACATGGTGCGCAGGATGGACATGCCCCTGATGTCCCGGTCCAGCAGCAGCGCCAGTCCAACGCCGATTGCCATCTCGCAGGTGACGACAAAAAACGCAAATTTCAGCGTGACGCCAAGACTTTCGTGGAAATTGGGATCGTTCCAAAGGGTAACGTAGTTCTTGAGCCCAACAAATTCAGCTTCGCCTATGGTCTGGCTTGGGCTCCACTCTCGGAAGCTGCCCCAGATCATGTAGCCCAGCGGATACATCAAAGCGATTGCCATGATGATCGCAGCAGGTGCCAGGAACATGTAGGGGGTCATCCGGTTGGCCATGGCGGTGCGCATGAAAACAGCTCTCTTATGCGTCAAAGGCTCTGTGTCCGGGGCAAATCGTTCAACATGCCCCGGACAGGTCACAGGTTACTGCCAGGTGTAGTACCCGGCGTCATCCATAACGGCGCGGGTGCGTTCGGCCACACCATCAAGGGCTTCCTGAATGTCCAGATCTTCGGTCAGCACCTTGGACATTGTGGTGCCGATATCCGCATTGATCTTGCCCCAGACAGGGATGATCGGACGCCAGTCGGGGTCAGCATATTTCAGTGCTTCGCCGAATGTGGCGGAGAACGGATATTTCTCGTTCAAGCCAGCGTCCTGATAGGTCGAAAACCGCGACGGGTTGCCGCCCGCCATCGCAACTTTCAGATCACCCTGCTTTGACGTCAGCCACTGCATCAGCAGGAACGCAGCTTCCTTGTTTTCAGCGTTCTTTGGGATGGCGATGCCAAAACCACCGGTCTGGCTGCCGCGACGGACACCCATGGGGTGCATGGCATAGCCAACCTTGCCCACAACCTGACTACGGTCCGGGTTTTCAAAACCGGGCATAAACGCGATGGAATCGAGGAACATGGCCGCCTGACCGTTGGAAAAGGCGCCTGCCGCTTCGGACGGACCAAAGCTGAGCGATCCCTCAGGCCCGCAATCGACGATCGTTTTCAACGCTTCTGCGGCTTGCTTGCCTGCTGCATTGTTGATGATGGGGTTCCAGCTTTCGTCAAAGACACGCCCGCCCAAAGGTGCGAGGTGCAGCAGGAATGCGTGGCTTGCCTGATGGCCAGACGCGGCACGGGACGCCATGCCCCCCATCCCGGGTTCCAGTTCAGGGATTTTGCACGCGGCATCGAGCATCTGCTCATATGTTTCCGGCGTTGGAATACCGTGCTTTTCAAAAATATCCTTGCGATAGGCCAGCACCGACGTTTCCGACCCAAAGGGGATGCCAAAAAGCGATCCGGTGGGTCCGGGCAGGTAGCCTTTCTCGCCGCCGGCGACACCAATGTTCTGCACATAGCCGTCAATCAGATCACCGGCATCATAGTTTGGATCAGCCAGCTTTGGGTTCATGAAGTACTTGGCGAGGTTCTCAAGCTGATCGGCGAAGACATAGTCGGCTTTGGAAAAAACAACATAGGAAATCAAATCGTATTCCCCTTCATCCTGCGCCAGTTCCAGCGTTTGCCGTTCCCGCATCTTGAGATAGGGCAATTGATCAACTTCAACTTCGATGCCGGTTTCTTTGGTAAACTCCGGCAGCACGCTGATCGCCGCATTATAGTGCGGGTGCGCGGGGAAGTTCACGATCAGTGTCGTCCCTTCATATTCGGCGTAAGGGTTTGCGAAGGCAGCCCCCGCCATCAGAGCCGCAGCAGAAACGCCTACGGCTGTCGTTTTCAGTGTCTTAAGCATTTGAGTCCTCCCATAGAAATGTCGTTTGAGGCGTCACAGAGCGACCTCGGTTGTACGGTCAAAGAGATGTACCCCCCCTTGATTGACCGCGAATGTCAGTGTCTGGCCCAGCGCCACCGGTGTTTCGGAATTAACCTCGACCATCACCTGTGCGGGCCCGCAGGTGCACAGCAAGACAGACTGCGCCCCAACATATTCTGAGACCAGAACATCCAGCGTCAGCGACCGCGTGGCCTCTGCATTCTTGTCAAAGCTCAGATCAGATGGCCGGATGCCCAGCGTGACGGAGCGGCTGCTGTGCGCCTTCGCGGCCACCGCTTTGTCGCCCACTAGTTCCACCTCAAAGCCCTGACCAGAGATCAGGATCGCTCCGTCCCGCTCGACCAGTTCTCCTTCCAGAAAGTTCATCGGCGGCATCCCCATGAAACCCGCCACAAACTTGTTGACCGGCCGCTTGAACAATTCCTCTGGCGTGCCTTGTTGCTGAATGTAGCCACCGTTCATGACCACGATCCGGTCCGCCAGTGTCATCGCCTCGATCTGATCGTGGGTGACGTAGATCATGTTTTTCTGAACACGCTGGCTCATCATCGCCAGTTCAGCGCGCATCTGGCCGCGCAGCTTGGCATCGAGGTTCGACAACGGCTCATCGAACAGAAAAATGCTGCTGTCTTTGGCGAGCGCACGGGCCATGGCAACGCGCTGGCGCTGCCCGCCGGACAAGGCACCCGGCTTGCGCGCCAGAAATTCCGTCAGCCCCACCATGTCCGCAACTTCTTTGACCTTTGCATCGATCTCGGATTTCGGACGGCGCGCAAGGCGCAGGGCAAATGAGATATTCTGCGCCACGTTCATATGTGGGTAGAGCGCGTAGTCCTGAAACACCATCGCCAGATCGCGCTCTTTCGGCTCCAGATGACTGACCGGCTGCCCGCCCATGTAGATCTCGCCGTCTGAGACGTCTTCAAGACCTGCAATCATGCGCAGCGTCGTTGACTTGCCACACCCGGAGGGACCGACGAGAACAGTGAACTCGTTCTCGGCCATGTCGAGGTCAATTCCATGCAGAACTTCTACGTCACCGTAGCGTTTTACCAGACCTTCAAGCCGAATATTTGGCATGCTCCCCCCAAAATCTGTTACCGGTCACACTAGCAAGTGTGACCGGTAACACAAGAAAAACTTTTAAGGATGCGCCAGGCGTTCCAGAGACGGCCCTATTTGGTGCTGTCGCGAAAATTCAGGTCCGTGCGGACAGGCAGAAACTTTGGTTTTTCAGTCTGCGGCCCGTCAAGCAACTCACGGATCAGGCGGCCAGATTCGCGGCCGATCACCTTTGGATCAACCGAGACCGTTGTAATCGTCGGTTTCGAAAAGCGGCTCACTTCAAAATTGCCAAACCCCACAACGCCGATGTCGTCCGGGACCGATTTGCCACGCCCCTGCAGCGCGGAAAGAACGCCAAAGGCAGGCACATCAGACACGCAGAATACACAATCCGTCTCCGGGTAGGTGGCCAGCAAGACACCGGCGGCATCCGCGCCTTCTTCGATTGACAGGGGCGGTCTGCCGGACCGCACAATCCGGTGGGGCGATAAGCCTGCTTCTGTCATGGCTTCAATGAACCCGCTGCGCCGCGCAGCGCCACGGGTCCAGTCGTCATCCACTTCGCCCACAAAGGCGATGTTGCGATACCCCCGACCAATCAAGGCGCGCGTCATCTCTTTTGCGGCCTGGCGGTTGGAAAAGCCCACCGAATACCCGATCGGGTCCTCCGGGCGCTCCCAAAGCTCGATCACAGGCACGTTCGCGTCCTCCAAAAGCGCCCTCGTGCGGGCCGAATGACCGTCGTACGACAAGACAATCGCCTCGGGCCTGCGCTTTAACATATGCTCGACCAATGCCTCTTCGCGGTCGGCTGAATAGTCGGTGTGACCCAACAGGATCTGCAAGCCGTTCAACTCCAGCTCTTCGGTCAAAGCCTGCACCGTTTCCGCAAAATGGAGGTTGTTCAGAGAGGGGACCAAAACGGCGACAAAGCCGGACTTTTTAGTTGTCAGACTACCCGCCATCTGGTCCGGCACGTAGTTCATGTCACGCACGATTTTCAGGATACGTTCCCGGGTTTCTTTGTTGACCGGGCTGTTGGCCTTGAGCGCACGGGACACCGTCATCCGCGAAACGCCCGCCGCGCGGGCCACGTCCCGCATTGTCACAGGTCCGTCTGATTTGTCTGATGCCATGGCTGACAGAATGTTATCGGTCACATCCCGCGTCAAGCATCATTGTCACGAACAGGGCGCACCGACGCGCGCCCTGCGTTTTCTCAGATCAGCGTTCGAGAGCACCAACACCGGAAAACCGGAAGGCCTCTTGCTCCAGAGCATCGATCTCTTCGGCGCTCATTTCGTCATGTGCCACCGTGATGCGCCCCAAAAAGACCAGCGGCAGTTCAGCCGCGCGCCCTTCGAGGTCGGCCTTGATGGCCTCAGCCGTGGCGGCCCCTACGTCATCGCCCATGCGCATGGGAGTTGCGTCAAGCTCACCGCGCCGGATCGCGTCCAGCTCAAGGCCCGTGCCGCCCCATCCGGTCGAGAAGACCTCTTTCTCTTTGCCAACCGCGATCTGCGCCTCCACACTGCCCATCGCCATGGCGGTATTGGCATTGTGGATGATGGTGGCTTCCGGATAGGCCTGCAGGATCAGGCTTGTGCCTTCAAAACCACCCTCACGCTGATATTCACCGTAGTGCTCATAGACAGTGGTCCAGTTGCCGTTCGCTTCAACGCAGGCTTTGAAATCACCCGACCTTTGGTTGTCCGTGATCCCCGGAATGCCCCGGTTCATCGCCATGGTGACATCGTTACCAAGCCGTCCCAGCATATATTCGCACATGGTCAAAGCACCTGCCGCCGACGAAAAGTCGAACCACGCATCAGGTTGCGTCTCCAGATCCTTGAGCGGCGTGTGGAAGGCCCAGACATAGGTGCTGAACCCGTCATTGGCGGCCAGCTTGTCGATATTATCCGCCTGAATGGCCAGCTCCGACGGCCCGAAGATCACATAGTCATAAAGGTCCGCGTCCTGCGCGACCTGATTGGCATATGTGGCTTGCAGCGAATGCTCGATCTGACGGCTGGCGAATTCTGTGGTCTCGTATTCAATGCCCAACTGCTCCAACCGCTTGGTCATCGCCAGATAGTTGCGCGCCCAGAAGTCGGATGTATCCGCGGATGGGTAGATCAGTGCGATCTGAACGGGTGCATCTTGCGTGCCTGAAAAGGCAACAGCGTCTGCACCGACAACGGCCTGAAGCGCTTCAAGCTTGCCATCGGCGTTTACCTCACCAGGCACCCAGTAATCGCGATCTGCGATGCCCGGAAACTCTTTGAGCGGCAAGGTCGCGTGACCATCCGCCAGCGCCGATGTTGTCAGAACGGCGCCTGCCACAAGGGCTGTGGTTGCTAGAAATCTCATCTTGGTTCCTCCCTTAAAATGAGTGCGGGGCTGGCCGTGCCGCCTTTGGGCTATCCCACGGTTCGGCCACCCCCAACGATTGGCCGGTTACCCGCTTGGATTGGGGTTGCCGGCAAAGATCCCGCCGATTGCCAGCAAAGCAATCAACAGTCCGATCAGCAGCGCAGACAAGCGCAGCATCTTTTGGCCGTCCGGGGTGCGCAAGCCTGCCAGCAAGCCACCTGCCCCGTCACGGTCTTTCTTTTGCATCCATGTATACAGCGCCACAGAGCTGACAATCACGACGCCAGAGGCGACAGATTGCCAGAAGAACTCGATCCGCAAGGTCACCAGCGCATTGATCATCATGCTCAGTAGCAACACCCCTGCAAATGAGCCCAGCATCGATGCGCGCCCGCCAAAGAGGGACGTGCCGCCCACAACCACCGCTGCGATGACATGCAGGTTAAAGTATGGCGCAGAGGTGGCCTGGATCGCGTTCAGTTTACCGGTCAACAAGATACCGCCCAGTGCGGCACAGGCGCCGCAAAGCACATAGGCATAGACCTTGTGGCGTTTGACACTGATGCCCGTAAGCTCTGCCGCTTCGGGGTTGGACCCGATGGCGATGGTGTAGCGCCCGAAATAGGTCCGCGTGAGTAGAACATAGCCCGCAATCATGGTGGCCGTGCCGATCAACACCGGGATGGGGACAAAGCCGGGGATTTGCCCGCGACCAATATCCGTCAGAAAATCCGGAAACCGTGCAAGCACGAGACCTTTTGCAATCACCAAGGCAAAGCCGCGATAGACAAGGTCCATGGCGAGCGTGCCAATCAGGTCTGGCACGTTAAACCGCGTGATGATCAGGCCATTGATCAGCCCCATGATCGCCCCAAGCATAATCGCAATCGGCACGGCGATGTAGACCGAAAAGCCGTATTGCTTGATCAGAAAAGCCATCAAAATACCGGACAAGGCGGCAATGGACCCAATCGACAGATCAATGCCGCGCTGGGTAATGACAAAGGTCATGGCCATCGCCATCGGCATGTAAAGGGCAGCGTCCAGCAATATCAGGTTCAGGTTCGTGACCCGAAAATAGCGCGCAGGTTCCGCCACGCCCATAAACAGCAGGATCGCAAGGATCATGACCATCGGGCCGATGATCGCGATATAAGGCTCCAGCCTTTCGGTGATGGGTTTTGATGCGGTGCTCATGCTGCTTCCTCCGCGCCAACGATCATGCCAAGGACTTCTTGCGTGGTGCTTTGGGCTGTTTTGACCACGCCCACACATTGACCCCGCCGTTGCACATGCACGCGGTCCGACACTTCGAACACATCATCCAGCGAGTGACTGATCAGAATGACCGCCAGCCCCTGAGCCTTGAGCGTCTGAATAAGCTTCAGGGTGCGCGCGGTTTCCTGAGGGCCAAGCGCCGCTGTCGGCTCGTCCATCACCAGCACGCGAAGCCCTTCGCTGTAGACCGCGCGTGCAATGGCAACGGCCTGCCGCTGCCCCCCCGACAGGCTTTCTGTGGGCGCATCAAGCGATTTCAGCTTTACGCCCAGACGTTCCATCAAGACGCGTTCTGTCTCGGATCGCATCCGCTTGTTGTCCAGCACCTCTATGCCGAGAAACTTCTTGGTCAACTCGTTGCCAAGAAACATGTTGGCCGCCGGGTCCAGATGATCTGCCAGGGCAAGGGTCTGAAACACCGCGTCGATGCCTGCATCAATCGAGTCGGCATGGCTCGAAAATTCAACCTTTTCCCCCGCCAGAAACACCTCCCCCGCCGTGGGTTGGTAGACCCCTGTCAGGACTTTGATCAGCGTCGACTTACCCGCGCCATTGTCCCCGACAATCGCGAGAACCTCGCCCGCATGGGCCGTCAAATCGACACCGGACAGGGCCGTGACACCGCCAAATTTTTTCGTGATCCCGCGCATCTGCACGAGGGGTGCGTCAGTCATTGATGCTCTCCGTGATAGTATTCATCTGGCCCAAGAGGTCCGTCTGCTGAAGGGCTGCGGGGCCACCAATCGCCAAGGACGGCCCCGCCGCGCATTATTTGCCCCAGATCGCGCCGTAGGCTTCGCGGTATGGGATGTCGGGATCAAAGGCGTTGCTATCGCCCATTTTCTCCAACCCCGCAGGCGTCACCAGCGCGGGCGACGTGACATAGCCAGAGCAGGGCGCGCCTTGCAGGGCGCGGTTCAACTCATCAACCAGTTGCCAGCCTTGCAAGTTCAGCGGTTCAGCCACCGTGATGGCCTGATATCCCCCTGTCCGGATGCGCTGGAACGCCGCTTCAGAGCCATCGCCTGCCGATCCTGCTTGCGGGCTTTTCTCTGGTGACAGCCCCGCGGCGGCCAGCGACGGGCCCATGAAATCAAAGTACAAGTCGTTGATCGCCAAAGCGTGGGTCCAACTCTCACCGTATTTTTGCAACAGTGATGTGGTCAAAGGGCCCATCCGCGTCGATGTATCGGCGATGGGCGTATCGACATATTCCAGAACCGTGCCGCCCGCAGCCTCCACCGTTTCTTTCAGGCGGTCCGCCTTGTCGATGGCGATCTGGTATGTACTGTCGGTGAAAATGACGACGCCCACATTGTCGTCGCCATCCCCAATGGCCCAATTCGCTGCAACCTCAGAGACGCTCATCGCATCGGTTGAGACGTTGGCAAAGATACCACCCGGCGCGTCGCAACCGATCTTGGGGCCAGAATGCCACGCCACCATGGGAATGCCGGCGTTCACGACACCTTCCAGCGCGGCCTGTTGCTCAACCGCGTCAAAACCGTTTATGATGATGCCATCCGCCTTAAGGGCCAGCGCCTGACCAATCGCTGCCGTACGCCCTTGTATGGACCCGGCCCCATCCAGAACCCGCACATCCCAACCGATTTTGGCTGCGGCTTCTTCAACGCCCGTCGTGACACCAAGGATACCACCGTTTTTCAGATCGCCCGCGACGATGGCGATTGATTTGCCTTCAGCAGCTTGCGGTCCACTTGTCGGCCCGTCCCATTCAGCCGCGATTGCCGGCATACTCACCAGAATAGTGGTTGCGGCAAGGCTTGCGATAAAGGTTCTCTTTTTCATGCGTTCCTCCCTTGCATGACGTCGTTTCAGCGCTTGTCTGCGCCCTTTTTGCGTTGCGCGTATCCGGCAATGCCGATCGCGATCAGCAATGTGACCCCGTTAAAAAGCGGCTCGACCCAGAATGACCCGCCGAATTGTTGAATGCCGGAAATCCCAACGGCGAGGATGGCGACGCCCACAATGGTGCCCCACACATTGACCCGCCCGGGCTTGATGGTCGTTGAGCCCAGAAACGCCCCCACCAACGCGGGCAGCAGAAACTCCAGCCCCACCGAGGCTTGGCCGATGCGCAGCTTGGCCGCCAGCAACACGCCCGCAAGCGCGGTCATGGCCCCGCTGGCGACAAAGGCGCCGATCACATATTTGCGCGTGGGAATTCCGTTAAGCTGGGCTGCCCGCTGGTTGGCCCCAATGGCATATAAATACCGGCCGACGGGCGTGTATTCGAGAATGACCCACATCACGATGGTAATCACGGCGAGGTAGTAGGCCGTGATGGGCAGACCAAACACAAACGTTGTGTTCAACGCATAAAACCCGTCAGGCAGCAGACCGACCATCTGGCGCCCCCCCGTGTGCCAGAGCGCCAGCGCATAAAGCACGGTGCCTGTGCCCAGCGTCGCAATAAAGCTGTCGATCTTGGCCACCTCAACCAGCAGCCCGTTCAGGAAACCGGTTATTCCGCCCAAAACCAGCACAACCGCCACGGCAACAGGCCATGGCAAGCCCAGCATGGTTTGCAAGCTGATCGCCAGAATGTGCCACAGCACAATGCCGTAGCCGACGGTCAGATCGATCCGCCCCGCCGCCATCGGGATCATCGCGCCCAAAGACAAAAGCGCAATGATCGCCTTGTCCGAAATGATCGACCGCAGATTCAGCATGGTTGGGAATGTGTTTGGCAACAAAACCGAAAACAGCGCGATCAAAAAGAACGTCAGGATCACCAGCCCGTAGACAGGTAGAAATCGTAAGAGGCGCCTGCCAAAACCCAACCCTTTGAGGTCAGCCTTGGTCGGCTCAAGCGCACCGGATTCAAGCGATTGCATCGGCCATGCCCCCGTTGCTTGGAATATTGCCCGCAGAGGCCGATTGGATCAGGTTTTCTGTTGTCAGACGCGTGCCGCTGAGCTCATCGACCAGAGCGCCCTGACTAAAAACAATGGCACGGTGACAAATTGTTGCGATTTCCTCGAAGTCGGTGGAGATGATCAGGATCGCCACACCGTCCCCCAACGCCCGGTTGAGCAGCGCATAAATCTCTGATTTCGCGCCCACATCCACGCCCGCCGTCGGGTCCTCGCAGATCAACAACTGCCGCTTGGTCGCGAGCCACCGCCCGATGACAACCTTTTGCTGGTTGCCCCCCGACAGCGCCTCAATGGCCAGCGCCGGATCATTCGGAGACAAGCCAAGCTCTGCGCCGATCTTTGCGGCCTGATCAGCCTCCCGTTTCGGAGACAGCAGACTGAGCAGTTTCCGGCCCGTGCCCTGAGGGTTGAGAAACGTGTTCTCGCGGATCGACAGGCTCAGCGCGATGGATTCTTCGGTGCGGTCCTTGGCGACAAGCCCGATGCCTGCCTCCAGCGCTTTTTGCGGCGTGGACAACTGAGGGCGCACGCCACGCAATTCGACCGTGCCCCCGAAAGGCAAAAGGCCAAACAGCGCGCGCGAAATCGCCTCGTGCCCCGCGCCGCGCAGGCCCACCAGCCCTAACACCTCATTTTCCTGCAAGTCGAAGGACAGCTTTTGCATGCCCGCAATGTCGAAATCGCGCAGCGTCAGAACCGGTGCACCAATCGCCTCGCCCGCCTTCACCGTCTCGCGGGTTTTGCGACCGACGATCTTTTGCACCAACTCCTCGGGGGTTGTGTGATCGATGCTGCGCACGCCCACCATTTCGCCATCGCGCAGCACGGCGACCCGGTCGGCAATCTGAAAGATCTCGTCCAGCCTGTGACTGACATAAATCATGCCAACGCCGCGTTCGCGCAAAGGGCGCAGCGCCTGAAAAAGCCGGTTTACCTCATCGGCGGGCAGTGACGCGGTGGGCTCGTCCAGCACCAGAAATTCACTGTCCACGGCCAGCGCGCGGGCGATGGCCACAAGCGATTTTTCAGTGCGGGACAGGTCTTCAACCCGAGTGGTGGGATCAAAATCGCACTCTACCTTGCGCAAGGCATCGACGGCAAAACGCTCAACCTCCTGCCATTGGATCAAGCCTGCCTTGCGCGAAAAACCCAGAGCAAGGCTGATGTTCTCTGCGACCGTCATCCACTCGATCAACCCAAGGTCCTGATGGATGAAAGCCACTTTCTGGCGTTCCCCAAACCCGGCAGGACGATGCCGGTAGGGCACACCATCAATCAGAACCTGCCCTGCATCCGCGGTGTGAATGCCGCCCAGCACCTTGATCAGCGTGGATTTGCCCGCACCAGTCTCGCCCAGCAAGGCGACGATCTCTCCCCGGCGCACCGTCAGAGAGACATCTTTCAGCGCATAGGTGCCGCCAAAATGCTTGTCGATACCATCAAACAGCAAACCCGATTGCAGGTCTTGCATGTCACGTCCTCCCTGTTACACGCCTCAACCTTGAAGTTGAGTTACCCGTAACGTTCCGCTAGCATCAGGCGACGACACGTCATATGTCAAGACTTAAGTTACCCGTAACGTAATATAGCGAAAAATGGATAAAAACATAAAAAACAATAGGGTAAGCCTGTCTGAGGTCGCACTTGCCGCCGGGGTGTCAAAGATGACGGCCAGCAGAGTCTTGCGCGGGGAAGGCGGCTATTCGGAAAAAACACGTGTCGAGGTCATGAAACAGGTCGACGCGCTTGGGTATTTGCCGAATCGACTGGCCACTGTTTTTGCGGGCGATCAAAGCTCAACGTTCATCGGCGTGTCGATCCCGGATTTGGGGAACGAGGTTTTTGCGCAGGTGCTTGAAGGCATTGATCGCAAATTGGGCACCTTTGGCTATCAATCGGTGCTGGGTCTGACGCAGCACACGCTGGAAGAAGAAGAAAACTGGATCCGCACCGTTTTGTCGTGGCAGCCTGCCGGTCTTATTCTGACGGGCCGCTATCACTCCCCGCGCGCCACTGAAATGCTGCGCAACGCGGGCATCCCGGTTGTCGAGATATGGGACCTCAATTCCAGCCCGCTGGACATGAGTGTGGGCATCAATCACTTTGACAGCGGGTTCGACATGGGGCGGTACCTGACCGCCTGCGGCTATCGCCATCTGGGCTATGTCGGAACCTCGCATGACACGGCCAACGCGGCCACGGAACGGTTGAACGGCTTTTGCAAAGCCGTCGAAGGCGCAGGCGGTGCGGTTGTCAAACAGCTTTGCCTCCACGACACAGCGACGTACTATTCCGGATTCTACGGCACAGAACAATTGCTCGCCTCGGCCAGTGGCATCGAATGCGTGTTCTTTCAGAATGATGCCATGGCTTTTGGTGGCTTGCAGTATTGCACGGCGAATGGTCTGTCGGTGCCAGATGACATTGGCGTCGCAGGTTGGGGCGACCTGCCCATCGCGTCTGTCATGAACCGCCGCATGACGTCGTGCCATGTCTCTCACCTGAAGCTTGGTCAAAAGGCTGCTGAAATGATGATGGCCCGTCTGACAGACGAGCCTGTGCCGACCTGCACCGACATCGGCTTTCGCCTGATCCCGGGATCGACCGTGCGCAACAGCGGCGTCTAACTGGTCTCTCCCAAGACGAGGTTTGATCCGACGTCGACAATTTGCGGTTTTTGACCAACCGCGCCGTCAAATACCTGTGCGAGCAGTCTGACGACTTCATGCCCGATCTGTTCTGCGTTCACATTGACCGTCGTGATCGCTGGATTAGCCACCTGCGCCACTTCAAAGTGGCCAAACCCGGTAATGGCCAGATCATCCGGGACCAAAATGCCCATGCGCTGGCACGCACAAAGACACCCGAAGGCTACCGGATCAGACACGCAGACCAGCGCATCAAAACCCGCAACAGAGGGTCCCATCTGGTTTATCGCGGCGGTGCCGTGACGCATGGATACAGGTGCTGCACCTGCATCAAATATGGTGACCTCAGGCAAGCCAAGGGCGCGGGCCGACAGAACCACAGCGTCCCTACGTTCAGCCCCGCGCCTGTCGGCCCCGTCGGAGGCGCCAACAAAGGCAAGCTTGCGCCGCCCCGTTGCCGCCAGATGCGATACGATATGGGCCATCGCATCCGCGTTCGAGAACCCGACAACATGGCCCAGCGGATCGGTGGGCAGATCCCACATTTCGACGATTGGAATTTGGCGCGAGGCCATCAACGCGCGGGTAGCGTCTGTGTGATGCCCCCCTGTCAGGACAAGCGCCTCCGGATTTCGCGTCAGCAACTGTCGCACAAGCTCTTCTTCACGCTCGACCCGGTAGTTTGTGCCGCCCAGCAACAGCTGCAACCCGATTGCCTCCGCCCCTTGGGTCAGCGCCCGGAAGGTTTCGGCAAAATTCGCGTTATTGATTGACGGCAGGGTGACCGCCACAAAGCCACTTTTCTGCGTGCGAAACGCCTGTGCGCTACTGTCGTACACATAGCCCAGCTTATGGGCTGCTTTGCGCACAATATCGCGCGTCTCTGCGCTGACCGTTCTGTCGTCGCGCAAGGCGCGCGATACAGTCATGGACGACAGGCCCACCGTTTTTGCGATATCCCGCATGGTGATGCGCGCGCTCATCGAGGGACATCCAACTGGCTTTCGCGCGCATATCGCTCCGCCAAAAGCGTCGCCTGTGACGACCTGCCCAGCTTTGCGCCAGCGCGCTCTTTCATATCCGGGGATGCCGCAAGGAATCTCACGTGGCAGTCCAATCCTTTGCCCCATCGAAAAATTCCATCACCGCCGCCTGATCTTCACCCCCAAACCCGGCAGCCGTCAGCATGCGGTGAAGCTCTGTACAAAGGGCGGTCATAGGCATGGACGTCCCCGTTTGCCGTGCCAGATCGTTTACCGCATTCAGGTCTTTGACCATGTTGTCAATGCGCCCTGTGCGCCTGTAATCCTTGGTAGCAAAACGCGGCAGATATTCCTGCAACAGGGCGGAATCCGCGCGACCGCCCTGAAGGGCCTGCGGAATCTTCAGAACATCCACGCCCGCATCCAACGCAAGTTGTGTCGCCTCAGCGACTGCCAGAAACCCCAGACCACACAGAACCTGATTGATCAGCTTGGTTGTCTGCCCCGCGCCGGACGGACCCATATGCGTGTAATTCGCAGCCACATGTCCAAGCACCTTATGGGCACGTTCTACGTCAGCCGCATCCCCGCCAGCCATCAAGGTCAGCTCGCCAACCAAAGCTTTGGGCGCACCGCCAGACAGCGGGCTATCGACCCAGCCTAATCCTTGTTCCGCCGCACGTTTGGCAAAGCTGCGTGTGGCGTCTGGTTCAATCGACGACATATCAATAATCAAAGTGCCCGGCTTGGCCCCCTGTGCAATACCGCCCTCCCCAAACACCGCAAGCTCGACAATCCGCGAGGCGTTGAGGCTAACGATCACGAAATCAACGTCGCGACAGGCGTTCGCCGCAGAGCTTGCAGCCACAGCGCCCAAATCCACCATCTCGGCCACGCGATCCCTGTCCAGATCAAACACGGTCAAGGCATTTCCCGTCGCCAACAAGCGTGTTCCAATCGCCCCGCCCATGGCCCCTGCCCCGATTAGCGCAATGTGTTCGCTCATGTGTTTAACCTTTCGTCTTGTGGTTTCATGTCTGTCAAAGGTCTACGTGATCGCGCCGTGAAACATCAGAACATCAATTCCACACGCCGACCGCGCTGCATTCAAACGACGGGCATGGAAACGTCCAGTCGTTGAGGCAGGTATTACCCTGTGTGAAAGCTGTCTTGCAGCCCATAAACAGGGGTTGGGATCCCTTCCATACGGGCCTTTATCTGAAGCGATAAGAACTGTGAATAGTGACGCGATTGATGTAGGTTACCGCCCTCAAACCACCGTACATCTTGTTGGGTTGGCTTCCACATGTTGCGTTGTTCCCCTTCCCAAGGACCTGGATCCTTTGGTGTG